>WTGO01000094.1 GCA_011523515.1 Chloroflexota bacterium
ACGGCGACCAACACAGCCACGGCAACGGCGACGCCGACCGCCACTGACACGGATGCGCCGACGGCGACCAACACGGCCACGGCAACGGCGACGCCGACCGCCACTGACACGGATGCGCCGACGGCGACCAACACGGCCACGGCAACGGCGACGCCGACTGCTACTGACACGGACGTGCCGACGGCGACCAACACAGCCACGGCAACGGCGACGCCGACCGCCACTGACACGGATGTGCCGACGGCGACCAACACGGCCACGGCAACGGAGACGCCGACCGCCACTGACACGGACGTGCCGACGGCGACCAACACGGCCACGGCAACGGCGACGCCGACCGCCACTGACACGGACGTGCCGACGGCGACCAACACGGCCACGGCTACCGACACGGACGTACCAACCGCGACCAATACAGCAACGGCAACTCAGACGGAAGAACCGACGGCGACTGATACAGCAACGGCCACAGAGACCGACCAGCCGACAGCTACCAGTACATCAACCGCCACCGATACGGATGTGCCGACAGCAACCCATACGTCTACCGCGACGGCGACATCGACAGCCACGCTCACACGCGAACCGACGGCGACTCAAACTCAAGCGCCAACCGCGACGGCCACTGATGAACCAAGCGCGACGGACTTACCGACTGCCACCAATACTTTGCAGCCGACAGCCACTGTAACACCGCTGCCTACGGATACGCCGACCGAGACCCTGCAGCCGACGCCGACCCGAATCCTAATACCGACTGAGTCGCCCACCGCCACGCCGACAGCCACCGATATTGAACTCGTCAGATTGCCGCAACGACTTGATGTTGCGACGCCAACAGCCCCCGCTACGGCGACAGATCTGCCTGTCATACAATTGGTGGCAGCTATTCCGCCGCGCCCGACGCTGGACGAAACCGAAGTAGCCAAACTGGTGGCGACGCCCGAGCCGCGCCCGACGGTTCCACCCACCTGGACCGCGGCGCCCACCTTGCCGCCCACCAATACGATTGCCGCGCCGCTGCCCGATGCGCCCGCGCCCTTGGAAGACGCGACAAGCAGCAGCGATGAGGTATTTGTCTCCACGCCGCTTGCCGTCACGCCCGATTCCCCGTTTGAGTCCCCGGACTCAACGCCTACGCCCACGCCTACGATTGTTCAGCCTACCGTAGCGGTGCGAAGCGATCTTCTGCGCGCGGTGATTCAACCGCCGATCGCGCAAGAGGCGACCTTCAGCATCAGCGGCGCGTCGGTGTATCAGTACAATGTGGGCGTGGGGCAAATCTTCTCTTTCAACAACAACATTCAGCTCGCCGGCGGCGTGAGGCTCTTCCTGCAGAATCCTGTCGATCCGAATAGTTTCTTGCGCACCGACCAGAAGGGGGTGCTGCGTTACCGGCCCATCGGTATCGCGCTTGAAGGTGAAATGAGCTACTCGCCCTACTTTGAAGGCTTCTCGAGCCAGGTCCCCAGCTTCGCGCAGAACAAGAATCGCATTGTCGAATTGGACTGGTCCGCGGACGGCCGGCAATTCAGCTTCCGCATCGATACGCCGCTGGGATTGGATAACTCCAATGCCGGCGTCTGGTTCTGGCAGCCGCGCCTGGACAGCCAATACGACCCCACCTATCAGCTGATTCGCGATTGTCCGGTGCCGGGTTACGACCCCTGCGAGATGGTTTACCCCAGTAATGCCAGGTTCTGGAAAACCTTCGGCGTCCAATGGTCGCCGGTGCCGGGCGACAACAACGTGCTCCTGTCGGTGCAATTGCCGGAGGAAGGGCGCAATGCGCTGGCGATCGTGCAGGCGCGGCGGGACCCGCATAATGCCGACAACGCGCCGAACTTCGTCCGCTATGACTATGGGAGCTGGAATCCCGGCGCGCAGGGCATCACAGTCAGCGGACGCCGACCGGATGGCCGAGTGATCATCGGCGTGGTGAACAACAACCTGACGGGAGAGCGCGTCATACTCGATGGTTCGTCCCGCGGTCTCTGGCTGCGCGACGCCGTGCGCCTGCCCAACGGTCAGTACCGCGCGCTGGGTCGGCCCGGCGCGCCGGGCAGCGGGCCGGTGGCGCTCTACGATCAGAACGGCAACCGCCTGTCTGAATTCATTGGCCCTGTCGCGCCGGAAGATATCCGCTGGTTCCCGGACCGCAGCGCCGTCCTGGTTTCGGTTCAGGCGCGGCAGTATACCGTGCCGGCTGATGGCGGGCCGATTACCGACAATACGGACGGCGCCTCCAACCCGCAATTCGGCGCCGCGCCGGGCGGCGCTGCCCGGCCCATTCCCGACGCCGTGGTTGTGAATACCGAGTATTATCCCGGGCAGCAGCTGCGCATCGCCCTTGACTACTTGAATCTGCGCAGCGAGCCCACCACCGCCGGCGCGGTTCGCCGCGGCTTGGTCTTCGGCGATTATGTGGCGATTTTCGCAGGACCTTATGAAAATGAGGGCTATCGCTGGTGGCAGGTGCAGACGGCCGATGAGACCTTTGGCTGGCTGGCGGGTACGATTAACGGCGCCCCGACGCTCCAGCGCCAGTAGCAGGATTGGCCCGGATTCTATGACGTCTGACAGTGAATCTACCAGGACCAGCGGACCGCTCGTTAGCATTGTCATCCCGACTTTCAACCGCCGCTGCTTCGTCGTCGATGCGGTCGAGAGTTGCTTCAGCCAGACCTATGCCAATTGCGAGGTGATCGTTGTTGACGACGGCAGCATGGACGGCACGGCGGATTTCCTGCGCGAGAAATACGGCGATCGCATTGTGCTGGTTACGCAAGCGAACCAAGGCCCGGGCATCGCGCGCAACAACGGCGTCGCGGTCGCCAGCGGCGAGTTCATTCACTTTCTCGACGCCGATGATCAACTTCACCGCCAGAAGGTCGAAATCGGCCTGGAGGCATTCCGCAGTCGTCCGGAGATTGCGGTCGTGTATACGCACTTTCAATTCGTCGCGGCTGATGGCGAAACGCCGGTATCGACCCCGCCTTTTGAGCAGTACTCGGATGACGTCTTTTGCGAACTGCTGCGGCAGACCGGCTGCAGAATACTGACCAGTTCAAGCATGATCCGCGCGGAGGCGTTGCGCGCGGTCGGCGGCTTTGCCGATGATGCGGAATTCCGCAGCGCCGAAGATTGGGATCTCTTCTTGCGCCTCGCCCGGCGTTATCGCTTTCATGGCATCAACCGGCCCCTTGTTTACCGGCGCATGCACGATGGCATGATCTCGGATAACCGGCTTTTCGGCGCTCTGGGTCGGCTCAAAACGTTGCAAAACGCCCGCCAATATGGCTGGGAGCCGTGCATGGAGCCGCTCGAATTCGACCGCAAGGAAGCGGCGCGGCATCATGTCTACGCGCTATATTTGTGGCAGGCGGGCGATGCAAAAGCCGCGCGCGGTCACTTTCTGCGGGCCGCGGCGCTGTATCCGCCCGAAGCGAGGCAGCGCCGCATGTACGCGCTCTATACCTGGCTGCTGCCGCCGGCATCGGTCGATTGGACAATCGGGCTGGCGCATCGATTGCGCCGGCTGATGCAAAGACGCGCTCAAGAGCCGTAGAGTGACGGACGCGGGCGCAGCCGCAGCAAGGCAATGAATCGAATTGGCGCTGCGCGCGTATAATAATGAGGAATGAAGGGAGTACGGGACGAAGGGTCTATGCCAGCAACGGTGGATAGCCTGAGATACGACATCGAGTCGCTGACCAAATCCGGCGCGTTTAACGAGATTGTCGATCGCTGCCATGTCGAGTTGACGATGGCGCGGCGCGAAGGCAATCATAGCGTCGAGATCATCGCATTACTGGGCCTGGCGCAGGCGCAGTGCTCGCTGGGTCATTTTGATTTTGCGCGCGACTACATCAATCAGGCGGCGGACGAAGCCAATGCCATTCGCTCCGTCGGGCTGATGATTGACGCGCTGCTGACGCGGGCCAGAATCGCGCGCGAAGGTTATTTGCAGACGGGCGAAGCCTTGGAAGACTACCGCTCGGCTGTCGACTATGCCTTTGAAGCTGGCGATATGCGCCGCTACGCTCAGTCCGTGCTGGGAATGGGCGAGATCGCCGCTAGCCCGGACGAGTCCAGCAAGCACGCCTGGAAGGCTATTGACATCGCGCGCGAACTCAAAGATGACCTGTTGGAAGCGCGGGCGATTCTGCTGCTTTCCAACGCTTTCATCCGCAAGAACGAATACGGCAAAGCCAACGACGGTCTGTTGGTCGCGCTGCGCAAAGCGCAAGCCGCAAAAGATCGGCTGCTGGAAAGCGTCATCATCGGCCAGCAAGGCGTCGTGCTGGCGCAGGATGGCGACAGCTTTGAACGCGGCCTGGAGCAGCAACTGACCGCGTTGGAAGTAGCCCGCGGCCTGGAAGCCGTTTTCCACGAATTTATGCGCCTCTATACGCTGGCGATGACCCTGGCGGCAGCCAAAGACCTGGCGGAGGCGCGCCGCTATTTCGATCAGATGCTAGCCCTGGCGCAAGATATCCAGCACCCGCCCTATGAGATGTATACGCTGGGAATGATCGGGCAATGGCAAGAACTGCGTCAGAATCCCGAAAGCGCGCTTTCGTATTACGGGCGGGCCGTTGATATGGCGCGCCGGGTCGGCAACCCACACAGCGAAGCTCGTTACCTCTACGCGCTTGGCTCCGTCTATATGTCGCAGTGGGAATTTGCTGCGGCCCGTCAAGAGTTTGGCAAGGCGCGGACGATCTACCAGTCGCTGGACGACGGACGCAACGCGACCCGAGTCCGCGCTTCGATCGTATACACGTATCTCTTGGCCGTGGCGACTCGCATTTTGCGACTGCTGGGAGTGCAACCTTCCAGCGAGTAGGGATGTCAGCGCGCTATAAAACCAAAGCGCCCGCGCGCCACTTATTCGTTAAGGTGATCGAGGGATAGAACACCAGCGGCGGTAGATCTTCGCGCGTGAACCAGCCGGCATCGGCGGCGTCATCGCCCGCTTTCGCCTCGCCCGAGATTACCGTCGCGCTATAGGCGATGACGATGTCGGCCAGGCCATCGTCGCGCTTGGGATAGACAGCCAGCAGCTTGTCTATGCGCACGACCAGGCCGGTTTCTTCCAGCGTTTCGCGGACGGCGGCGGCTTCCGGCGCTTCATCGTGATCGACGAAACCCGCGGGCAGCGCCCAAAAGCCTTGGCCCGGATCCACCGCCCGTTGAATCAGCAGGACTTTGTCGTCCTGCTCGATGAAGACGACGACCGCGACCTTGGGATCGAAATACACGGGCTGCTTACAGGCGGCGCAGTAGGGTCGCTCGCGACCGCCCAAGATGCGCTCGCTAAGCGGCCGCCCGCAAAGCGCGCAATACCTGGCGATGCGGCTCATTGTGGCAGCGCCGCGCGCCGCTTGCCCATTGACTTTGGATCGGCGCGACAGTAGACTGCGGAACCGCGAGCCGGAGTGGCGGAATTGGCAGACGCGCACGACTCAAACTCGTGTACCTTCGGGTGTGTGGGTTCGACTCCCACCTCCGGCATCAGCATTCCCCGAACCTGACTTACCTTGGTCATCACTGGCGCAGAGCCCACTTGGATTCGGATTCGCCGGCCTGCATATTTTCGAAGCGCGCCAGCGTGAAGAGCCAATCGGACAGGCGATTCACGTAAGGCAGGACGAGGTCGCCGATGTCCTCGGCCTCCGCCAGGGCCACGACCCGCCGCTCGGCGCGACGGCAGACCGCGCGCGCCGCTTGCAGTGCGGCTGCAGAGCCTGTGCCCCCGGGCAGGATAAAGTTTCGCAGCGGCGCCAACTCGGCGGTCATTTCGTCTATGCTCAACTCCAGCCACTCGATGTTCCCGGGCGCAATTCGCGTGATCCAGTCCGCCTTGGCGTCCAGCGGCGTGGCCAGGTCAGCGCCCAAATGAAAGAGCTGATTCTGCACTTCAGTCAGCCACAGGTCGCCGCGTTCGCTTGCGCCCAGCGCGCGCGCCAGACCCAGCAGTGAATTTAGTTCATCGACCGTGCCGTAAGCTTCGACGCGAGAGTGGTTTTTCGAAACGCGTCCGCCGGCAAATAGCGAGGTGTCGCCGCTGTCGCCCCTCTTCGTATAGATTTTCAATTCGTGGATTCCTCCTGTCAGAGTTTGCGCAGCTTACAGCAGTGCTACTCCAGGCGCGCTACGGTCAGCCCGTCGCGGCTGCGTCCGCGCGCCGCCAGCGATCGAGCATGACGACCAGCGCGCAGCCGGCGAAGATCAGCCAGATGACTTCAATGGCGAACAGATACCTCGGCAGCGCCAAGACTACCGTATGCGCCAGCACGGTATAAATGGCGAAGCCCATGACGGGCGCGGACAAAGGCCAGCGTTTGCGCAAGAGGACCATGCCCAGCAAGCCCAGCCCGATGCCGCTTAGATGGAAAAGCCAGGTCAGCAGCTTGAGCGCGAAGCCCTCGATGCGCAGGATCAGGCTAAGGTCGGAGGGGGAGCGGCTGCCGCCGAGCCAGTCCAGCGCGGCCTCCCTGACGCTGACGTTGCCCAGGTGCGTAGTTCCGTGCGGCTGCAGCAGGGAGTAGGCCAGCTCCTTGGCTCGCAGCGCCAGTAATCCGGCTGGATCAGCCTCGATAATCTGGCCGATTCGCTCGACGTAGAGCTGAGGCGGATGATGATAACGGCAGTCGATAACACAGCCTTCGGGTACATCGGCTTCCGTACCCGCCAGCAACAGCGCGTCGTTCTGTTGTGGCGAGCCGTCATCGGTTTCCAGCCCGCGCCAGACCGCGGGCAGCAAACGATCGCTCACAAAGACAAAACGATCCCAGAGGGCCAGGTTGTAGACTGTCCAGAGCGACACGATGGCCAAATAAATGATGAGGAAAAGCGTGACATGACGTCGGCAATCGCTCAGCAGACGATGGCGTTGCAGAAGCAGCATATGCAGGGCTAGTCCCAGCGGAAAGAGAACGGCCACCGCGCGCGTCAAGGTCGCCAGACCAAATGCAATAGCGGCCAGCGCGAGGGCGGCGCGCTGAGACAATGTCTGTACGCTACGCCGGCTTGAGCCGGGGACAAAGTACTCCACGTACAGCCACAGGCCGCATAGGAGAAAGAACATATAGAGTGTTTCGCTGGCGATGTTCGCCGGTTCAAAAATCAACGCAGGATGAAAAGCCGTGAGCGCCGCGCCAGCGATTCCAGCGCGCGCGCCGCCAAGGACGGCGCCGATGCGGAACACAAGATAAGCGGTCGCCACAGACGCCAGAGACTGCAGCAGGCGAATCAGCACAACCGTTTCGTGCTCCGGCAGGAATTGCTGAAAAATACCGGCGAAAATGATGTATACGGGGGGCGTCGGAATCACCGCGTTGGTGAAGGGAATATCACGAATCCAGCCGTGCTCCTGCCCGCTGAAAAAGCCCCAGCCCACGGCCAGGAACCACCCGCTGTCGCCGCCGGCCCGGTCGAAGGTTTCTACCGTCGGCTGCCCGGCAGCAAATGCCAGCCGCAGCAAGAGGCCCAAGAGCAGAATGATCCAGAGCAATGTCGAATAGCGCGCTTCAGCTTGCATCGACCACGATTCTTGCTATAGGGTCGGAATGCGGCGAATGGTAGTATTGGGCGGGGCAAAAGGCAAGGATGACTGACCTCTTGGCAAGCTGGACCAAATCAACGGCGCCTCGTTTGCTGGCGATTGTTGCGGCGGCCTTGCTCTTCCGTTTAGCGCTGCTGTCTCTGGTGCATAACCCCGGCTTGCACGATCCGATCCACTATTTCAACTTGGGGCGCCGCCTCGCGGACGGGCAGGGCTTCACGATAGATTACGTCTGGCACTACAGCCGAATCCCATCCGAGATTAGCCACGGCATCGACCATTGGATGCCACTGGCGGGCGCGGCCGCCGCACTGGGCATTGCGCTGGGCGGGGACTCGCCCCTGGCGGCTGTAGCAGTATTCGTCGCGGCGGGAGCGCTGACGCCGCTGCTGACATATCTTGGCGCGAAACAGCTGGAGCTGGCCGATGAGCCGGCGCTGATTGCCGCGCTTCTGGCGGCATTCATACCTGATCTGGTTGCGAGTTCGCTGCGGACCGATACCACGGCGCTGAGCGTCGCTTTTGTGTGCGGGGCGCTGCTCCTGCTGAACCATGGCTTCAAAGTCGGAGGCAAAGCCAGCTTCATGCTCAGTGGCGCGCTGGCCGGTTTGGCTTATCTCACGCGAAATGATGCGCTTGTGTACTTCCCGATGTTGATCTTCGCCCTGGGGCTGCGGCTTTGGACAAACGGGCGGCGCCTTACACTGCGCTCGGCCCTGGCCGCGCTATGTCTGACGGCTGGCGCATTCGTCGTGGTTATCGCCCCCTGGCTCTGGCGCAATCAGCAAGAACTGGGTCTACTCGGCACAGCTGAAACGGCCCGCATGTTCTTCATGGTGGAGCAAGCCGACCATTACGCCTACGGATCACTCCTCACTTGGGAAACCATGCTCCAGCGGCAGACCTTGGCGGAATTGATCAACGCGCGACTTTTCCAGTTCGCCGCCGCCATCAAGCAGGTGCTGGTATCGCTCGTCTTTCCGCTGAATGCCCTGATACTGGCGGGCGCCTTACGTCTGATGCGCAGCGGGCGCCCCGCGCGGCTTGTGACGCTGGCGCCCGCGTCAATCTGGCTGCTGAGCATATTGCTTGTCTACCCCTGGCTGCTGCCCTTGAAAAGCCAGGCTGGCAGCTTCGAAAAAGCCTTTCTGACTATTGCGCCGCTTTTGATTCCACTTGCTGTTATAGCCGTGGACGCGCTGTTCAAGCGCCTCGCCTGGAAAACGGCATTCCTGATCATAACGGCATTGTGGCTGGCTGCAAGCAGCATCGTTCAGGTCAGGCAAGAGACCGAGTTTGCAAATACCTACTACAACAGCATTCAGGTTTTGGTGGACGAATTGGCCGCGCTGCCCGATGTGACGGGCGACGGCGAAATTCGCCTTATGTCGCAAGATCCCTATGTGCTGAGCTATTTCGGCTACGCTTCCGTGATGACGCCGCTGGCATCGCGCGAGGACACGCTGGCGCTGGGCCGCCGCTTCAGTATCGACTACCTGCTGATGCCGACCTCGCGCCCGGCGCTGGACGCCCTGTATCTCGGCGAAGAATCAGACCCTCGATTCGTCCTGGCCGCCCATATTGCCGATGCCGGAGCGATACCTTTTGAACTGTATCGACTGGTCTACGATGGCTAAGCTCGGGCCGGCGCGTCCGCCCGCGGCGCAAAACTGAGGCCGTGGCCGCTATGTCCTCGGGCTCATATCCAACTATAATGACTGGCACAGGGTAGGGGGACCATGAAAGAGTCGCAAGCCTACATAGAGCGTATCACGCGCGTGAACCGCGACTATCAGCGGCTGGACCTGGCGGTCGATCGCTCGCTCTCATCGCTGCGCGCGGGCCAGGCGCTGCTGGCGCGGCGCATGGACAAGGACTACGAAGCGGAGCAATGGCATCCCTACTTGCGCGAGCTGTGGTTTCCCGTCGAAATTCTGGCCAGCAATATGCTCGTCATTGAGCAGCCGGCCCGGTCGCATTTCACACCCGGCCAACTGCTGAGCGTCATAGGGCCTGTTGGGCAGCCCTTTCGCTTTCGGCAGAAGCTGCGCAACATTCTGCTGATCGCCTATAACTCGACGCCGGCGGCCCTGCTCATGATGCTGGCGCCGCTTCTTGAGCGGCAAGTCAGCATTACCATGGTCTTGATGGGCGCGGCGCGCAACTACGAAACCAGCCACCTGCCGGGCGAAATCGAGATCATTCAGGCCGACGACGACTTGACCTGGAGTGACATGGTCATGACGCTGGGCTGGGCCGATCAAGTGTTTGCCGCGGTCGGACCCGGCGACGAACTCGAGCATCTGGGTGACATCATGCGCGTGATGCGCGCGCGGCGCAATGATGTGCCGGCAAACTTCGTATTTGGCGTGCTGCAGAGGCAGCTGCCCTGCGGCGTCGGCGCCTGCCAGGCCTGCATGCTGAACTTGCGCGGGACGCGCAAGCTGCAATGTGTGGACGGGCCCGCCTTTGATCTGACAACTTTGCGCCTGAATTAGCGCCCGGGACTTGCCATGGCAATTGAAATCACGCGGCCCGGCAAATACAGCCTCATTGTATCGACCCCGGTGATGCCGGCGGCGGGTACACTTGGCTTTGCGGACAGCTACAAACATTTGGTCGATTACGACAAATTGGGCGCGCTGGTGACCAATCCGGTGACGATCGACGCGTGGAATCCGGCCTCGGGCACGCGCATGATTCCCTTGGACGCGGGAATTCTATTGCATACGGGTTTGCCGAATCCGGGCCTGTCCAAAGTGATCAGCCGCAACCGCAAGATCTGGGCCAAGCTGCCGATACCGGTGATTTTGCACCTGGTGGGAACGCGCGTGGACCAGGTTGTACAAGCCGGCGAAGTGCTGGACGAAGTCGACGAAGTCGCGGCGGTCGAATTAGGGTTGAGCGATGATATCGACCTGGAAGACGCCCGGGCTATGGTAGAAGCCGCCAAAATGGAGAAGCCGCTGCTCGTGCGTTTGCCCTTCTATGAGTGCTATGAGCTGGCGCTGCCGCTGGCAGAGGCGGGCGCGGACGCGCTGGTGTTGACTGCTGCGCCGCGAGGAACTGCCCGTGACATCCACGCCGGACGCCTGGTCAGCGGCCGAATCTATGGGCCCCTGATCAAACCGCTTGTGCTGCGCATGGTCGGGCGGCTGCGGCGAGAGATTCCGGACGAGATTCCTATCATAGGCTGCGGCGGCATCCATTCGCCGGGTGACGCGCGCGATTTCATCGACGCCGGCGCCGTTGCCGTACAAGTGGATACCGCGACCTGGGCGCAGCCTAAAATGCTGGAGCGCATCGCGCGTGATCTGGGCGGCTGGATCGCCACCCGGCACAAGGACGCGCTGCTGGACGAATGGAACCCGGACATGGGGCAGACCGAGGCGCTGGAGCGCCGCGCCGCCCAGCCGGAGGCCGGCCCCGACCTGCGGCCGAGCTGATTGCGATAGGCGCTATGCCGCAATACGACTTCCGTTGTGATGCCTGCCAACTGCGCTTCAGCGTCAATACTCGCAGCTACGCGGAGTACGATGCCGCTGCGCTCATTTGTCCCGAGTGCGAGTCAGCCGAACTGTCGCGCCTGATAACAGATGTCGCCGTGCGCAAGCCCCGGCGCGACTACCGCAAGATGTCCTCCGGTGAAATGCTGTCCGTTTTGGAGTCGGGCGATCAGCAGCAGGTGAATCGGATGTTCAAGCAAGTCGGCGGCGACGGCGCAGCGTCAGCAGCTCCTGCGCGGAAAAGTCGCGATGCGGCCCAGGGCAGCCAGTCGTCGACCGGTTCTGACTAGAGATACCAATCGCGCAAGGCGTCGCGCACCTCGTCAATGATCGCTTCCCAGGGGTAGTCCGGATCGCGTTGAACCGTTAGGCAGTCTTCGCTGATGGTCAGCCCGATGATGCCTTCCACGGCCGTGTAGAGCATCTGGGCGATCGGCGAGCCGAGATCGCCGGCAGCGGGATCCCGGTAGTGTTCTTCGCCTTCGCTCGTCAGCACTTGATTGACGTAGAGTTCAGCGATATTGGCGTCGCCGCCGTATTCGACTTCCACCGTGACATATTCGGACATGCTGCCCTTTTCCGTTGGCGCGGTTAGCGGCCGGCCGGCTGCTGCTGCGTAATACAATGAATATTGCCGCCGCCCAACAAGATTTCGCGCGCGCTGATGCCCACGATCTCGCGCCGCGGGAACAACTCCGCTAGATTGCGGCGCGCCACGGCATCATGTCTGTCTTCAAATTGGGGCAGGATGATGGCGCCGTTGGCGATATAGAAATTGATATACGAGCCCGCCAGGCGTTCGCCCTCCGGCCGCAGAAAGGCTGAATCGACCACATCAATTCCGCCGGCTTCTTCTTTCGTCATCGTCATGGGGTCAGGCTGATGGATCTTGTGCACCGCCAGGCTGCGCCCAGCCGCGTCACGCGCCGACATCAGTACGTCGTATGCTTCCGCTGAACGCTCATACTGCGGGTCGGCGCGGTCGTCGGTCCAGGTCAGGGCCACCACGCCGGGCTGCGTGAAACAGCATAGATTGTCGACATGGCCGTCGGTCTCGTCTTCATACACGCCGCGCGGTAACCAGATGATGTGGTCGATGCCGAGGTAGTCCGACAGGCGCTGCTCGATTTCCGCGCGCGAAAGATTGGGATTGCGATTGGGATGCAGCAGGCATTGCTCGGTCGTGAGCAGCGTGCCCTGGCCGTCGACATGGATGGAGCCGCCTTCCATGATCAGCGGCGCTTTGTAGCGATCCAGCGCTTCGATCTCGAGCATTTTGGCCGGGACGAGATCGTCCTGGTCCCAGGGGTAATACATGCGCTTCTGCAAGCCGCCCCAAGCGTTGAACATCCAGTCGATGCCGCGTACGTCGCCGCTATCATTCACGACGAAAGTCGCGCCGCAATCGCGCGACCAGGCATCGTTGCTGGATAGCTCGACGACCCTCACTTGCGGTGGCAGCTGAGCGCGCGCATTTTGGAATTGATCGCCGTTGACGCCCATGGTCACACGCTCAAAGCGGGCGATTTGCCGCGCTACTTCAGCGAAAGCGACTTGCGCCGGTTTGCCCCCGTAGCGCCAGGTATCGCGGCGCTGGGGCCACAGCATCCAACAGCCGGCGTGCGGCTCCCACTCGGCGGGCATGCGGAAGCCGTCTGCTCGTGGCGTAGACTTGATCAGCATCGACATATCCTCGACTCCGTTGCCAGGTTCAGCCGGGCGGTATTATGCCTTGTGCGCAGCCGCAAATGCAGGCCTAGTTTAGCGCGGAGGCGGAAATGTCTGTCGGTTCGGTGTACAATACACGCGCCGGACCATCTAGCACAAGAAACGACATGACCCTTGACCTGCACGCGCTCTCCCCGCTGGACGGGCGCTACGCCGAAAAGACCGCAGCGTTGCGACCCTTTCTTTCAGAATGGGCATTGATGCAATATCGGCTGAAAGTGGAAGTGGGCTGGCTGCTCGCCTTGTCGGAAGCGGCAGAGGTTACTCACATCCGGCAATTCTCGGCTGCGGAGGAAGAATTTCTGACGTCGCTTTGGGCTGGCTTCGACGATTGCGCGGCGTGCCGCATCAAGGACATTGAAGCGCGGACGAAACACGATGTCAAGGCGGTCGAGTATTATATCCGCGAGTGCTTGCGAGACGGCGACCTTTGCGATGTCGAGTCTTCGGTGCATTTCGCTTGCACCTCGGATGATATCAATAACTTGGCTTATGCCATGATGTTTCGCGATGCCATGTGCCGGGTGTGGCTGCCGGCGGCCAATTCTGTCCTGGAACAGATCGCCACGCTGGCGCGTCAGTCCGCTGCGACGCCGATGCTGGCGCGGACTCACGGGCAGGCGGCCACGCCCACCACGCTGGGCAAAGAACTGGCCGTCTTCTCACATCGGCTGAAACGTCAGTTGCGGCAAGTTGAAGCACAGGAATATCTAGGCAAATTTAACGGCGCGACGGGCGCCTATAATGCGCATCGGATCGCCTATCCCGATGTGGACTGGCGGGAATTGTCGCAGCAGTTTGTGGTCGGGCTTGGCTTGGCATTCAATCCCTTGACCACGCAGATCGAGCCGCATGACTACCTGGCGGAGCTGGCGCACAGCCTCATGCGCTTCAACACCGTTCTGCTCGACTTCTGCCGCGATATCTGGAGTTATATTTCGCTGGGTGTGTTCCGGCAGCAGGCAGCCGCCGACGACATCGGCTCGTCCACCATGCCGCACAAAGTGAATCCGATTGATTTCGAAAATGCCGAAGCCAATTTGGGCATCAGCCACAGCGGCTTGGCGCATCTGGCGGGCAAGCTGCCGGTTTCGCGCATGCAGCGCGACCTGAGCGATTCGTCGGCTCTGCGCAATTACGGTGTCGCCATCGCCCACAGTTACCTGGCGCTACTTTCCATTCAGAGCGGGCTGAAAAAACTTGCAGTCAATCATGACGCGCTCGCCGCCGATCTTGAAGACGCCTGGGAAGTATTGGCGGAGGCGATTCAGACCATATTGCGTAAGCGGGGCCACGCCGATGCGTACGAAAGGCTGAAGGCGCTTACCCGTGGCCAGCAAGTGACGCGGGCCGGTCTGCGCGAGTTCATCGCCGGTTTGGACCTCCCCAGCGACGAATCGACGCGGCTCCTGGAGCTTACGCCGACCAGCTACCTGGGTTTTGCCGAGGAACTGGCTTTGGAGGCCGTTGGAACTGAATGAACGTCAAGCGCTGCCGTAGAAATCTAAGGAGCCCAAAATAATGTTTCGACCATTCCTTCGCCAAGAAACACAGCGCCTGACAATGGGGCAGGCGTTGATCAGGTTTTTGCAGATGCAGTACAGCGAATATGACGGCGAAGAGCAGCGTTTCATTCCCGCCATTTGGGGCATCTTCGGCCATGGGAATGTTAGCGGATTGAGCCAGGCGCTATGGGAATACGGCGCGGACTTGCCCTATTTTCAGCCGACCAACGAGCAATCCATGGTGCACGCCGCCTCCGGTTTTTCACGGACGCGCCTGCGTACGCAGACATTTGCCTGTACGACGTCTATCGGGCCGGGCGCCACCAATATGGTCACCGGCGCCGCCACCGCGCATATCAACCGCCTGCCGGTGTTGCTGCTGCCGTCGGACTATTATGCGACCCGCTTCCAAGGGCAGGTGCTGCAAGATATCGAGCATCCGGTGTCGCTGGATATGAGCGTCACGGATTGCTTCCGCGTCGTGAGCCAATTCTTCGACCGCATCACCCGCCCCGAGCAGATCTTGTACGCTGCGCCGGAGGCCATGCGCGTCATGACCGATCCGGTCGACGCCGGACCGGCGACCATCGCCTTGCCGCAAGACATCCAGAGCGTCGCCTTCGATTATCCGCTCAATTTCTTCCGCAAGAAAGTCTGGCGCATTGAACGGCGGCAGCCCGACCAGCAGCGACTGGAAGAAGCGATCGCGCTACTGAAACAGGCCGAGCGGCCCTATATTCTGGCCGGGGGCGGCGTGCATTATTCCAAAGCTTGGGCCGAATTGCGCGAATTCTCGGATTCATTTGGCATACCGGTCGGCGAGACGCATTCCGGACGTGGCGCGCTGCAGCAAGAATCGCCGCTGCTCATCGGCGGCAGCGGCCATACCGGCACGCCGCTCTCGGGCAAATACGCGGCTGATGCCGATCTGGTCTTCCTCATCGGCGCGCGACTGGCGGACTTCGCCACTGGCTCCTACTCCGCCTGGCAGAACCCGGACGTCAAATTTGTCAGCATCAATGTCAGTGGGGCGCATGCGCATAAGCTGGGCGCGCTGCCGATTGTCGCGGACGCTCGCGATACCCTGCGCCAGCTGATCGCCGCCGGCGCGCAAGCCGGTATCAAACCCCATGCCGGCTACGTCGAGTCAATCGCGGTGGACCGCCAGGGCTGGCTGCAGCAGAAGCGCGACTCGGTCTACATTCAGTATCCCAACGAGCGGATGAGCCAAGCCCAGGTGATTGGCGCGCTGAACGACTTCATGGACGCGGGCGACACGCTGGTATGCGCGGCCGGCACGGCGCCGGGCGATTTGCATCAGCTTTTCGAAGCGACCGCCGGGCGCATCCTTCACCTGGAATTCGGAAACTCCTGCATGGGTTACGACATTCCGGGCGCGATTGGCGTGCGGCTGGCGCGCCCCGATGCTGGCGAAGTCTACGTTTTCCTCGGCGATGGCAACTATCTGCTGCATCCCATGGAGCTGAAGACGGCGGTGCAAGAAGGCGTCAAGCTGACGGTCATTTTGCTGCAGAATGACGGTTTCCAGTCCATTCACGGGCATCAAAAAGTGCTGGTCGGGCATAGCCTGGGCAACGAATTTCGCGTGCGCAATCAAGAGACGGGCCGGCTGGATGACGGCGAGTTCGTTGAGATCGATTACGCCAAGAACGCCGAAAGCCTGGGCCTGCGCGCCTGGAATGTCAAGGACGAGGATGAATTGAAAAGCGCCCTGGCCGAAGCCCGCCTAGAGGAGCGCTCCTGCATGATTGTGGCGCAAATCGAACGCTACAGCCGCTTGCCGCGTTCCGGCATCTGGTGGGATGTCTTCGGCGCGGAAGTGACTGACGACGAGGCGACCAAGCAGCTGGTTGACGAGCGTGAAGAAGGCCGCGCCGACCAGCGATTCTATTGGTAGACGCGGGCAAATGATTCAAAGCAGGCACTGAGCGATGTCAAGCAAGCCCTTCGATCTGGTCGTGTTTGGTGATACCTGCGTCGACCTGATTCTTAAAGATGCCGATGTCGCGCCGCAATTCGGCCAGGTCGAAAAGCTTGTTGCCGATTACGACCTGGAAATGGGCGGTTCGTGCTGCATATTCGCCGCGCAAGCCGCCAAGCTCGGCTTGAAGGTGGCGCTCGTAGGCTATGTGGGCGATGATGCCTTTGGCCGGCTGATCACGGATACATTATCCGCTGCCGGCGTCGACACGCGCTACATCGTGGTCGATAGCAGTTTGCGCACCGGCGTCACGGCGCACCTGGTGCAAGGCGACGACCGCGCCATGCTGACGCACCCGGGCTCGCTGAGCGCTGTTACGATCGACGATGTCACCGACGATTTGCTGCTCTCGGCGCGCCATTTGCATTACGGCAGCCTGTACTTGCAGACCGGCTTGCTGCCGCACTGGATCGACATTTTGGGGCGGGCGAAAGCGCTCGGCTTGACCACATCGCTGGACACCAATTGGGATCCGAACCAAGTATGGGATCACGGGCTGGCGCAGGCGCTGCCGCTGATTGATGTCCTGCTGCCGAATGAGCAGGAAGCGATTCACCTCAGCGGGCAGGCGGACGCGGGCGCGGCCTTTGCGCATTTGCGGCGGCGTGTGCCGCTGCTGGTCGTCAAGCGGGATTTAGCTGGCGCGCTGGCCTGGCAAGGCGACGGATCTTTCGTGCAGGCGGTACTGCCGGCAGTCGAAGGCGGAGACGGCATCGGCGCCGGCGACAGTTTCGATGCTGGTTTCCTGGCGGGTTGGCTGTCAGGGTTGCCGGTGCCGACCTGTCTATCGATTGCTTGCGAGTGCGGGCGCGCGGTTGCCGGGGCTGTGGGCGGCACAGCAGCGCAGCTGCGCTTGTCGCAAATCGTCGATCTTCAACCGGTCTAGGCGGACTCTACCGCCGCTGGGTCGCCGTTGTCATGTGTGCCTTCGCCGTTGTAGCCGCGGCCGACACCACGGTACTCAAAGCCGATCGCGCGCAATTCGTCCGGACTGTACATATTGCGTCCATCAATCAGAATCGGGCGCCGCATCGTTTGCAGGACGCGCCGCATATCCAGATGCTTAAACTCGTTCCAGGGCGTCAGTACGAGCAGGGCGTCGCTGTCTTCAGCAGCGCCATAGGGATGGTCGCACATGATTATGCCGGGCGCCTCGCGGCTGGCGCCAGCCATGGCCACCGGATCGTATGCTTTCACCGTCGCGCCTTGGTTGAGCAGCGAGCGCGCCACCGTCAGCGAGGGCGATTCGCGGATATCGTCGGTGTTCTCTTTGAAGGCCAGGCCCAGAATAGCGACTGTCTTGCCGCTGACTGAGCCGCCGAGCATTTCGCGGGTTTTCAGCGTGATTTGGCGCCGCTGAAAGGCGTTGATCTCCATCACCGCGTTGAGCAGCTGCGGGTGCATGCCGTGCGTTTGCGCCATATTGGCCAGGGCTTTGACATCTTTGGGGAAACAGGAGCCGCCAAAGCCGACGCCTGCCTGCAAAAAGTGCGGACCGATGCGTTTATCGAAACCCATGCCCCGCGCGACTTCGGTCACATCCGCGCCAAGCCGTTCGCAAATGATGCTGATCTCGTTGATGAAGCTGATGCGGGTCGCCAGAAAAGCGTTGGAGGCGTACTTGATCATCTCCGCCGTGCGGATATCCGTGATGACGATGGGCGCGTCCAGCGGGGCGTACAGCTCCGCCACTCTTTCTGCCGCGACGCGGTCAGTCGAGCCCAGCACGGTGCGATCAGGGTGCATAAAGTCGGCCAGGGCAGAACCCTCCCGCAGGAATTCCGGACAGGACACCACGGCGAAGTCGACTGGTTGCGGCTGATTGCTGCTGATGATTTCGGTGGTCCAATCGCCGGTGCCCACGGGAACGGTAGACTTGTTGATCACGATGAGGGGATGACGCATGGTCTCGGCGATGGTCTGCGCCGCGGCGCGCACGTATTGCAGGTCCGCTTCGCCGTCCACGCCCGAGGGCGTTCCGACGCAGATGAATACGAACTCCGCGTCTTGCAACCCTTCTTCGTAAGAAGTGGTAAAGCGCATGCGCCCGGCCTCGCTATTGCGCAGCACTGTCTCCGCCAGGCCGGGCTCGTAAATCGGCATCTGCCCCGCTTGAAGCATCTCGATTTTGCGCTCGTCGATATCAACCAACGTGACCCGGTTCCCCATGTCAGCGAAACAAGTACCGGTAACCAAACCCACATAGCCGGACCCGATTACGCAAAGTTGTCGCATAGGCTTTTCGCTCTTATGACTGAATTGATCGCTGTCTCACAACGCAGACTTGTACACCGAAGGGTGGAGAAATCCTCTTGCGGGCGTCAGTCTACCAAAGTATAGGCGGCATTATCAGGTTTCGCTGAGCGAGAGGAGCGCTCATGCCGAGGAACATTCGTCGGCGCAAACCTCTTCTGCATTTTCAGGATGTCCTTGCTATACTGACTTGGCAGCCTGTCAAGCGGTGATGGAGATAATCTCGATGGCGATACAATTGGACACGCGCATAGCAGCCAACCTCTATCAGGCGCGAATCAAGGACGGCGTTCCACCGGAACTGAAAAAGGTTCCCTTCCGCAATATCCGCGATTTGCTGTCCATGCACAGCAAGACTTCGGGCGACAAGACCTGTCTGATTTATTACGACAATGACGACGGCGCACAGAAATTCACTTACGCTGAGTTCAATGCGCGCGTGCATCAGGCGGCCAACTTCATGGTCGAAGATCTGGGCATTCGGCGCGGCGATCGCGTCGCCACCATTGCCTACAATCATGTGGATACGGTACTGATTTATTTCGCCTGCTGGGTCATCGGCGCGACGGTAGCGCCACAAAATGTCGCCGAGGATGACCGCCGTATCGCCTTTATCCTGCGCAACAGCGAAGCCAAGGTCTGCTTCGTGCGCAGCGAGTATTTGGAGCGCGCCCAGAATATCGTGAAAGGCGTCAATGGCGATAAGGGCGTAGCCAATATTGAGCTAATCGTTCAAGTGGGCGGGGCGGCCAATGAGCGCCACATCAACTTTTACGCGGCGCTGAAAAACCGCCCAACCACTTATCTGGCGGACGAGTCGGGCGCCAAGTCGGCGGATGTCCCGCTGAGCGATGGCGGCGAGGCCACGGCCGGCCTCAATGATGAAGCCTTGTTGGTGTATACCAGCGGCACCACTGGCGCGCCCAAGGGCGTCATCCTGTCGCAATACAACCTGCTGGTGGATGCGCAAGGGATCAGCAGCTGGCAAGCGATCACCGGCAATCAGCGCACGATGTGCGTCTTGCCGATTCATCACGTCAACGGCATTGTCGTGACGCTGATCATGCCGCTGTATGTCGGCGGCTGCGCCGTGCTCAATCGCCGTTTCAGCGTCTCGCAATTCTGGGAACGGATCGTGCGCGAGGGCGTGAATGTGGTTAGCGTGGTGCCGACCTTGCTGCAATTCCTGATCGAATATGGCGAGCGCGAACGCGCCAAGGGCAATACGATTTTCGGCGGAGGGATTAATCGCCGCGACCTGATCCATTTTCGTCATCTGATCTGCGGCGCCGGTACGCTGTCAGTCGGGCTGGCCAAAGCATTCAGCGACATGTTCGGCATTACTATCATTCACGGCTATGGCTTGAGCGAGACGACCTGCTATTCATGCTTCCTGCCGGTCAACCTGTCCTGGCAAGCCAATCAGCGTTGGCTGCTGGCGCATGACTATCCCAGCATCGGCTGCCCGATTGAGCCGAACGAGATGGCGATTTTTTCCGCGGACGGCAGTGGCCACCGATTGGGCGAGGGCGAACGCGGCGAGATCTGCATACGCGGCCACAATGTGATGCAAGGCTATTTCAAACGACCCGACGCAAACGCCGAGACCTTCAAATTTCAGTGGTTCCGCAGCGGTGATGAAGGCTATTATCTGCGCGACGGAGACGGTCGGCAATTCTTCTTTATAACCGGCCGCATCAAGGAGCTGATCAATCGCGGCGGCGTGAAGTTGAGCCCCTTTGACATCGAAGAGGTACTGCTCGGCATCGACGGTATCAAGGTGGGTTTGGCTGTCGGCTTCAGGAATGACTACTATGGTGAAGAAGTTGGCGCCTACGTGGTTTTGGAGGAGGGTGTCAAGCTCGACGAAGCAGCCATTATCGCCAACTGTCGCGAGCATATGCCCTTCGAAAAGTCGCCCAAGGTGGTCGTCTTCGGCAAGGAGATTCCAGTAACATCGACCGGGAAGTACCAGCGGCTAAAGCTGCATGACTGCTTCGCCGAATGGGAGCATACGCAGTTCAGGCCCTAGGCTTCTCGAGCGCGAGCCAGCCGCCGCCGACGCAATTCGGGCAGCAGCAGCAGACTGAGTAAACCGTTCATCACTACAATCACCGTACTGCCTTCGTGACCCAGCACGCCCAGCGGCAAGGGTAAATCGACGGCAAACACACCCAGAGTCAGCAGCGCGATCACCGCCAGCGAGAAAGCGATGTTCTGCTGGACGACTCGGCGGGCGCGCGCGCTCAGCCGCAGGGCAGCGGCGATGCGCCCCAGCCGATCACTCATCAGCACGACATCCGCCGTTTCCAGCGCGACGTCCGTACCCGCCCCGCCCATAGCGATGCCGATATCAGCCAGCGCCAGGGCCGGCGCGTCGTTAATGCCATCTCCGACCATCGCGACGGGACCGAATTCGCGGCGCAGTTCGCTAACCGTTAACGCCTTTTCGTCTGGCAGCAGGCCAGCGTAAACCCGGCTGATGCCGACTTGCTCGGCGATGGAATCGGCGACGCGTTGGTTGTCGCCCGTCAGAACAACCGTCATGATGCCGCGATGCTTCAGCGCTGCAATCAGGGGCGCGGCGTCGGCTCGGCATTCGTCGGCCAGCGCGATCAGACCCAGCCACTCTTGGTCGCGCAGAACCGCCACGACCGTCTGGCCACCGTCCTCCAATTCTCGCTGCTTGTCGCTCAGTGCTGTAGGCACAGCGGGGCAGCCCGACAGGCGCGCGAGGCGCCCAACACGCAGCGTGCGCCCGTTGAGCTCGGCGCACACGCCGTGGCCGGGCAGCGCCTCGAACTTTGTTGGCTCGCGCAGGGGGAGGGCGGACGCTTGCGCTCGCCCAACAATCGCTTTGGCCAACGGATGCTCCGAGCGCGCTTCAGCCGACGCGGCATAGGTTAACAGCTCTGACTCGCTGACCTGGGGCGCGCAAACAATCTGGGAGACTCGCGGTTCGCCGAGCGTGAGCGTTCCGGTTTTGTCAAAGGCGAAGACTTTGACCGCGGCGAGTTGCTCCAGGCTGGCGCCGCCTTTGAACAAGACGCCGTCGCGGGCTGCGGACGCGATCGCGGATATGATCGCGGAGGGTACGCTGATCACCAGGGCGCAGGGCGATGCAACCGTCATCAACACCATGGCCCGGTAAAAATTGCTCTGAAAGTCGCTGAGGCCCAGCGCCGGTGGAACCAGGATGAGCAGCGTGACAGCCAGAATCACCAGCTTGGCGTAACCCTGCTCGAAGCGCTCGAGAAAGCGTTCGGTCGGCGCTTTGCTGTCTTGCGCTTCTTCGACCAATCTGATGATGCGCGACAGTGTCGTTTGCCCGGCGGATCGCTGCGCGCGAACATCGAGGATGCCCGGGCCATTGAGCGTCCCCGCAAAAACCGGGTCACCGGCCGCCTTGTCCGCCGGCATGGACTCGCCGCTGATGGGGCTCTCGTCCACCGCCGACTGGCCGGCCAGCACCATGCCATCAACCGGTATCCGCTCGGCGGGTTCGATCAACACGGTATCGCCGATCCTGATCTCGCTGATCTTGAGCTCGACAACGCGCCCGCCGCGCTTGACCTTGGCTACTTCGGGATAAAGGGCGAAGAGACCGCGGATGGCGCTGCGGCTGCGCCCGATGGCGTAATCTTGCAGTACGTTGCTGAGCGAGAAGAGGAAGAGCAGAATCGCGCCTTCGCGCCACTGGCCGATCAATGCCGCGCCCAAGGCCGCCAGCAGCATCAGCAGATCGACATCAACTTTTCCTTGCGCAAGACTCTCGATCGCGGTCCTGGCGCCGTTGTAGCCGCCGGCAAGGTAGGCGACGATGTTGAACAAGAGAATCACGCCCGCGTAAGCAGAAGCCCGCTCCGCGAGAAAACTGAAGACGATGGCGAATAGCGTGAGCGCCACCAGTCGCGGCGCCAGCCATGCCTGGCTGCGCCAGTTAAGCGGCGAGTCAAAGTCTGCCGGTCGATTATGTGAAGCGGTCGTCTGCGCGCTCAAAGTTTCATCACCATTAATCAGCGTAAAGTCATCGCAACAGACTTATTTTAACATCAGTTAATCCATTTTGCAAACTGCAATGAAAACAATTCTATTTTTCTGATTTTGCGTTGCAAGTGAGCAGTCGGGCGCCAGCAATTGTTCAGGCGCGCCAGGAAAAGCAAGGACGCGCCGTTTGGCGCGCCCGGTAAATGTAAACGATGTCGGGAGTATGTAGGCGGCGGTTTACAGAATGTCGTCGTTCTTGGGAATCTGCTTCAGTTGCCGCGAAATGCTCAGATAGAAGGCCGCCGCGAGCATGGCAATGGCAATGGCTGACCAGGTTAACGCGACTACCGGGATCGATAGCGCTGGCATGACGTTCTCTGAGAAGTAAGCGATTGGATTGGTAATGGCGTCATCCACCATGGCCGGCGAATTGAGAATGACCGGCAGATCTAGCAAAATGTGGCAGGCAGTCATAAGCGAAGCAATTGTCATCACGATTTGCGTTATTGAACGCTTCGACAGCAATTGGTTAATGTCACCGCGTCCCTTCCAGCCCAGGACAATGAGCAACAGGCCAAAGCCGATGCAGACGAACATCGATATCCAGTCGCCGGTGGCGTCGGGTCGAATGAAGAGCGCCAGGAAGCCTACGGTAAACGCGCCAGTAATCATCGCCATGCCACGTACCAGGTGGGGCGCGCGGTTCACCAGGAAAAACATGACCGCGCCCAGCAGCGCCGATCCGAGATATCCGGCTGACATCGTCAAAGCGTCTGCGCCGCCGCTAAACTCGATTACATACGAACCTGCAGGCGACAAAGTAAAACTATGTACTGTTCCGCCGGTGACTTGGATGGCGAATGCGCTTAGGCCGCCGTGAATGTTGTTGATGAACATACGCAGCGGGTGCACGATATTGCTAAAGCTCTCGGTATACCAAAGCGCCAAAATGGCAAAAAAGGCCATTATCGAGATCGCCAGACTTCTGTGCGCGATCTGCCGCCGTACTTTGCGCTCTACGAATTTCCTAAGCATGATGACTCTCCTAGAATCTCCTTCGTGACTTGCAGTTGAGTTCCATTGCTCGTATGGTTATCTTAACACGCTTCAAACGGGATTGTCCAAACTTAGCCGCGAACGGCTTGACTTATCTCTCCTCCCACTTGTTTGACGAGTCCGTAGTAGATTGCTGCCGACAACATGCCGACGGCGATCAGGGCCCACATCAGCGCGACAACCGCTGCCGGCAATAGTGGCGTCACTTGGGCCGAAAAGTTGGCGGCGTCGTTAAGCGCGCCGTCCAGCGCCGGATTGGGATTGCGCACGACGCTCCACAGGTCGAACACGGCGTTAAGCCCGGTCAAGATCGCCAATGTGTTCAGCAAGAAGACGGTGATCACCCTGGGGGCGAAGGCGCCCAGCGCAATCAGACCAGCGCCAAAGCCGATGCCGACGATTTGAGCGGTGCGGTTTTGCTCCGCGTCCGGCGTGGCGAAGCTGAGCGTGAGCACGACAATAGCGACGCCGATGGCAACGGCCAGGCCGCGTGTCCAGCGGGGCTTGCGGCTGGTAATGAAAAAGAGCATGGTTCCGAACAGTGCCGCGCCCAGATAACCGGCCGGCGCGATCAAGGCAATGTTGCCGCCGGCGATTGTGGCCACACCTGATCCATTAGGCGACACGGTAAAGCCCAGCACGGTTCCGCCGGACAGCAGCCCGGCCAGCGCGTGGCTGGCTTCATGCACGAAGGTGACGAAGAGCCGAATCGGATAGGTGATGGTCGATGCGGTGAAGGCGCTGCTTTGCGTCACAATGGTCCCGTCCCGCTGCACGACCCGCTGTTCCACATCAGGCATATTCCACAAGAACAGCGCCACGATCAGCGCGAGGATCGTGATCAGAATCGTCTGCCGCCGGACGATTTGCTCGTGGCTGACGCCCGCGTCGCCGCGCATCACGCGCCGGTTGCGCCACAAGAAGAACAGCGCCACCACGGCTACCGGCAGCCCGCTCAGGACAAAAACGAGCGGCAGGGGAAAATCGGCAGCCAGTTGAATACCCAGATCGGACACCAGCGCCTTGGCTTCGCTGGACACTTCAGCACCGACACTGCCGGTGTTGATGGCATCTGATGTGAGTAGAGCCCCCACAACCATCCAGCCGACAGCAAGCAGCAGCGCCAGACCCCAAAAGTATCTCAGTTTATTCCGCAACTTAACCCTACTCCCGCATCTGCAATGGTCATTGGCGAATCATGGCGCATTTCGCGTACAATCTGCAATACGCGCGCCAGATTCTCTCACTTATCATTATACGGAAATATGCTTTCGACCGTTCTAACAATCGTAAAATTTCTGTAATATCGCCGGATTCAGAGTGAGGCCGCTGCAAAATGTCGACCATCGACCTGAGCGACTACAAGCCGGCCGCCGACTTGGCTCTGGCGAAGACGATGCCGGCGCGCTGGTATACCGAGCCCGAATTTCTGACTTTGGAAGCCGAAAAGATCTTCTACAGGACCTGGCAACCGGTTGGTCGGCTGGAGGACGTCTTGCGCGCGGGCGATTTCTTCAGCTGCGAGGTCCTGGATCAGCCACTCATCGTCGTGCGCAATAAGGATGGCGAATTGCGCGCCTTCTATAACGTATGCCCGCATCGCGCCGCCGTCGTCGCGCATGGACGCGGCAATCGCAAGAGCCTGCAGTGCAAGTACCACGGCTGGACCTACGACCTGAATGGCCGGCTGCTGCGCGCGCCCGAGTTTGAAGGCGTCAAAGATTGGGACGCGCAAGCCGTTTGCTTGCAACCGGTTCTGGTCGAAGCCTGGGGACCCTGGATATTTGTCAACCTCGACCCGTCCGCGGCCTCGATGGCATCGACATACGGCAAAATCGCCGGCGAAATCGCAGCGGCCGGATTCAATCTGAGCCAGATGCGCCTGGTCGAGCGGCGTGACTATGTTATCGACTGCAATTGGAAAGTGTACGTCGACAATTACCTGGAGGGCTATCACCTGCCGATTGCGCATCCCGGCTTGTTCCGCGAAGTCGACTACGACCAGTATCGCGTGGATACGTATCGATTTTATTCCAAACAGCACGCGCCTATCCGCGATGTGGCAGCGGGCGAAACGCGCGATCGGCGTTATGTACGCAGCGGTGACGCCGAAGAAGACGCCCTGTATTACTGGATTTTCCCCAACGTTATGCTGAACGTCTATCTGGACAATACGTCGATCAATATCATCATCCCGCTGGGCCATGACAAGACTTTGACGCGCTTCGAGTGGTATTTCGAAGCGCCGGGAACAGGAGAAGGCTGGGAGAGCATGCAGCAGATTATCGCCTTCAGCGACGAGATCCAGCAGGAAGATATCGAGCTCTGCGAGTGGGTCCAGCGCGGCTTGCGCTCCAAAGCCTATGAGACTGGGCGCTTTTCAGTCTTGCGCGAGAATGGCGTGCACCACTTTCAGTCGCTGGTACACGAGTTTCTCACGCGGGAATAGTCTCTTCGGTGTTATCCTTGCGCGCCTCGGCCCGGAAGGCGGATGCGGGTGAAACCCCCAGCGCCAGCAGCCCGATCGTGCCCCAGATGGCATAGCTCAGCACTGATACACCGTGAAACAGGAAGCCCAGCGACACCGATTCCAGCGGCTCCATGCCGACGATATTCCCGCTGACGACGATGGCGCCTTCAAAGGACCCCAGGCCGGCGATGCTGACCGGCAGAGCCAGCGCCAGCGCCGCCAGCGATACGCCCAGCGGTACGCTGCGCAGGTAATCCGTCTTGATGCCCAGCGCGAGATGAAGGCAGTAGTAGCCGAAGAGCGATACGCCCCAGGCGACTGCCGTCCAAAACAGAATGCTCAGCAGCGCGCGTATGTGCGCCAGGGGTTGCAAGCCGGCGAGCAGGTCATTGAGCAGCGCCTTCAGCGGCAAGCGACCCAAGATTGGAAGCAGGCGCAACAGTCCGTCCAGGATTCGATGCGCAAGCTGTGGATAGCGCGCGAAAAACAGCAAGACCACAAAACTGAAAAGCGCGAGCAAGCCAAAAAGCGCAGCGCGCTCGCTTACTTCGGGCGACCCGCCGACGGAGGCCGAAATCATCAGCACAACGATCAAGGTATCGAGCAAGCGCTCGACCACGATGCTGCTGGCGGCTGTACCCAGGGGCACTCGATTGCGCGTGGCCAACACGCTGCGCGCGACTTCACCCAGCCGCAGCGGCAGCTGATTGCCCAGGAACATCACATTCACCATGTGCGTCGCCGGTACGATGGGAATGCGCCGGTGCAGCAAGACGGACCAACGGATGCCGCGCAGCAAAAGAGAGGCCGCCACCAAGCCGAATGCCAGCAGCAGCATGACTGGATCGGCCGCCTTGATGCTCGTCCAGACATCATTTACGGGTATGTCGCGCAGGATCAGCAGCAGCAGCGCGGCGCTGACCACTAAACTGGCCAGTAGAATCAGAATTTGCCGCCTCTTCATATGCGTAGTGTATCCGCTACTGGCTCGGCGATTCCACCAGAATCACCGGCTCGCCGCCGATTGCGCTGCTGCGATTGCTCTCGAGATCCGGATAGCTAAAGTCGCCTGCGGGCTTTAGATGAAGCGTATAGACGCCGTCGACGGCCGGCAGCGGCGACACGCCGCCGGACAAATGAAATACCTTCGCTCCCGCTCCGCTGGCCCGGATTTTATGCTGCAGCGGTTGTGCGGTGTTGTTCCAGACCACGATTACTCGTTCCTGGTTTGCGCGCTGAAAGGTGATTGTGGTTACGGCTTCTGTCAGCCCGGTCAGGCTGAGCGGGACGAAGGGCTGGTCGCCGAATACATCGGCCAGGAGTCGAAATGCCGTAGCGGCCGGCCGCGGCGTATTGGCGAAGGGATGGTGGCTGAAGCAGGGTGAATCGGAATGGTTGCGGTATAAACCGAAGGCATCGCCAAAACAGGCGCCATTGGCGCAGTATTCGCCATTATGAAAGGGAAAATCCGTGCCCGCGGGATAGTTGCCGCAATCATCGTAGAGCTGGTGATAGAAGACGACTTCGACGCCTTTGGACCAGGCGAATGCCGCACTCATAATGAGAAAGTGCGCCTGCTGCTCGGCTGTCGCCAGACGATGCCTCTGCTCGGCGCCAAAGGCCCAAACCGGTCCCGGGTAGTCATTCCAGACGGATACGCCCGTCTCGTTGACCCATACCGGGCGCGCCAGCTCGTACTGGCTCAGCGTGTCTTGCGCCACTTTGGTCAACCAGCCGCTGCGCCAGGGGTCCTCATAGCTGTGTACCGCCACAATGTCGAAGAACCAGTTGAACTGATCGCGCAGGGGGTCATTGCGGAATTGGCGTAGAACTCGCGTCAAGAAGTTTTGGTCGCTGGCGTAGAGCAAGCCGCCAAAGATGACCTGCGCCTGAGGATCGACCGTTTTGATCACGATGGCCGCCGTTTTGAGCAGGCGCGCGTAGGCGTCGCTGCCGCCGGTCCAGAATTGCGGGATATCGGGCTCGTTCCAAATCTCCCAGGCGCTGATTCCTTGCCCGGCGCCGAAACCATTGTGCTGCGCCAAGACGCCGCCCGGCCGATATCTCGTGACCGCATAGTGGACGAATTGCGCCCAGGCGTTGTCGGGATTGATCAGCGTTTCAGCCGTCCCGCTGTCCGTACCGTTGGCGAAAACGGGCGCGTACAGATTGGTGATACTGCCGCCGTCTTGCCAGAATCCCGGCCGGCCGAGCAGAATGGCGTTAATCTTCAAACCATGGCGAATGTCCGCCGCGACCAAGCGGTCATAGGCCGACCAATCGTAATTGCCCGGCTGCCGCTCTACGCGATCCCAGTAGAGCGGCCAGCGATTCCAGCCGGCGCCCAGCAACAAGGCGTTGCGATAACGTTCCGCCGCCATGTTGTCGTCGACATAACTGATGAAGGTGATGCCCAGGCGGTCGGCGCGGATGTAGTCGCCCGCTTCAATCAGCGTACCGGGCACGGAGGTCGGCACTCGCGGCACTTGCGCTCGCGCTTCATTGCCAGCGAGCAAGACAACAAGGAGCAGCAGCACGAACCGCAATCGAAAATCGCGAGAGGCGCGCGCGCGCTGCCTGAGTCCCTGTGCTTCTTGATACATTGTCGGTGGTCGAAATTGTTGGTTGATGGTCTGCTCCGCGCACTGATTATAATGGCAGGCGGCGAAATCCACAGCCGCGATGGCCTGCGAATTGACGCTCATGTGGCCCAAAGTTATACTTTGAAGCATTGTCCGGCGACCTATTGAGGATGTCAAATGGCAGCAGTTTCTGACGAGTTAATGGAAATTCTGCGCTGTCCGGTAGCGGTTCACTATAAGGACAAGGGTGACGATCCCGGGCAGTTGCGCATTGTGAAAGACTGTTGGCTGGTCTGCGACGACAGCGGCTACAAGTACCCCATACGCGATGGCATCCCAGTCATGCTGGTGGACGAAGGCGAGAAGTGGAAAGACACCGACGAAGCTGACCTGCCGGTCCCGCCGCCAGCCGAATAGCGCCGGGGGCGGCACGCCTCCGCCGTTCGCTCAATGTCCGCCAGACTTAGACTGAGACCGGCTCCAATTGCTGCGAGCGGATTTCGAGTTCCGCGCCGTCCCCTCTGACATCAACGCTTACATGATTCCCATCGACAATGCCGCCATCGATCAGCGCCAGCGCCAGCGGGTCTTGAAGTTGGCGCTGGATGGCGCGCTTTAGCGGACGCGCGCCGTAGACCGGATCCCAGCCCGATTCAGCCAGAAGCGCCTTGGCCGACGCGCTCAAATCGAGCGTGATGCGCCGCTCCGCCAGCAGTCGCTCCAGATTGCCGAGCTGCAGATCAACGATGCGAATGATGTGTGCGCGCGTCAAACTGTGGAAGACGATGACTTCGTCCAGCCGGTTGAGGAACTCAGGGCGAAAATGCCGGTCCAGTTCGTTCAGAATGGCGCCGCGTTGGGCGTCGGCATCCGCGCCAGCCTGCTTGATCTGGTCGCTGCCGACATTGCTGGTCATGATGATCACGCAGTTGTTGAAGTTGACCGTGCGCCCCTGGCCGTCCGTCAGCCGACCGTCGTCAAAGACTTGCAGGAAGACGTTGAAGACATCGGGATGCGCCTTTTCGATCTCGTCAAATAGCACAACGCTGTAAGGACGGCGCCGCACCGCCTCGGTCAACTGGCCGCCTTCTTCAAAGCCGACATAACCCGGTGGCGCGCCGATCAAGCGGGCGATGCTATGTTTTTCGCCGTATTCGCTCATATCAATGCGCGCCATGGCGTTGTCGTCGTCAAAGAGAAAATGCGCCAGCGAGCGCGCCGTCTCGGTCTTGCCGACGCCAGTCGGGCCCAGAAAGAGGAAGGCGCCCACGGGCCGATTGGGATCTTGTAAGCCGGCGCGGCTGCGGCGCACGGCGGCTGAGATGGCGGCGATGGCTTCGTCCTGGCCGACCACGCGCTCGTGCAGTCGCTGCTCCATGTGCAGCAGCTTCTCGATTTCGCCTTCCAGCATGCGTGCCACCGGAATCCCGGTCCAGCGGCTGACGATGGCGGCGATTTCGTCGGCATCCACTTCTTCCTTGAGCATCAGCGGACTGTCCTCCCGCATCGATTCGAGCCTGGCTTCGCTTGCGTTTAAAGCGCTTTCGAGCTCGGGCAGGACGCCGTAGCGCAGCCGCGCGGCGGTTTCCAGATCGCTGCGCCGCTCGGCTTGCTCGAGCTGTATCCGCGCCTCGTCTATCTGCAGCTTGATATCAGACATGTGCTGGATGGCGTCTTTTTCGTGCTGCCAGACGGCCAACAGACTGTCGAGCGCTTCCTGGGCGTCGGCCAATTCCAACTCCAGATCTTCCAGCCGCTGCCGAGAGGCGTCGTCCTTTTCTTTGCGCAGCGCCTCGCGCTCTATCTCCAATTGCATCAGCTGGCGCTCAATCTTGTCCAGCTGCTCTGGCTTGCTGTCAATCTCCATTTTGAGGTGGGCGGCCGCCTCGTCGATGAGGTCAATCGCCTTGTCGGGCAGCTGGCGATCGGGCAGGTAACGATTGCTGAGCGCCGCCGCTGCGATCACGGCGCTGTCCTGGATGCGCACGCCATGGTGCACTTCGTAGCGCTCCTTCAGGCCGCGCAGAATGCTGATGGTGTCTTCGACGCTGGGCTCGTCAACGAAGATGGGCTGAAAGCGGCGTTCAAGGGCAGCGTCCTTCTCAATGTTATGCCGGTATTCGTCCAGCGTGGTGGCGCCGATCATGCGCAATTCGCCGCGCGCCAGCATCGGTTTGAGCATATTGCCGGCGTCCATTGAGCCCTCGGCCTTGCCGGCGCCGACGATATTGTGCAGCTCGTCGATAAAGAGGATGATTGCGCCCTGGCTGTCAGCGATTTCTTTGAGCACCGCTTGCAGGCGCTCTTCGAATTCGCCGCGAAACTTGCTACCGGCGACCAGCGCCGCGAGATCCAGCGCGATGATGGTCTTGTCCTTGAGCCCTTCCGGCACATCGCCGTTGACCAGCCGCTGCGCCAGACCTTCAGCGATGGCCGTCTTGCCGACGCCGGCCTCGCCGATGAGCACGGGATTGTTTTTGGTGCGGCGGCTGATGACGTGTATCAGGCGCCGAATCTCTTCATCGCGCCCGATGACCGGGTCAAGCCGGCCTTGCCGCGCATCGGCAGTCAGGTCCCGCCCGAACTTACTCAGACTTTCGTAAGTCGATTCCGGATCCTGCCCGGTTACGCGCTGGCTGCCACGGATAGCTTGCAGCGCTTCCAGGATGTCGTCATAGGCCACGCCGTTGCGCCCCAGGATCGCGCCCGTGGTCTTGTCTATCGATAGCGCCAGCAGCAGATGCTCCGTGCTCGTGTATTCATCGCGCATCTTCTTGGCTTCGGCTTCGGCCCGGCTGAAGACATCCAGGCAGGCGCGGCCGATGGGCAGGCCGGCTGCCGGCTGCGCAGTGCGGGGCAGCTTGCCCAGTTCGGCTTCAAGTTCAATGTGAAGCGCCGAAGGATGCGCGCCGATCTTCTGTATGATGCGCGGCGCCAGGCCCTGGTCTTGTTCCATCAGACCGAGGAAAATGTGCAAGGGCTCGATGGCGGTGTGATGGCGCTCGGCGGCGATGCCCTGCGCACTGAGTACAGCCTGCTGGGCTTTGTTTGTGTAGCGTGCAAAGTCCATATCGCCTCCCGCATGAATTGTCGGTATGACACAATTATCCGCGATTCGCGTTGGAAGGGTGTAAGCGCTGTGTAAATAATGTATTGTCGATGGGTGTGGCCGGCTCAGCTTTGTGCAGACCGCAGCAGCGTACCGAAACCGCTAATCCTGAAATCTGCGATACAGGCAGGAATAAGACCGGTTTCGCCCTTGCTTAGCGCAATCGCATCCTGATCGCCAGCAGTAACTTGCACGCTGCCTTCAATGCAGCTGAGCGCCTGGAAGCGCCCCTCGGATGACAGATCCAGCACGCTGTCGGCCAGAGTATGGCGCCAGGTGCGGAAATAGGCGCTGTCCACGAGTAGATCGCCTGCTGGACGCCTGACCTGTGGCAGCGACTTCAGGTTGGCGACCGCCACGCCTTGGTCGATGTGCAATGCGCGCGGCTGCCCGTTCAAACCCAGGCGTCCCCAATCATAGAGACGATAGGTGGTGTCGCTCGACTGTTGAATCTCATAGATCAAGATGCCGGGCCCCAGCGCGTGAACGGTGTTGGCCGGGATGTAAAGCACGTCTCCCGGCGCCACTTCAGCATAGACCAGAAGCGATTCCAGTCTATTGCTTTTGATCGCTTTCGTCAGCTGCCCGATGGTGACGCCAGGACCCAGGCCAATGACCAGCCGCGCGCCAGGATCGGCGTGCAGCACGACCCAGGCTTCGGTCTTTCCACGCGCTTCGCCTTCAAGCGCTTTGGCTTGCGCATCGTCCGGATGCACTTGAATCGAAAGCCACTCGCCGGCGTCGATGAACTTCGCCAACAGCGGCATACCGTCGGCAGAATCGTTGCCGGCGCCAATTAACAGTGAGCCGAATTGTCGCGTCAACTCGCCCAGAGTCTTGCCGCGATGCGCGCCATTTTCGACCCGAGACGTGTCGTGCAGCTCCCACGATTCGCCGTAGGGCTGATCAGTTGGCAAGCGCTTGCCCAGCTGACTGGCGAGCCTGCGCCCACCCCATACTTTCACATGCAAAGCGGGCTGAAGCTTCAGCGGATGCAGCGATTTTTTTGGCATTAGTTGCCTCCTTTCGGCTTGAGCGCGCCAAATGCCAAGGCGCCTGGATAGCTCAACGGTTATACACGGTTATGCTATAATGAGCTTGACTCAACTGAAGTTGCTTGTCGGTTATTTTTGTATTGGCAATCGGTGTACGACTTGAAGTCCTCCCGATGATTGAACAGCTAACACCACAAGATTACCTCGATGATATGCATGCCATCGGGATTCCGGGCTTGTTTCAGCCGCATCTCACCACGCGCGACCGCGCGGCCGGCATACGCCGCGTCCGCCAGGAATTGGGCCGACTGCGCACGGAGTTGGTGCTGCAGCGCGATAACTCAAGCGACGGATCGGACACTGAACCCATCGCAGCGCAAAAACGCGGCGCCGCGCCCCTCAATCTGCTGCTGCTGCTGCATGAACAGTTGGTGGATGAAGTCAACGACTTGGAGCGCAGCCTCAGCAATGGCAAACCTTTGCCATACAGCTTTGACTTTGGGCGATTCATCTTTGGCGATGCGAAGACCGGCGAATGGTTTATCGGCAGTGAAACGCAATACGATGAATGGCAAAACATTCAGCATTTCAAACGCAGGCTGGATGCCCTGCGTGAACAGGGCCAACCCGCGCGCGAACAATTGACCAATTATGTCGGCGAGCTTGAAGCGCTGAACGTGACGCATGAGAATCGCCAAAAGAAGATCGACGATCGCAAGCAGCGCAGTTTTGTGCTGCGCCGCATTGGCCTGCTGGTCATTCTAATGGCCGCGAGCGGCGTCGTGAGCTGGCATTATTTCAATACCTTCCGCAACCTGAGCCTGGTGGCATTGGGCCTAACCGCCGCGTGCGCCGTGCTGATTCCCATCGTAATCGCCAATTGGAAAGATCCCCGTACGCGTACAGCGCGCAAGCAGCGCAAGCTGGAGCAACAAATTCGCGAGCTGAAACAGCAAGGCGCGGTATATCGCCAGAGTTACCAGCCGCTAGAGCTGCAGATTAAGGCCCTGGAGGTGCATTACAATCGCATGATGGACACATGGGAAGCGGCGCGGCTGGTGAAGAACCGGCTCGACACCTTCATCGAAGAAGGGCAGCCGCTGCGCGAACGCGTCGACGCCATCCGCGCCGAGCTAGACGATTTGCGGCAGCAGCGTGAGAAGCTGCAAGCCAAGCTGGATCGGCGCCAAAAGCGAGGCGCCTTCATCCGGCGCATGTTCGTGCACGTGATGCTGGTTTTGGCGAGCGGAGCCCTGGGTTTCTATTTCCAGTACACGGGCGAGACCGACTACGGTTCTGTTCTGTATGGGCTTGGAGCCTTCTTCATTCTCTTGGTGCCGCTGGCTTATATTGACTGGAAGAATTTTGACGGCAAGCTGGAATCGAAACTGCGCCAGGTGGAAACGCGCATGCGCCAATTGCAGACCGAAGGCAAGCAGGTAATGAAGCGCTACCATCCGATTGAATTGCAGATCAAGACTTTGATCGCGCAGTACAAACGTACCCGCGCCGGGATTACCAACGGCGACGACACGCCAGCAAGCGCCTAAGCCTCAGCCGCGTCGAAGCGATAAAGCGCGCCGGCATAATCGATCAGATACAGTTCGCCCGCTTCATCTTCTCCGAAGCTGCTGATTTCGTAGGTCGTATTCATAAAGGTGTTGGTTTGCCACTGGAGGTCGTGGTCGCGCCAGGTGGTCCAGATCCAGCCGCTGCAGAAGTCGCCGAACAGGTAGACCGCTTCTAATTCGGGTACAGCTTGGCCGCGATAGACATTGCCGCCCGTCACTGAACAGCCGAATTCGCGCCCGTAGGCGAATATGGGCGGAACGTGATTAGGCGCGCTGCCGCCGGCGAATACCTGATTGGCTTCCCAGACGTTCCAACCGTAATTCTCGCCGCCTTTGCTGTCCGCCAGTTGGAAATTGATCTCCTCCCAGCGGTTTTGCCCGACATCGGCCATGTACATATCTCCGGTCGCGCGGTCGAAGCTGAAGCGCCAGACGTTGCGCAAGCCGTAAGCCCAAATGGCGTCATGCGCGTTGGCAATACCGACGAAGGGATTGTCTGGCGGAATGGCGTAGCGCGGATCGCTATCGACATCGATGCGCACGATCGAGCCCAGGAGCAGCGCGCGATTCTGTCCTGCGCCCAGCGGATCGTTGGCTGAGCCGCCATCGCCCAGCGCGATATACAGGTAGCCGTCGGGTCCAAATTCGATATGCCCGCCGTTGTGGTTGGCGTAGGGCTGCGCCAGATGGAAGATGATCTCGCCGCTGCCGCCCGCCGCCAGATCCGGGTTGCTCGGCGACACTTGATAACGCGCGACGACGGTGCTGCCGTTTCTGTCGGTGTAGTTGACGTAGAAGGTCCCGTTGATGGCGTATTGCGGATGGAATGCCAGGCCGAGCAAACCTTGCTCGGTGAAGCCCCTGCCTAGCGCTGAGCGTGAAATAATCGCCGACAGGTCCAGGAAGGGCTGCGGCAGCCTTACGCCGTCCCTGAAAATCCAGATCTTGCCGCTTTGCTCGACCAAAAATAGCCGGTTTGAGCCGTCGCCGGCGTGAGTCACGTAAAGCGGGCGGTTGAAGCCGCTGGCAATGAGGGTCAATTTGACGCCGTCGGCAGCCGGCGCCGCGTTACGGGAGATGACTATCTCCTCGTCCAGCGCCATGGCGACGCCGAGCGAGAACAAGAGAAAGACGCAAGCTACGAGTCGTGTGGCCGTCACAGGTTATTTCCTCCGTGCTTGAACTCGTGTGCAGGCCGTCATGCGCGCGCAGGCTGAGACTTCGCCAGCCGCGAGAGCATGGTGTAATTGTTGGCGCGCTCGGGCGCGTCGATTCGTTCGTCGCCGTGGATATGCCGCAGGCATTGCGCCAAGTGCGATTCGATGACGAACTGACTGCGCGTGCGCGACTTGAGCCAGCTCTCACCCCAGATCTCGGCTGCGACGCTGATGCAATGCAATTCCTGCTCCGGCAAGTCGCGCCCCAGTTGCGTCGGCAGCAATCCGTCAATCAGCTGCCAGCGCATATCCTGCCACTTGCCCGCGGCGATAATCGCGCCGGCGAAGAGCGCGACATTGCGCCAGCGCGCATAGTCGTGGCAGAGCAGCGCCACGATATTCTCCGGGAACATCCAACCTTCGGCGCTCTGCGCTCTCAGTTTGGCCGGCATTCTGCATTCATCGTAAAACTCAAGCAGGGCGCAAGCGGCCAGGTATTCCTGGATGGTCAAGTGGGGAAAGCGGTATAGATTGGGCGCGTCCGACACCAGAATGCCGTTGCGCGTAGCCAGATACTCCAGCACATCTTCAATGCCCGCGCCCAAGCCGCCGCCCAGGGATTGCTGCTCGATCAGCTTGTCTAACAGACGCGCGCGCTGGATGATAGTCGGGTAGCGCTGATAAGTACGCTGCTCGGAATGCAACTCGAAGGCGATCAGCTTGAGCGCGGCGCGCATCCGCTCCAGGTTGATATTCGCCAGTTTCTCGTGTAGCTTGTCGGCGGGCGAGGGGATGTTCCAGCGGTCGAGCAATTCGACCGTGTGTTCATAGAGCTCGGCGCGTTTATCGGGCAGCTGTTTGTAGTCTTCATGAATCATGGTCAGCAGCGCCAGCATCAGCGGTTGCCGGGCCAGCGGCCAAAGCGCGCGCGTTTCGCGAATGGTCTTGTTGAGATCGCTCGCCATGAGCGAGGCTTGCTTGGCTGCCATGGCCCGCCCGCCCAAGACGCCGGGCCGATTTTCGGCGACATTGGCGTACCAACGCTCGATGTAGGTCGCGACCTGCTGCCAGGTGAAAGGCGCCAATTCGGCCGATGCGAAGCGTTCCGAGAGCCGCCAACGCGAATCGTGCCGATAGGCGTAGGTGCGGCTGGTCACGATGATGCGGCAATTGGGAAAGCGATCGGCCCAATTCTCGATGATACGCTGCAGGATTATGCGATCGCTCTCTTCATAGACTTCGTCCAGGCCATCGAGCACGAGCAGGCTGCCATGAGTGGGAACGTCCGTCTGCGTCAGATAAGCTTCCAGATGCGGCGCCAGGTTGCCTGTGGCCTGTTTCACATAATTCAGCAGATGATGCGCCGAGCTTTCGCCCAGTGATTTGGGGAACAGTTCAGGGCTATTGGCGAAGTCACGCAGGCTAACATAGATCGGCAGAATCGGCCCGTGGATCCAGGAAGGACCCAGCATCTCCAGCCCCTTGACCTTGCTCTGACGCTCCGCGCGTGGGTCGCAAGCGTAAGCCAGCGCCGTGACAATGAAGCGGCAAAGCGAGCTCTTGCCCGTGCCTGCAGCGCCGGTAATCACAATCAGCGGATGCGCGGCGATCACCTCGAATACGGATTCGCGCACATAGCCCATATCTTTTTCTATGGCTTGGTAACGCCGGGCATTTAACTCTTCGACGCCCACATTGTGAAATTGCCTCTGGTCCGTCCAGATATCGACCGGCGTATACAGCTGATGCAGCGCCGCCGAGGTGTGATGCTGCGAGGCCGGATGAATGGTTGTGGTCGGGATGTCCCACTCAGTGCGGACGGCGGCAAGATAAGCCTTCAGCGCCGACTTGTTGCCGTGATAATGCTCGGCCACAATGTTCACGTCTTGGCCGGCGAAAATGACGTGGCCACCGGCTGATATGGAACCCGCCTGTACACGCACCGCGGACGGATAATCGCGGTATTCGCGCATGGTTTCCAGCAAGTTGCGCGCGAACTGTATGGCTTGCGCGCCTTGATTCGCCGAGCCGTCCAGCCCGCCGGTAGCCACAATCAGCCAGTCCAGCCCGACGACTTCGTCGCGGTCCAGCTTCTCTGGCAGCAGTTCATCGCGCGCCAATTCTTCCGCCGTGCGCGCGTAGTTGCGATCGCGGTAAATCTCCGTCAAGCGCTTGCTTAGGGGACCGCAATAGCGGTACTTTTTCAGCAAGCGCCGCAGCAAGGTCAACTTTGTGGTCGGGTTGGGCATGACGGGGGTGAAGACCATCATCACCAGCTTCTGGTAGGGCGAGGCCAGCGTGGATTGGTCGGCGTGCTGCTTGAGCCGGCTCCAGTGAGTTTGCACAAAGGCGCGCCAGGCTGCTGGCGAGGCGATCATGAGCTGATCGGGCGCGGACCGTCTGGCGTTGACGATGGCTCTTTGACTTTGCTTTTGCAGCGACTGGTTCATTGGTTCAGCTCGGTCTCGAAGGAAGGTATAAGGTCAAGCGCCGCTCTCGTCCAGCGGTCATGGCCGGGTAAAGCGGCCGCTGCTCGACAGCTCCCGTCAGACGGCGCGCAGATGTCAGATCTTCTTGCCAGGACGGTGCCGCGCGATGGCTTCGTGAAAATTGATGGCGACCTCACCGGCGCTGGCGAGTATCGCGCCGACCAGGGGCTGGTCGAAGAGTGTCAGCGCGGCCGCCGTCAGCGCGGGCGAGAAGCGCAGCAGTGATTTCGCCGCCCGAATCAGGATGCGCGGATTCGGGCGCTTGGTAGTGGTCAGCTGCGCCTCCACCGTTTGCAAGTCATGCATGGCCGCCTCGCGCGATTCAGGTTGCAGCTGCTGTTGCTTTTGGATCGTCTGCTCGACACTGCGGATGCACTGGAGCATCATTTCAAGTTCTTGCGGCGTCGTTTCCACCCCGCCGACGGTGACGGTCTGGTTGGTATGCTGCGCCACATCGCCGCCCGTCTGCACTTTGACCTGTCCATCACGGCCGGCAAAGACGAGATGACCGGTCACGGAAAGACTCTCGATGTCGATATTCATATCAGTCTGATATGGGTCTGTCTTGTCCAGGCTGCGGTCGCTTGATTCCATTTCTGCATTCCCTTCGTTTCCCGGTTTGGAATAGTGAGGCTGTCGCGATTTGGCGCCTACGTCAAGCCGACAAGTCGAATTCCAATGGATGAATAGCGCACCCGCGGATCCAAATAATAGCGAAAAGCGGTCTGCGCGCGATCACAGGGGCTGACGTAGCTGCCGCCGGCGACTGCCCGCCGATGATCCCGGCCGTCTTCCGCCGCGGCCGCGGTGTTCATCGTCCACTCCCATACATTGCCGGCCAAATCGTAAACGCCGTACGGGCTGACGCCCTGATGATAACGGTTGACCGGCGTCGTCATCTTGAGTCCGGTCTCCAACGTATTGCAGTGCTCTTCGTTATACTCATCGCCCCAGGGGAAATAGCGATCGTCATCGCCCTGGGCGGCGCGCTGCCACTGCGCAACCGTTGGCAGAGTCACTTTCATCTTGAGCAAACCGCCCAGCCAGTTGGCAAAAGCCATGGCCTCGTACCAGTTGATATTCTCGCGCGGGTGCTGCTCGCCGCTGAAGCGCGCTTCGGCAACGCCCTTGGCCAGCTTGAACCAGCGCTGGGCATGCTCCGAAAAAGTCCACCAGCGCGAATTCTTGTAGCCGTCTTCGGCTCGAGCGAATATGGCGAATTGCGCGTTGGTGACCGGGTACTTGCTCATGACGAAGTTGTCCAGCTGCACCGTCATCTCACCAAAGTCCTCATCCGCGCCGACGATGCTGGAAACGGTGACCGTCCCATGCGGGATGTCACACCATTGTAGCATAGGCAAGACTTCCTTCACCGTGAGCGGCGCATCAACGTCGGGCAGACGTCTTGGCGTGTCCGTTTGGGCCAGCGCCTCAACGACTGGAGCCGCCGCAACATCGCCGACTGATCGCTCCGGGACCGCCTGACTGCTCGCTCGCGCGGTTGGCGTACGGCTGGCGGCCGGTGGGGGCGGCTCGACGCGCGGCGGACTCGGAGTCCGCCGAATGCTGTTGGTGTTGCGGGGACGGCTGTTCGCCTCGCCGGTGGTCGCCGCGGGTTCACACAACTTGCGCAATCCGCGCGGGTCGTAGTTGCCGAATTCGCGCCGAAACTCTTCCAGCGCCTCGCAAGCCAGCTGGCGTGTGCTTTCAAAAGCGAACAGCGCCACGATATGCTGGTATTCGCGCTCTATTTCGCGCGTCTGTTTGCGCTCTTTCAGCGCCGATTCCGCCACGCGCAGCAGCTTGTCGATCTTAACAAAGCGCGACTGGTAGCCACTGGCCTTGGCTTGCCGCAGCAATCGCACCGCAAGGCGGTATTCGCCCTTTTCCAGCGCGCGCACGGCATTGCTGATCGCTTCGGCCGGGTTGGCCGACGACCCGTCTCGGCTGTCCCTGACAGCGACCTCCGCCGCCGGCGCGGGCGCGCTTTCGGTCGTTTTCTGGCGCTCGACCATCAGGATGGCGTTCAAGAGCTGCGATACATTTTCGACCGTCAAATTGTCGGTCAGATCCACGTACTGCCACTCGCGCATATTTTCCGGCAGTACGGTGTCACGCGTGATCAGCACTGGGATGATGTCGCGCTTTAGCCGTCGTGCCAACTCAAGCTCCCGGCGGCAATATTGCGAGGTCACTGAATCCGGCGAGAGCAAATACAAGAAGACCTCGCACCACTCCAAACGCCGCAAGATTTCCTTCCACCAGTCTTGCCCGGCGTAGAGGCGCTGGTCGTACCAGACGTCATGGGCGTGCAGAGTTTCGATGATGCGAATGCAGTAAGGTTTGTCCGCCCGCGCGTAACTGACGAAGATCTTCATGCGCCGGTCCGTTTCTCGGCGGCGCCCAGCGAATCCAGCAGCGCGCGGCTGCTATCGCTGTTGATTCGATTCAGTACCTGGATCGCCATATCGCGCATGGAGGCGCCTTCCCAGGAGGGTTGCTCATCATCCCGGAGCAATTGGCGCAGGATCGGCAGATCGCTTTCATCCAGCGCGGGCGACAGCCGCTCCATAGCGTAAACTCGCAGGTGCAAGTAGCTGTCGCTGAGCGCGAATTCCAGCCAGGGGCGCGCATCGTCCGGGCTGATCCGGTAGATGGCCGTCAGCGCCGCCAAACGCACAAATTCATCAGGCTCCCGCTTCAAGACCGCGCCCAGCGGCTGTATCGCCGCGTGAAATTTGAGCTCGCCCAAGGCTTCGGCGGCGGCTTCGCGCACCGACTTGTGGCTGCTTTGCAAGCGCGGCAGCAATTGCGGCGCGGCATCCAGCGCTTCCAGCTCAACCAGCGCGCGGATGCTCGCCACCTGTACAATCCAGCTCGGGTCGTTCAAGCAGGTTTGCAGATGCGGAATCGCGGCCTGATCGTGCAGCATGGCCAGCGCTTCGGCCGCCGCCCAGCGCACGCTCCAATTCTCGTCATCCAGTGCGGCGCAGAGCAGCAGACGTATATCGGCATTGTCGCTGCCGCGAATGTGGCGGGCGAATTTGCGCAGAAACTTGGCCGCCTTTTGCGTCCGACCCCAGTCGTCATCGCGCAGGACGTCCAGCGTACGCTGGATCTTCTCGGCGTCGCTGAAATCAGCGACGCTGCCGTTGTCGCCGCCGCTAGGCGTTTCGAGCGATCCATCGCCGGTCATCGCCGAAGGGGCCAGTTGCGCGATGGCCGCGCGCGCGCGCTGCCCGATAGCGGGAGGGCCTTGCCCGGGCAGGCGCGGGTCATCTCGCAGCTGTGCGATTTCATCAGCGACATGTGTCTGCCGCGTGCCGGCGAGAATCGTGATAGCCGCGGCGACCAGCGTCGGATTGGCGCTTTCCAGCAGCTCGACCAGCGCGTCGTCATTTGTGAAAGTCGTCGTTTGCAGCAAGGCAGTTGCCGCTTCCACGACTTCAATGTCGCGGTGTGAAAGCGCCGCGATCAACGCTTTGCGTGCGCTGGGGTCGTCGAATCTCGCCAAAACCTCGTAGGCAGCCAATTGCACGCGCTTGTCGTCGTCAGCGGCGGCGCCCAAGAGATGCGGTAGCGCGTCAACCGCCGTTACGTCAGCCAGTCTGTTGACGCCGCGATGTCTCTGTTGCCAGTCAGCGTGTTTCAACAACTGTTGCAGGTCCGGCGGAATCGTGCCAGTCGCGATCTGCGTCGACTGCGTTGTGATCTCGTCAAAGCCGGTCGGCCCGTAGAGCAACGCATCAAGGCTGCTGCCGGCGATTACGGTTGGTTCCGGCGGATCAAGCAGCACTTGCTCGATAGCCTGCGCCAACTGCTGGAATCCCTCGCGATTTGGCCAGTGAGTGATGGCGCCCGCAATGCGGCGGCGCAGCGCCTCGGCGTCCTTGGTCGACAGCAGGGCCGTCTCCGCCGACTCCGGCAAGTCAACCTGTTCGCGGACAACTTGCGCCAGGCCGATGGCGATATCGCGCTCGTTAGTATTGGCTACCAATTCGTAGAAGTCGGCACTCAGGGTCAGGCGGCGCGAGTCGGCAAAGGACAGCAGCCGGCTGGTCACGCCCCGTTTGCGCCGCGCCAGCGCCGCGATGACCGTATCGCGATGCCAGGGATTGCCCTGCGACCAGCGGAGCACGCGCACCAGGATTTCGGAGTAGGCAAAGTTCATCAGCGCTGACAGGACATCGCCCAGATCATCGCGCTCCGCGGTTTCAAGATAATCCAGCAGCAAGATGGCCGCAGGCAAGTACATCAGCTCGCCCAACGCCCAGAGCGCGTTGCGGCGCAAGCTTCTGTCGTCGTACTGCGTCAGCCGCGCCAGGTAAGCGAGCGCGTGCGGCAGGCTGTAATCCGACAATTTCGCCGCAACGGTGGTAGTTCGGTCGCGCGCAATATCAGACACAAGCTCGACGAATGACACGGGCAAATCCAGCGGCAGCGCGCGGATTTCGTGCCAGAGCCACAGCTGTACGGGATTGTTTTGCTGACCCAGTTGGGCGACGAGCAGCTCGGCAGTCCCCAACGGATTGGGTAGGTCCGCCGCGGCCGCGCGAAACGCGCCTTGAGCGCTGGGACTCTGCGCGCACAAGCGTACCAGCCTTTCGACTAGCATCGCCTGGCAGCTGCTGTAAGCTTCCGGGTGTCGCCGCAGGCACATCGCCGCCAGAAAGGGATCGATGTCGGCGATCTGATGAATCACGCGAATGCGCTGTTCTTCTGCGAGCGAGTCCACTACCAGCAGAGCCGGCTGGTCCCATTTGCGCTGCGTCCGGCCTTGCTCGCCTTCAAATTCCGGCCGAGTCAAGTACTTGATTAAGCCGTCCTTTTTGAGGTTGTAGGCGGCCAGGCTGCTCTGGATAGCGTCGGATTCGAAGCGAATCCGATTGCCGGACTCTACCAGCACACCGATCGCTAGCGCGTGCTCAATCACCTGACTATCAGAGGTCCGCGTTTCCGCGTCTGCGCGCGTGATTGTGCGATGGCTGCCCTGCAACATCATCGACCATGCCAGCGCTCTCAGCGCTGACAGCGCCATCTCGGCGGTCAATGCGATCGCTTGCGGTGGCATCCGCTGGCTGCGAAGCCTCACTACCGCCCGGACCGGATCGGTATGCCAGGCGTTGAAGGCGAGCGCGCGATCGGCTGACTCCAGCTCAACACCCAGCGCCAGATGAGCCAGTCGGCTGTCTTGAATCAGCGCTTCCTTCTGTCGCAGAATCTGGCGGAATCCACTCTGCTGATCGAGCGTCAGATAACCGGCGGCGAACTTTTGCGCCAGCTGGGCATTCAAGGGCGAAAAACGAAGCTCGGGCAGGGTCGGGTCGCCGCTGCCATGTCCATTGGCGAGCAGAACGAAACGCTGATTCGGGCTTGCGTCGATCCAGTTGGCGAATTCAGCAGCGAGGTTGGGGTAGGACTTGCGGAAGTCGTTCCAGTTGTCCAGGACGAAAAATGCTTGATGACCCTCGAGCCAGTGCTGCCAGTACGACAACAAGGGCCATTGCGATTCAATGAGAGCGTCGACCGAGCGGTGCTTGTCCTCGCAGAGCGACAGATCCAGCCAAATGGGCAGGGCCGCCTGCTCGTCGCGCGCGGCAGCGTGGGCCTGTTCCAGGGCGAGGAGCCTGGCGAAATAGCTCTTGCCGCAGCCGGACGCGCCCATGAGCATGAATTGTGTTTCACTTTGCGCCCAGTTCAGCAGATTCTCCACAGACATCTCATTGCCCGCTTTCGCGCTGACGAACCCCCAGCTTTGCAGCATGTCCGTGTGGATCATCCGCGGACGCATATCACCGGCGCCGGCCGCTTCGCCATTGCGCAGCGCCGCCCATGATGTCGGCATACTGGCGAAGGCGAGTGCCGTTTGGTGCATGAACTGTCGCAAATAGTCCAGCCGTTCTCCGGTCTGCGGCGCCGATTCGGACTGCGGGAATTGGTTGAGCAAGTTTTCCACGCTGCGCTCGTCAGGCTCGTCGAACCAGCGCCGAAAATCGACCCAATCGTTGAAGGTGAATCCGCTGATATGATCGGTGGAGAAATCACGGGCGATAACAGCCGTCACTGCGATGCCGCGACCATGAAAGTAGTCGAATTCGGCGCGACAAGCTGCCGACTGCAAATAATCGTCAGATACAACGGCGATGATGTTGCTCGCCCGTTCGCGGGCCGCGCGCGTCTCGGTCCCCCAGTCCGCCGTGGGCGCAATCTCGAGGCGGTCCAGCCATACATTGCGGTAACGGCGAATCAACAGGATCGACAGCCGAAAAGCGTAATCGACATCAATGTTGTGGTACGAAAGATAAATCAAGCTCTCGTTGATGACGGAACCCTCGCCGCGCATATTCTCCACTGTCTACCTATCGATTATACTCTTGGGCGGCATGTGTGTTGAGCGATACGGGCGCAATTCCGTCGGCGCGACAGCGAAGCCGATCCGATGAAAGCATGCCGATTTGTCGAGACTCGTTGCTTGGCGGCGAGGTGTTAAAGATGCTGAATCATGGATAATTCGGGCCTGTGGCGCGGCGCTCTTTACGGCATCACCGCGGCTAGCATCTGGGGCAGCATGTACGTGGTGTCGGATCTCGTGCTGCTGGTTGTGCCGCCCTTCTGTTTGTTGACCTTGCGCATTGTGCTTGGGCTAGCCGTTCTGCTGCCGCTCAGCTGGCGGCAGGGGCATTCGCTGCCCTCCGGTCGAAGTCTGCGCAGGTTGTTGGGCGTTGGCATTGTCGGCCTGGGCGTTAGTCTGGGTTCGCAATTTTTGGGTACGGACCTGTCCACGGCGGTCAACGGCGCTCTGGTGACCAGCGCGTCGCCCGCCTTTGTTGTGCTTTTCGCCGTGCTGCTGCTGCGCGAGCGGCTTACCGTCCAGCGGCTGTCGGCGATCGTTCTGGCTTCGGCCGGCGTGTTGGTCATTCTGGATCCGGCTGCGGCTGATTTCGCTTCTAATACCTTCGCCGGCGATGTATTTCTGGCGGTCGCCGCCGTGAGTTGGGGATTGTATTCGGTGTTGGTGCGGCGCGTCTCGCTGCATCAATCAACGCCGACGTTAATGGTGACTGTGGTTGCGCTGCTGGGCGGCTTGCTGGTATCGATTCCCGTCAGTCTGCTTGAAATGGCTCAGCGACCGGTCGGCGCTATCACTTTCGAGATCGCGCTGGGCATACTTTATCTGGGCATCGTCTCTACGGCGTTCGCGCTGCTGCTCTGGAATCGCGCCTTCAGCCTGGCGCCGGCCACGGTTGCCTCGCTGTTCTTCTTCGCTCAGCCTCTTGCCGGCGCGATATTGGCGGCGTTGTTTCTGGGCCAGCGTATGACCGAAACTTTGTGGCTCGGCGGCGTCTTGATCGCGTTCGGCGTGCTGCTTTCGCTATTCCGCACGGGGGACGATGCGGCTAAACCCCCAGCAGCGACCTAGCCTCGCGCGCCATTTTCAGCAAGCGAAAGCGGCGTACATCGGCGTAGTCGCGGGCGATCTGCTTTGGATCATTCTCTTGATGCAGCTGGCGCAGTTGGTTCTCCGCGGCGTCATTGGTCAGCAGTTCAATGTCCTGCTTTACGCCGGCCAGGCCGCGCAATGTCATGCCGCAAGTGTAGCCGATCCGCGCCAGCTCTTCGTCGCCGCGCCAGCCCGTCTCACGCAGTCCGCTTATGTAGCTTGCGAACGCCAGTTCATCGAGCGCTTCCGCATAGGCCCGCGTGTAGCCGTCGTAGTACAAGCTAACCGCCACCAGCGATACCAGGTCTTCGCCAATGGCGCCGAGGCCGGTCAGCGCCCAATCGAGCAAGACCGCATCATCGCCACGGTACAGAATGTTGCGGCGGAAGGCGTCGTAGTGGCAGAAGGTCTGCGGTAGTCGAAACAGGGCCTTTACGAAAATCGCGCGGTCGCGCCAGATGGCTTCAATCTCGCATTTGGCCTCCAGCGGCAGCGTAACGCGCGCCACGGGATGCTGCAGCAGGTCGTCCAGTTGGCGGAAGCAGTCCGAAAGGGCGGGTACGATGGCGGCGTGCCAGCTCCGCGACAGCCAGGGCGCTGCGGGCGGAGGCGTCTGCCCCAGCCAGGCGCCATTGAAGCGCCCCAGGCGCTCGGCGACATCCGCGAAGTCGTCAAGTGTCCAGGCGCTCTTTGTATCGTTGATGTCTTCCATCCAGATCCAGCAGGCATCGGCGCGGTCTTCCACGGCAAAGAGGCGCGGCGGCACGAATGCGTTGCGGGGTATATCGGCCAGAATGCCCGAGCGGTAGAGTTCAAATTCGCGCTTCCAGTAGTAAGGCGCGTCCTGGGTCTCGTCTGGCCGCGGATAGAGGACTTTCAGAACCAGGCTACAGCAGTGGTCATCGGCGGACCAAACGCGCAGGCGGAAGAGGGCAGTGCCGCCGACTGCGCTGCCGAAGCCGCCCTGAACCGGCTCGGATCGCCACGAACGCGCTTCAAAATTGTCGTCGCCGCTGGCTTTGCGCGCGAGCTCAGTGACATAGATTTTGGGCAATGCCAAGGGGTTCAATGCGCCGTAGTTTGATGTCGCCGGCATACGCTCAGTCGATGCCGAGATAGGTTCGCTGTACCGTCTCGTTTACCCGCAGATTGGCGGCTGTATCGCTGATGGCGACTTCTCCGCTCTGCAGGACATAGCCGCGGTCGGCAATCTGCAGCGCCATATGCGCGTTCTGCTCAACCAAGAGAATTGTTACGCCTTCATTAGCGATACGCTGCACGGTATCAAACACGCCGTCGACCAATACCGGCGCCAGACCCATCGACGGCTCGTCCAGCAGCAGCAAGCGCGGTCTGGCCATCAAGGCGCGCGCGATGGCCAGCATCTGCTGCTCGCCGCCGCTGAGCGTGCCGGCCACTTGTTTCTTGCGCTCCTCCAGCCGCGGAAAAAGCTCGTACGCGCTGGCAAGATCAGCTTTGATGCCGCCATCGCGCCGCGTATAGGCGCCCATGTCGAGATTCTCTTCTACGGTCAGCTTGGCGAAAACGCCGCGACCCTCCGGCACCATGGAGATGCCTTTGGCAACCAGCGTGTAAGCGCGGGAGGCCGATATATCTTCGCCATCGTAAAGTATGCTGCCTTCGCGCGGGGCCATCAAGCCGGAAATTGTGCGCAGAGTGGTCGTTTTGCCGGCGCCGTTGGAGCCGATCAAGGCGATGATTTCGCCGGAGTCGACCTCGAAGGATACGCCTTTTAGCGCATGTATATTGCCGTAATAAGTGTGAATCTCGTTGACTTGCAGAAGCGCCATAGCAGCTGTCCGTATTTGGCTAATCGTCAATTCACGCGCCGGTTGCCTCCGCCGCGCCCCGCCCCAGATAAGCCTCGATGACATCGGGATTGGTCTGTATCTCGGCCGGCAGTCCTTCGGCAATTTTGCGTCCGTAATCCAGAACCGTTATGTGCTCGGAAATGTCCATGACCACGCGCATATCGTGCTCGATCAGCACGACCGTAATGCCGAGCTCATCACGGAGGCGGCGGATGAAGTCGGTAGTTTCGATCGTTTCGCGCGGATTCATGCCCGCGGTCGGCTCGTCCAGCAAAATGAGTTTGGGCTTGCTGGCCAGAGCGCGCGCGATCTCAAGACGCCGCTGATCGCCGTAAGACAGATTCTTGGACAGCATATCGCCTTTGCCTTCCAGGCCGACGAAGCGCAGCAATTCTCGCGCCCGATCCTCACTTTCTTCATCTTCTTGCCGTGTGAAGGGCAGTCCCAAAATGGCGCCGATCCAGGTCGAGCGCAAATGCGGCTCTTGCCCGACCATGATGTTCTCAATCGCCGACATATTATTGAAAAGGCGGATATTCTGAAAAGTGCGGGAAATACCCGAGCGCGTAATCTGATCCGGTGTCTTGCCGCTGATGCGCGCGCTGTCGAAAAGAATCTCGCCCTCATCGATTTGGTAGAAGCCGGTGATACAGTTGAAGAAGGTGGTCTTGCCGGCGCCGTTGGGGCCGATGATGCTGGCGATAGCCCCTTCCGGTATGTAGAAATCGAGGTTGTCAACAGCGACCAAGCCGCTGAAACGCTTGGTCATGCCCTTGGCTTCAAGGATGCGGGATAGGCTCTTGCGCTTGTCATCCGCCATGGATCAGGTGTCCCTCCGCTCTAGTCCGCAGTCGCAATTTTGGCTTTGACGCCGGCTCTGATTTCATGTGACACCAGCTGCGACGGGATAAAGCCCTGCGGCCGCTTGATCATCATGATGACCAGAAGCGCGCCGTACATCAGAAAGCGGAAATCAGAGAATTCGCGCAGCAGCTCGGGCAAGCCGATCAGCACCACCGCCCCGATCACGATGCCGGGATTGCTGGCGATGCCGCCGACGATGATCAAGCTCAGGACATTGATCGAGATAAAGACGGTGAAACTATTGGGGAAGACGGTGCCCACTTTGGCGGCGAAAATCGCGCCGGCGACGCCGCCGGTAGCCGCGCTCAAGGTGAAGGCTAACAGTTTGGCGCGCGCCGTGTCGATGCCCATGGCAGTGGCCACATCTTCGTCTTCACGGATGGCCATCCATTGCCGGCCGGTGCGCGAGTTGTTGAGCCGGATCGACACAAATAGCGTCACCAAACTTGCGAACAGCACGATGTAGTAGAGCTGTTCCGGGTTCTTGAGCTCTGTACCGAGAAAGATCGGTTTCGGAATTGCCTGTACACCCTGCGCGCCGCCGATCAGCGGCTTGAGCCAGTCGGATATGGCCAGCTTGCCGATGATCTCACCAAAGCCAAGCGTGGCGATGGCCAGGTAGTCGCCGCGCATCCGCAGCACGGGCACGGCAAAGATGAAACCGGCGCACATCGCTGCCAGCAAAGCGACCGGGATCACCATCCAAAAGGTGAATACGCCGTCCAGCCGGCCCAGGGGTCCTATCGATGTCAGCACTGCCAGAATGTAGGCGCCGACGGCGTAATTGGTTACGTAGCCCAGGTCCAGCAAACCCGCCAAACCGATGGCGATATTCAAGCCCAGCCCCATCAAGACGAAGATGCCGATGGTCACCGCCACATCGCTCAGCGTGCGCCCGATCAACCAGGGCAGCATCAGCAGCAATGCGGCGAATATCAACATACCCAGGCCGTTCACGGCACGCCGCCGCGACGGCTCCAGATTGGAGAAGCCCAGCCGCGCCTGTTGTCCGAACATCGCCCAGAGGAAGCCGGCGGCGGTGCTGACCACAAAGAGCATCAGCGCGGGATCCTGGCGCAAGGTATCGCGCCTGAAAATCTGCTTTAAGGTGTCGCGATCGACATTTTCCTGGAGTATGAGGCGGACAGTCTCGCCAAAAGCGCCTACTAGCAGCGTTATCCCCAGACCGTAAAGCAGCGCTTTGCGCGGGATCGGCGGCAGCATAAACAGGATCGAGCCGGCTGCGCCCGCTCCCAGCGAAACCAACAGCAGGGTGGATATGCCGGTCATCAATTCTTTGCGCTGGTCGAAGGTGACGACATCCACCCAATCGCGGCTGATATTAGGCAAGACGCCGCGCAGATCGCCCTTGATTTCGAAAATCAGCGCGAAAGAAAAGGTAACGATGCCGATCAAGACTACGAGCGCCAGCCAGCTACCGATGATTAGCCGCTGGTCGCTTCCCGCCCCGTGCAGCTTCCAGGCGTAATAGGTCGCGACGACAAAGGGGACCAGCTTGAGCGTCAGATCCAGCAGGAAACGATACTCTTCGGAGTTGAAAAGCAGCAGAATCACGGTGGGCAGCGCGGTCAGCAAGCCGACCACTAGGCCGCCGCTGATTATCTCTCGGGGCGCGGCGCCCCCTTTGACAAGGCGATCAGCAGCGATGAAACCCGCAGCGGATGGCGCCAGCAGCAACAGGAGCTGACCCAGACTGATGACGTCGTTCACGATCTCCCGTTCGTGGAAAGCGGCGATCATGCCGACGGCGCCCGTAAACAAGATGAAGGCGCCCGACAGCAAACCCAATGCCAAGACGGTTCGCGCATTCTCAGATCTTAGCAAGTTCATGACTTCCTCCTACGCCTTGGTCTCAGACAGGCGTTCGCCGAGGATGCCTTGCGGGCGGAAGATCAGCACCAGAACCAACATGGTGAAAGCGATGACATCTTTCAGCTGGTTCGCGCCCGGAATGCCCAAACCGGCCAATACGAGATTCGGGCCGATCGCTTCAATCAATCCCAGAAACAGGCCGCCGAGCATAGCGCCGGGTATATTGCCGATGCCACCCAAAACCGCCGCGGTGAAGGCTTTGATACCGGGGATGAAGCCCATATAGAAGTTGACGCCCTGTGGACGAAACAAGCCGTTGATTACACCGGCTGAACCGGCGAGGAAGCCGCCGATGCCAAAGGTAAACATGATCACCCAGTCGATGTCGATGCCCATAAGGCGCGCAACTTCTTTATTCTCGGAAACGGCGCGCATAGCCTTGCCGATGCGCGTCCGCTCGACCAGCCAATACAGACATAACATCAGGAAGAGCGCGGCGCAGAATACAAATACCTGTACCACCGGGATACTGATGCCGCCGATTTTGATCACGCCTTGCAGCGCATTGACGCCCGGGTAGGCTTTGAAGCCGGAACCATACAAACCGCGGAAGGTGTATTGCAGGAAAAAGGACGCGCCGATCGCCGTGATCAGCGGAACCAGACGCGGGCTGCCCCGCAGCGGACGATAAGCGATGCGCTCCAGCAAAATCGCCACGCTCATCGAAACGAGGCCCGCGAAAGCGATCATCAGCAGAATGGCCAGCAATGGCTGCGCATTGAGGAAGCCGGTGCGGTTGAGCGCTTCGGCCAGGAATACGGTGGAGAAGGCCCCGGCCATGAACACTTCGCCGTGGGCGAAATTTATCATGAGCAGAATGCCGTAAACCAGCGTATAGCCCAGCGCGATCAAGGCGTAGATGCTGCCTTGCGACAACCCGGCGGCGAATAGGTTTACCCACTGCGCAAAGCTAATCCGCCCTGAGGACAGGGTATTCCAGGCGCCGATGACGACCCCTAATACGATGACGACGCGCAGGACGTCAATCGTAAAATCGACCCAGGAAAATTCGTCAGTTCTCCATTTGAACATAGGCGGCGCCCTAGAACTAATTCGATGGCAAGTGCGTGCTCACTTCTCGTTGCATATTAGGTTTCGCCCGGTCTACTCGAAGGTATCGACCGCGAAGTTCCAGGCTATCGGCGGCGGCCAATTGTCGTCAAATACCTCAGCTTCGGTAATCTCGAACACCGCTAAGGCTGTGCCTGGCGAACAGTCGCCCGCAAAGGGCGAATCTTCTCGGCAAGTCAAGCGACCGGTCAAACCCGGGTAATCCTCGGTAGCGGCAATCGCGTCGCGTATGGCCTGTCGTCCAATTACAATACTGCCGTCGTCCTTGATTTCTGCGATAGATTCCAAGGCGTCAAGGAGCAGGTTGGTCGCATCGTAGGCATGGGCGTGATAGCCGCTCGGGGGCGCGCTGCCATACTCCTCGTGCCATTGCGCCAGAACTTCGTCATAGGATTCGCCGCTGACCAGCGGGCCTGAAACATAAATGCCTACAGCGGATTCACCGGTATTTTCGGGGAAGCTGGATGTGAAGCTGGCTGCGCCGCCAATAATGATGGTGTCCTCCAAGCCCGCGATATGCTGCATTTGCGCCGCGAAGAAGTTGGATTCGGGCTCGAAAAGGGGGACATAAATGACGTCTGGCTGCTGTACGGCAATCTCGGTCAGTATTGACGCCATGTCGGTATCGCCCTTGTTGACAGCGCCTTCAAATACGACCGCGCCCTCCAGATCGGCGAAGGTTCGCGCCACCGCTTGCGCAAGCCCTTCCGTATAAGGGTCTCCGTCGTGGACGGTCGCCAAGGTTTCCGCTTCCAGCGCAAACGCCGCGAATTCCGCGAGTCGCATTCCTTCTATCAGGCCGTTTTGACTGGTGCGGAAGTAGCCGGGCAAGTGTGACCCGCCAGCGGCGATGTCCTCATTGGTCAAGCTTGGCGACGTATTCGACGGCGCGATCATGACCATTCCGGATTCGCTGATTATCGGGATGGCGCCCTGGGCCGCGCTGGAACAGTTGGTTCCGATGGCGCCGACCACAGTCGGGTCGGCCGCCAGTCTCTGCGCTGCCGTTTGACCGCCTTCCGCTGTGCACAAGCTGTCTTCGACCACCAATTCGATCTCATGATCCAGCAACGTATAATCTCGCGCCAGCAAGGCTAACTCAACCCCGCCAAGCGTATCCTCGCCCAAATAATTGATCGCGCCGGATACGACCAGCATGGCGCCGACAACAATGGGGTCGTCCGGCCCCACTTCGACGCATCCCAAAGGGTCATCGCAATGCGCGTCCGCTCGGAAAGGCGGCAGCATCAGCATAAGAAACAAGACTAATACGAAGCAAATGCGACGGAAATTAGTGAGCATGCTCTGGTCATCCCGGCAAGTGAATTAGTAAGTTGCTTTGAGCTGTCCGCTGCCCGACATCATCGATACGGTTGACATTGAACACGCGAGCGGGCGCTTGGTCAGACCCTCTGAATATGCGAAAGACGAGCCAGAGACATCCTCGCTCTGGCTCGCCCTTGAGTTATTCGCTGTCTGACAATTGACGGAATCTAGCCGTCGTTCATCATCGACATGGACAGGTCCCAGACGATCGGCGGCGGCCATTCGCCATCATTGACCTGCGCTTCGGTAATCTCGAATACTGCAAGCGCTGTGCCTGTCGCGCAGTCACCGGCAAACGGAGATTCCTCCTGACAAGTCAGCGAGCCGGTCAGTCCATCGTAGTCCTCAACCGCGGCGATGGCGTCGCGCAGCGCCTGACGACCGATCAGCACGGCGCCGTCGTCAGCTTCTTCCGCCACAGCCTCAACCGCGTCCATCAGAATGTTGGCGGCATCATAGGCATGCGCGTGGAAACCGCTGGGTGGCGCTTCAGTTCCGCCCGGCTGTTCTTCAGCCCACAGGTCCAGGAATGCGCTATAGGCATCACCGGCGACGTGGGGTCCGGTCATAACGACGCCTACTGCGGCTGCGCCGGAATTCTGGGCGAAGCCCGCCGAGAAGCTGCCGTCAGCAGTCATCATTACTGCGTCTTCCAGGCCCGGCGTGTTAGCCGCTTGCGAGACCAGGAATTCCGATTCCGGAACGAAGACGGGCAAGTACACCACGTCTGGCGCGCTGGCGGCGATTTCCGTCAGAATCGCGCTCATGTCGGTATCACCCTTGCTGACCGCGCCCTGGAAGACCACGTCGCCGTTCATTCCGGCGAAGGTGTTGGCCATGACGACAGCCAGACCCTCGGTATAGGGATCGCCATCATGAATGGTGGCGACGGCGCCGGCTTTAAGGACTTCGACAGCGTATTGCGCGCCCATCGCGCCCTGGAACAGGTCGTTATGAGCCGTGCGGAAATAGCCAGGCAGATAAGTGCCGCCGGCATCCGTATCGTCATTGGTCAAGCTGGGCGATGTATTCGAGGATGAAATCATCACCATGCCCGCCTCACTGATGATCGGCATCGCGCCTTGAGCAGCGCCCGAGCAGGTGGTGCCGATGACGCCCACAATGGTCTCATCGGCTGCCACACGCTGAGCAGCCGCCTGGCCGCCCTCAGCCGAACACAAACTGTCTTCGACGACCAAGGTGATTTCGCGGCCCAGCAACATGCCGTCGCGGCCGCTGATCGCCAACTCGATTCCTCCCAGCGAGTCCTCGCCATAGAATGACGTCGCGCCGGATACCGATAGCATGGCGCCGATCACAACCGGATCATCAGAAGCAATCTCGACGCAACCCAAGGCGTCCATGCACCCGTCTTGCGCTAAAGCAGGAATGCTGAAGGCGACGAGCAGGCCCAATATTGTGAACAAAAGGCATATGGCTTTCATGGCATCATGTCTCCTTTACTTGGAACGAAGTCGTATGTGAAACTTGACAACCTCAATTGTACATAAAAACGCGCCAATTGTGAAACAATGTTACTGTGCAGGGAGTGGTGAATATCGCGGATATTTTCCTCTTGGCGAACACTGCGCAGGTTTTTTCACCACCGAGGACACAGAGTTTTCTTGTTTGATTGGCGAAGTTTTGTGTCGGCTGAATTCACCACTCCCTACTGTGCATCGTCTCTTGTATATTCTTGTCGCCTCATGAGATATCAGGGTGGATTCTCCGGATGTCGTCCGCGGGCGAGCCGCAGCGCAGCCTCCAGATATCGCGCAAGCATCTCCGCGGCGGAAAGCTACAGCCAGTAGTGTAAGCGGCAGTGTCGGCCACTGTCGGCAATTGGCTCAAGACCAACGATCGTTCATTTAATGCGGTAAAAGATGCCGCTGCCTCGTTCTCAAATCTACGCTATGCTGTACAATCGTGCCGTTGTGATAGTTGCCAGGGCGCTATGAAGTTACTTGTCGTCGTATCGTCTCTCGATCTGAACCAGCCATTCAGCGCTACGCCCGCCTGGTGGCAACTGATGAAAGGGCTTTACGAGCTGGGCGTGGATCTTGTCGCCATACCCTATCAAGGCGCAGCGGTGGAGAGTTTGTGGTGGCGCTCGCTGCCGAATCCCGCGCGAAGGCAGGGCAACGCGTTTAAGGCGCTGCGCGATGCTGCCAGATCGCTTATGCCGCGCCGCGAGATTGGCAGCGAACAGGCCACGCCGGAAGATTCGCTGTCCGACCGAGCGATCAGGACCGCAGCGCAGACGCTCATCGCCCCCATTTGGCGCCGGCATCTGGAGCAGATTCTGACGCGCGAGCCGGACTTTGACGCGCTGCTCTTCTTGACCGTTCCGCTGAATCACCTGACGGGCCTGCCCCGCTACCTGTCGGACAAATTCGACCTGCCGGTCTTCTATTTGGATGGCGATGTGCCGGCCAGCTTGCCCAATATGAAGGGTTTTGCTTCGGGATTTCGCATCTATCAGGGTGCGGATTTATCGGAGTATACGGCTTTCATCAGCAACAGCGGTGGCGGCGAAGACCTCCTGCGCGAGCTCGGCGCCAGGCGCGCCCACACCGTCTGGTACGGCGCGGATCCCGATGTATTCAGTCCGGTCTCAGTGGCGTCGCAAGATCTGGATGTGTTCTTTTACGGGCACGGGCGCGAATACCGATCCGAATGGATCGACCGCATGATCACGGCGCCCTCGCGGCAAATGCCCGCGGCGCGATTTGCTGCGCGCGGTCTCAACCTGGGCGATCTGGGCCATACGAAGCTGCTTCCTTATCTCAGCTTCAGCAAGCTGCGCGAATACGTATGCCGCAGCCGAATCAACCTTTGCATCACCCGCGGCGCGCACGCCAGCGTTTACGCCTCGTCTTCGTCGCGGCCCTTTGAGCTGGCCGCCATGGGCGCCTGCATCGTGGCCAATCCCTATCAAGGCATCGCGGAATGGTTTGAGCCGGATAAAGAAGTGATCGTCGTTCAGTCGGCCGCCGAGGCGATCGACCGCTACCAATTCTTGCTGGCCAACGAACGCGAACGGACGGCGATCGGCCAAGCGGCCCGCGAGCGTGTACTGAAGCAGCATACCTTTCGCCATCGCGCCGGCGAACTGATCCGGATCATCAAGCAGTTTCTGTAAGCGCGGCGGCAAGTTTGCACAGCCCGACATCAAAGAGGAGTAGAAATCATGCCCGTTGATTTCGCCAAAGCGCGTGACTTCGTCTATATTTCCGGCACGCTGTTCGAGCGCGCGTTATTCGCCTGGCTGTTCGAAGGCGGCAGCCTGAAGCGGCTGCATCAAGTCATCCGCTGCTACAAGAATAGCGACAATGGCTTTGGTCACGGCCTGGAGCATGACCTCAAGGCGCCCGAATCCAATCCCCTGGCGCTCGAGTATTTGCTGAGTGTGATGAAGCACACGGACATGCCTGCCGGCGCAGTGCTGGATGGGACGGCGGATTGGGTCGAAAGCCAGATGAATGACGATGGCAGCCTGCGCAATCCGCCCACGACGCGCGATTATCCGCTCGCGCCCTGGTGGCAGGAGCCGGGCGGCCAGACCATGCCCGATTCGATCGTCGCCAATCTCATCCGACTGGATTGCGCGACGCCGTCTCTGGTCGAAAAGACCAAGCGCTGGGCGCTGGCTCATCATACGCCGGCATCAATTCTCGCGAATGAATGGCTCTTCATGGCTTATCACGCTTTTGACTTTTTCTTCGCCATCGATGACTTCCCGGATTTGCAGGATTATCGCCAGGCGACGATAGACAATGTCGTCGCTTGCGCCTTGGCCGCGCCCGACAACCAGGTCGACTCGCTGTTCGCTTTTGCCCCGAATCCGGAGTCGCTTGTCGCGCAGGCGCTGCCCGCCGGCTTCACCGACCGCTGTCTGGATCTGCTGGCGGCGGGGCAGCAAGAGCAGGGGCACTGGCGCGACCAGCATGATTTGCCGCAGTGGTTTCCCATGACTACGATCAATGCGCTGCTGGCGCTGCGCCGGTATGGTAGATTGTAGGCCGGCGGAGCAAGCTGGCGCACTGTGCTATACTCGCTCCGCAGAAGACCGGTGCGCAAGTAGTTCCAACAAAGTAATGAGAATCGCAGCAGGTAAGAAAGAAACTGCCAAAATAATCGTATGATTGTAGGGGCGAGCCTTGGCTCGCCCACTCTTGAATAGACTTCCATTAAATTTTCGCACGATTAACTTGGTTCTACTCAAGTCTGGAGTCCACGCATTGGCCATCGACAGCATGATCGAATTCGATTGCGCGCCCAAGCGCGAGCTGCGAGCCGCTGGAATATTGGAACGGCTTAAGGAACGGCAGCGCGCGCGGGAGGTCATCGAGTGGTTTCGCGCCGCTGGCGATGATCGGCCGCCGGCGCAGATGGGTTTTGAATTCAGCCAGAGTACGCCCAGCGACGGCGGCGACAAGCAGCTCATCGTCGTGCAGGACTTGCTTGATCATGCGGCCGACCTGGATGATCATGCCGAGCACTGTTTGACTTGCCCAGCCAACCGCACGGGCCGCCCGTACGGCTGCGCCGGCTTCATCCAATACCCCATCACGGCGCTGGCCGAAACCTGGCTGCTGGATCGGCTGCCGGCGCCGGACGAACCGCTGGTCTGGCTGCTCTTGCGGCAGGGCATTCAAAAGCTGGGCTACGACGGCGCCTCGGTCAGGGCGCTGCGTGCTGCCGATCGCGCGGCTGAGGGGCCGAAGTATTTCGAATTGCCCGACGCGCCCCAACGCCGACTCGGCGAGCTGCGCGTCAACGCCGATCAGCTGCTGGAGATGATATTCGGCGTTGGCGAGCGCATCATACCTAATCACGCCGGCATATTGCTGCTCTTTGTTCATGCGATCGAGCGCGACCTGGAAGCCAAAGAAATCCAGGACATCTCGTCTTCAGCGCCGATGTCGCGCGAACGCTATAATTTCGAAATGACGGAACCGGCCGCGAGCGACCAATGCATTCGCGAATTTGTCGCTTTCTTCCATGCCCTGTACAGCGCGTGGAAGCTTGATGTGCCACTATTCGTCGACGCTTAGAAGGATTCCTTACGTGCAATCGAACGACCCGGCCAAGCGGCCCACAGCCTGGATCGAAACTATACGCGAGGATCAGGCGACGGGCGCGTTGCAGCGGGCATATCGCCGCGCTGCCGACCCCAAGACGGGCCTGGTCGACCACATTATGAAGATCCACAGCCTCAACCCGGCCTCATTGCTTGATCACCAACACCTCTACAAGACCTTGATGTATGGCGATTCGCCGCTGTCCCGCGCTCAGCGGGAGATGATCGGCGTGGTGGTCTCGGCGATTAACCGTTGCGAGTACTGACTGCGGCATCACGCCCGCAACCTCCGTCAGTTGACCGGAGATCAGGATCTAACCGCTTGCATAGAAGCAGACTATAGGAGCGCAGATCTGACGCCCGCGGACCGGGCGATGCTGGATTACGCCGCCAAGTTGACGCGCGCGCCTTGGGATATGACTGAGGGGGATATTGCCAGCCTACGGAACCGAGCATTCAGCGACCGCGCCATCCTCGATATCGCGCAGGTGGTCGCTTATTACGCCTATGTCAACCGCATCGCTGACGGCTTGGGAGTTTCGCTGGAGCAGTACTGGTCGGAGGGAAAAGAGGACTGCGAGCAGGATTAGGCGCCGCGGGTCGCCAGCGCCAGTAAAACCAGCACCGTCAAGATGACAGCGATCGCCGCCACGGCATAGAATTTGCCGAACAACTTGCGCGCGTCCGAACCCTCTTTGAAAATTTCAGACAGTTTCATAATGTCTGCCTCGTAGACGCTGCCCGCAAAAGTAGCCATAGGATAAATCGATTCGGGCGCCTTGCCAACTGGATGCGAATCGCTCCGGTAGACGTTACAATGGTCGCATGCAAGTAGCAAAACAAGACAAAGAATCTATGATTCCCAATAATTTCACCGGCTTTATCGCTGTGGTCAAGCGGGACTGCGCCACTTGCCGGTTGATCGAAAGCGCCTTGGCCGATATGGGCGGCGCGCTCGATCTACTGGTGTATTCGCAGGACGATCCCCATTTCCCAGCCGGTGTCGCCGAGCTCGAAGACGATGGCGAGCTTGAATTCTCCTACCGTCACGAAATCGAAATCGTTCCAACTCTGCTGCGCATGGATGCCGGCCAGGAAATGCAACGCCTGGTTGGCTGGCAGCGGGAAGATTGGCGCCGGCTTACAGCCATGCCCGCGCTCGGCGCAGACCTACCGGTCTTCAGCCCTGGCTGCGGCTCAAAGTCGGCCGATCCCGGCATGCCGGAGCGATTGGCCTATAAGTTCGGCGACAGCCCCTTAAGCGCGCGCCGAATCGAAGTGGCGACGCAGCAAGACGAATACGAATTGGCCTTTGAGCGCGGCTGGTCGGACGGCCTGCCGGTGGCGCCGCCGACCGAAGCGCGCGTGCTGCGCATGCTGGCGGGGACCACGCGCTCGCCCTCGGACCTGGTGGGGATTATTCCGCCCGACAATGCGCCCTGCACGGTCGAGAAAGTCGCTATCAACGCCGTGATGGCGGGCTGCAAGCCTGAGTATTTGCCGGTCGTGCTGGCTGCGGTGGAGGCGGCTTGTCGCGACGAATTCTGCATGCACGGCGTCTTGGCCACCACCTATTTCGCCGCGCCCATCCTCATCGTGAATGGCCCCATCCGCGAGCGGATCGGCATGAACGCTAGCCATAATGTTCTGGGCCAGGGCAATCGCGCCAATTCGACCATCGGCCGAGCGCTGCAGCTGGTGATTCGCAATGTCGGCGGCGGACGGCCGGGCGGCGTCGATCGCGCCACGTTGGGACAGCCGGGCAAGATCGGCTTTAGCTTTGCCGAACGCGAGCATGATTCATACTGGGAATCGCTGGCGGTGGAGCGGGGCTTCGCGCCTGAGGAGTCAACCGTGACGCTTTTCGCGGGCGGCGGCGTCCATCCCATTGGCGACCAGGTTTCCCGCGAGCCCGAGTCGCTGACGCGCAGCCTGGCGCTGTCTCTGCGTACGGTCCACCACGCAAAGGACTACGGCGGCGCCGATGCGCTGCTGATCATTTCGCCCGAGCATATGCGCGTTTTTCGCCAGGCCGGATGGAGCAAAGCGCGCTTCCGCCGTGAGCTGGAGAGACAAACGACGGTTGAAGGACGCGCGGTAATGCGTGGCGCCGATGATGTCGCTGTCGGTATGCCGGAGCGCCTGGCTCACAAGCGCCTGCGCAAATTCAGACCGGGCGGTCTGCTGATCGTGCATGCCGGTGGCGGCGCTGGCATGTGGTCGGCGGTCATCACCGGCTGGGCCGCTAACGGGCCGCGGGGCAGCATCCCGGTTACGGTCGCCATCCAATCATGAATTTACATAGTAGGAGGTAGATATGATGAAATTGCTCGACCCGACCAGCGAACGCCAGCCCGCAAGGCGCGAGACCTTGCCGCGCCCCAAGTCGCTGGCTGACAAGCGCGTCGCCTTGCTCGACATCTCAAAGCCGCGCGGTGATATCTTCCTCAGCCGCGTGGAGCAGCATTTGCGGAGTCTGGGCATTGACACGCAGCGCTATCAGAAGCCGACTTTTGCGCGCGTCGCGCCGGTTGATCTCAAGCACCAAATCGTCAGCGAATGCGATCTCGTGATCGAGGCTTTAGCCGATTGAGGCTCCTGCACGTCGTGCAGTGTGCATGACATCACGGACCTCGAATCCCGCGGGATTCCCGGCATGTTTGTGGCAACAAGCGAATTTGTGGATGCGGCGGCGGCGCAGGGCCAGGCCCTGGGTTTCGAGCCGGCCGCTTGCTACGTGCAGCACCCAATACAAGACCGCAGCGATGCTGAGATTCAGGCTTTGGCTGATGCCGCCTTTGAGGGGATTATGGCGACCCTGGTGGCGCCGTAGCGCATGCGCTTAGGCGTATCGGCTGATCACTACAGCTGTATTGTGGCCGCCAAAGCCAAATGAATTGCTGAGCACATGTTCCAGCGGCCGCGCCACGCCGATATTGGGTGTGTAGTCGAGGTCGCAATCCGGATCCGGCGTCTCGAGGTTGATTGTCGGCGGGATGAAATTGTCTTGCAGCGCTTTCACCGAGAAGATCGCTTCAGCCGCCGCGGTCGCGCCCAGAATATGTCCGGTCATTGACTTGGTTGAACTGATGGGAATGTTATAGGCGTCTTCGGCCAGCGCCTGTTTGATGGCGAGCGTCTCGCTCTTGTCGTTAAGCTGCGTACCGGTGCCGTGCGCGTTGATGTAGCTGATGTCTTTGGCGCCGATGCCGGCTTCGCGCAAGGCGCGCCGCATGGCCTCCGCCGCGTCAACGCCATCCGGGTTGGGCGCGGTCACATGAAAAGCATCGGACGTGTGACCATAGCCGGTTAGCTCGGCGTGAATCCGTACACCGCGCTCCAGCGCATGATCCAGGTCTTCCAGTACGAGCAGGGCAGCGCCCTCGGCCGCGACGAAGCCATCGCGCGTCACGTCAAAGGGACGGGCGGCCTTTTCCGGTACATCTTCGGTGTTCGTCAGCACTTTCATATTGTTGAAGCCGCTGATGACCATGGGCATGATACAAGCTTCGCTGCCGCCGGCGACCATGACCGTGGCCCGGCCCATTCGAATGAGGTCGGCCGCATCGCCCAGCGAATTGTTGCTGGTGGCGCAGGCGGCGGTGATATTGTAGTTAGGTCCCTTGAGCCCAAAATGCATCGACACGCGCGAGCTGATGCCGTCGTGGAGCAGGGCCGGTACAATGACCGGGCTGACGCCGCGATGTCCCTTGGCTTCGAATCCCTGCAGCGCTTGCACCACTGTAACGATGCCGCCGATGCCGGAGCCGACAACCACGCCCACATCGTATTTGTTTTCATCGGTGATGACGATGTTCGCGTCATTGAGCGCTTCTTCGGCGGCGACCAGCGCCAACATCTGCGCGCGATCCATGCGTCGCATTTCGCGCCGACCGAATCTACCCACCAGGTCAATGTCCTTGACCTCACCGGCGACGCGATTCTCGACCAAGTCGGCGTCGAAAAGGCTGATCCAGTCGATGCCGGATTCGCCCGCGCGGATGTTCGCCCAGGAGTCATTCACATTGTTGCCCACCGGGCAGACCAATCCCATGCCTGTGATGACTACGCGTTTATCCGCCATTATCAATCTGTCCCGCTCGTCTCGTCCCGTATCAGATGCGCGCCGCGTATAAGCAGAGACTATTATACCCCTCGCGTCTAAAGATTAGAATTGTTCTTCCGGCGCGGCCGGCTGCGTGGTTAATTCGTCAAGGAGCGCCTGCTTGATTTCCGGCGGCAGAGCATACCAAGGCAGGCCCAGTAGCGCGCCTTGCAGCGCCCACAACATAGTCATGCTTACCGTGTGGCGCGCGCGCAGACGCCGGAATACTTCGGCCGCTCCAAGCGCCTCAAGCTGTGCCCGCGATGTAATGTCAACATCAATTAGCTTGGCGGCGGATTTCGGGCCGATATTCTTGAGTTTGACCAAATCGCTGCGCATGGAGAGTCGCCAGGCTACGCGCTTGAGCCGTCGCCCTCGGGTCCGGCAACGGCGATGACCATGTCATGGGCGCCGAGATAGCGCTGCGCTGCGGCAAGCAAGTCGTCTTGGCCGATCCGAAAGACAGTTTCTTTGTAATTGGCCAGGTAATCCAGCCCGAGCCCGAAGCTCACCATGCCATGGATGTCGGAAGCGATACCTTCATTGCTTTCCAGGCGCAGGGGCATGCGACCTGTAAAATAGCTTTGATTGTCTGCCAAATCGTCATCCGACACGCTCTCGGACGTCAAGCGCTTGATCTCCTCTAGCACGGAGGCGATCGCCAGGTCCACATTTTCTGGGTTGACGCCCGCGCTGACGCTCCAAGGTTCGGGGCCGTGCCCGCCACCGAGGCGGCTGTAGGCGTAATAGGCCAGGCCCTTTTCCTCGCGCACGCTCTTGCCGATCCGGCCCATCATGCCGAATTCGCCCAGAATGCTGTTGGCAAGCTGGGCCGGTAGGTAGTCTTCCGCCAGGCGCGCCGGACCCAAGACGCCCATACATATATCGGACTGGGTCTTGCCCGGCACCACAACTAGCTGCTGCTGCGAAGTGCCGTTCCTGGCGGGTCTCTCCACTTGCCGGACTGCGGGCTGGCTGTCGTTGCGCCAATCGCCGAAAGCGTCGCTCGCCAGCTCGACGGCGTTTTCAGCATTTACCGCGCCAACAATCACCAGGATCATATCGCGCGGGCCGAAGTACTTGGCGTGAAACCCCCGCAACTCGCTGGCGTCGATGCGCTTTACCGTGTTTTCGCTGCCCGCTGCGCCGTAGTGATAGGGGTGCGAATCCGGATATAGCGCCTCGCGCATGGCCTTGGAGGCGCGATAACGCGTGTCGAAGTTGCTGTATTGCAGCCAGGTCAGCCGTTCGCCGCGCAGCCGCTCGACATGATCGTCCGGGAAGGTCGGATAGCGCAGCGCATCGTTGGCGACGTCAATCAGCGTGGGCAAATCCTCGGCCAGCGACTTGCCGGAGAAGCCGAGCTTGTGCAGATGCCCGCGGAAGCCCAGATCGGCGCCGATATCTTCCAGCGCGCCGTGAATCTGGTCGAAGTCGCGGGTCGCCGTGCCGGTCATCAGCGCGCCTGCCGCCAGAGACGCCAGACCATTCTGCGCCGGTAACTCATAGATGCTGCCGGCGTGGATCGATGCGATAATGTTGACCGACTGCACTGCCGGATTCTCGTAAGCCAAAATGGTGATGCCGTTGTCCAGACGGCTGCGCGTGATATTCTTTGAGTTGGGGATGCTCGTTTGCCGGCCTGTCATTAGGGCGCCGCCTCCTGCTGCGGGTCGGTCGGTTTGAGTGTGCCAAGGACCCTCTTCTGCGCCGTGAGGTAGCGCCGTGCGACATCGCGCACATCATCAGCCGTGACAGCCAGCAGCCGCGCCGAGTAATTCTCGAACCAGTAGACATCGCCCAGGATAAATGACTGCGCCAGCCAAAAGGCCTGCTCGGTGACGCTCTCCGTGCTGTAGGCGAAGGCGGCGCGCGTCTGCTTTCTGGCTTTGCGCAATTCAGCCTCGCTGATGCCGTCGGTCTGCAGGCGCTCGATCTCCCGCAGCAGAATCGCTTCCGCTTCGTCGGCCGTCCGTCCCTCACGCAGCGTCACGATTATGCTGTAGAGGTAGGGATCGATAGTTGGCGTCAGCCAGGCGCCGACGCCCGCGGCAACCTCGCTCTTGACCAGCGCCTGATACAGTCGGCTGGTCTTATTGTCCGAGGCGCCGCTCGAGCCGCTCAATATGGCGTCAAGCAGCTTTAGCTTCATCCAGTCTGCGTGCGCCGCGCCGGGGATGTGGTGGCAGGTCTCGAGGAAGGCGGTCTGGCCGGGGCGCTCCACAGTGACGCGGCGCTCGCCCTGCTGCGCCGGCTCCTGCCGCGCAAAGAGATCGGGCGCGCCGGCGCTTGGAATGGAGCCATACAAGTTCTCGATCTTCGCCAGCATGTCGTCGGTATCAAAGGCGCCGACCGCGATGACAGCGGCATTGGCCGGGCAGTAGTGCCGGCGATAGTGCGCGTAAAGGTCGTCGCACGTCATGCTGCGCAAGTCGGCTTCGTCGCCGATGATTTCGTGATGATAACCGTGGACGCGGAAGGCGCTGCCGCGCACCCCTTCCTGCAGCCAGAACGTAGGCTGATTCTCCGCCCCCTGCCGCTCGGAGATGATGACGGTGCGCTCGGATTCGGTCTCGTCAGCGTCAAACTGCGCGTTGACCATGCGGTCGGCTTCCGCGTGCATGGCGATATCGATCTTGTCAGCCGGCAGGGTCTCGAAGTATTTGGTCGCGTCCATCGACGTGAAGGCGTTCCACTGGCCGCCGGCGCGGTCGATTTCGCGGTCGAGCATGCCGGCCGGGAATTGCTCGGTGCCCTTGAACATCATGTGCTCGACCCAGTGGGAGATGCCGGTTTGGCCGGTAGGTTCGTTGCGGCTGCCCACGCGGTAGGCGAGCCAGAAGCTGATGACCGGCGCGCTGTGGGCTTCGCGGAGCAGGACGGTGAGTCCGTTGGGGAGGGTGCTGTGGGTTAACTTGGTCACTTCTATGATTTCTCGCGATTTCTCATTTGGTAGATGTAGTCGCGCTGGATGAGTACGCGCATATCAAGCTTGCCGCCGTAGCCGACCGCGCCGCCTTCGCCATCATCACGGTAGTCGGCGACGAGGTCGCGGACGGTGAGGTCAGTCTGCTGGATTTTCATAGGGACAAGCGCTTATTGCGAATGGGATGCGGTCTTGCTTCCAAAGCGATTAGAGTTGAAATGGCGGGATTATCTTGATGAGGCCCAGCAATGCGGCGCTAATGAGGATTATTCTAAATGTCAGATCGCTTTTCAGCTTTTCCAAATCGGCTTTGGTGGCCAGGTGCGGTCGTTCCGTTTCGATGGAAGATTCGACTCTGGCCATGCGTTCTTTCAGTGTCTGATCGTTGGTCGCCACGGGCTGCTCCTCGTCAGTCAGTCGCCTCGATTATTTATGAACACGGTCAATTTGTCAAATGACTTTTGTGCAAAGACCCTCGCCTTCCCCCATCGTCAAGGCATCCGGCAACCAGCTCGCGGTCAGGTAAATCATGTGATTGGATTTTCGTCAGTTATCCCGTTTGAGTATGCATATTCCTTCATTTCCTTTATTGAGAGTTCATGCCAATTTGGCGGAAAATCTGCGCCCCTTGCATACGGCTTTATGAGATATTCAAAGCCGATTTTGTGCCTGATTGTTTCCTTCCCTGATGTTATCCGAATCTCATGAACTCCTCCAAGAGCGGCGTTGAAATGTTTGGGTATGTAAGACAACGTTTTGTTGTATTTGACTTGCTCACCTTTGTGAGTCAAAATACGATGTAGCGACAATTCTCGCTTCGACGGTGTATAGATTATCCCACCGTCACTATCAACGATAAGCACGGGCAATTCTCTGAGAGTCCGTTCCCAGTTCCTTTCTTTACGTTTAACGTTTAACCATCTGAGCACGTCTGTCCCCACTGTAGCTAATAGCCAACCAGCAATCACGAGTGAGAGTTGCTCAAGCAATTCCATTACTCCACCATCCTACGTCGAATAAAAATACGCTTGTATTTCCCTTGTCCATCAATTACTGGGGCGTCATATCTTTCATGCGGAAGTTTCATGTGTTCGAGCATTCCATCCCCACCTCTGTCTGTTGTCCAAATTATCTCAAACTGCTCGGGATTGTGCTTGTTCAAGAACGTAATCGGCACACCCATCGCGCCGTCCCAGTCCATAGGAATCTCGACGACCTTTGACACCTCAATCGCATTGTAGTTGTCATATTGGGGATAGTCCTCTGGCGAGTATAATTTCCATAGAATCAATTCCTCGTGCCTTTGTCGGTAATCCATATTGGTATACCAGCAGGCGCTGCCGAGCCGGCCATACACGACGCCATCTACAAATACGATAGGCGCTGCCCTCTTTCTTCGTGGCGACCAATTCTTTTGCGTAATTTTCGGGAACGTCAAACAACATGTCCTTTCCGCGCGGCGTAATCCCAAGCCACAATTTGTTGTCTTTAATCAGCGGGAAAATATCTTGATACTTAATTGCGTTCTGATGACCAATAATGAGAAATTTCTTGTCGTACTCAATCAACTGCGCGGCATATTCGCGGAAGAGTGAAAAGGGTGGGTTCGTAACGACAATATCCGCTTGCTTTAGCAGGTCGATACATTCCTCGCTTCGGAAATCGCCATCGCCTTGGAGATAGTGTATGCCGATGTCTTCGACTGCGGGAACGCCGGTTTCGTTCTCTGTCCCATCGTATTCCAGCCAGATTGCCTTTTCCTCATCGTGCTGGCTGAACATATCCATTTGGCTGGTTCTTGTAGCAGGTCGTAATCAGTTTCTTTAGGCCGAGGATGCGGAAGTTGTAGGCGAAATAATGAAAGAAATTGCTCACGCGTGGATCATCGCAATTGCAGTAGACGACCTTTCCCTGAAAGTGCTCGGTGTAATGGCGGAGTTCGTTTTCAATATCGACAAGCTGCGTGTAGAACTCATCCTTCTTATTCGACTTTGCTCGGTGCAAGTTTCGATTCGCCGACATAGCTCGTCTCGCTCTTGCTGTATATTACATATCGGACGGCATTATAGCACAAAAGTTTTTCTCTGTGCCCTCTGTGCCTCTGTGGTGAATCACTCCCGCAGCTTCCGCGCCAGCACGCGCGACCCCGCATCCAAACCCGCCACCAAATCCCCGACCGCCGCCACCGCCCGGTGCATGCCCGCCGTCGAGCGCGCGTGGCCCACCGCGCTCAGCTTGACCATGTACTCGCCTGCGGGGGCCCGCGGCGACATCACGAGCAGGGCGTGCTGCTCAATGGTCGGCTCCTCGACCACGACTTCAAAGACGGCCGTATCCCGCTTGGGGTCGGCATAGGCGCGCAGGATGGCGATATGGGCGCCGTCCGCTTGCTGCCGCGTCGCCTCAAAGCGATCGACGATCTCGGCGGCGGACAAGGGAGACTGCAAGAAAAGGTGGGGCATGTCCAGCTCCTTGATGACTGCCGGGCGCGGCGCCGGCCTGGCATTGCGCTGATAGCGGAAGAAGTGCCCGCGCCGACCTTCGCGGTAGCCTTTGATTTCGTACTTTGTGCGAAAGCGCCCCTCAATATCATGAACCCAGGGCGTCTCAAATTGGTTGGTCAAGCCCGGCGTACTCGCCAGCGCGTCATGCGCCATCTCAGCGTATTCGAGGATGTCGGTAGCCAGATGCAGCGTCCCGCCCGCGCGCAGCCGGCTAGTCAGCAGATCGACCGTGTCGCGCTGAATCAAGCGGCGCCGCTGATGGCGCTTCTTGAACCAGGGATCGGGATAGTTGATGTGAAACTCGGCCACCGTCTCCGGCTCAAGCAAGTGGGCCAGCGCCGTTTCCGCGCGACAATGAATCGGACGACAGTTGCTCAGACCGCGCTTTTCGATCTTGGCTTCGGCCTTCGCCATGGACTGGCTGGAAATCTCGAAGCCGATGAGGTTGCAGTCCGGTCGCGTCTCGGCCAGGTGGATCAAGTAGTCGCCGTTGCCGAAGCCGATTTCGACGATGAGGGGGCTGGCCTGCGGGAAGAGGCGCGACTGCCGCAGCGGCCAGTCGACCGTCAAATAGCTGAGTTTGCGCAAAAGTGTCACGGTTTTTAGCGCGAAAGCCCCTCCTTAGCTCGCTGGGGAGGGGGTTGGGGGAGGGGTGTATTTTGGTTTCAGAGTCTCCGGCACCAGGAAAAGAAAGATGCTGGACGCCGCCAAGCCTGTGCCGGCGATGACCCAGATGGCGGAACTGAGCACCAGCATGTCGGCAACCACGCCGACGACCAAGGGCGCGCCGGTATGGCCCAGATCGCCGATCAAGCGCCAGACGCCCAGGAATTCCCCGCGCGAGCGATCCGGCGATAGGTCCGAGCCCAGAGTCATCATGGAGCCGGCGCCCAAACCATTGCCGAAGCCGATTAACGCGGCCGCGAAGAGCAAGCCGGCGAAGCCTCCCGCGAATGGCACCAGCGCCATGCCGATCGCTTGAATGCCGAAGCAGGGCACGATGGCGAATTTTCGCCCGAAGCGATCCATGAGCCAACCCGCAACCACGAATAGACTGAAGTCGATGGCGACCGAGATGCTGACGATGTAGCCAATCTGTTCGAAGCCCAGCCCCAGAACATCGGCGGCAAACAAGGGAATGACAATCGTACGGCCGGCGCGGATCATCTGGGCGAATACTTGTGCCGTGCCCGCAGACGCCAATACGCGGTAATTCGATTGCAGCACGGACAGCAAATGCAGCGGATGCTCCTCAAGCGCGCCCGGCTTACGCTTTTCCTCACGCCGGCTCTGCGTAAATAGCGCCACCAGCGCAAAACCCACGGCGGTGACCAGCCCGGCGATCAGGAATGCCGCGCGCAGGCCCAGCATCCCGGCGGCGACTCCGCCGATGGCCGGGCCAATGAAGCCGCCCAGGCGATGCGTGCCGCCGAACATGGAGATGGCTTTGCCGCGCTGCCCCAAGTCGACATTGTTCGTTACATACACATGCGCCGACACGGTGTACATGGCGCGGCCGAAGCCGGCGAACAATCGCAGCAGAAGCACGACCCATATCGTTGGCGCGGCGAAGAGCAGCAAAATGCTGATGGACTTGACCAGCAGTCCCATCAGCATCACTTGTTTGTTGCCGAAGCGGCGCTGTAGCAGCCCGGTCGGCACATCGGCAATTAGCGTGCCCAAGCCTTCGCCGGCCAGAACCAGGCCGATCAGCAGGTAGCCAATTTCAAAGTCGGCCGCGTATAGCGGCAGGATGGGCACAAGCAAACCCTGCCCTAGCGTCGCCATCAAGGCCGGCAGGTAGAAGGCCAGAATCAAGGCGCGCAGGCTGGCGCCGCCCGTGGCCGATGCTTTCATCTTTCGCTTGAGTTTCGACATTGCCCAAGTCTAGCCGCAATTGCTGGAAACTGATATGTCAGCCGCCGTTGTGGCGAATCACACGGCCCAGGGTTGCAATCGCCGCCTCGATGGTCGCTTCGTCAACGCGGGTGAAGTTCAGGCGCATGGTCGGCAATCCGTCATCCGGCTCAATGTAGAAGTACTTGCCCGGCACGAAGGCGACCTTCCGCTCCACGGCCCTCCAGTAGATCTGCTCGGCATCCACGCCTGGCGGCCCCTCGACCCAGATGAACATGCCACCCTCTGGCTTAGTCCAGCGGTAGTCGCGCGGCAAGTGACTTTCCAGCGCCGCCAGCATCGCCTCCTGGCGCGGCCGATACAGCTCGATAATTTTCGGCACTTGTCGTTCGATGAAGCCGCCGCAAATGTATTCAGTCGCCAGCGCCTGCGCGTAGGTATTGCTGTGCAAGTCCGCCCCTTGCTTGGCCCGATACAGCCATTCTCGGATTAGCGGCGGCGCGACACAGAACCCCAGTCGCAAGCCGGGCGCGAATATCTTGGACAAGGTGCTGACATAGACGACATTCTCCGGCGCGAAGGTCTGCAGCGCGGGCGCCGGCTGGCCGCGAAAACGCAGATCGCCATAGGGGTCGTCTTCAATCACCAGCGCATTTCTCGTCTTGATGATCTCGGCTACTTCCTTCCGCCGCTCTGCACTCAGCGTCCGCCCGGTGGGATTTTGAAAGGTCGTCACCAGGTACAAGAATTTGACCGGCTGCTGATCGAGCGCGCGCTCAAGCGACTGCGGCACAATGCCATCGTCATCAGTCTCGATGCTGACGTAATCCGGCGAGTAGCTGCTGAAGGCGGAAATGGCGCCCAGGTAACTGGGCGATTCCAACGCGATGATATCGCCCGGTGTGATCAGAATTTTGCCCAGCGTATCCAACACGCTCTGCGATCCGTTGAAGACCAGCAGGCTCTCGGCATCCGCGCTAATACTTTTATTGGCCAGATAGCCGGCCAGGGCTTCGCGAAAGGGCGCGAAACCCTCGGTCAAGTCATATTGCAGCGCCGCCGCTCCGTAGCGATCGAGCACCGTCTCGTTGATGCGATACAGGTCTTCGATCGGGAAGGTCTCCGGCGCGGGAATGCCGCCGGCCAGTGAGACCATGCCGGGCTGCGACACCACCTTGAGAATCTCGCGGATGACATTTTTGCGCATTCCGAGCGCGCGTTTACTCAACAAATGCTCAAAGGAATTTGACACGGTCCGCCTGCCCTATACAAAAAAGCCGACGAAAGGCTCAGCCCTTTCGTCCGCTTACGTCCAGCAAGAAACTGAATTGTAAATTAGCCGAGATAGTCGCGCAAATTGTGAGCGAGCTGCGGGTGACGCAGACGGCGCAGCGCTTCCTTCTCCAGCTGACGAATCCGCTCGCGGCTTAAACCAAATTTATTGGCGATCTCTTCCAGGGTATGAGGTTTGCCGCCGCCCAGCCCGAAGCGCAGGCGCAAAATGTGGCTCTGCCGCGGCGTCAGCTCGGCCAATACCTCTTCGATGGCTTCTTCCAGCAGATTCTGCGTTGCTGATTCGACCGGGCTAACGGTCTCCTGATCTTCAATGAAGTCGCCGAATTCGCTGTCGCCGTCATCGCCGACTGGCCGCTCAAGCGCGATGGCGTGCTGACTGGCGTCCATCATGGCCCGTACTGCATCAGCCGCCACTTCCATCGCCGAGGCGATCTCGTCGGCGGTGGGTCGCCGACCCAGCGTCTGCTCCAGGTCCTGCGCCGCCCGGTACATCTGCCGGATGCGTTCGGTCATGTGCAGCGGAATGCGAATGGTGCGCGTCTTCTGCGCCAAAGCCCGCGTTATCGCCTGACGAATCCACCAGGTGGCGTAGGTGCTGAAGCGGTTGCCGCGCGCATAGTCGTATTTGTCGACCGCGCGCATCAGCCCGACATTGCCCTCTTGAATCAGGTCAGGGAAAGGCAGGCCTTGACCCATGTAGCGTTTGGCGATGCTCACGACAAGCCGAGTATTGGCCCGTCCCAAATGTTCCCGCGCGCACTGGCCATCGAAAACCAGGCGGCGCAAATGCCGGCGCCAGCGGGCGCTTTTCTGCATCACATCCGGGCTCTCCAGGCGGCGGCGGGCTTTGAATCCGCGCTCTATGCGTTTGGCCAAGTCGATTTCATCGGTGGCTGTCAGCAGCGGCTCTTGCGCCATCTGCCGAAAATAAAGTCCGACGGGATCGTCGGACGATATGGCGCTCAGGTCGGCTACGATTCTGCCGGGAATCAGGTCGCGAGCTTCAAAGTCGTTTTCGATGTTCTCGGACGATCCCTTGGTCCTCGAACCGTCCGCATCCCGTCGGAGTTCAATGCCGAGTTCGCTGAGCTCAAAGAGGATATTGCGCAGCGCTACCCGGTCTTCTCCGTCATCATCCAGCACTTCAATAATTTGTTCATAAGTCACATAACCACGTTTCTCAGCAAGCTCTACGAGTGCCTGTATCACATTATGTCCTCGCCTCGATGGTCGAATAATGCTAAGTCCACTTTTTGGCGCCAAGGTGAAAGTCAATGTGTGAACTATTTTGTGCGAATCGTTACCCACTTGTCAACAGAGAAAATCATAAAGATCGGGTCAATTTTACGCGCCAAAAACGGCTTGGGATTCGGCGCGCCCGCCAAAGCTAGACCTGCACGGGATTTCGGCTCGGTGTTACACGATACGTTTGCGGTGGAACGCATGGCGGTCAGCGGGAAGCCGTAGGCAGAGCGGCTGCCGAGCGCCGCGCCGGGCGGGCCCGCGCCGCTATCGACGAAGCAGGCGATTGACGATGCCGAACCAGAATGGCGCGCCTTGCGCCGCCGCAATGATCGTGGCCGCGATGCCCAGGAATTTCGCCGTTAGCAAGCTCAGCCAGCCCTCAGGGTTATTTTCGGGGAAGTAATTCCAGAGATTGTTGGGGTCGCTCAGCATTTCGGGCGTTTCACTAACGTTCTGTACTGTCCAGCCAATCGGCAGCCGCAAATCCTCGATGTCCTGCAGCTGATTGGCGATGGCCACTCCCGTCCCAACCGCGTCCTCCAGGTCATTGACGCGCTCGGCCTGGTTGGCGCGGAATTCGTCATCGCCGCCGGGCTGCACGACGTTCACTTGCGATTGCAGTTCGCCACTTTGCACCGAATAGTCGAGTTGGCTGCTGATTTGGTCGCGCCGCGCCGGATCCTCCCATAGCGTGCGCGCGATATTTAGCGTGTCAATGTTCAGCGCCAGGGCCAAGACCAAGGCTACAACAACGGACAGGCCTTTCATCCGCGCCTTGTAATTGGCACTGGCGCGGCTCATCGAATTGCTGTACCAGGTTTCCAGATTTTGGCGCGCCGCCTCCATGCTGTCGGCGCTGTACATGACTGTGGCCAATGAATTGCGCAGGTTTTGGCTTTCGATCTGTTTGATGCCGGCCATGAGCGCCACATTGTTGCTCCGCTCAACACCCAGCAGGCTGACCTCTTCGTCGATCTGGTTCACGATGTCTGACAGCGCGCTGCGATAGCGACGGTCTTGCACGTAGGGCAGCGCGTTGCGCAATTCTTTCATGCCTTGACCGGTAGTGACGATTCGGCTGACCATGGCGCGCAGGCCCCGCCGCTCCGCCCCGGCCGGCATGGCGTCTATGACATTGAGCAGCGAGCCGAACAGCTGCTGGTCCGATTCCGCTTTGATAGTATTGAGAACGACATCGACGAAGGTCTTGGGATCAATCCAGTCGACCGAACTGACGGCGCCGTTGGCGATTTTGGCGGCCTCTTCAGGCGAGATGCGCTGGCTGGGCGCGATGGGGTCCGCCTTTACCAGTTGAATCAGCGGATGCGTATACACCTTGGCCTGAATCACCGGATCTTCGATGATTTGATTGATGTTCTTGCGCAGATTCTTGGCGCGCAGCTTGGTCGCGCGGGCGATAAGGTTGTTGATTTCCGTCACGACAATGCTGAGCAGGATGAAGACAAATCCGACGCCGCCGACGACCTGAACAATTGCAGTCAAGCCCAATCCCTTTCGCCCGCGCCCCCGGCGCGCGAGAGTCAGTGCAATCCTGCAATCAGTATAGTCGAAGGGTACTTTCTCGCAAGCTAAAGGCTGATGCTCGGCGAGGTTGCCGTGGCGCTGGGCATTGCTGTGGGCGAGGGCATCCTGGTTACTGGCCTGCTGTCTTGTGTCGGCACGTCAGTCGGCACAAGTGTTTCCGTAGGCGTAGCGCTTGCCGTTGGTGTCAAGGTGTTGGTCGGCGTCAAAGTTATTGTCGGCGTGGCTGTCGGATTCAAGGCCCGAACGATGTCTCGATGCATGTAGACCTTTTCAATGCGGCGCGTGCGCTCATTCTCGTCAACCAGATACCATTCCGAATCAGGCAGCATGGTAATCACGCAGACGGTAACGCCTTCCCGCAGGCCGGCGACGATTCGGCTGCTGGTGCTAGGTCCGGAGCGGACGATGGCGATGGGCACGCGCACCTCGAAGTCCTGGCAGGGTGGCACCGGCGTGATGCTGGGCAAGAGCGTCGGCGCGTTGAACTCGATCTCTTCAATGCGGATCGCCGTCGCTGTACTTTGATCGCTAGCTTGCCGGGTAGATTCCGAGACGCTTACGCCCGTCGACATAAAATTCCGCATGCCCATCCACAGATAATAGACGCCAAATACGATGGCAATGCCGAGCAAAATGATGAACCAGGATGGCGGGCCCGACCGCTGACCGTAACGCATAAGGACCTCGCAGATCGCTTACAATCAAACATAACGGATAAAGCGCCGCATTCAAGCAAACGTAGACCAAGCGTCGGCTGAGCGCAGATCGCGCGTATGCCCCAAGACGCTTGCATTATGACCATCATGGCATATCATGCTGCCACAGTTTCGAGGAGATATTCATGCAGTTCAGGCATCTTGCCGCGCTAACGATGTCACTATCTTTATGCCTGAGCAGTATTGCGCAGGAACGTACACAGCAAACTCTGACGGTCTTTGCCGCCACTTCCCTGACCGATGTCTTCGAGGCGCTGAGGGGCGATTTTCTGGCGGCGCATCCGGAGACGGACATCTTGCTGAACTTCTCCAGCTCGTCGACCCTGGCGGCTCAGTTGATCCAGGGCGCGCCGGCCGATATCTTCGCCAGCGCCAACGAACGCCAGATGGACCTGACCGTCGACGCCGGCGTCATTGATGAAGCCGAGCTGCAGATCTTCGCGCACAATCAGCTGGTGCTGGTTACCCCAAGCGATAATCCCGCTGAGCTGCGCTCCGTTCTCGACTTGAGCGGCGAGGGCATACTGCTGGTCCTGGCCGCCGAAGGCACGCCCATCCGCGCCTACACTGACGACATGTTCGCAGCGCACGGCGACGACTTTAGCGATGCTGTATATCGCAATTTGGTATCGGAAGAAAGCAATGTGCGACAGGTAGTGACGCGCGTTGCGCTGGGTGAAGCCGACGCAGGCATCGTCTACCAGTCCGATGTCATCGGCCCGGTTAGCAGTCAGTTGCGGGTTATTGAGATTGAGCCGGAGCACAATCAGCTGGCGTCCTATCCCATCGCCGTATTGTCCGAGTCCGAGAATGAAAGCCTGGCGGCCGGCTTCGTCGACTTCGTGCTTTCGCAAGACGCGCGTGCGATTCTGGCTGCGTTTGGCTTCTGCACGCCTGCTATACTTAGCGAAGATTCCCCGGAAGAGATAACACCGGAGCCCACACTTGAAGCTGCTGAGGAATACGCAGAGCCAGAGACCGACTGCCAGCCGCAGCCGCCTGCAAGCCGATAAGCTGCTCGTAGTATCCGTCAGCGTCTTCACCTTCTTGCTCCTGGCGCTGCCGGTCGCAGTGCTGATGGCGCGGGGCGTCAGCACGCGCGCATGGGAAGGCTTGCCCAATTCTTCGACGATTCTCTCGGCAACACTGCTCAGCTTTGCCTCCACATTCGCAGTGGTCTGCCTCGCTGCCGTCCTGGGTACGCCGCTGGCTTATGCGCTTTCGCGCTACAAGTTTCGCGGCAAACGCTTCGTCAGCTTGTTCATCGAGCTGCCTATCGTAATGCCGCCTGCCGTTGCCGGCTTGGCCCTGCTGCTCACCTTCGGCCGCACCGGCGTTGTTGGTTCGCTGCTGGCGGATTCGGGCCTTATCATTCCCTTTTCGATTCTGGCCGTCATCATCGCTCAATTCTTCATATCAGCGCCCTTCTACATCCGTTCCGCGCAGGTGGGCTTTTCCAGTATTGCCAACGAGATTGAAGACGCCGCCCGAGTCGACGGCGCGCACGGCTGGCTAATGTTCTGGTACATTACACTGCCGATTGCCTGGCGCGCGCTGATATCCGGCATGATTCTGAGTTGGGCGCGCGCTCTGGGCGAATTCGGCGCGACGATTCTATTCGCGGGTAATTTGCAGGGCAAAACTCAGACGATGCCCCTGCTGGTCTACAGCATATTTGAGCGCGACATCGACGCCGCCATTTGGACTGGCCTCGTGCTTATTGCGCTGGCTATGATCGCGCTCTTTTTGTCGCAGTCATTCGCGCGCGCTCAAGATCGCCTGACGTGAATACAGCCGGGCTTCACGGCAGACTGAAGGCTTCTGTGGCTGAAATTGACGCAAAATGGAAAGACGCACATGAAAGTTCTCAGTTTGTGCACGGCGAATTCCGCCCGCTCCCAAATGGGCGAAGGTCTGCTGCGCCATCTGGCCGGTGACATGCTGGCGGTTTACAGTGCCGGGGCCAAGCCGTCCGCAGTCAATCCATTCGCAACGCGCGCCATGCGTGAGCGCGGCATTGATATTTCGCGGCAGCGCTCCGAACATCTGGCAAAGTATCTTGTGACTGAGTTTGATTACGTGCTCACCGTCTGCGATGCCGCCGCTGACAAGTGCCCGCATTTACCCGGGCCGGCGCGCCGCATCCACTGGAGCTTTCCCGATCCGGCCGCGGTCGACGGCGACGACGAGGCTATCCTGAAATCGTTCCGATCGATTCGGGACGGCTTGGAGGCGGAGCTGCGCGCATGGCTCAAGTCTTTGACTTGATCGGTCGCACAGCCTGTCTTTGCAAGGCGTCGCGGCTGCGCGCTGCCGGTTCAAATTCTGGATCGAGTCGCAGCGCATGCTCGAAATCGGCCAGCGCCTCGCGCTGTCTGCCGGATTGCTGCCGAGCCAGTCCGCGATTGTAGTACGACTCGGGTCGCCCGGGTTCCAGCTCGATCGCCGCTTCAAAATCGGCCAAAGCGCCATCGTAATCTTCCAGCCGATAACAGGCGTTTCCGCGCAAATTGTAGAGTTCCGCGGTTTGCGGGGAGAACTGCAGCGCTGCCGAGCAGTCGTCACGCAGGTTGGTCCAATCTCCCAGCGCAGCCCGCGCCAGCGCTCGCATGCGATATACGTCATTGCGCCGGGGATCCAGGCGAAGCGTCGTCGTCAAGTCGTTCACAGCTTTGTCCAGGTTTCTGCGCGCAAAGTAACGCGCCGTTCCGCGGCCAAAATAGGCAGAGGCTGAGTTTGGCGCTTGACGAATGATTGCCGAATACGTGCCGATCGCTTCTATATGCCGCTTGCTACTCAGCTGTCGCTCGCCCAGTCGATTCAGGCTTTGAATCTCTTCGTCCGACTCAACGCTCGCGAATGTTCGTTCCAGGCGGCGCAATTGCTGGATTAGCGCCCAAAGCGGGCCGGGGTACGGGCTCAGGCTCGTCAAGTCCGCCAGGCCCAAGGCGCTGGAAACGCCAACAATTTCGTCCAATGGTGGGGGAATGTCACCGGCCAACACTTGCTCTTCAAGAACCAGAGGTTTGCCGTGAACATCTATAACGATGCGGATGAAACAGGTCTCCCGGTCACGATCCGGCGTCATGATGCGTTCGACGCCGGTCTTGCAGCGAAATGGCGCTCTCAATTGGAGGTCGTAGCCGTCGCCGGCGACGCTGAATTGGTCATTCGCGAGGCGAACTTTGACTCGTTTCGTCCGTGAACTCAGCGTAAGCAGGGCCGCAGATAAGGCTATAACAACGGCTACCGGCAAAATCAGCAGAGGGGGCAGCAAGGTTATGCTCGCCGCAAGCGCAACGCCCGCCAGCACGAGGACGGGCAAGATTCGCGCTACGCTCCGCTTGGATTGCGTTCGCCTGAAATAGCCTTCAATGGCAGGGATTTCGTCTGCGCGATTGTTGGGCATCGGTCAGCGGCCGGGCCATTCGTCGGATTCACTCTAGTCTATTCTACTGTGGTTTCTAGCCGAATGCGGCTTGGCGCGCCGGTGTCGCGCATGCGCGAGGATGGGAGCAATGTCGAACGGAGGGCGACTCGCAAAACGCGCAGCCGGAATTCAAAAGGGCGAACCGCCGGATCGCCCTTCCGCATTTCTGATTTCTGCTGGACTAGACCCGGTCCATGTTCTCGATAATGCGCGTCGCAAACTCGCTCGTGGCCACTTTGGTGGCCTTATCCATCTGGCGCGCGAAGTCATACGTGACGTAGCGCTGATCGATCGTCTTCTCATAGGCGCGCGTGATCAGACCAGCCGCGTCGAACCAGTTCAGATGCTCCAGCATCATGACGCCGCTGAAAAGCAGCGAGCCGGGATTAACCATGTCCTTGTTGGTGTACTTGGGCGCGGTGCCGTGAGTCGCTTCGAATAGCGCGATTTCGTCGCCGATATTGGCGCCGGGCGCGATGCCAACGCCGCCGACCTCGGCCGCCAGCGCATCACTCAGGTAATCGCCATTGAGGTTGGTGGTGGCGATCACATCATGTTCGCGCGGACGCAGCAGCATTTTCTGGAACATGATATCGGCAATGGTGTCTTGAATCAGGATTTTGCCTTCGGGGACGTTGCCGCCGTGATTCGCCGCCACTTCGTCCCAGGAAATCGTCTGCTGGGGAAATTCTTCGCAAGCCAATTCGTAGCCCCACTTCTGGAATGCGCCCTCGGTGAACTTCTGGATATTGCCCTTGTGCACCAGCGTGACGCTCTCGCGGTTGCGGTCGATCGCGTACTGAATGGCGGCGCGGATCAGTCTCTTGCTGCCAAAAGGGCTGATGGGCTTGATGCCAAGCCCGGCATCCTCGAAGAAATTGGTGGCGCCCAATTCGTTCTTGAGAAATGCCGCCAGCTTCTTGTTTTCTTCCGTGCCGGATTCGTATTCGATGCCGGCGTAGGTATCTTCCGTATTCTCGCGGAAAATGACCACGTCGACATCGCCGGGTTGCTTCAACGGGCTCGGCACGCCGTCATACCAACGCACAGGGCGTACACAGCTATACAAATCCAACACCTGGCGCAGCGTCACATTCAGGCTGCGGAATCCGCCGCCGACAGGCGTTGTCAGCGGACCCTTTATCCCGACCTTATACTCGCGAAACGCCGCAAAGGTCTCCTCCGGCATGTAATCGCCGTCATAGACGCCGGCCGCCTTCTCCCCCGCGTAGACTTCCATCCAGGAAATTTGGCGCTTGCCACCGTAGGCCTTGGCCACCGCCGCGTCCCAGATTCGTTTGCTGGCCGTCATGATGTCATAGCCGATGCCGTCGCCTTCGATGAAGAGCAAGATGGGATCGTCAGGCACATGCATATTCCCGTTACTGAAGCTGATCTTTTCGCCAGAGTCGGGCGCTTTGATTCTGTCGTAAGCCATTACGTGCTGGTCTCCTTCAATTGCCGCAACACTCTTTAATCGGCGGGATTATATCATAGTTTGGCTGGGCGCGAATTGGCGGTTTATAATCGGTCGAGTTTCTTGACCCTTGTCATTGGTGCAGGGTGTCTAATAATGACCAAATCGGCCGATAATACATTTGAAATTGCCTGATATGCATGTCGTATTGCTGTGCGCGACAAACCGTGGCTACCGCGTCGCTGAAAAACTCTTTGCGATGGGGGAGGGTTATGACTTCACGGTATTCAGCTTTCGCGAAACCGCGTGGGAGCCTCCATTTTTCGACGACATTCGAACGCTGACTGAAGCTAAGGGTCATCGGTTCATCGAAGCCCGCAACGTATTCAAGGTAGCCGGCGACGAGTTCTGGACACAGAATTCGGTTGACCTGATTTTAATGGTGAACTGGCGCTATATCGTGCCCGCTGCCGTGTATTCCCGCGCCAGACGCGGCTGCTACGTATTCCATGATTCGCTACTTCCGAAGTACCGCGGCTTTTCCCCAACGGTATGGGCGATGATTAACGGGGAACGGGAAACCGGCGTGACGCTTTTCCGCGCAGCCGAGGATTTTGACACCGGCGATATCGTAGAGCAGGGTAGGGTAGCCATCGGAGAAAATGATACTATCGGGACAGTGGTTGAAAAAGTGTCCCTCAAATATCTTGATGTTATAGAGCGAATTTTCCCCAATCTACTTGACGGGAAGGTAGAGTCTTTCCCACAGAATCACGATGACGCTACTTACACCTGCAAGTGGACTCCTGAAGACGCATATGTTGATTGGGAGCAGGGCTCGCGTGATATCTACAATCTCATTCGCGCGACGGCCCGGCCTTACCCCGGGGCGTATACCTTCTGGGAAGGGCAAAGACTCGTAATATGGGCGGCTGAGTTAGAGGTAAGCCCTCGTAGATTCGTGTCGGCCGCGCCCGGCAGAGTGGTGGAGTCACATACCAATGGCGCTGTCACGGTGCTAACAGGCGACGGCGCCATCAGACTGAGAACTGTGCAATTGGCGGAGGGTGTTGAAGTTGACGCCGCGAGCCTGCTGAAGCCGCCTTCAACTACTTTGGGCGAACGGAAGGGCTGATGTCTTCCATTTCGGTTGTCATTCCAGTCTACCGCAGCGAGAACAGCATGCCGCTGCTCGTAAAGGAATTGGCGGCGGAGCTTCCCATACTCGCGGATCGCTACGAAGTCGTTTTGGTGGAAGACGACGGCGGAGACGGCAGTTGGTCAGTCATTGAAAAGCTGTCAGCCGAATATGAATTTGTGCGCGGCTATAAGCTTATGCGTAATTTCGGCCAGCACAATGCGTTGCTATGCGGGATTCGCGCGGCCAAATGCGATCTGGTCGTCACCATGGACGACGACCTGCAGCACCCGACGCGCTATATTCGAGAACTCGTGGAAAAGCTCGCCGAAGGTTATGACGTCGTCTACGGCGCGCCAACAAATATGCGGCATGGCCTGTTGAGAAACATTGCCTCTCAAACGACGAAAGTCATTCTGGGCGGTGTGATGGGCTCAAAAACCGCGCGCAACGTAAGCGCCTTTCGCGTTTTTCGCACCGGTCTACGAGACGGATTCGCACATTTTCGCGGTCCGCTGGTGAACATTGACGTATTGCTCACTTGGGCGACTAACAGTTTTGTGGCGATCCACGTACCGCACGAACCGCGAACCATCGGCAAGTCGAATTATACGTTTGGCAAGTTGGTTGCCCATGCCTTCAACATGATGACCGGCTTCAGCACTCTGCCATTGCGCCTGGCCAGCGCCCTCGGTTTGATAATGACGGCTTTCGGCTCGGTAATTCTGGCCTATATCGTCTTGAGCCAGCTATTTGCCTTTCGCTTTGAGGTGCCCGGCTTCACATTCACCGCTTCGCTGGTGTCGATATTCGCCGGTGTACAGATGTTTGCCTTGGGTATAATCGGCGAGTACCTGGCCCGCATATACTTGCGGATAATGGATCAGCCGGCGTATGTCGTGCGTCAAGTGACCGGCGGGGCAGTGGAAGGCGCCGCATGAAAAATCAGCCCATCGAATTTCTGACCTGGGATTCGGCGCACTTCGGCCGCCGCATAGCCCGCGCGACCTGCCGACAGGTCGACGCGAATGCTTGCTTCGAGATGCTGGTCGCGTGCCAGGAACACGACATCGAGTGCATGTATTTTCTGGCTGACGCCGCGGACCTGGATACGGTCGCCGTGCTGGAAGCCAACGGCTTCAAATTCGTCGACATTCGCCTTACTTTGGCCGCCCGTTACAAGACGCCGCCGGAAAATGTTCAATTGGACAGTATGCGCTTTCGACTCGGCAATGACCGTGACCTGGCGACGCTGCTGCCAATCGCCGGCGCCAGCTTCGACCAATCAAGATTTTACGTCGATCAATGCTTTGGACACGACAAGGCCACGCGAATGTTTCAAATCTGGCTGCAAAATTGCTTTGCCAACGAGCCCGGCGACGCGGTAGTAGTGGCGGAACTGAATGGTGCGGCGGTGGGGTTTGTCACCTGCCACTTGCACAAGCCCCCGGGCGAAGGCAACATTGGGCTGGTTGGCGTGGCGGAGTCCGCCCGCGGATCAGGCTGCGCCGGCGGCATGTTACAGGTTGCCGCGCGCTGGTTTGCCGCGCAAGGTGTGACGCATCTCAATGTCGTTACGCAAGGGCGAAATGTCGCTGCCCAGAGACTCTATCAGCGCAGCGGGTTCGTAACCCGGTCCGTGGAACTGTGGTTTCACAAGTGGTTTGATTGGCGCAGCTGACCAATTCGATTACTCGTTCTGATGTCTGGATGGTTATGGCCAGTTATCGCATTCCCTTTAACCGACCGACATACCTGGGCTCCGAAACTGATTACATCGCTGACAGCCTGTCCTCGTCGCATATCTCAGGCGACGGCAAGTACAGCCAACGCTGTCACGACTTCTTGGAGCAGGCATTAGGCGTATCCAGAGCGTTCCTAACGACATCTTGCACGCACGCGCTGGAGATGGCTGCGCTCCTGCTAGACATTCAGCCCGGTGATGAAGTCATCGTCCCGTCCTTTACTTTTGTATCGAGTGTTAACGCCTTCGTCCTGCGCGGCGCTAGGCCCGTCTTCGCCGATATCCGACCAGATACGCTGAATCTGGACGAGCGCAAGCTGCCCGGCCTCATCACAGACAGAACGCGCGCCATTGTTTTGGTGCATTACGCCGGCGTCGCCTGCGAAATGGACGTCATCATGGCGATCGCCGGGCGACACCGCATTCCCGTTGTCGAAGACAGCGCCCATGCCTTATTCTCGCGCTACAAGGGCCGTCATCTCAGCACGTTTGGTCAGCTCGCCACCTTGAGCTTTCACGAAACCAAGAACTTCACCTGCGGCGAGGGCGGCGCCCTGCTCATCAATGACGACGGCTTGATCGAGCGCGCCGAAATCATACGCGAGAAAGGCACTAATCGCGGCCGCTTCTTCCGCGGGCAAGTGGACAAATACACCTGGGTTGATCTGGGCTCGAGTTATCTGCCCTCCGATATGCTGGCGGCTTATCTCTGGGCGCAATTTGAACGCGCCGAGGACATTCAGACGCGGCGGCGTGAGATCTGGGAGCAATATGACCATCGCCTGGCGGATTGGGCCTCCGCAAACGATGTGCAATTGCCCACCGTTCCCGACTGTTGCGATCAGTCCTACCATATGTATTACCTGATCCTGCCCTCATTCGACGTGCGCACGGCGCTGATACAGCACCTCAAAGATCGCGGCATTCTGAGCGTGTTCCACTATCTGCCGCTGAATCTGTCGGACATGGGCCGGCGCTACGGTGGAAAAGCCGGCGACTGCCCGGTCGCGGAATCTGTGGCTGATCGGCTCTTGCGCCTGCCATTCTTTTACGCGCTGTCCCCATCTGAGCAGGAAGACGTGGTCGGCGCCATGCTCGCGTTTGATTCCTGGGATTAACCAGTTGCGCCACCTGTGATACAATGAAAGCGGTGCGAGAACCATTCGACCCATAATCACTACCCATAACATGCCGCAGACGACGGCATGAGCAGCGTTGAATGGCGTCAGGCCGAAGCGGAGCAATTAGATCGGCAGCTATCTTCGAAACACCAAATAACCTCGAACGACCCGCGTCGAATAATGTCGGCGGGCAATTACTGCTTGGAGTACACCCTACATGGCAAAACAACCGAAATTCAAAATAACTCCGATTGGAGGCTTGGGCGAGATCGGCAAGAACATGACGCTCTTCGAGCTGGGAGGCGACGGCTTCCTGATCGATTGCGGCATTATGTTTCCCGCCAACGATATGCACGGCGTCGACTACATCATTCCCGACTTTCGCTGGCTGGAGGAGCGCGACGACATTCGACTGCATGGCATCTGCTTCACGCATGGCCACGAAGATCATATCGGCGCCGTGACGCATCTGGTCAAAGCCTTTCCCAAACTCCCGCTGTACGCGACCCCGCTTACCGCTGGCCTGCTGCAGGTCAAGCTCAAGAATGCGCGGCTGCTGAAAACGACCGAACTAAATACCTTTGAAGCCGGCGACAGCATCCAGATCGGGCCTTTCAAGCTGGAGAGTTTCCACGTCTGCCACAGCATTCCGGACTGCGTCGGCTACGGTATCAACACGCCTTATGGTGTGGTGGCGGTCACCGGCGACTACAAATTCGACAACACGCCTGTGCATGGCCGCAAGACCGACTACGCGCGCCTGGCAGGTTTCGCGCAGCGCGGCGTCGCTCTGCTGCTGGCCGATAGCACCAACTCGGACAAAGCCGGCTGGACGCAATCCGAAGCAGTCATCGGCGCTGCCCTCGACCGCGTCTTCCGGCAGGCCAAGGGCCGTATCATGGTGGCGACTTTCGCCTCGCTGATGTCGCGTGTGCAGCAAGTCGTGAATGCCGCGCGCAATCACAAGCGCAAGGTCTGCATCACCGGCTATACCATGTCGGAATACGCCAAGATCGCCCGCAAACTTGGCTATTTGAATGTTGCCGACGACATGCTGATCAGCATCGGACAGGCGCAGAACCTGCCGGCGCACAAGGTGGTCTTTATGGTCACAGGCTCTCAGGGCGAGCCCTCGGCCGTCTTGGGCAAGCTGGCCAGCGGCCGTCATCGCCAGCTGGATGTGCGCGAGAACGACACCATCATCCTGTCTTCGCACCCCATTCCCGGCAACGAAGAATTGGTCTATCGCACCATCAATCGTCTGATCGAGCGCGGGGCGGACGTGATCTATGACCCCATCGAGTCCGTGCATGTTTCGGGTCATGCCTGCCAGGAAGAGATGCGTCTCATGCTGAATCTAACGCAGCCCAAGAACTTGATACCGGTACATGGCGAAATCCGCCATCTTCACTTGCACGCCAAGCTGGCGGTTGACAATGGCATGCGCGCCGAGAATGTAACGGTCATATCGAACGGCACCACCGTCGAATTGGACGGGCGCGGCGTCAAAGTTGGCGAGCGGCAGCCGGGCGGCTATGTGTTTGTCGACGGCAGCGGCGTCGGCGATGTCGGGCGCGCTGTGATTCGCGATCGTGAGATATTGGCCAAAGACGGCTTCGTCCTTGTCAGCGTCAATGTGGACCAGCGCAGCGGCAAACTCGTCGACGAGCCGCGGATAGTATCGCGGGGGTTCGTCTATCTTCGAGAAGCGGAAGACTTCCTGGACCTGATCCGTGAGAATATCACCCACACGGTAAATCGCAGCCGGCGCAATCTCAACGGCAATCGACAAACGCTGGTTGAGGAGAATCTCAGCAAGCTCATTTACAGCGAGACCAAGCGCCGCCCCATGATCTTCAGCATCGTCAACGAAATCTAGACCCGCGATAGCGTACTCGTCAGTTGCCACGGGCGGCCAGCGCGCGCTGAATATCGAAACGAACTGCATTCGGCTGCGTACTACTGCACGATAACAGATTGGAGAATGCAGCCCGATGAAATATCCGGTCATAGAAGCTCGCGATGTCACGCGCCAATTAAAGCTGGGAACGCATGTAGTTCATGCCCTGCGCGGTGTCGACCTGGAGATACATCGTAATGAGATGGTCGGGATCATTGGGCCGTCGGGCAGTGGCAAGAGTACGCTGCTGGGCATCATCGGCGGCTTGGACAGCCCCACCAGCGGCACGATCGCCATTGACGGTGTGGATGTCACGCGGATGAGCGAGGGGCAACTCACCGATATCCGCAACCAGAAAATCGGCTTCGTCTTTCAATTCTTCAACCTGATTCCGACGCTCACCGCCCTGGAAAATGTCGCCTTGCCGATTGAATTTGCGCAGGTCAGGCGTCACAAACCCTTCAAGAGAGCCGAGGAATTGCTGGAAATGCTGGGGCTGGGCAGTCGCTTGCACCACCGCCCCAGCGAACTCAGCGGCGGGCAGCAGCAACGCGTTGCCATCGCCCGTGCGCTGGCCAATGACCCGCCGATCTTGCTGGCGGATGAGCCCACCGGCAATCTGGACTCGCGCTCCGGCGAAACAGTCTTGGAGGCGTTGTCGGCTATCAGAGACCAAAGTGGCGCCACCGTCGTGCTAGTCACCCATGATCAGTCGCTGGCGTCCAGGATGGACCGCGTGCTCTCGCTGGTCGATGGGACCATAGTCGCTGGAAACGGCGCTGCCTAGCCCGCTGTCCATCAGTAAATCCGGTTGCGCATAATGACGCAACCGAATGCCGCAGATCTGTTTTGTGCGCCAACGACACGCGCTATAATGCAGAGTTGGGACTATGCGAGCGAGAAGGGCAAACGATGGCAGACGAATTCTATCCGGTCGAGGTGGCGGGCATTCAGCGCAAGCTGCCGCTGATGGAAATCAAGCCCGGCGTCAAAATTGCCATTCTCAATATCTTGGGCGATTATGAATTCGTCAATGCGGCCAGCGTCGAATTGGCGCAAGCCCTGGCGGACAAGCCGATCGACGTGCTGGTTACTGCCGAAGCCAAGTCTATCCCGCTCGCGCATGCGCTCAGCACCCTTATGCAATTGCCCTATGTCGTATTGCGCAAATCGCACAAACCCTATATGGGGGAAGCGCTGCAGAGCGAAACGCTAAGCATCACGACCGGCGAGCCGCAAACGCTCTTCCTCGACGAAAAAGACCGCCGCCTGGTCGCCGGCAAGCGTATCGCCATCCTCGACGATGTGATTTCCACCGGCAGCACTCTCCAGGGCATGCGCCTGATCATGGACAAAGCCGGCGCTGACGTCGTGGCGGAAACAGCCATTTTCACCGAGGGCGACCGCGCCCAATGGCACGACATCGTCGCCTTGGGTCACTTGCCCGTCTGGGTCGACGATTAAGCCGAGCCCGGCACGATGGTATCAACTACTGGCGCATTCCGGCGCTGATCAGAGCAAGAGGGGACCGTTCTGCAATGGAATCCAGCCTCTCGCCGCGCGGCGTAATCGCAGCGTTCTTGATTCTGGCTGTGGCGCTGGCCTTGAGTGCCGCTGCTCTGCTGCACTCGCAGCAGAAAGCGACCAGCATCACCATTCATCCGCCGCGGCCGACGGAGACGCCGGCGCCTACACCCACGCACGAGCCAATCCTGATATATGTAACCGGCGCGGTGGCAAACCCCGAGCAGCTGTATACGCTGCCCTATGGCAGTCGCGTACATGATGCGATTGACGCCGCCGGCGGCATGACCGACGCTGCCAATCCCGCATCGGTGAACCTGGCTGCTGGTGTTCGCGACGGCGACCAAGTCCACGTTTCGGCTTCCACCGGCAGCGGCGCCGCCTTCGCGTTGGCGACGCCGTCCGGTGGCGTGCGTGTCCGCGTCAATTCGGCGACTATAGCGGAATTGGAGACGCTGCCCGGTATCGGCGCGGTCACGGCGGCGCGGATTATTGAGTACCGCGAACAGGTCGGCGAGTTCAAGAGCTTGGCCGACCTCGATCAAGTCTCGGGTATCGGGCCCAGGATGTTGGAGAATCTGCAGGACCTGGTCGCCTTCGATTAGCGGATGCGCGCGCCGGACTGCGCGTCAAAGAAGAATGCGCGCGACCAGTCCAGGCTACAGTAGACGGTATCGCCCGGCTTGTGATCTTCACCCAGCGCAACTTGAACGCGCCAGCGCCGTTTCCGTAGCCAAACTTCCAGCAGCAAGAACTTCTCCGCGTAATACGGAATCGCCCGGTCGATTGTGGCAGGAATCCCCGTTTGCGCATCGCCAAGCTGGATATGTTCCGGGCGAACGCCGACGATGATTTCGGCGCCGTTGGGTCGCGCGCTGGGTAGCGGCGCTTTGCCCATGTAGCTGCCGTCCCATTCGCCATCTTGAACGCGCCCCCAGAAGGAGTTCATCGTAGGCGTTCCCAAAAATTCAGCCACAAACAGGCTGTCGGGATCATCGTGTAAATCCGTATAGGTACCCGATTGCACAATCCGCCCGGCGTTAAGCACCACGATACGGTCGGCGATGCTCATCGCTTCCACCTGGTCATGCGTCACATAAACCAGGGTAACGTTAAACTCCTGAATCAGTCGCTTCAGCTCGACCCGCGCCTGGCCGCGAAACTTGGCGTCCAGATTGGCGAAGGGTTCGTCAAATAGCAGCAGCTCAAGATCGCGCGCAAAGGCGCGCGCAATGGATACGCGCTGCTTTTCGCCGCCGGATAAGCTGCGCGGAAACCGCCCCATCAAGCGCTCGATATCGACGCCGGTAATATTGGCCACAGTCTTGACGTGGGCCGGCACTTCTTCCTCGCGGTCGCGCAGCCGCAGGAAGAAGCCGACGGTCTTGCGACTCTCCCAATGCGGAATCAGCACATAATTCTGGAAGACCATTCCGATGCCGCGGTCACCCACTGCGACGGCGTCCAGCGGGATATCGTTGTAGAAGATGTCGCCCGTATCCGGCTGTTCCAGGCCGGCAATCAGCCGCAGCAGCGTCGTCTTGCCGCAGCCCGACGGGCCCAGCAGGACGACTGCCTCGCCATCTTCAATCCGCAGGTTGAAATCCTTGATGGCCAGGACGGGTGTCAATTTACGGCTCTTATCGTAAAAGGTCTTGCTGACATTCTTTAGCGTTACAGTCCGCATGGCGGCGCTTTCGGCATAAGAATCTGCAGCCTAGGATAACACAGACGCAGCCGGGCCGTTGAAAAGCGGCAATACCTGGCGTCAATTGCGCTCGCGCTATAGCAAGGACGCCGTTGGCTATTGTATAATTCAGGTGTCGCAAGCTGTGTTTGAAGCGAATGAGCGCCACTGGAGCCACAATTTGAGCCAGACGATTCAGCCGGATCTGATACCGGTAACCAGCAGCGCGGATTGGCAGCCGGACCCCAAGAGCCCGCGGCGGCGGCCGCCCTGGATACGCGTCCGCGCGCCCAGCGGCGAGACCTACGAAAATGTGCGCCGGCTGATGCGCGGCAAGACGCTGCATACGGTTTGCGAAGAAGCGCAGTGTCCCAACCTCGGCGAATGCTGGGGTAAGGGAACGGCTACCTTCCTGATGATGGGCGATACCTGCACGCGCAGCTGCGGCTTCTGCGATATCAAGACCGGACGCCCCAATCCGCTCGATTGGCAGGAGCCGAATCGCATCGCCGAGAGCGTGCGGGCGATGGGATTGCAGCATGTCGTGATCACCAGCGTCAATCGCGATGACCGGCCCGATGGCGGCGCTCCGCTCTTTTCCATGGTCATCCGCCGTATTCGGCAGCTGCAGCCTGGCTGCTCTATTGAAGTACTGATTCCAGATTTCAAAGGCAGCGAGTTGGCGCTGAAAATCGTGATGGATGCCCAACCGGAGATCCTCAACCATAATGTGGAGACCGTGCCGCGGCTATTCAAACGCGTGCAGCCGCAAGATCGCTATGAGTGGGCGCTTTCCACATTGGCGAATGCCAAGCAGATGGATCCGCTGGTTCTGACGAAAAGCGGGATCATGCTTGGTCTGGGCGAGACTCTGGACGAAGTGCTGGAAACCATGGAAGATCTGGTTGATATCGGCGTTGACATTTTGACGCTGGGTCAATATCTGCAGCCCAGCCAACGTCACCTGCCGATCGAGCGTTATTACACGCCGGCCGAGTTTGATCATTTGCGCGAGCAGGGTTTGGCCATGGGCTTCAAGTGGGTGGAGAGCGGCCCGCTGGTGCGCAGCAGTTACCGCGCTGCGGAGCAAGTGCGCGAGCTTTCGCGACTGGATCATTTTCGCTTGCATGAAGCCAGGTTAGGCTGAGCAGGTGCGGCGTCCGCCGTCAGCCTGCTGGAGCTGCGAGATTTAGGATTGCGAGTAGGTAAAGTCAAAGAGGGAAACACATGAGCGCTTTTTTTGCCAATCGCCGCAGTCAGTCAGACCCTGAAGCGCCCGAGTCGGTATCGGTCGTACCGGCGGGGCGGCCCGTGGGATTCGATACCGTCATCGGCTCCAATACGCATATTGAAGGCGCCTTCGCCAGTTCGGGCAATGTGCGCATGGATGGCCATTTCAGCGGCGCGCTGGAAATCAGCGGTAACATCCTGGTCGGCGAATCGGCGGATATCCGCGCCGACATCAACGCGCGCAATGTGTCGATAGCCGGCGCCGTGCGCGGCAACGTCACTGGCAACAAGGTTCAGCTGCTGCGCACCGGGCGCATCTGGGGCGATATCAGCGCCTCGGCCTTGACCACCGAAGAAGGCGCCTTCATCGACGGCAAGATCACCATGGTGGGCCACTCGGCGACCCGGCCGTCCGCCGACGAGGAAGTCACCGAGCAGGAGCTGGCGCTTGCTGATCTGGATGGGGCGCTCGAAGACGAGGCCGAATCCGCCGATGACACGCAAGATGACAGCACTGAAGCCGACGAGGCTGAAGCGGAATTGGTGGACGAGTCCGCGCGTTAAGGGCTGTTTGCTACAGGTTACACAACTGAAATTGAATTGCCCGCTCTCAGATGGAGTTGGCGGTGACGCCGCCGTCCAGCACAAAGACGGCTCCGGTGGTGTAGTCCGACGCCGAAGACGCCAGAAATAGCGCAATGCCGGCCATGTCATCCGGCTGGCCGATGCGGCCAACTGGCGTGCGAGCGAGTACCTGCGCCAGCAGATCTTCGTTCGCCCATAGCGCCTGCGCGAATTTCGTCTTCACCAATCCCGGCGCGATGGCGTTCACCTGTATATTGTCCGGTCCCAATTCGGTCGCCAGCGTCTTGGTCAAACTGATGACACCGGCTTTGGTAACGCTGTAAATGCCTTGATAGCGACCGGGATTCAAGCCGACAATCGACGCCACGTTGATGATCTTGCCGCCACCGCCCGCGCGCATTTGCTCCACAGCGGCTTGCGTCAACCAGACATTGCCCATCAAGTTTACATCAATGGTCTTGCGCCAGTAGCTGTCATCGGCTTCGAGAATCGTGCCGAAATGCGGGTTGGTGGCGGCATTGTTGACCAGAATGTCGAGCCTGCCAAAGCGTGCTATTGTTGCCTGCACCAAGGACTGCAGCGCCTGCTTGTCGCCATTATGCGCCGCGATGCCGGCCGCGTCCCCGCCCGCTTCGCCTATTTCGCGCGCGACTTCATCGAGCGATTCTTGTCTGCGGCTGGCTAGCATGACCTTGGCGCCCGCCAGCGCGTATGACGCGGCGATGGCCCTGCCAATGCCGCGCGAGGCGCCGGTTACGATAGCGACCCGTCCGATCAAGTCAAATGCTTCAGTTGCGGTCATGAGCGATCTCTAGGCACGCTGCCGACCAGGGGAATGCCGAGCCGACGCAGGTCATCCTGATGATAAATGGTCTGATCGACGTATTCGGCGAAGACGGCCAACGCCAAGCCAATCAGGACGGCGATACCCAGCCGAATCAGCGGCGAGAGGCGGTTTGTCAGTGGCGTGGGCGCGGCGAATATCGCCGACTGATCCATGATAGTCACTTGTGCCGAGTCGCCGCCCAGCTGCGGGAAATACCCCTGGCTGCGAGTCGTCAGAACCAGCATGGCGGCATCGACGATCGCGCGCAGCGCTTCGCTGTTGCGGTGGCTGAAGTAGATGGCGCCGACATTGCGCACGTTATCCGCCGCGATCTGCAGGCTGTCCAGCGGCGTTTCTTGCTCGGTCAGCTGACTTTGGATTTCTTTGCGGAAACTGGAACTGCGCACCCAGTCGGTCAGGGCGTCGACGGTATGTTCGGAAGCGAGCCAGACATCGGTGTAATCGCCTTCGCGATCCGGCAGGTTGAATAGCTGCGCGGCGCTATAGCTTATCCGCGCGTTGTAACCGCTCTGGCCGGCGCTTGAACTGCGGATGAACTCCGGAACGGCGATGACTGCGGCCAGCACCACTGGCAGAACGATCAACCACCAGCGCCGCAGGATAACACGAAAAAGCTCTGCCAATCCCATTCTATTTATCTCTCCTCTGCACCGACGGGGTCTCGGAATTGAAACTTGTGTCTGGCTTGATGCGCTTGCCAGGCCTGATCGACATAGGCGCTGATTCGCTCGCTGAAAACAGCCGTATCGAATCGCAGCGCGTGGCGGCGTATGGCCTCCGGATCGTAAGCGCCGGCGTCAAAGCGCAGCAGGGTCGACTTGAGGGCGTCTACCGTGGCCTCCGCAAAGAATTCGCCCGTTTGCGCCGGCTCAACCGTATCCAGCGCGCCGCCACCCTTATAGGCAATAACCGGCCTGCCGGCGGCTTGCGCCTGGACCGGCGTGATGCCAAAGTCCTCTAGTCCGGGGAAAAGCAGCGCCTTGCACTTGGCCATCAACTGCGGCAGCTCGTCATCGGCGACGTAGCCCAGGAACTCGACATTCGCTCCTGCAAACGCGCGCAGGCGGTCGAGGTCGCGCCCGGCGCCGGCGATCTTGAGCGGGCGCCCCAGTTCCGTTGCCGCTCGTACAGCAAGGTCGATGCGCTTGTAGGGCACCAGGCGCGAGACGATCAGGAAATAGTCTCCGACTTCATCCGGCGCTACGGGCTGAAAACGCGCCGTATCGACAGGCGGAAATATCACCTCAGCCTCGCGATTGTAAAAGCGGCGGATGCGCGCTTTTATCGCGCTGCTGATCGCCACGAAGTGGGAAACACGCTGCGCGGCGGCATAATCCCAGCGACGGAGCAGGGCGGCAAGTGGCTTGATCAGTTTGGCGGCGAGCGGCGCCAATTGCTCGCCCGCCAAATAATCGTCCAGTTGCCAGACGTAGCGCGTGGGCGCCAGACAGTAGCAAATGTGCAGCGCGCGCGCGTCAAACTGAAAGCCGTGGCAGAACCCGCTCTTGTTGCTCAAGATGACATCGTAATCAGACAGCCGCAAGTTGTTCCAGGCCAAGGGATACAGCGGCAGGTACATCTGGTGTCGCCGCTCGATCGCCGGCAGTCTGGCGGTCCATAGCGTTCGGATATCCCATTTGCTGTAATGCTCCGGCATCGTCTGCGGCGCGTGGATGCTGGTATAGATCGGACTCGCCGAGTAATGGCGCGCGAGCGCGTCCAACACGTCTTCCGCGCCGCCGACTTGATTCAGCCAGTCGTGTACCAGCGCCAGCTTCAAGCGAATCTCTCCCGAAATTTCTCGCTGATGATACCACGAATGCGCCAAGAGCTTCAGGTTTTAATGGCGTTTCTAACCGGCTCGAAGGAGCGCCGGTGCTCAGCGCAGGGACCGTAGCGGCGCAGGGCGCGGCGGTGGGCGTCGGTCCCGTAGCCCTTGTGCTGCGCAAAACCATACTGCGGAAATACGGCGTCCAGCTCCCGCATGCGCGCATCACGCCAGACTTTGGCGATAACGCTGGCGCAGGCGATGCTGAGCGAATGCTGATCGCCGTCGACAATGCTGACTTGCGGGATATCACGGCGCTCGGGCCAGAGCATGTAGTCAAGGAACAGGCAATCCGGCTGAATACGCGCCTGATCGAGCGAGCGCTGCATAGCCGTTTTCGTCGCCGGGACGATGCCCAGGCGATCGATTTCCTCAGCCGAGCCGCAGCCAATGCCCCAGGTCAAGGCCAGCTCCTTGATGGTGCCGTCGACTGACTCGCGCTGGGCGGGGCTCATGGCTTTGCTGTCGCGCACGCCACGGAGCAAGCCGCTGAGGTCATTCCGCTCCAGCGGCAACGCAACCGCCGCCGCCACAACCGGGCCCGCCAGGGGGCCGCGCCCCACTTCGTCAATGCCGACGATGAAGCGGCAGCCGGCGCGCAAGTATTGGCGTTCATGGTAGAGGCTGGCTGTCTTGGGCCGCCTACCTCGCGCGCTCATACAATCCCAGGCGCCAATTGCGGCGGATCTCCCAGATTTCGCGCAGCAACTTTACCGAATCGTCCCAGAGTCGCATGGTGGAGTAGGGATCGTAGTACCAGGTTATCGGCAGTTCCTTGACCTTATAGCCGCGACGCTTGGCGATAAACAGCAGTTCGACATCAAAGCCGATGCCATTCATTCGTTGCGCCTGGAACAAATCTTGCGCTGCATCGGCGCTGAAAAGCTTGAAGCCGCACTGCGTATCTTCGTAGTCGGGGATCGCTGCCAGCTTGATGATAAAAGTGGCGACCCGCCCCATGATGTGTCGGTATTCGGGCTCGTCCACGCGAACCGCGCCCGGCGCTTCCCGGCTGGCGATTACAATGTCGTAGCCGGTCGTCTCCGGCGGTAGAAATTCAGCCAGATCCTCAATCCGCATGGACAAGTCCGCGTCGCAGATAAAGCGCCAATCGCCCTTGGCGGCCAGCATTCCCTGTTTTACCGCCAGGCCTTTGCCGCGGACGCCATCCGGCGACTGTATCACCCGGATATGGTCCGAAACGCGCGCCGCCTCCAAGGCAACCTCATAGGTCCGGTCATGGCTGCCATTTTCAACAATGATGACCTCGGCCGCGAAGTCCTGCTGTTCCAGAAAACAGTTAATCTTCTGCAAGCTGGGCGACAAACGGCTAGCCTCATTATGGGCAGGAATCACGATGCTTAAAAATGGGTTGTTCAACGACCGATCTCCAGTGGGCGTATCTGGGACTTGTCAACGCATCCTCGGCATATGATACGCTAGAATGCGCATTTGTAAACATGGGGCGCGGATTGGCGCATAGGGAGACTGACGGTCGACCGCTACGGGCGCGTAAGCATGCTGTCCAAATATTCATCAGAAACGCGCTTCATGGCTTGCACCTTTCGGCGCTTTCCCATGACACCGCCCAGGGTTAGCAGCCCGCGCGTCATTCCGCGCAGCCGTGCCCGCGCCTCAGGCCCGCGCCAGGCTGTTAGCGCAGCCCCTGCCAGCGATATTTGCCGGGCAAGTATGCGCCAAGCGTGTTTGCGCAGCAGGCCCGCCGGCAAATTCTTCGCCAACAGCCAAATGCCGTTGCGGCCGTCGAAATAACTGGCGGTCACGCCGCCGCCGGTTGCCGAGAGATGATGATATACGATCGCGCCCGGCGCGTACCAAACTTTGTAACCGGCCAGCTGCGCGCGCCAGGCCAAATCCACATCTTCAAGCAAAAAGAAAAAATCCTTATCAAGAATACCGATCTCCGCCAGCATCGACCGCCGATACGCCGCCGCGCCGCCGCAAGCCGAGAAGACGTATTCGCCGCGGTCATACTGCCCCTTGTCCGTCTCCCAAGCGCCGCGATTGCCAGCACGGCCGTCGATCGTAAAGTAGTCGCCGGCAGTGTGAAATCGATCGCGCTGATCAAAGAGCAGCATCTTGCTGGCGACGATGCCCACATCCGGATGTATCTCAAACGCCGCCACGATTTCATCCGCCCAGCGCTCAGCCACTTCGGTGTCGTTGTTGAGCAAGGCGACTAACTCGCTTTCGGCGGCTTCAATGCCGACGTTGCAGGCGCCGGTGAAGCCTTGGTTCTCCGGCAACTCGATGAGTTGAACGTCGGGGTATTCTTCGCGTATTAACGCTTGCGACCCGTCGCTGGAGGCGTTGTCCACGACCATGACGGTCATATCCGCGCATGATTGTCGCCGCAGCGAATCAAGACATGTCGCGAGGAAGCGCTCTCCATTCCAATTGGGTATGACAACGGATAGGCCGGGCTCGGCCATCAGTTCGCGCCCTCCGCATCCAGAAAGGCGCGCAGGGCTTCCTGCCAGGGTCGCAGGCGAATCCCAAGGCTGGCGCCAGCAACATTCGCCATTGCGGTCTGCTCCGGCGGCAACGAGGGCCGCTGCCACTCATGTCGGCTAATGCGCTCAATCGGCGTCTCGGCGCAGCCGGCGTAATCGAGGATGCTGCGCGCGAAACCCCAGCGACTGACCGCGCCTTCATTGACCAGGTGATAGATGCCGTAGCGATCGCTTTCGATCAGTTGCGCAATGGCGGACGCCAGGTCGTTGGCATAGGTGGGATTGGCGACTTCATTCGTGACCACCCGCAGCGCTTTCCCGGCCCTGGCGGCCGCGAGAATCGCCTGAATGAAATTGCTGCCGCCGTGAGCGAAGAGCCAGGCTGTGCGCACGATGTAGTGCCGCGGATTGACCTGGGTAATCGCGCGTTCGCCGTACCACTTGCTGTAGCCGTAGGGGTTGAGCGGATTCGGCCGGTCATATTCGCTGTACGGCTGGCCCAGCGCGCCGTCGAAAACCTCGTTGCTGCTGATGTAGAGGATGGGAATGCCGCCGCTGGACGTCAAGGCAGCTAGATGCGCGGTGGCCAGTCCGTTCACCGATAGCGCCCGCTGCGGATCCAGCGCGCAGCCGTCGACATCGGTCCAGGCGGCGGCGTGCAGAACGATTTCCGGCGCGCATTCGCGCATCAGCCGGCGGCAGGCATCGAAGTCGGTCAAGTCGACCGTGACGTCGGCGCCAACCACAACGTCTGTGGTTTGAAGGTCGTGAGCATCGGCAAGCTGGCGCGCTAGCCGGCGGCCCAGCCGCCCCGCCGCGCCGGTGATCAAGATTCGCATGGGACTTCAACCATGTTTACGGACATCATCGACGCGCTCTCGACAGGCTTTCAGCGGATTTACTCCTGCGCCGCCAAGCGCCCGGCATACTGCTGCTGATAGTATTCCAGATACTCTCCGGTCTTGATCTTGCGCCACCACCACTCATTTTCCTGATACCAGCGCACGGTCGCTTCCAGCCCGGTGTCGAAGTCGAAATCGCGGCGCCAGCCCAGAGCGCGCGCCTTTTCGGCCGACATCGCGTAACGCCGATCATGCCCTTCGCGGTCCGGTACGTGGCGTATCAACGATTGCGGCTTGCCCAACAAGTCCAGGATGCGCCGTGTCACGTCAATGTTGAAGCGCTGATTCTCACCGGCGAGATTGTAGGCTTGGCCCGCGGCGCCGAAGTGCAAGACGCAGTCGACACCCCGCGCGTGGTCATCGACGTATAGCCAATCACGAATCTGCCTGCCGTCGCCGTAAAGCGGCAGCGGGCGGTCGTCAATAGCTTCCGTTGTAAAGAAAGGCACCAGCTTCTCCGGGTACTGGTAGGGACCATAAGTATTGCTGCCGCGGGTGATCACGGCGTCCATTCCATAGGTGACATGGTAAGCCCTCGCCATTAGTTCGCCGGCGGCCTTGCTGGCGGCGTAGGGACTATTGGGCAAGAATCGGTCGCCCTCAAGCGAGGCGCCGTCTTCGATATCGCCGTAAACTTCGTCGGTGGAAACCTGGCAGAAGCGCTCGATGCCGTGTTTGCGACCTTCATCGAGCAAGATGTACACGCCCACGACATCGGTGTGAATGAAGGCGTCGGGGTCGAGGATGCTGCGATCGACATGGCTTTCCGCGGCGAAGTTGACGACCGTGTCGATGTGATAATCGCGCAATACGCGACTGACGGCGGACCGAGTGGCCACATCGCCGCGCTCAAAGCGGTAATTCGCCTCATCGCTCACCGACAGCAGATTATCGATATTGCCCGCGTAAGTCAGCTTGTCAAAACAGACGATGTTGTAGTTGGGATAGCGCGCGACCATGTGTCGCACAAATGCGCTGCCGATGAAACCGGCGCCGCCTGTCACCAGAATATTTCTCATGTTGACCGTCCCGTGCCGACCAGCGCGCTTGTCATACCCACAACGTTCCGTAATCGCCCAGATTCATCTTCAAGCCTTGCGGCCTGCCGCTACTGCGCTTGACCGTGGCGTTGCGGCCGATAAGGCTGTCGCGGAGCGTGCGGTCGATATCCATGACGCGGCTGTTTTCCAGGATGATGCTGCGCTCGATCTCACAATTGCGCACCTTGCAGCCGTGGTAAATGCTGGTGAAGGGACCGACGTAGCTATTTTCGATGAGCGTGTCCTTGCCGATGATCGTCGGACCTCGAATAATACTGTTGCTGATGCGGGCGCCGGCTTGCAAGGTTACGCGCGAGTCAACCGAGGAATGTTCGTCGATCAGCGCGGTTTCGTCCACCCTCGGCGTTAGCTCCTCCAGCACGTGGCTGTTGGCGTCGAGCATATCAGTGGGTTTGCCGGTATCAATCCACCAGCCGTCGTGTACGTGCGGAAAGACGGTATATCCTTTGTCGATCAGCCACTGAATGGCGTCCGTAATTTCATACTCTCCGCGCGCGGACGGCGCAATGGCGTCCACGGCTTCAAAAATATGCTGATCGAACATGTAAATGCCAACAAGCGCCAGATTGCTGGGCGGCGATTTTGGCTTTTCGATCAATTCTTCAATGCTGCCATCCGTTCGCATTTTGGCGACGCCATAGGCCGACGGATTCTCCACTTCCTTGAGCACGATCTGGCTGTTCCAGCTGTTGTCCGCGAAGTCTCGAATCAAGCTGCTGATGCCGCCCTCGATGACATTGTCGCCCAAGAACATAACGAACGGACTGTCACCCAGGAAGTCGCGCGAGATCTTGACAGCGTGCGCCAGCCCATCGGGACTGTGCTGCGGAATGTAAGACAGCTTGACATCCCATTGCGAGCCGTCGCCCAGCGCTTCTGCGATTTCCGGCGCTGTATGCCCTACCACGATGCCCACTTCGCGCACGCCGGCCTGGCGGATCGCTTCAATGACGCGCACGAGCACCGGCTTGTTGGCGACGGGAATCAGCTGCTTCGCGCGTGTGTAGGTTAAGGGATAAAGTCGTGTGCCTTTGCCGCCGCTGAGAATAAGTCCCTTCATCGTCGCGATGCGCTCCTTCCGGCGAGGATAATCATCATGAGTCGCCTTTGACCTATACAGTCTCGGGCGTCCAAAGCCTTAGCGATCTCCTGCAGATACAGGGGGGCATGACGGGCGGCGGGTTCAATAGGCCACTCGGCTCTCGCGCGGCGCGTTGGTGAGCACGGCGCCGACAATGCGCACATGCACACGCTCCAGGGCTTGGCGCGCCTGCACCGTATGATCCCGGCGGGTGTCGCCGGCGCGAATCGCCAGTAGCGCGCCATCCAGCTTGATGCCCAGCAGCGCGGCATCCGTCGCCGCCAGAATCGGCGGGCTGTCAAACAGAACGTAGTCAGCCTGATCCTTCAGCGCCGCGACAATGGCGTCCATGCGCTTCCCGCCCAATAAATCGGCCGGATTAGGCGGCAGCTCGCCCGCCGTCACAATCTGGAGATTGTCGACCTCGCTGGCTTGAACCGGCGGGTCGGATATGGCCGAATCATCAAGCATCATGCCGCTAAGACCGCGACTACCGTCCAGGCCCCAAATGTCGTGCTGCTTTGGCTGCCGCAAATCGGCGTCCACCAGGATCGTCTTGTTGCCGCCTTGCGCGAAAGTAACCGCCAGATTCGCCAGCGTGATGCTCTTCTGATCGTCTCGCGCGGCCGATGTTACCAGCAGGGTGCGGATCGGTTCTTCCACGCTACTGAACATCAGATTCGTGCGCAGGCTGCGGTACGCTTCTGCAGCGGCCGAGCGCGGCTGCGAAAGCGTTGTCAAGTTAGAATTCGCCATATCTGCTCCTGTGCCGGGCGCAATGCCTTTCTGCAGTCATTTTAGCCCAACTGAAAGAATGGCGTGAGTGGAAAGACCACCTGTCTGAAAGCAACACAGCGGACGGTCGAAATCGAGCCAGGACTGCGGCGGGGCAGGTCTAACATGCTTGCGCTGGCCGACTTTTGGGTTATCATCTGGGCAGGCGTGACCGATTTGTGTTGCGCTTACTGTCATACAGAAATTGACATTGCGTTTGAAATGGAATCGCTCGTATAATCTTAGCAAAGGTACTAACTGCGACTGCGGGCAATAGACTCGGCACATTCTGCGAACTGTCGACCGATCGCTGGAAGAGACGGATATTAATGGGCAAACATGAAACGATGACGCCTGCCGGTTTGGACAATGGCGTCCAGCAGAAACTCGAATCATCGGAATTGCTGAACCGCTTTGGCCTGGATGCAGTGCCGGTGGACGAAGCCGCCGTACAACGCTCGGTAGAAGAATTGCTCGGCGCCATCGGCGAGAATCCCAACCGTCAGGGGCTGATTGATACACCCAGGCGGGTCGCCAAAGCCTATCAGGAACTGGTAAGCGGATACACGACCGATCCGGTGGGTTTGGTCAACAATGCCGTCTTCGACATTGAGTACGATGATATGGTCATTGTCAGCGATATCGAGTATTACAGCCTTTGCGAGCACCACTTGCTGCCATTCATCGGCTACGCGCACGTGGCGTATTTGCCCAATCGCAAGGTGATTGGGCTTAGTAAAATTCCGCGAATCGTCGACATGTTTTCGCGCCGCCTGCAAGTGCAAGAACGCCTGACGCGCCAGATTGCCGAGTTTTTGGTCGAGGTGCTGGATCCCAAAGGCGTAGCTGTCGTGATGACGGCGCAGCATATGTGCTCGACGATTCGCGGCGTAATGAAACACGACGCCAATATGACGACCAGCGCCATGCTGGGAGATTTCCGTTATAGCCAGGACACGCGCAACGAATTCCTGATGCACATTGAGCGCTCCAAACGCAAATAGCGTCTGGCACAAAACTTACGACTCATATCCGCGGATTCGGTGGATGCGCTTGCGGCGGATTCCAGCTATGCTATAATAACACTTGTCGTGGATGACCATCTGCGGCACTCATCAAGAGCGAGTGAGAGAACCGGCTCATTGATCTCGCGGCAACCCCCGAAAGTCTTGGGACGGTGCTAATTCCGGCAGAGTCGATACTCTGGCAGATGAGCGTAACAGAGATAACTGTGCCTGCGCCCGCTGCCTAGCAAGGCGTTTTTTTCTTGCCAGCGACAGACGAGCAATCGTCTTGTAGCCGCCGACAAGTCGCGCTTTAGTGTATTACGCCCGTGCGGATCAAGAGATGACGCGAGCTTGAGAAAGGAAAAACATGTCGACCACCTTCATGACGTCTCCGAAATATCTGTTTACATCCGAGTCTGTTTCGGAGGGACATCCGGACAAGATGTGCGATCAGATCAGCGACGCCATCCTGGACGCCATTCTGGAGCAAGACCCGCTAGCGCGCGTCGCTTGCGAAGTGGCGACAACAACCGGCTTGGTCGTCGTTATGGGAGAGATCACCACCAGCGCCTATGTCGATATGGATAGCATCGTACGCCAAACCGTCCGGGAGATCGGTTACACTCACGCGGACTACGGATTCGATGCGGAAACTTGCGGCGTTATGATCTCGGTCAAGGAGCAGTCGGCTGATATCAAGCAGGGCGTCGACACGGCTCTGGAAGCGCGAGAAGGCGCCGCTGCAAATGCCGATATCGAAGCCACTGGCGCCGGCGATCAGGGCATGATGATCGGCTTCGCCTGCAACGAGACCGCCGAGCTGATGCCGCTGACAGTCTCGCTGGCGCATGGATTGACCAGCCGGCTGGCCGCCGCGCGCAAAAGCGGCGAGCTGACCTGGTTGCGGCCGGACGCCAAAAGCCAGGTCACCGTCGAGTATCATTGCGGCCAGCCCCGGCGCGTGGATACGGTCGTCATCTCGACCCAGCACGCGCCCGACATACCGCAGTCGGAGATTCGCAGCCAGATCATCGACCGTATCATTCGCGATGTCGTGCCGGCTGATCTGGTTGATCACGGCACACGCTTTTTCATCAATCCTACGGGCCGCTTTGTCACGGGTGGTCCGCTGGGGGACGCCGGGCTGACCGGGCGCAAGATAATCGTGGATACTTACGGCGGCGTGGCGCGGCATGGCGGCGGCGCCTTCTCGGGCAAGGACGCCACCAAGGTCGATCGCAGCGCGGCGTACATGGCGCGATATGTCGCAAAGAATGTGGTAAAAGCCGGCTTGGCCGACCGCTTTGAGTTGCAAGTTTCCTATGCCATCGGCCGCGCTGAGCCGACATCGCTGGCGGTAGAGACCTTCGGCGCCGGTCGCATTGGCGACGAAAAACTTGAAGCGCTGATTGAGGATCACTTTGATTTGCGTCCGGCCGCCATTATCCGCGACTTGGGACTGCGGCGACCGATCTTTAAGCAAGTGGCCGCTTACGGACACTTCGGCCGCGAAGATATCAGCGTACCCTGGGAGCGTACCGATCGCGCAGAAGCTTTGCGCCGGTCAGCCGGGCTTGCGTGAATAGGCCATGAGCGACAGACCGCGCATCTGCGATTACGGCGATTCGACCTACCGGCAGGACTTCTGGGAAGGTCAGGGACGCGGTTACGAAGATGCGGTCGAGCGCCAAGTCTTGGCGAACTTGCTGCCTCGGTCCGGGCGGCGGCTGTTGGAAATCGGCGCAGGCTTCGGCCGCATCACCCGCGAGTACCGTATGTTCCGGCAAGTGGTCTTGCTTGACTACTCGCTGGAGCAATTGCAGTACGCGCGGGGCCATTACGGCGATGACGGCTTCCTGTACGTAGCGGCTGATGCCTATCAGATGCCGTTTCAGAGTTCCGCTTTTGACGCCGCGACCATGATCCGTGTCATTCACCATTTCGAAAATGTGCCGGCGGTGATCAACCAGATTCATGCAGTCTTGGCAGATTCGAGCGCCTTTATCCTCGAGTTCGCCAACAAGCGCAATTTGAAGGCCATTCTGCGCCACATCCTCGGCATAAACAAATGGAACCCCTTTACGTTGGAGCCGGTCGAATTCGTCGAGCTGAACTTCAACTTTCATCCGGAATACGTGCTGGAACAGGTGACAGCGAGTGGGTTCTCGTTGCGCCGGACCGTGCCCGTGTCTTGGCTGCGCCTGGGCTTGTTCAAGCGAGCGCTGCCAACGGCTGTGCTGGCGCGGGGCGACCGCGCGTTGCAACAAACGGGCTGGACGATTTCGCCCAGCATCTTCCTCGACTTGCAATTGAGCAAGCCAGCTGCCGCGCCACCTGGCGAATCGGATGACCCGCTGGACTTGCTCCGCTGTCCAGTGACCGGCTCGCCACTGACTTGGAGTGATGAGGCGCTGCTTAGCCGAAACGGGTTGCGCTGGGCCATACGAGACGGCGTGTTTGACTTTCGCAAACCTTTGGAGTAGTCGCCGTCCGCTCAGACCCAGGCGCGTTTCAGCCAGGCGTCGATGAGTGCGGCGCTGCGGTTCGGCTGCTCCAAGAGCATCATGTGACCGGCGTTTGGGAGAATCGCGAGCTCCGAATGGGCGATGCCGCGCGCTAATTCCTGGCTGAGCGAGGGCGGCGTCATTCTGTCCTTCTCGCCGGCCAGGATCAGCGTCGGGACCGCGATTTGCGCCAGGCTTTGGGAAATATCAAATCTATCGCAAGCCAAGAAGTCGGCCTGAATGACTGTCGGGTCCGTGGCCAGCATGATGTCCGCCGATTGCTGCTTTAAGTCTTCCGCCGCTTGCTTTGACCACATCCAGCGTACGATGCTGCTGATAGTCGGCGCGGGGGCTGCAGCGATGCCTGTAATCAGCGCCGGATTGACGGGCAGCCGTGGTCCCGTTCCCGCGAGGACAAGAGCGTCAGTGCGCGCGGCGTGTTCAAGCGCCAGCCACTGCGCGATGGCGCCGCCCATGCTATGCCCTAGCACAATGGCTGTTTCGATCGCGAGCGCGTCCAGCAGAGCGACGATATCAAGCGCGTAGTCGGCGATGCTGTCGCGGCCGGACCCCGGGCTGGCGCCATGGCCGGGCAGATCGACCAGGACAGGCGCAACCGATGGCAGCTGCCGCAGCGCCGCGGGAAAGCTGAGATGCGAGCCGCCGGCGACCGCGACCTGCGGCGATGATCGGCGATCCAAATGCTGCCGCGCGCCGTGTCGACCAGGGGCATATCAGGGTGCGGGCTGGTCGCGCAGCTGGCGCCAGAGGGCAATGTTGCGCTCTACCAATCCCGAGATGGAACCGTGCCCAAAACCCGCCACAACCGTCTTGACATGGTCGTTGAGTGGTTCGATCCAGCGCTTGTCCAGCCCCGCATAGCCGACGGCTGCGCCGACAATGCTGGCGGCCGTGCCGCTGGTGCAATCGGTGTCCATGCCGCACATCACTGCCGTGGTGATGGTCTTGCTATAGTCCAGATCGCCATGCAGCAGCGACAGCACGACAAAGGCCATATTATGCAGCGCATGCAGGAAGGGCAGGTGTCCATACTTGCCGTAGATTCGATCGCATACGGTCGCCCAATCGGCGTCCGCTGCATACCAGGCGCGTACTTCATGCACGATATGCGCCAGCCGCGAACGCTGGGGAATGACTGAAAGGCCGCCTTGGATGATCGTGTCGATTGTGGGATTGCGGCTCAAGGCTGCGCTGAGCGCGCCGGCAACGAACATGGAGCTGTAGACGCCGTTCTTGACCGCGTTGAGCGTCACCTCGCGGTAGGCGATGCGCGCCGCCCGTCGTGGATCGCCCGGCGCGATATAGCCCCAAAAATCAGCGCGAATCGCCGTATTGATACCTTCGCGCCAGGGATTGATTTTCGTAGGAAACTCGTCGATCTGGTCCTCGATCGGCCGGTCGTCGCTGAGATTCACCATGTGATAATAAGATTGGCGTGTGCAGGAAAACAGCCAGTGATAGGGGATATTGCGCAAATGATTATTGGCGACATCCAGCTTGCTGAAGGCGAGACCATGCTGCTCGAGCAGCATCATGCCCAGGATGGTGTAGTGAATATCGTCATCTGGCTCGGCGTAGCATACATTGCCCCGCGTAGAAGCCTTGTTGCGCAAGGTGAAGCCCAGCGCCGGCGATTGATGCGGCGCCCAGTCGTCCAGCGGATAGGCGTCGACGCTCTCCAGATATTCTTTGATGAACAAGCGATCCAGGCGCATTTCGAAGGGTTTGCCCAAGATGACGCCGCCGATTCGTCCGAACCAGGCGCCCCTGATTCGCTCAGCGTACTCGTCGTCGTTCAGTTGCTCGAAAACCGGCGATGCAGCGGCGTCCGCGATGATCGAGTCGAAATCGTCCGGCTCCAAAAAGGGAAAACCGGCGCGAATGCCAGCCTCACGCTGCGCCCACAGGCAGGCGTAGGCGTCTTCCCAGTCGGCTTCTTCCAGCGCATCGCGGTCAGTGGCATTGCGCAACGTTGCCGGTAGATAGCTGGCAGAGTAGTCCGGCTCGATAGAATCGCCGACGCTATAGCCCTCTTCGTAGAGTTGCAGATATTCAAGAGCAAAAAGCTCTTTCCAGTTGGCGTAACCAGGCATTTGGCGGCTCCTGAAAATAGTCCATCGAGATTTGGCGTTGGCTCACCGCAGGCGCCGAGCTCCGAGCGCAATCAAGGACCGGAATAAGTGTTGGAATCATACTCGCCCTGGCTGCTGAAGGCAAACATTCTTGCGGCGCTGCGTCCCGATACGATTTCAAATGAGGTTTCGCTGGCTGGAATGGGCAAAGCGCATAGAATGAAAAATGCGACGCGCTACCGCTGGGCGTCGCCTCGGGCTGCGAAGACGGACCAGCGGCGGGCGGCCCAGCGCTGCAAAGAGGAAAATGGAGGAGCGAAGTTGTGACCAAGCAAAAGAGTGGTTCATCCGCACCGAAGACGCTGACCCAATACCTGCGCCTCTTTTTCATCGGCTTCGCCATGGGCGCCGCTGATATCGTGCCCGGCGTTAGTGGCGGCACGATGGCTTTCATCCTCGGCGTATACGAGACGCTCATCAACGCCATCAAGTCCTTCAACCTGGACGCGGCTCGGCTGCTGGCGCAGTTGAAAATCAGCGAATTGCTGGAATACCTGTCATTCCGCTTTCTGCTGGCCTTGGGTCTCGGCCTGGCGTCCGCGATTCTGCTGCTATCCAGTTTTCTCAGCAGCACAATGGATGATCCTGGCGGCAAGGTGCTTTTGTTCGCGTTCTTCTTCGGCCTGGTACTGGCCTCCATCCTGACGATCGGCTTCAAGGTAAGCTGGTCGGCCTCAGCCGGCGCCATATTCGTGGCGGGCGCGCTGGCGGCATTTATCATCGTCAACATCGTGCCGGCCGACGCCGATCACTCGGCGCCGACGCTATTCGTCAGCGGTATGATTGCCATCACGGCTATGATTCTGCCCGGCATTTCCGGATCATTTATGCTCTTAATCATGGGTCAATACGATTATGTGCTGTCGGCGGTCAGCAATCGCGATTTGCCGCCAGTCATCATCGTTGGGCTGGGCGCGGTTGTGGGCATCATCTTGTTTTCGCGTGTGCTCAGCCACTTGCTCAAGCACTACTACAATCTGACGGTGGCGCTGCTGGTGGGATTCATGGCCGGGTCGCTGTGGAAGATCTACCCCTGGAAGGCCTGCCTGGAAAGCGATCTGGACCGCCACGGCGATTATCGCTGCCTGGTCGAACAGAATGTCGCGCCCGATGCTGCTTCAGAAAACTTCGCTCTGGCGCTATTTTTGCTGGTTTCCGGCTTCTTGCTGGTGAACTTGCTCGATCATCTGCAGTCAAGGGACAACTTCTTATTCCGCCAGTTTATCCGCTGACGGCGCCACAGTTTATTCTTTGTCGCCGGGTCGCTTGATATCGGGTGTATGATGTCGCAGCGCTCGTTCCTGCGCTTCGATTATGTCCTGAATCCGCGAACGGGACAGGGCTGCCGTAACATCGACCTGAAAGGTCTCCTCTGCTTCGGCCGGCTCCGGTTCTTGCCCCAGTTCTTCGAGCACTTCACGGCGGCGGTAGACCGAGGCCGCGATGGCGTGGGTGGCGACCGGGCTGGTCAGCAGCACGAAGAGCCCCAAAGCGAGCAATCGCAGCGAGGTCGACGGCATCAGAAGCGCCGCGCCCAAGAGCAATCCGAAGACACCCAGCGTGGCGACCTTGCCCGAGGCATGCAAACGCGTGAGCGTATCCGGCAGGCGGATGACTCCCAATACGCCGACGGCGCAGAAGAACAAGCCGAATAGCAGTGCGATGACGCCCAGAATCTCGAGCAGCATTTAGAAAACCCGGCCTTCGGAAATGTAACGCGCGATGCTGATGGTGCCGACAAAAGCAAAGGCCGCCAGCGCCGTCGCCATGTCGACGAATACTTGCGTTTCCTCCACAAGCGCCAACATGACGATTATGCCAATGAGCAGCGTGGTTATCAGATCTACCGCTGCCAGGCGGTCGGAGAGCCTGGGGCCGGCGATAACACGATACGAGGCCGGCAACAACAGGCTCACCAGCGCCAGCAAAATCAACTGAACGGCAGTTTGGGCAAAGGCGCTCTCAATCATGCCCCAGGATCCCTCTAATTCGCTTCAGGCGCACCCGCTGGTCGTGCTCCAGGCGCTTCGCGGAGACTTCTGAATTCAGACTGTGCACGATCATGGTGGCGCCTTCAGTGCCGGATTCCTTGAAGTCGACCACGAGCTCGCCCGGTGTTATTGTTATGCCATGGGCGCTGACGGCCGAGACCAGGTCGTTCTTGCTCTCATCGAAGGTGCTCAATTCAGTCGTGCCGGGACTGATCTTCAACTCGGGCGCCAGCACGACCAGCGCGACTTTCACGCCCGACACCAAAACTTCAAACGCCAGAAAGAGTACATAGGCGAACAAGTTATAAATTTGCAGCGGCGCGTTGCGCAGCCGGAAACTGTCGCCGCGCTGACCAGTCGCCACCAGAACCACCAGGCTGAAAACATACGCCAACAAAAAATTTCCGGGCGTCGGCTCAGCGGTATAAATCGTCCAGCCGACCGCCAAGGGCAGGGCCATCACCATGGCTTTGCCGGACTTTCTCGCTCTATCGATCATAGTCGCGCCTCTTGCTTGCGGCCTGGAAAACGCCAGACGTCTTGTGTTTGCATTCGGGGCGCCATGCTATTGCCCCAGTCCGTCGGGAAATACCGCCGAGATGTAAACGGACGGATCCTGGATCTGCTGCACCGTAGCGCTGACCAATTGAATCAGCGGCTCGGTAAAGATTGTACCCAGCAGCAGGCAAACGACAATGAGCAGAAGCGGCGCAAACAGGCTGTCTCCCTCGTCCTTGGTAGTGACCGTAGTCGGCAGCGGACTCTGCTGGAAGATTCGCTGCCAGGCGCGGATCATGTACATCAGCGTCAGGATGCCGGCGCCGACCATGATGATCAGATTCTGCCAATCGCCGCTCTCGACGCCGCCCTGAATCAGCGTTAATTTGCTGATGAATCCATTAAAAGGCGGTACGCCCGCCAGCGACAGCCCGCCCAGCAGCACGAGCCAACCGAGCGCCCGAGGCAGGCGACTGCCGATACCGCTGATGTCGCCGAAATTGGCGGTTTTGGTCTTGGTGTAGCTGGCGACCACGCCCATCAGCATCAGCAGAGATGACTTGATAAAGGCGTGGTTGAAGGCGTAAACGATCGCGCCGATCAGCGCCAGTGTCCCGCCCCAGCCGATGCCGACCAGAATGAAGCCGATCTGGGCGAAGGTCGAATAGGCCAGCATTCGCTTGGCGTTGTAAGTGCGCAGGGCGCCCAGGCTGCCGAAGAGAATGCCGATGATGCCCAGCGTCGAAAGCCAAGGCTCCATGATATGCGCGTCCTTTACAAAGAGCAGCGTGACCAGGCGCAAAATACCATAGACGCCGACCTTGACCACGATGGACGACAGCATCGCGCTGATCGGCGTCGGCGCGGTGGTGTGGAAATCGGGCTGCCAAAAGTGAAATGGGAATACCGCGCTCTTCAGCAGAAACGCGCAAAGCAGCATCAGCGAAGAAGAGGCCGCCAGTATGGGTCGCTCTCCCGTCAGCAAGATCTGCGCGATCTGCGCCATGTTCAGCGTGCCGAAGGTGGCGTAAAGGGAGGCGATGCCCAGTAGCAAGAAGAGCGTGCCCATCGAGCTGATGAGGATATACTTGAGCGCGGCTTCCAGCCCGTATTGGTCATCGGAGATGGCCGTCAGCGAGACTGACGCCAGCACCATCAGCTCCATAAATACGAAAAGCGTGAATAGGTCTCCGGTCAACATGGCGCCGACCAGGCCGACTTCCATCAACAGGAACAGCGGAATAAAGGCGGGGTACGTCATGCATTTGTCGTGGCCGCGAAAGGTATAGAGCAGGCCGCCGACCATGATGGTGGTCACCATGAAGGCAAAGAGCGCGCCCAATTTGTCCGCCACCAGGACGATGCCGTAAGGCGGCATCCAGTTGCCCAAGGCATAAGTCTGCACACCGACGTCATGAACCTGCACCAATAGCGACATGCTGAACACCCAGGCGATCAGTCCCGTCAACACGCCGATCGAGCGCTGCAAACGGTTGGAATTGGCGAAGATCAAGGCGATGATCGCACCGACCAGCGGCGTTACCAAGGAACCTAGCAGCAGTGTGCTGTTTGCCATAGTTGCCGGACTTTACATTTCCACGAATTGCATGGTATTGAACAGAACCCTATCAGTGCTTCAGTTTATTGATATCGTTCGAATCCACGGTGTCATATCGGCGCGAGATCATGTTGACGAATCCCAGAACCAGCGAAAAACTACCGAAGCTGACCACGATCGCCGTCAGTATCAGCGCCTGAATCAGCGGATCGCTCGTGCTACGACCGGCCTCTACGTTGCTGACATAGGGCGCGAATTCACCCTCAAAAGCGCCGACAGCCACGAAGAACAAGTTGATGGCTGAGAAGAGAATGGCGAATCCAATGGCCGCCTTGATCAGGTCGCGGCGCAGCAGCTGGAATACACCAATGCCAAACAACATGCCAATGGCGATGGCGAACATAAACTCAATCATCATTTAGCCCTTTCCGCTCGCAGTGATTTTGCACAATTCCTGACTTCGCCAGCGATCATCCGCCCGTGGCCTCGGCCGGTTCGGTCGATTGCGGCCCGCCATTGGAGCGCGCGGCGGGATAAGCGATCGCCTCCATGATGATGCCCAGGCCGCCCATCACGGTAATCGCAATGGCGATTTCAAATATCAGCGACGAGGTGATGTGCAAGCCAAAGGATCCGACCAGCTCGTAAATGCCCAAAACCTTGTCGTATTGAACATGCCCCATGAAACCCCTGCCCAGTATTATCGGGATAGCGGCGTTGACGATGGCGATGACCAGACCCAGTCGAGTGATAATCTCCGGGCGGAACCAAGGCAGCTGGCGCCTGGCCTCGTCATATCCCAGCACGATATACCAAAGCGAGATGGCCAAGCCAATAGTGACCCCCGCCGTGAAGCCGTCGCCTGGCCCAATCCCGCCATACAGGATCTGTGCGATTCCGATTAATATGGCGATCGGCAAGACAATATACGAAACCGTGCGTGTGAAAGGCGTCGAGAGACTGGTGGCGTCGTGTATTTCGTCCACGACCTCGTCGTTAAATTCGTGCAGGCTCGATACCTGCGCCGTGCGCGGGACGAAGGCGCTGCCGCTTTGACGACCGCGCGCCAGCAGCGTCAATACGCCCAACGCGGCCGTCGTAAATACGGCGATCTCCAGCAGCGTATCCGTTCCTCTGAAGTCCGCCACGATGGCGCCGACTACATCTTCGGTGGCGACGACGTGCGTATGCTCCAAGTGCCATTGGGCGACGCTCTGTTGCTCGGGCCGGCTCTGCAGCGCGATTAGCGCGAAGATGAATACGGCGCCGCCGATCGTGATCGAAATGACCAGATCCCGAACCAGCCCGAAGTTATAATCGTGGCGGCCGGACCACAAGCTCTGAATAGCGTTGAAGCGCGTGCGGGTACGGATGCGACCCAGCATGATGATGATCAGCACGGTGGCCATGGTTTCCACCAGCAGTTGCACCAGCGCTACGTCAGGAGCGTGTTCAATCAGGAAGATTACGCCAATGGCGTACCCAATCACGCCGTATGCGATAGCCGCCTTGACATGTTCGCGGACGACGACCGTCAGAATGCCGGCGGTCACAGTCAGGATTAGCATGAATGCCTTGGCCAGGTCCGTAATCGTCAGCGACAAGTCGCGCGGGATGAAACTTTGGCCCGCGGCCACCGACGATAGCGTGCCGGACGCGATCAGGACAAAAGAAACGGCGCCCAAGATTATTACCAGATAATAGCGAACGAATCCTGACTGCGTATGCAGCACGGTGCGGCCGGCCCAGCCGATATATTCCAGCATTTCGTCATAAATCATGTCGCACGACAGGGGAAAGCCGATGCGCGCGATCAAGGGTTTCCGCATCACAAAGAGCGCAAACCCGGCAAGCAGAACGCCCAGGCTCAGCAAGAATACTTCGTTGACGCCGGCAAACAGATACAGCTCGAAGGATTTGGGCGCGGCCGGCTCCAGCAGCGGCACGATGACCGGCTCAAGCAAGAAACCCAGGGTCAGCGACAATCCCGACAGTATCAATGGGCTCAGTCTGATCAGCGCTGGCGGCTGATGAAAATGTATCTTGTGCCGCGGCCGCCTAAGAAAGACATCGTAGATCAGCATGTAAGCCGCCATGGCGGTAAAGGCGGTACTGAATAGCACGCCCAGCATCACCAGCGGGGTCCAGCGCCCCTCATAGTGCAGCATGGCGTCAAGCAAGACCTCTTTGGCGACGAAGCCCATCAGAAAGGGCATACCAGCCATTGACAGCGCCGAGATGACAGTGACGGCGAACATCGCCGGCATCCGCTTTCGCAATCCCCCCAGCTTGTCAATGAAGCGTGTGCCGGTCGCATGATCGATTGTGCCGGCAGCCAGGAAGAGCGCCGACTTATAAAGCGCATGCGCGATGATGCCCACCAGGGCCGCCTTTACGCCGTTTTGACCCGGCAGCCCCAGCATGGCAACAATCGCGCCCAGTTTGCTAACGGTGGAATACGCCAACAGTGCTTTGAGGTCGCGTTGTTTCACTGCAAAATATGCGCCGACCAGCATGGTCAGCAGCCCGATGGTAAGCAACGCGCTTGGCCAGAGCTCGTTCTGGTACATCACCGGCGAAAGTCGAGCGAACAAATAGATGCCGGCTTTGACCATGGTGGCGCTGTGCAGATAGGCGCTGGCCGGTGTAGGCGCGCTCATGGCGCCGGGCAGCCAAAAATGGAAGGGGAATTGCGCGCTTTTGGTGAAGCCGCCCAACATGATCAGAATAGCGAAGAGCGTATACCAATCGTGTTGCGCCAAAGCCGAAGCGCGCAGAATGTCCGAGAGATCGGCGGCTATTCGTGTCCCGTCATCGGGATGCAGAATCTGTCCGGCAGCCACGCTCAGCATGATGATGCCGATGATCAGCGCCAATGCGCCGCCGCCGGTGACGAATAACGCTTTGAAAGCGCCGGCCCGCGACTCGGCGTCGTCCGCGCCTTTGAAGCCGATGAGCACGAAAGATGTGACGCTGGTCAACTCCCAGGCGACAAACATCATCAACAAATTGCCGGACAGCACAACGCTTAGCATGGCGCCGGAGAAACCCGACAGCCAAACCATGAAGCGGTTATACTCCGCGCTCTGGTCGAAATAGTAGCCGGTGTAGAAGAAAATTAGCGCGCCCACGCCCGTAATGATGAGTCCAAAGAGCAACGATAAGCCATCAAGGTAGAATGACAGACTGATGCCCAGCGATGGCGCCCAGTCAAAAACCTGGATGACCGCGCCTTGATCCTGGACACGCGGCAGAAAACTCAGCAGCCAAACAAAGAGCGCAGTCATCACCAGCGACGAAAGTAGCGTCTGAGTCGTCTTGCTAAGTGTGCTTTGCGCAGCGGGCAGCGCAAGCGCCAGGGCCAGAATGAAAGGTGCGGCGGCGATAAAGATAAGTTCCATGCGGGTTTGAAATTTGCTCGGTTACGTTATTTGCGCGCCGGTGATCGGCCCAGACCTATTCCACGGCAAAGCAAGGTCAAGGCTACCTACAAAGCGCGGCCATTCAATGGCTAAAAGTAATAATCGCAGCCAGAAAAATTTGTGAATACGCGGCAGTCCAAGGCGGCGGCTTTGGCGGGCGATTCTGCCAAGCGCGTTCACCGTGTCGGATTCCCAATCGTAGAAAGGTCCCATTGCCCCCTGATTCTCAATTCGCCAGACGCTGCTTGAGCGCTGCGGTCAGCGCAGGCACGACCTCGTACAAGTCGCCGACGATACCGTAACGCGCCAACTTGAAAATCGGCGCCTCGGCGTCTTTGTTGATCGCGACGATAATCTTGCTGCCGCGCATACCCGCCTGATGTTGAATGGCGCCGCTGATGCCGCAGGCGATATACAAATCGGGATTGACTACCTTGCCCGTCTGGCCAACCTGATGGTCGTAGGGGATGTAGCCGGCGTCCACTGCTGCGCGGCTCGCGCCGACCGCCGCGCCCAGCACATTCGCCAAAGGGCGCAGTGTATTTTCGTAGCCGTCTTTGGCTTTCCAAATGTTGGCGTCGTCACCGCTTATCCCATCGGGCGGGGATTTCGGGTTATTGGCCATGCCCCGCCCGCCGCTGACGATGATGGCGGCGTCTGCTAGATTCACCTTGCCAAGCTCGGAGGCGAAACTTTCGATTTCAGTGGCAATTGCATCGGCTACAGCGACAGCTTTGGCTGATTCCAGCTTTGGCTCGGCGCCGTTTTCCGCTGCCACAGGCGGGAATGCGCGCCCCCTTATGGTGACGAAAGTCGTCGCTGTATTGGCGGTCATGTCCATCAATACTTTGCCGGCATAGGCCGGGCGCGTCCCGATGAGCCGTCCGTCTTCCAAGCGCAAGTCGATCACATCGGAGATGAGTCCGCTGTCAGTATCCGCTGCCGCGCTAGCCAACAGCTCGCGTCCGCGATTGCTGGCGACCGCAACCACCGCGCTGGGACGATGTGTCGCCACCAAATCGCTTAGCAGCGCCGCGTAGCTCTCCAGACGATAATCGCGCACGAGTTCGTCAGTGCATACGATGGCGTTTGCGGCCCCGTATTGCCCCGCCGCGCCGGCGATGGATTCCGCATTTTCGCCGAAGACGAGCGCCGTGATATCGGTCGCCTTGGCCTCGGCGATTGACCTGGCGGCGCCCAACGCTTCCCAACTGCTTGATAGCGCGCGACCCTCGAAAGTTTCAATCCAGACGAAGACGCTCACAGGACTTTCTCCTCGAACAGTCGCTCGACCAAGACTTGCGTCTTGGCCTCCATGTCGCCGGCTGCAATGATTTCTGTCGAAACTTCCCGGGCCGGCGGATTCGCATATCCCAGGACCGCCGTAGCCGCCTGCGGCAAGTCGATACCCAGGTCCGACGCCGTCCAAACGGGAATTGTCGCCTTGGCCGCCTTGCGGATACCGAGAAAGTTGGGATAGCGCGGCTCGTTGATGCCCTTCATCACTGAGATGACCGCCGGCAGCTTGGCCGAGACTACTTGCTTGCCTTGCTCCAGCATTTTTTCGACTTTGATCACGCCCGCCGCGTAATCCGCTTCCAGGATGGCCGAGACGTAGCTGAGCATGGTCCAGCCCAGCCGCCGCGCCAACTGATAGGTATGCTGATCGGTGGCCACATCGACGCTTTCCTTGCCAAATATGACCAGGTCGACAGCGCCGATTTTGCCGATAGCGCCGGCCGCCAGCGCAGACCACACCAGGCTGTCATTTATGTCGGCCTTCGCTTCTTCGACCCGCAACGCATTCTTGATGCCCATCGCCATGCTGTGCTTCAAGGCGTCGTTGTGCAATTCCGAGCCGATGGCGATCACCGTCGACTCGCCGCCGCCGGAGTTCGCCTGCACGATAGTTTCTTCCAATGAGTATTCGTCCCAGGGATTGACGACGGTGGCGACGTCTCCCCAGGTGACATTCCCATCCGCGTCCACCCATACTTTGGCGGCGGTGTCCGGCGTACTTCTTGTGAATGTTACGACATGCACCGGTGGCACTCTCCTGATTCTTAGTCGTCTGGCCGGTATTGTACACGCAACTGACGTTCAATCTAATACCTGCTGAATTCTGCGCCAGTCTTCTCGATATCCACGGAATCGGGCAGGCCGGTTAATTCGTTGACCAGCGCTGCAGTCAGGCAGCAATTAGCCAGCTTGGCATCGGCGAAATTCGCGCCGCGCAAGTCCGCGCCCCACAAGTTAGCGTCGCTCAGATCGGCCGCCTGAAATGAACAGCCTTGCAAATTGGCCCGGGCGAAATTCGCGCCGCTCAGATTCGCGCCCGCAAAATTCGCCACGGCTAAGTCCGCATCGCGTAAATTCGCCTCGCGCAGATCGGACCGCTCAAAGTTGGCGCCCCGAAGTTCGCAATAGCCGAAGTACGCGCCCGCCAGCTTGGCGCCATGGAACTGCGCGCTCGGCATTTTGGAAGACGCCAGCATGATGTTGCTGACCTCGAGTAAGGACCAATCGACGCCATGCAGGCTACCGTCTTGATGCGCCAGGCGTTCTCTCAGAATCTCGATCAGCGCGTGCTTCGCGCCTTCACTGTCGCCGATTTTGATGCGCGTGATAATCTCGTCCGTAGGGACGAATTTAAAGCGCAGCGAATTGATCGTCCGGTGTATGCGATGGGGAAGGCGCATTGATATGACTCGTATCAGTGTCTACCGCCTGAAATGGTAGCCCGTGCGCAATCCGCGTACAAGATGAGACTGCCGCGAGCGCCTTTGGCTAGATTGATTATGTCTGTACAGCGTTTTTTTGTGAGTTTGTGCCATTAGGGTTATGCGCCACGTTCGCTATGCTACAGGTGGCGCAAAAGGAACATCCGACCTTCTGAGACTTTCTTCTATGGCGATCGCGGCGAGAAACGCTGAGTTGCTTATAACCACGTACCTGGAAATGACCAGTCCCGATCATTTTATGCCGGCTTATATTCGGGCGGGCGATGTTGAAATTGTAAAGATGGAGATGCCCGATCTCGGCTTTTACAAGTTTCTTTATCAGTCCGTGGGTGAGGAGTGGGCCTGGCGGGATCGTTTGCAGATGTCCAATGCCGAGCTGCGCCAAGTATTGACCTCGGCTGACACACAAGTTCACGTCTTGTACGTCAGCGGCTCGCCGGCCGGTTACGTCGAGTTGTTCCGTCACGATGACGGTGCAGTCGAAATCGTCTACTTCGGTCTGCGGCGCGACTATATGGGACGCGGCCTGGGCAAGCACCTGCTAAGCTACGGGGTGGCCCGCGCTTGGGAAATGGACGCGCAACGGGTTTGGCTGCATACCTGTAACCTGGACGGCCCTCACGCGCTGGCGAATTATCAGAAGCGTGGTTTCCGCACTTATGATGTCGTCGAAGAGCCAATGCCCGAGCTCTACACCTAACAGCCGGCCATTATCGCTGCGATCAGCCCGCTATTCTCGTTGCTCAATTCCAAGCTGACGCGATCGGCCAAGCCCGCATAACGCTCTCTGATTCGGTCGAGCACATCTTGCGGTTGCGCCACAATGGCGATGGCCTCGACGATCTCGTCCGGAATCAACTGATGCAGTTTGTTCGTTTGACCCGCACGTGCCAGTTGCTCCAGATCCTCGGCGGCGATATCCCAGCGATGGCTTGTTGATACCTGGCGAAATGCCGCGCTCCCAGCCGCCGATGCGATACGCAGCTTTAATCGGCGCATCGCATCGCTGGCGCCGGCGTCGTCAACGCCGCTGGCGATCATCACCGGGACGGTGAGCGCGAAGTTATTGTCAGCGCGCTGCATGCTGCGCAAGCCGGCAGCAACAGCCGGCTTTACCACTTCGCTAAGGAAATCCGCGGTATGCAAAGCGCTCACCTGCAAACCCTGGCAGAGCGCGCCTGCCAGCTCAGCGACCTGCGGCCTCATGCCTGTCAGATATATTGGGACTTCCGGATGCTCAATCGGACCCGGGTTGAAGAAAGGCGTCATTAAGCGAAAGGTGTAATACTCGCCGCGATAGCGTAGGCGCGCGTCAGTTTGAAAGGTGTTCCAGATTGCGCGCAATCCTTCAATATATTCGCGCATGCGTGCCGTGCCGGCGGGCTCATCTGGCGCGTCCAATCCCAGGAGGAAACGCCCGTCTGACTGTCGCGCCAGATCCCATGCGATCTGCGCGGTCACCATCGGACTGCGCGGGATAGCGACCGCGCCTTGCGCGCCCAGCTGAAACTTGCTGGTCTCCTTCGCCGCAATGGTCAGCGAAAAGAAAGGATTGTGCGCCTGCTCCGCTACCCAGGCGGCGGCGAATCCCAAGCGTTCAGCTCGCAGGATCAAGTCCGCGTCAGCGCGCAGGCTGTTGGAGGGAGAGATACGCGCATCGAGTTTCATGGCGCTCGATCCAGTTGCCTGCGTCATAGAATCAGTCTGGCGCCGTTTCGTTTGAACCAACTGCGCCAATGGCGAAAGTTGGGTGAACAGGACTCGACCAGCGCCCAGAAGGCCGGGCTGTGGTTCAATACGCGCAGATGGCAAAGTTCATGCACAATGACGTAGTCAATCGCACCCGCAGGCGCCATCATGAGACGCAGGTTGAGATTGATATTTCCTCTCGAAGAGCAGCTGCCCCAACGTGTCTTCTGGTTCTTTACGCGAACGCGCGCGAATCGGAATCCATAGGCCGCCGCCAACACGCTTACTCGCGCCGGCAGATAGTCGACCGCCAAGGCCCGGTAGCACGCTTCGACGGCCTGTCGACGCGCGGCCAGATCAACGGCGTCAAGACTATCGGGGCTGGACAGCACCAGGGATGCGTCGCGTACTTCGACCTTGATGCCTTTGGTTTCTGGAGCCATCAGGAGCTTGAAGGCATGCGGTTTGCCTAGTACATAAAAAACGTCGCCGGCCTCGTAATTCCTGGTCGGCAATCTCTCCGCTTCGTCGCGAAATCTCTTGTAGTTGGCAAGCACCCAGTCCGACTTTTCAGCGAGGATTGCTTCCGGCGCGGAACTGTCAACCCCAAGCGGATATACGACCTCCAAGCCGTCGCGTTGGCTATAGCGCACGCTAATGCGCTTGGCGCGTTTGCTCACGCGTACGCTGTAGGCGACGGTAATCTCGCCAAATTCAACTTCCGGCATCAGTGACCCATCGCTTTGGCTGCGTGCCGCCAGATCACTTGCTTGCTCCCGTCCGAGGGTTCGAAGGAGAAGTAGAAACCGGCGCGATTAAGCAAGCCGTCATAGCGCTCGCGCAGCTTGTAGGGCAGCTCATCCGGCGGCGCAATGACCGCGAATTGCTCCAACATCTCGTCGCTGATGAGCTGGTGCATTTCATGCCAGCGATTGCGCCGCAGCAAGCCGTTCAGCCGCGGCACTATATCGTGCCAGCCATGCAATTCCAGCACCGGTTGATAGCTGGGCGTACTGGCGTAGAACGCGATCTGCGACTTGGTCAGCATTTTGCTTTCGGCGATGGCGGCATCGTTTTCGCCCGTCACCACAAATACCGCGCATGAAAGCGACAATGGCTGCTCGATAGCGCCCCGCTCTCGGCCGGCCTCGAAAGCCGGCAGCAGCACCTCGCGCAGATAACGCGGCGTGTGGAAGGAGTGTACGTGAAATCCATCGCAGATTTCGCCGGCTAGCCGCGCCAAGCCCGTGTTTATGCCGGCGATGTAGATGGGAATGCTGGCGTAGGGCATCGGCTGCGGCCGCTCCGCAGTCTTTGAAAGCGAAATGTTGTAATAATGTCCTTGGTAGCTGAGTTCGCTGCCAGCTTGAAAGCAGCACCAGATCGCGCGCAGCGCCGAAATGTATTCGCGAAGCTGCTGAACCGGCTTGCCCCACCTGGCGCTGAAGCGCTTGGTGACATGCGGCTTGATCTGTGTGCCCAAGCCCAGGATGAAGCGCCCGCCTGATTGTTCCGCAAGATCCCAGGCGGTCTGCGCCATCAACAGCGGGCTGCGAGGAAAAGCCACTGCGATCGCGGTACCGAGCGTGATGCGGTCCGTTGCCAGTGTGGCGTGCGCCAGCGGTAGAAAAGGATTATGCGCCGCTTCCGCCACCCAGAGCCCATCGAATCCATACGCTTCGACGGTCTGCGCCAGGCTCGCCGCGGCGTTTAGATCTTTTGCGAATACTGTGACGTCAAACTTCATTAGCCAGTCTCTTGGGCTGCTGCGGATTGGAACAACCGGTTTCTCAACTTACGGCAGCACAACTATAATAGCAGCAGCGGGTTATGGATGATACAATAGTTGACTCAAAGTTTGAAAAGTCCTGTATGGGTCTGACGTTCGTAGTCGGACAGATGATCGAGGGACAGGGGGAGCTGAGAACTGGATGACTGCCAGAAGCGCTCGGTCAATAAACATCGGGTTGCGCAATATAGTTGCGACGATTCTTATTGGGCTTGGTTTGGTTTTTGTGTGGCAGATCCGCGGCACGCTGATGTTGACCTTCGCCGCGGTGATTCTCGTTGTCCTTTTCACCATGCCGGTGCGACTGTTGATGAATCGGTTCAGAATTCATCGAGTTGTCGCCATTGTCGTCAGTGTCATCGGCTTCTTCATTATTTTGGGATTGCTCGGTGTACCCATTTTGCGGACCATTGGCGACCAATATGAACCACTAAGGACAGCGGTTGAAGGCGGCCTGGAAGAGGTGCGCCAATCCTTGACGCGCGAAGCCCTATTGGAGCAAGACTCCATACTGAAAGACGTAATACCCATCGTTGACGACCTTCTCTCTGGCGGCGAAAACGCCCAGCCATCGGATGACCTGATTGGGCAGGCGGTGTCGCAAGTGTCGGATGCGGTGGGGCGGCTCGGCGGCTCGGTCTTGCCGGTCGTCGGCGGGGTGGCCAATACGATTCTTAGCGTCCTCATCATATTCTTCCTGAGCATGTATCTGCTGGCTGAACCTGAGCTTTATGTTAAGGGCATCATCAAGCTTACGCCCGTGTGGTATCGCGATCGCATGCTGAGCATCTTGCGACGACTGGACAGTACCTTGCGCGCATGGCTGAGCGTAACCGCGGTTTCGATGGTGGTGGTAGCCATTTTGACCGGCTTGGGCTTACGCCTGGTTGGCATTCAGGAGGAAGCGTTCGCTTTGGGTGTGCTGGCGGGTATCTTGTCGTTCATTCCGAATTTCGGACCCGTTGTCGCATTGGTGCCATCGGTGGCGGTTGCGATCCTGGACGCGCCGCAAAATGTGATCTGGGTGGTCGTCATTATTTATGGCGTCTCGTTCTTTCAGAGTCAAGTGATCAGCCCGGTGCTGGCCAGCGAGCGGATGAATATGCCCGCAATCCTGATACTGCTGGGACAGATTATATTCGGCTTCTTCTTTGGCTTTTTGGGGCTGATGTTGGCGGTACCGCTCAGCGCCTGTGTCGCGGTTCTGGTCGATGAAATGTACGTCAAAGACGTCTTGGGGGACGAGCGGAAGGCCAATGACGATGATGTTGAGCCCCCAGGCGTCCGACAGGACGAACTAGTCCCCGAACCGTCGTAGTAGCGCGGTTCGCTTGAGCGCTGCAATTGGCTCTTGACATTCGTGTTGTCGGCTGCTAAGCTGAGCATTCCAAAGGTGAGAGTTGCG
>WTGO01000105.1 GCA_011523515.1 Chloroflexota bacterium
GCCAACACGGCGCGCGCCTTACACGATATTTCGAAGTCTGTACTTGGCGCTGTTGTACAAACCGAGCAACAGCGCCGTTCGGGCCGAAGCAGTAGTCATCCCCCCATTGCTATGGGGGAGCCCGAGGGGGTAGACCGTTCATGCCGAGTCGATATGCGCCAGGATGCGCGCGGCGCGCGCGCGCCAAGTGTAATGCGTCCAGGCACGAGCGCAGGCACGCGCGCCGAGTCGGTCGCGCAAATTGGAGTCGCCTTTGAGCCGCTCAATGGCGGCCGTCCAGGCAGCGATGTCGTCAGGCGGCAGCAGCAGCGCCGTATCGTCATCCGCAACCACATCCGACCAGGCCGGCAAATCCGACGCGATGATGGCGCGGCCAGCCGCCATATACTCAAAGAGCTTTAGAGGCGAGGTATAGAGGCTGAATTGCGCTGTTGGCGGGTGTGGCATGGCGCAGACGTCAAAGGCGCGCAGGTGAAGCGGCACATCCGCGGGTGAAATCTGCCCGACAATCAGGAAGCGGTCGGCGGGCAAACCGCGCTCCAGCCACCGCTCCCGCAGCAACTGCGCCGTCTCATCGGGCCCGCCAACCAGCGCCAGACGCGCTCCGTCAACCGTCGACAGCGCGTCGACCAAAATGCCAACGCCTTTGTCCATTCCCAGCGTTTGCAAGCGCCCCAAATAGCCCACGATGAAAGCGTCTTCCTTCCAGCCAATTTGCCGGCGCGCCTGTGACTGAGTCGGCAAGTGAGAAAAGCGAGCGCGGCGGAAACCATCGTGGGCGACGATTGCGCGGGCGGAATCGGCATCTCGTTCGGCGATCAGGTCTTGCCTCAAGCGCTCGGTGATAGCAATTACGCTGCCCGCGCGAGCCGCAACATAGCGCTGCAGCGCCGCGCCACGTCCGGAAGGCGCGTACTGGTGGGCTTCATAGACAAGAGATTGGTTTGACCTGAATTGCGCCAGCAGCGCCAGCATCAGTTCATCGCGGCTGTAGTAGATATCGGCTCGGCTGAAGAGCAGCGGAATCACGCTCGCCAGCGCATAGCTCAACAGTAGAACGTAGAAGGCCATGCGCGCGCCGACGCCGTCCGGCGGAAACAGGGGAAAGAGGTCGATACAGGGGATGTGGCGAATGGCGAAATTAGCGCCGACGCCGTAGTAGGCATAGGGATCTTTCACCTGTCGCATCTCGCTCGTGTTCCAGCGGCGCGCCACCCACAGCGTCACCTCGCAGCCGGCGGCGGCGAAGGCTTCACAATTCTGCATGATCTGCAGGCCGTGCGCCTTTTCCGTCGGCAGCCGCATCAAGGAGATGTAGAGGAGCTTGGGCATGCCGAGACCCGACTCATTCGCTACTCTTGCGCGGCAAAAGCATGCTCAATACGCCGGCGACCGCGATCATGACCGCCACGATTTGGAAGGTCATCGACAGCCCGATTTGCTCTGAGATGATGCCGATGGCCAGGGAGCCGATGGCGCCGGTGGCGAAGATGAAACCCAGGATCGCGCCCGAGGCGAAGCCCTTGCGCATGGGGATCAGGTCTTGCGCCATGACGACGATCAAGCTGTGCGCGCCGCCGGATAAACCGCCCGCGGCAATCGCCAGCAAAAAGGCGAAGGCGCCTTCGTAGGCGGGCAGCAAGAAGAAGGCCGGCGCAGAAAAGAGCATGCTCACCATCATCACCACCCGCCGGTCAAAGCGATCGGCCAGCCGCCCAAAGACCAGGCCGGACAGGGCCGACGCAATCCAGAATGAACTGGTAATTGAGCCATAAGCGGCTGGGTCCCAGCCCTTCTGTTCAAAGAGGACGGGCACAAAAGCGACCGAGCCCTGCTGCCCCAGGCCGCGCAGCAACACGATTACGCCCAGGATGACGAATGCCAGCAAGGGAAAATGCTCCCGCGTTCCGTTTTCGCGCTCGGACTTCCGCTTGCTCTGTTCGGCGTGATGCTCGTGATGGCGGGGAATGCTGGTGACCATCAGCAGCACAGCCGGGATTGACAGCACGGAAAGCAAGATGATGGGCGTGACGTTGTCCTGAATGCCGAAGTAATGGATGCCGACGATTTCACCCATTCTGCCCGGCAAGTCGGGATTGGCCGATTCCAGCAGGACGCCGGCAATCGCGGGGCCCAGCGCCAAACCGGTCTGCCCCATCAAAAAGAAGATTGCCATGTGAAATGCGGAGCGCCCCGGCACGGATTCGGCTGAATGCAGCGCGCCCACCGGATGCAGGGCGCCGCTGCCGACCGTCGCCAGCACCATCGGAAAGAACATCAGCCAGTACTGCCGCGTCGTTGCGGCCAAGATGACGGACAATGTAAACATGAAGACATGAAACAGCAGCCCAAAAGAGCCCAGCCAGCGCCCGCCACTGCGGTCGGCGCGGATGCCGAAGTAGGGCTGCGTCAGCGCGCCCATCAGCTGCGCAATGCTGACGGCCAGGCCAATCTGGATGTTGTTCATAGGCATGATGCCGGCGGCCAGGAAGGTCAAGAGCACCGGCGTCATGGATGCGAAGACGTCGTTGGTCAGATGGCCGATGCAGACCGACCAGAGCAACCGGCTATGACGCGCCATAGGCTGAAGTCTCCGCTAGAATGGCGGCAATGATAATCGCTGGCGCGCCAGATGAGAATGCAGATTGGCGCTGATACTCAGATGGGGCTAAAGTTATATGATGTTTCTCAACCTTCGCCAGACATCGCTGTCGCTCACATCATCCTGGTCGGACTTTGAGTAGATAAGGACAAACAAGATCTTATCGCTGCTCTGGAGATAATAGATGATGCGGAAACCGCCTCGTTTGCCACGGCGAGCCGAACGATTCGCCATGCGTACCTTGTAAATCGGCAGGTCAAAACCAGGCAAATGAACGCCGCGGAGGTTGCGGTGTTGCATATCCGCCTCTAGCGCCGCGAGGTCGTCTTCAATGCGCCGGTAACGTTTCCGCAGGCGAGCGAAGTCTTTGGCGAAGTCCTCCGAATAAGTGAATTCCACGGCCACTGTCGGATAAACTACCCACTGGTATCGCGAAGAAACTCGTGGAACTGCTTCGCCGTCAGCACATTTCCCGCCAACACGCCTTTCCAGCTTTGCTTGATGCCCGCCAGGATCTCCTGTCGAGTCGGATCCCGATACGGCTCGTCGTCATCCCCCGTGTCAAGCGGCGTGGCACTATAGTCGCCCGCTTTGTATTCCGCTTCGGCTTCCCGCAATGCTTCGGCGATTTCGTCGTCGCCGGGCTCGCCGAAGATCTCTTCGTATAAGTCCCGCAACTGCTGCTCGGAAAGCGAATCCAGATCCACTTCCGCGATTCTCTCGCGGTCGGTTTTGCGCGAAGTTTCGACCTTCGCTGTATGTTTCATGGCTGCCTCCCGGGCGCGGGCATTTTTATCAGCCTCGCTCAATAGAATTGTAGCGCGGTATCCGCCATTTTTCATGCGCTGTGATATACTGCCAGCCGGCGCGCCAACGGGCGAGCAATCTGCAAAACAAGAGGACGGGCCATGACCATTGATTACGACCGGCTTGAGCCGATTCCGCAGCGCGACGAACCCTACCACATCGTTGTGACCGCCGCCCATCACGACGATATCGAATTCGGCGTGGCCGGCAGCGTGGCGCGCTGGATACGCGACGAAGGCGCTACAGTCACCTACGTCATCGTGACCGATGGCGGGTCGGGCAGCAACGACCCCGATATGACGCGCGACAAGTTGGTGGAGCTGCGCCGCGCCGAGCAAGACGAAGCCGCCGCCCGCGTAGGTGTCAGCGATGTCCGCTACCTCGGCTACCCCGATGGCTGCCTGCAAGCCACTTTAGACGTCCGCCGCGATATCACCCGCATCATCCGCGAGACCAAAGCCTATCGCGTGGTCTGCCAGGACCCTGCGACCTTCTTTGTACACGCCAGTTACGTCAACCATCCCGATCACCGCGCCGCCGGCGAAGCCACGGTCTACGCCGCATTCCCCAGCGCCGAGACGCGGCCGATCTTCCCCGAGCTGCTGGCGGCAGGCTACGAGCCGCACAAAATTGGCGAGCTTTATTTGAACCTAACCCAGGCGCCGACGCATTACCACGACATCAGCTGCGCCATTGAGCTCAAGATGGCGGCGCTGGGCGCGCATGCCTCGCAGATCGGCGCGGGCGAAGATTACGAGAACGGCGCCAAGAAGTGGGTCCTGCAGAGCAATCGCGATGGCGGCAAGATGGTCGGCGTCGAGTATGCCGAATACTTTCGCGTATTGAAGTTCGATGCCGAGCGCCAGCGCCTGCATGATGATTAACCGGTACCCCGTGCTAGCGATAATTGGATGGCAACGATGCACATCAGCCGTAAATTTCTAATCATCATGCTCATCGTCCTGATTGTGGCAGGCTGCCTGCTAGCCGCTAATCACTATGTGCAAGACCTCACCCAGCGCCTGCAAAGCATCTCACCCGAGCTAAGCCCCTTCGACGACATGGTGCTTGATGCTATCTGCCGCTTGCGCGATCGGCTATTCAGCGACTTAATCCATGCCCGCCTGACAATACTTTGCGCAACCGGCCTCTAAGCCTGGCACATAACAGTAAGAGCCAACAATTGCCGCGCAGCCGTCTAAACAGGTAGAATGAGCGCCGAATAATCTGGGGATGATAAGGACTGATATGAAGCTGATAAGCTATCGGACAAATGACGGCAACATGCTGGGCATCGTGACCGAGCGCGGCGTGCTAGACGTGGCGGCGGCAGCGCAGGCAGCGGGCATCCCGCGCGCCATTACACCTGACGCGGTTTTCCGCCGCGGACTGCCCGTGCTGGATCGGCTGCGCGCCCTGGTCGAAGCCAGCACGGACGCGGCGCTCTTTCTCAACGAAGCGGATTTGACCTGCGGACCGGCTGTGCCCAACCCGGGCAAGATTCTCTGCGTCGGCTTGAATTACGCGAAGCACGCGGCCGAATCCGGCGCGGCGCCGCCGGACGAGCCGGTGCTCTTCAGCAAGTTCAACAACACCATCGCCGCCGCGAACGAAGACATCCCCCTGCAAGCCGATTGGCGCACGGTCGACTACGAATCAGAGCTGGGCGTGGTCATGGGCGCGACTGTGCGCAACGTCCCGGTCGAGGACGCGCTGGACGCCGTCTTCGGCTATTGCAATATGAACGACCTCAGCGAGCGCGACTTTCAGATGAAGAGCGGGCAATGGCTGCTGGGCAAGACACTGGACAAGTTCCTGCCGCTGGGTCCCTACGTGGTCACCGCGGACGAAATCCCCGACCCGCAGAACTTGTCGATCAAGGGCTGGATGAATGGCGAGCTGCGGCAGAGCAGCAACACGGCCGACATGATCTTCAGCGTGGCCGAAGTGATCGCCTACGCCAGCCGCATCATGACGCTGGAGCCCGGCGATGTCATCAGCAGCGGCACGCCCGAAGGCGTCATCATGGGCATGGATCCGCGCGTCTGGCTGCAGCCGGGCGATGAATACGTCGTCGAGGTCGAAGGTTTGGGCAGGCTGGTCAATCGCATGGTCGAGGCTTAGCCATGGCCGATACTTATCTCGTCACCGGCGGCATGGGCTGCATCGGCGCCTGGGCGCTGACGCATCTGCAGCGCAGCGGTAAACGCGCGGTCAACTTCGACCAGAGCAGCGATCGCCATCGCATCAACTGGCTGATGAGCGCCGAGCAGCAGGCCGACATCACTTTCGTGCCGGGCGACTTGCGCGATACCGAGGCCGTGAAAGCGGTCTTCGCCGAGCACGACATCACGCGCGTGATTCACCTGGCGGCGCTGCAAGTGCCCTTCTGCCGCGCCAACCCGCCGCTAGGGGCCGAGGTCAATGTCACCGGCACGGTCAACATCTTTGAAGCGGCGCGCGCGAATGGCATCGGGCATATCGCCTACGCCTCGTCCATCGGCGTCTATGGTCCGCCATCGGACTTCCCGCCGGGACTGATCGCCCACGACGCGCCCAAGCGCCCGCGCACACTCTACGGCGCCTACAAAGTATGCAACGAGGGGACGGCACTGGTCTACTATGAAGAGCAGGGCATCAGCAGCACCGGCCTGCGTCCTTACACGGTCTACGGCGTGGGGCGCGATCAAGGCATGACCAGCGAACCCACCCATGCGCTGGTGGCTGCGGTCAAGGGAGAGCCCTACCGGATCGGCTTCAGCGGTACGATGCAATTTCAGTTGGCGGCCGATGTGGCGCGGCAATTCATTCTGGCGGCCGAGCAGCCGCTGGGTGGCGCCTGCGGTTTCAACCTGGGCGGCGGCGATCCGGTGACCGTGGCCGATTTCGTGGCTGCGGCGAAGCGTGTGCTGCCCGCGGCCGAGATCGACGTGGCGGACAATCCTCTGCCCTTCCCGGCCGGCTTTGACGACAGCGAACTACGCGCGAGCTTTGGCAAGGTCTACGAGACGCCGCTGAATGAGGGCGTTGCCGAGACCATCGCGCATATTCAGCGGCTGGGGGACGGGATTTAAGAGTTTCACCGCAGAGGCACAGAAGTAGAACCAAGTTAATCGTGCGAAAATTTAATGGAAGTCTATTCAAGAGTG
>WTGO01000065.1:0-98293 GCA_011523515.1 Chloroflexota bacterium
GCGGACATTTTCTCATATCTCAAGTTTACAACATATCGAAATTTCACCACTCCCCAATTGGCGTAATACTTGTCAATAAAAGTGAAGATGCCATAATGCGAATAGCGCTCGATTTCCGCCAGGATTTCCGCGCGGGCGTTGAAGTACCTGTTGTAGGTATCATCCAGCTCCTTGCTAGGCTCGTGGGCGATATCATCATCGTATTCGGCTTCCATGCGCTGCAACTCAAACGCGTCTTTATCCAGGCTGTATACATAGGTCACAAGTCTTCTAATACGCGCCGAGTCCACGTTGAACTTGACCAGCGCGCCTTCTTCGAGCAGCGAGTTGACGCGGTCGATTATCCCGCGCGCCCGCGCCTTGTCATGCGCTCTCTGGATGCCGCTGTCGTAGTCCGGCTTGCCATCGGGCGTCGGCGTGTATGCCGAGAGCTTTTCGGGGTCTCGCCGCGCCCCGCCGAAGGCGTAGTATGCCTCCACGACAACGACCTCCCGAATAAGCGGGATGAAGGCGGCTGAGAAGCCCCAGATGACGGCGATGCCGATGCGGTCATTAATGAAGAAGCCGGGTAATCTGCCCAGCTTGGCAGCGTTGGCCGCGACCGCAGCGCCGCCGACGTAACCTCCGCCTTGCGCCAGAAGCAGAATGATCGCCAGCAGCAGCGCGGCGATAGACAAGATGCCTTGACCATCGGTGCCGCGCAGAGCGCCTTCAATGGCGCGGGCGATGGCGATGTCGTTGGCGATCGCGCCAACCGCGTCTTCACGGTTATGATCCCCTAGTGCAACGCCGTGCTCAGTAGAATTCTGCTGCGTGTGAAGTTGCCGCTCGGCGTAGATTCGCTCCGCTTTGGCGGCGTCCATATCCGCCACGATGACGTCCGCCGGCTCGACGCCGCGACCGCAGGTCTGCGCGGCCACGATTTCATATTCGATCAGCAGTGTACTGTAGCCTTCCGTGGACGGAATGTTCCATAACTTGGCCGCCGCCAGCTGCAGTACGCCGGTTCCAATCAGAAATACGGCGGCCAGCGTTAGTGCGGTGTTGATCACCTTCCATTTCGGACGCGTCGCGTGCTTGCCACTCGCGGGAATCACCTCATAACCGGAAAAGCCAAGCATAGTGCTGCTCATCGAGCGGAAGAAAAATTGGAAAAATAGCACTGATCCGATGGCCGGCGCATCGCTGGCCGCGCGGATTTCATGCTTCACAACCTGCGCTTCTTCGAGGCGGTGAACGATTCCGCTGGTCAAAAATCCCCATTCTGGATTGGCAAGCGCCCAGTGACAGGGCAAGCAATGTGAAAATCGTAAAGGCGCCGCCGCCCAGCAAGAACAAGGGCACAGCGCGCCGAGGTCCGACCGCGACCAGAACCGCCATGATAAAGAAAGCGAAGCACTCGGCTAGCAAAATACGGTAAGGCACAAATTCGGGAAAAAGCAGCATCATGACGTCAGCGGCTGAGATTGAACTGATGATGATCGTTAGGACAGCGTCGACGAAAAATAGACTGGTGCCGACCCAGGATAACCAGCGCAATTTTGGCGGACCGATCGCTTCAACCAGGGGCCCGCTGCCACCGGCCGCGGGTCGGATGTAAGCGCCCGCTTTGTAGGCTGGGACAATGCCCAGGAAGAGCATGGCCGACAGCAATACTAAAGGCCAGAATCGCGATGTCGTGGTGGCTGCTGGCGCCCGTGAATGGCGAGCAAAGTCTGGTAGGCGGCTACGCTGAAGGCATCGGCGGCGATCTCGAAAATCAGCGCCAGTACACCCAGACCAGTCCCGCCCAGCAGCAGCCCTTCAACCATGAGCCGCGGCAGCTTGCGGGATGCCTCTCGGTTTTCAGCCGGATCGATATAACTGCGCAATACTATTCCGGGCGCCTCGAACTTGGATCGACTAGACAACCCGCTCAGCGTAGCATAGTCAGGATTTACTTTACAAGGAAAATCGCTCAATCTCGCGTGTTTGCGGCGTCGTTTATCGCGCATTGCAGCGGCCATCTGATGACGCTAAAATCGGTCTTGTGGACCAGTCCTCGGAATGGGCAATATGCCGAACAAGATGCACCACGAAACCAATCGCTTGTCATGGAACGAAGGGACAAAGGCGCATAACAGCCACAAAGGCGACCAGGCGGCATTCTTTCGCGCCGGCGGCGATACGCTGTTCCGCGAGGAGCGCAACCTGCTCGGCGAAATTGCTGGCAAGACCCTGCTCCACCTGCAGTGTAATTGCGGGCAGGACACGCTCAGCATTGCCCAGCACCTTGGCGCAGTTGTGACCGGCGTTGACATCAGCGATGAAGCGATAAGATTCGCCCGCGACCTTTCTGTTCAATGTGAGATTCCGGCGCGTTTTGTGCGTGCGGACATATATGACTACTTTGAGACCAGCCTGCGCCAATTTGAGGTCGTGTTTTCGTCCTATGGAGTGATTTGCTGGCTGTCCGACTTGAGTGCGTGGGGGCGTGGCATCGCCAGCTGCTTGCGGCCTGGCGGACGCTTTGTTTTGGTGGACTTTCATCCAGCATTCGCCATGTTTGACGATGCGTGGCGGTTGCGATTCGATTATATGGGTGGCGGCTACGTTGAATTCGAGTCCGGCATCGGTGATTATGTGGCGCTGACCGGCGCAACGGCCGAGATCGACATGCTCGAGGCCGGCGCTCGCGATTTTCGCAATCCCTTTCCCGGCGTCGAATATCAGTGGGGCATCGCCGAAGTGGTCATGGCGCTGGTTGACGCAGGCCTGCAACTGACGCATTTGCGGGAATATGCCTATTGCAACGGATTCCGGCCATTCCCCGATATGACGGATTTTGGCGGCCGCCGCTACGGCGCCTCGCCGCACTTGCCCGCCAACATCCCGCTGATGTTTAGCTTGGTCGCTGAGCTGCCCGAGTGAACGTCCCGTCGTCCGAATCGTCATACGATGCGGTGGAAACCTTGGCGCGCAGTCTCTTTGGTTTCGCGCTCGCCGCCTGGCTTCCGCTTGCAGTAGTCTGGGTATCGCTGCTTCTGGCCCCGGCGCCTCCCCTTGAGTCCTATGCGCAGCTTCAGCGTTCGATTGTAAGCGGTACAGGCATTTTGACGCTGCTTTTGCTGGCGCTGGCGGTCTGGGCCTACCGTCTGGACGCGCCTGAATCCAGGCGAGTGGCGCGATATCTTTGCACGCTGTTCGGCAGTCTTTGGCTTGCGCTGGCGCTAATTCTTCTCGCAATCGAAGCCAATTTGTTCGCGCTGATTATTTCGCCGAATATCGCGCCATCCATTACCGGCCCAGGGCGATTTCTCTTGCTCTGTTGGTCAATTGTCTTTGGCGGCATGTTACTGATCGTGCACTGGCGCAAGCTGCGCAATCTTTATCATCGAAGTCGCGGTTTCCTCGCGATTGCCAGCACAGCTTTATTCGTCGTGATTTCATTGGTAATTCTTCTCGCGGTGACAAACCGTCTCATCGATCAATACGGCCTGGCTGACAAATTGCGGGGCCGCCTGGATTACCGCCCGCTTCGATTCATTGATGATGGCGCGGCGCCGCCCGCCGGAGACTTCTGGGCAGAGCAAAGCCAGACAAGGGTGCGCTGGCTGCCATTGAGCTACTGGGCGGTTGAGCCGTTTTCGGGCGATTACATCAACGTCAGCGAGCAAGGTCTGCGGCGTACGGTCTCAACCGACGGCATTGAAGGCTCGCCGCTTGTCTTATTCTTTGGCGGTTCAGCGATTTGGGGCGAGGGAGCGCGTGACGCCTATACCATTCCGTCGCAAGTGGCGCAGCTGTTGCAGGCGAACGATACTACAGCGCGAGTGCGAAACTATGGCCAGACGGGTTACGTCAGCGCTCAGGACCTGATCCTGTTTCAGGCGCAGCTGGCGCGCGGCAATGTACCCGAACTAGCTGTATTCTATCAGGGCTTCAACGATGTATTTTCAGCGTACCTGCAGCGCGTTTCAGGCATTCCTTATCACGAGTTGCAGCGGGCAAGCGATTCGGAGGCGGGCAGGCTCCTGCGACAAGGCCAGCCGGTACTGCAATCGCCAATAAGCGGGCCAGAACAGTTGGACTGGAGCTTGATCGCTACGGACCGCGCCATGGCGGATGATATTGTCAACCGCTGGCTGGCGAACCGCCGGCTTATACGCGCTGCGGGCCGCGAATTCGGCGTGGACGTTCTGTTTGTCTGGCAGCCGACACTTTTTTCAAAATCGCCATTAACTGAATACGAAACCCGAGTGCTGGCGGATAACGACCGAGATCTGCCTGGCTTTTCGAAACTGTATCGCGACGTGAACCGTCGATTGCGCGAAGACATGCTGGCTGAGGCTTGGGATGATGTCGTACTGCTTACCGACATTTTCAACGACCTCGGCGACGACATCTTCGTCGACAATGTGCACATCCATGAGCTTGGCAATCAGCAGATAGCGGACGAAATCTGGCGGTCGATCGCCGAACGTATTGGTGGCGACTAGCCGTTTGGCAGATTAACGCGTTATTGTATCTTCGTCGATCGCCTCTAAGAGCTGTGTCGCTTCGGCCTTCATCTCGTCGTTGAGCGCGAAGTCGCGACTGAAATAAGTCGATTCGGGAAAGCGGTAATTCCAGGCGCGATAGAAATCCGCGCGCTGAACATCGCGGCTGAGATTGCAGTCAAAACGTAGCAGGTAGCCGTTGGCAAAGCGACCGTCATTCCCATGCTGAATATGCGACAGTCCCCAAGTGACGCCCCGTCCATCGCCGCCGTCCGCGAATGCGTCCGGCACGTAGGGTCCCGCAGCCACCGGCGGTACAGTGACTTTTCCGACTACTTCAAAGTTTAAGCCGTCCGGCGCGAACTGCACCGTGTTCTTCTCCGGCCCCTCGACGCTGGTGATGGCGACAATGCCTTCGCGATAGGGGTACAGGAAGGTCTCGTGGCCGCTGTTGGTCACTGGGTTCAGCGGCGACTTTACGAAAGGGCCGCGCGGGTCGTCCGCGACCGCCACGCCCCAGCCGACGCCGAGATCGTGGCGATACGTCCGGCCGAATTGCACACCCTTGAAATAAAGCCAGATCTGGCCGCGATACACCAGCACGTAGGGGTCATGCAGCTTATGCGAATCCCACTCGCCATAGTTGGCGATGGCATCGGCATCGTCTTCCTCGCCGACAAATTCACCGCCGCGTCCCGGCCGCAAGATGGGTTCGTCCAGCTTGGTCCAGGGCCCATCGGGAGCGTCTGCCCAAGCTATGCCAATTTGATGAATCGACCGATGCCTCCATACACCCTGAATTACCTGATAGTACAGATAGTAGGTGCCATCGAGCTCCAAGATATCGGGTGTGAACACGGCGCGGTCGTCGAATGCGCCTGCCGCGCCACGGCGGACGGCCGCTCCCTGTTCTTGCCAGTGAAAGCCATCCCGCGAGGTGGCGTACCAGATGTCGGCCATATCCCAATCCCAGGCCGGACGCGTTTCGCTGGCCTGCGCGATTCCCCGCCAGGTCAAGTCGGTTTGCCGTCGCGAATACCATACGTAGTAGCTGTCGCCGACCTTGATTACTTTGGAGGGATCGCGCCGAGTGACACCGGCTTCTTTGCCGATACCGCTAACCGTTGAGTAGCGGAATGCCGAGAAGAAGTTGCTGCCCTGATCCTTGTAGACCCCGAAATTGTCGTAAACTCGCTCCATGGCTCGGCTGATTGGCCCGGCAGGTCGCGCTTCCGCCGGCCGCTCAGGCTCATTCTTGTAGGTCAGTTCCTGCGAGTTTCGCGCGTTCAGCGCAAGATCGGGAGAGAAATACACATCTTCCGGATAGCGAATATTGGTCCCGCGAAAGCCCGGCCGCTCAAGGCCACGTCTGAGGTTGCAGTCGAAGCGCACGATGTACGAGTTGCCGCTCTTCATTTCCTCCGTGGCGATATGAGACAGACCCCAGGTAATGCCCTTGCCTGCGTGCGTATTGCTGTACGAGTCGGGTGCGAAGGGGCCGGCGGCCAACGGCGGCAGCGTCACGTGAGCGACCACATCAAAGTTTAGCCCGTCGGCGGCGTATTGAATCGTATCTTTCTCGGGTCCGTCATGTCCGCAGATCGCAAGTACGCCTTCGCCATAAGGAAACAGGCAGGTCTCGTGTCCACTGTTGGTAACGGGATTTAGCGGTGATTTTATGAACGGGCCTTCGGGTCGGTCAGCAATGGCCACGCCCCAGCCGATGCCGCGGGCGTATCGCGTCGTCCAGCCCATCGGCTGGCCTTTGTAGTAGAGCCAATACTTGCCGTCGCGGACCAGGATGAAAGGGTCGTGAACTTTGTGGCTGTCCCAGTCGCCGTAGCGCGTGACGTCGTCCGAATCGTCATCGCCCAGCCATTCGCCCGGTCTGCCCGGCCGCAATACCGGCGCTTCAGCGCGCTGCCAGGGCCCCTGCGGCGAAGTCGCCCAGGACATGCCGATTGCGTTGCGCGTTCGTGTCGTGTAGGGGTAATCGACCGCCTGGTAATACAGGTAGAACTTGCCCTCTGTCATCAGCACATCGGGCGTAAACACCGAGCGGCCATCGTAAGCGTCCTTGGGCCCGCGCTTTACAGCGGCGCCTTGTTCGACCCAGTTGAAGCCGTCTTCGGAAGTCGCGTACCAGATTTCCGCTAGATCCCAGTCGAAGACCGGCGTATCCCAGGTCTGCTCCCGCTGCGGCGGTTTATTGTTATGGTCGCGGTCATTGGCGGTCTTGCGCCTTGTATACCAAACATAGTACATGCCTTCGATGCGCAGCACAGTTGTTGGATCGCGCCTGGTTACACCCGCTTCCTTGCCAATGCCGGTCACGCGACTGTATTTGAACGTGGTATAGAAGTCGCTGGTCGAATCTTGATAACGCCCCCATTTGTCGTAAAGGCGATGCGATGCCGCGCTCAGCGGACGATCGAGCGGTTTATCCGGCGTCGGTTCGCCCGGCAAGCGTGGCTTTTCGTGGTCAGCGGAATTCATTGGTCAGGTCTCTTCCTTAATCATCGCGGCGGCCTTTTCTCCGATCATGATACAAGGCGCGTTGGTATTGGCATTGATGATCCGCGGCATTATGGACGCGTCGGCAACTCGCAGCCCGCGTATTCCATGCACGCGCAGCCGGCTATCCGCAACCGCCAGCACATCGTTGCCCATCTTGCAGCTGCCCGCCGGATGGTAGATTGTCGTGGCGAATTCGCGGATATAGTTTATCAGGTCATCGTCCGAGGTCACGTGGGCGCCCGGCAGAAACTCGGCGCCGCGATAGCTATTGAAGGCGCTGGCTGCGACGATCTCGCGGCCTATTCTGACGCCGGCCAACAGGACTTGCACATCGTGGTCGTGGCTCAAGCAGCCGAAGTCGATGAGAGGCGGCGCCAGCGGGTCCTTGGATTGCAAGCGCAGCTGTCCCTTGCTCTTGGCGCCGACCAATCCGGCAAGTACAGTGAAGCCGTGCCCGGCAGGCGTCTCGAAGCCATGACGGATGAACCAATCCGGGCCGAAGTGATATTGCAGTTCTGGAGCTGGCGAATCCGCACTGAGCTTGACGAAGCCGCCAGACTCACCGAGATTCGAGGTCAGCAATCCCATCTTGCTCAGCTCATATTGCTGCGCTTGTTCCGGCGAATCTTTGCCAACCAGGCTGATCGACGCCAAACAGTGGTAGGCGACGGGCACCTGCATATGGTCGGTCAAGTTCTGGCCCACGCCGGGCAAATCGGCGATCAAAGGAATCTCAAGCTCCGCCAAATGCTCCGCCGGCCCGATGCCAGATTGCAGCAGCAATTGCGGCGAGTTGATCGCGCCGCCGCACAGGATCACCTCGCGGCCGGCGCGAGCTGTTTTCTCTTCGCCCTCATGCCGATACTCCACGCCGACGCAGCGGTCGCGCTCGAAAAGAAGGCGTGTGGCCTGCGCAAAGGGCAGGGCGGTGAAATTGTCGCGTTTCAAGGCCGGATGCAGATAGCCGACCGCGCTGCTGTGTCTTTGACCCCGCCTCTGTGTGACTTGATACAGTCCGAAGCCTTCTTGCGCGCCGTCATTAAAATCGGCATTGTAGCTGTAGCCGACTTCCAGCGCGGCATCGACAAAGGCCTGGCTCAAGGGATTGGGATCTTGTGGATCGGCCACGTTGATCGGTCCGCCAACGCCATGATGGGCCGATTCGCCGCGTTCCTGATGCTGCATTTTGCGGAAATATGGCAGAACGTCTGCGTAGCTCCAGCCTGCATTGCCCTGCGCCGCCCAGCGATCATAGTCGGACGGGTGGCCGCGCTGGTAGACCATGGCATTCATCGAGCTGGTTCCGCCGTACACTTTGCCGCGCGGGACATATTCGCGCCGATTATTGAGGCCCGGTTGCGGCACGGTCTCATAATCCCAGTCGACTTCGCTATGAAATAGATCCGAGAAGCGAGCCGGAATGTGAATGTTGGGGGCGCTGTCGGGGCCGCCCGCTTCCAGCAGCAGCACCGTATGGCGCTTGTCTTCACTCAGACGGTACGCTACGGCCGCGCCGGCGGAGCCCGCTCCAATGACGATGTAGTCGGCTACGATCATGCCTTGACCTGATGCGCGCGAATTAACGCGGATGCGCCGCGACAAGTTGACGCGCATATGTCGATTGTCTACAATTTGCGGATTGTACTTTGCCTCGGCTCTGCGGGCAATTTTGAGAATCATTTTGCGAGCCTAATGACGGAGGAATAATGAGCGAGAACCCCGGTAAGCCATCGGCCTTCCCTAGCCGCATTCCCCTGGAAAAGCCGACGGATCGTCCGTTGAGCGCCGCGACGCAGCGCCTGTACGATATATGGACGCCTAGGCAGGATGTCGGAAATCCCTTCTACACGATATTTAAGTACTCCCGCGTGACCGGCATCGGGCGCGACGATTCCGACATGTCAGTTTCGCGGCGGGACCCGTCCAAGGTGCTCAAGATCGGCGATACCTATTACGTCTGGTATACACGTCGGCGAACCAGGCACATTCCGGTCGGGCGGCATGATCTCGACCATGCGAATGACGAGATCCCCGCCGTTGACTGGGATCTGGCCGATATCTGTTACGCCACATCGAACGACGGCTTCAATTGGATAGAGCAGGGGGTGGCCGTGCCTCGCGCGCCCAAAGGATCGTACGGCGACCGTTCGCTTTCGACGCCCGATATCCTTGTTTTCAAAGGCCGCTATTATCTCTACTACCAGACTTTTACGACCATGTGGCGACAGAACGACTGCGTCAATGTCAGCGTCGCCTGGTCGGATTCGCCCGATGGCCCCTGGACGCGGCTGGATCGGCCGGTCGTCCCGCAAGGCGCGCCCGGCGAGTGGGACAGTTGCGCCATCCACGATCCCTACCCCTTGGTCTATCAAGGAAAAGTCTGGCTCTATTACAAGGGCTCGCCAGTTGACAAGTCGCCCGGGAATCTGCTGCGCGCGCAGGGCGTCGCTATCGCCGACCATCCGGAAGGACCATTCGTCAAATCCCAATTGAATCCGGTTACCAATTCGGGCCATGAGACGATGTACTGGCCTTACGAAGGCGGCATCGCCACCCTGCTCATTCTGGACGGGCCGGAAAAGGACACCATTCAATTCGCGCCGGATGGGCTTAACTTTGCGCCAATGGCGCACGTGCAGCTCTCGCCGCAAGCGCCCGGCCCCTTCTGTCCTGACGCCTTCGCGGATGACGGCGACGGGCGCGGCATCACCTGGGGTTTGAGCCATATGAATCCGCTGGGCGCGGGCCGAGAGGAGGGCCTGCAGATCATTCGCTTTGACTGCGATTTAAGTCGAGATAGCTCCCGCGCCGAGTTCAAACGCAGCAATCTGCATTGGGGCGAAGAAACCTGGTTCCAGCGTATGACGGAATTGCCCCAAGAATGGAGAGCCCGCATCCTGGCGGAGCAGGGGGAATTCGACAAGCCCACCGCCGGTACCTGAGCCCGGCACAGCTCGGATCCCCGCTACCGGCCCATCCAGCCGCCGTCCACGACCATGATCTCGCCGTTGACGAAATCGGACGCCGCCGAAGCCAAAAATACGATGGGCCCCTTGAAGTCGTCGATCTCGCCCCAGCGCCCGGCCGGAATCCTTTCCAAAATGGCGCGATAGCGCTCCGGATCGTTTTGCAGCGCCTCGGTAACGTCCGTGCGGATATAACCCGGCGCGATGGCGTTCACTTGAACGCCGCGCCCGGCCCACTCATTGGCCAGCGCCTTGGTCAATTGGCCGACGCCGCCTTTGCTGGCCGCATAGCCGGGCACCGTAATGCCGCCTTGAAATGTCAGCAGTGAAGCGGTGAATATGATCTTGCCGCTGCCCCGTTCCAGCATGCCTTTGCCCAGCTCGCGACTGAGCACGAATTGCGAGTTGAGATTCGTCTCGATGACTGTGTCCCAATAATCGTCAGGGTGGCGCTCGGCCGGCTCGCGCAGCACGGTTCCAGCGTTGTTCACCAGGATGTCGATTACGGGATGGTCGACCGTGACCTGCTCAATGAAGCGGTACAAGTTGTCACGGCGGGAAAAGTCGCAGCGATAGCCGCTAAATGCTCTGCCCAAAGCTGCAATATCATTCTCAATCTCGCTGCCGCTCGCTTCCAGGTTGGCGCTGACGGCGATGATGTCGGCGCCGGCCTCCGCCAGCGCATTTGCCATAGCCCGTCCGATGCCGCGGCGCGCGCCGGTTACCAGGGCCGTTTTGCCTTCGAGCCGGAAACTGTTCAGTACATTCATCTATAACTCCAGCAGAATCTTCATGACTTGACCGCCTCGATCCATATCCTCAAAGCCGGATTGCAGCGCCTGCAGCGGGCGGATGTCGGTTATCAGCTCGTCCAGAGGCAGGGTCCCCTCCGCCGCTAATGCGATCGCTGTGCTGAAATCTTCCGATTCGTAGACGCGTACGCCTTGCAAACGCAATTCCCGCCAGAAAAAGCGGAACAGGTCGATTTTCGGCTGCTGGGCAAAAATCGCAACTACGACAGCCAGACCGCGCGTGCGCAGCAAATCGGTCATGACGCTTGCCCCGGCTTGCGAGCCAGATACTTCAAAGACGATGTCGGCCCCGGCGCCACCTGTCTCTTCCATAACCAGTTTGGTCAGGTCGATTTCGGTTGGGTTGATGGCTGCCAAACCCAAGTTTCTTGCCAACTCGACACGAAAGGGGTTTATCTCGGATACGAGTACTTCAGCTCCGTAGTGCTTTGCTACCAAAGCGACCAGCAACCCAATCGGCCCGCCGCCAAGCACCACTACCTGATCGCCTGCCTTGACGTCGGCCAGTCGTACATCGTGGCAGGCCACCGCTAGCGGCTCAATCAGCGCGCCGTGCTTCAGCGACAGATGCTCCGGCATCCTGTGCAGGGTGTAAGCCGGCACCGTCCAGTAACTCTGGAAGGCGCCGGGCGTGTCGATGCCGCGAAAGTCCAGATTGTGGCAAATATGGCTGTGACCGGCCGCGCAGGCTGAGCAGTCGCCGCAGGGCGCCAGTGGCATCACAACGACCTTGTCGCCTGGCGAAAAATCTGCCACGCCAGCGCCCAGCTTATGCACCGTTGCCGACATTTCGTGCCCCATGACCAAGGGCATCCGCACACGCGCGTCCATGGCGCCGTGATAAATGTGCAAATCGGTGCCGCAGATGCCGCAGTGCGAAATCTTGAGCTGTACCTCGCCGCTCGCGGGTTCGACCAGTTCGCCCGAACCATGGCGAATTGTGCGATTGCCTTCGTAATAGGCTGCTTGCGCCATAGCGATATTCCTTTGCCCAGACGAGTGGCATTTGTGAATAACGAATGTAAAGCCGCTGCGATCTATTGGATATTGTCGGTCAAGGCTTCGACCGCGGCCGCGCGATCGCCGTTGCGAATCGCATCCAGGATTCGCTCGTGCTCGCGATAGCTGTCCATAATATCGTCCAGGCGATTGTAATGCATCATCATGCGCATGGCTATCGGCTGCCACAGCGCGAACAGATCCTTGTCGTCGTGGCTCTGAATGACGGCCTGGTGAAAGCGCAAATCGTGTTCCGTAAGCGCGTCAACATCATTGCGTTCGCAGGCCTGGCGGATATCCGCGAGTATTTCTTCCCACAGTTCGATGTCCGCCTCGGTGATCTTTTCGAAGATGCTCTCCAAAACAAAGCGCTCAATAGTGCGCCGCAATTCCACCACCAGGGGCCGCACCTCAACGCTGGGATTCTGCGCCACGCGAACGCCTTTGTTCGGTTCCAGCACCAGCAGACCCTGCTGCGTCAACTGACGGAAGGCTTCGCGTACTGGCCCTCGGCTAACCCCAAACCGCTCCGAAAGATCAATCTCGCGCAGCGGATCGCCCGGCTTCAGTTTGCTGGAAAGCACATCTTGCCGCAAGCGCGCGGCGATCTGTTCGGGAAGGGTGCGATAGATTTCGGATGTTGGCATCGGATCGTCTCTGTATGGTTTGCCTCGGCTCAAAATTGACGGCGTAACGTCAGTGCTGGTTTTGGCGTCATTTGATATCGCAGCCTCACATTGGCCGGGGCATTGCTATTGTTTGTAGGGGTCGGCGGCATCGCGCAGGCCGTCGCCCAAAAAATTGAAAGCCAATACTGTGACGATGACGAACAGACCAGGAATCAACAACCAGGGACTCTGACTGAGACTGCGGATATTTTGGGCATCTTGCAGCAGGACGCCCCAGCTGACCGCCGGCGGGCGGATGCCGATTTCCAGAAAACTCAAAGCGGTCTCTGCCAAAATCATGCCGGGAACGGACAGGCTCAATACGACGATGAGAAAGCTGGCGAAAGAGGGCAGCAGGTGCTTGATGATGATGTCGAAATCGCCCATATTGGAGATGCGCGCCGCCATGACGAAATCGGCCTCGCGCAATTCCAGCAGTTTGCCGCGGACGGCGCGCGCCAGCGTCGTCCAGCCTATCGTCGCCAGCACGATGGTAATGCCAAAATATACTTGTATCGAGCTCCACTGGGGCGGCAAGGCGGCCGCCAGCGCCATCCAGAGCGGAATCTGCGGAATCGAGATGATAAATTCGATGACGCGCTGAATCACCAGGTCGACCGTGCCGCCAAAATAACCCGAAATGCCGCCGATCAAGCAACCCAGGCAAAAGCTGATGACCACGCCCAGGAAGCCGATTGATAGCGAAATCCGCGCCGCGTGCATGGTCCGTGAGAATAGATCACGGCCCAACTCGTCAGTGCCGAAAGGAAAGTAAACGGCGGGCTCATCCACACCGACCAAATGAATGTTGGTGTCGATCAGTCCCAGCAAGCGGTAAGGCTTGCCCTCTACGAAAAACTTCAGGGAGTAGCGCTTTGACTTGATCTCGGTGTAATTCCGCTGCAGCGTATCCATATCAAGCTCTTGCTTCAGCTCGTAAATGAAGGGAATGATATGGAAGGCGCCTTCTTCGTCCACAAAATAAAGCGTGTGCGGCGGCGCCTTGGCGTATTTTACATGCCGCTGCTGGTGATCGTTGATCGAGTAGAATTCGGCGAACAGGGCGAAGGAATACAGGAACGCGATCACCACCAGCGAAAACATCGCCAGGCGATGGCGACGGAACTTGCGCCAGACCAACTGCCACTGCGACGCCAGATAATAGCTCTCATCAAATTGAGTTGTCGCCGATTGGCTCTCGCCGCGCCTGATGCCCAGTCGCTGCAACATAATCGTTCCTAGTTAGCTCGCTGCTCGTTCCATGCGGATGCGCGGATCTACTACGACCAGCAAGATGTCCGATACAGTCGTGCCGATGACGGTCAAGATAGTGACGAACATCAGCAGGGTCGCCGTCAGGAAGGTGTCCTGCGTGATCAAGGCTCGGTACAACATGGGCCCGGCCGTGGGCAATCCCAGCACAATAGCCGTGATGGTGCCGCCCGAAATCAGCGAAGGAAACAGCCAGGCCAGGCTGCTGATGATGGGGTTCAGCGCGACACGCACCGGATACTTGAAAAGGAGTTTCACTTCGCCGACGCCCTTGCTGCGCGCCGTAATGACATACTGCTTGTTGAGCTCGTCCAGCAGCGTGCCGCGCAGTACACGAATCAGACCTGCTGTTCCGCCTGTGCCGATTACGACAATTGGTATGGGTAAATGCAGCAGCAAATCGCCAATTCTGGCCAGGCTCCAGGGCGCGGATACAAACTCGGGCGAAAATAATCCCATCAAGTTGAGTTCATAACTGGACCAAGCGCTGTACAGCAGCATCAGCGCGAGCATGAAGTTGGGTATGGCCAGCCCGATAAAACCAATGATAGACACGACATAATCGCCCAGCGAATACTGATGCGTCGCCGAATAGATGCCGATAGGTATAGCCACCGCATAGGTGAACAAGGCGCTCAGAATCGCAATCGTAAAAGTAAGCGCAAGCCGCTCGCCAATGATGTCGCGGACCGGCTGCTGCCAGTCAAATGAGAAGCCAAAATCACCATTGACAACCTGACCAATCCACTTGAAATAGCGCAGGAAAATTGGCAGGTCCAAGCCATACTGTCGGCGCAGATTATCGACTTCCTCATCGCTCAAGTCCTCGCCCGCTTGTTCAAGCCGACTGATATAGGTCGACAGGTAGTCGCCGGGCGGCAATTGAATCACGACGAATGTGACAACCGACACCATCCAGAGCAAAAAAACGAGATATACGAGGCGCTGTAAGACGTAACTCTTCATAGGAATTCAATTCGGATGACACGATTTGAATGAACCACGCCGAGACTGTGTACAGGTAAATGCTATCGCTGCGGCGGGATATTGTCAACAATGTACACTTGACAATCTTTTGTAAATTGCCCGATTCTTGGATATGATTCTCGTCATGCGAGCCAAGCGTAAACGATACTTCAAGTCCGGCCAGAATCTACCATTCACGGTTCGCTCGCGGCCGGGTGTTACGGCGGATTGTCCATGATCATAAAACGCGTTGCAGCCCGTCACTATATTTTGCCCCTGAGCCACTCCATGACGGACGCTACCCATGGTGTCATGACCCATTTCGAGGTGGTCCTGGCTGAGCTGGAGACGGAATGTGGCCATACAGGCTACGGCTACACCTATACCATTGGCTGCGGCGGTACGGCCATCAAGGCTTTGATTGAGCGCGATCTTAAGCCGCTACTGATTGGCGCTGACGCCGCCCGCATCGAGCAGATATGGGAACGGATGTGGCGCTGCATGCATTACGTGGGCCGGGGCGGGCTGGTCTCCTTTGCCATGTCCGCGCTTGATATCGCGCTTTGGGACCTTAGTGGCAAGCGGGAAGGGCTGCCGCTCTGGAAATTGCTCGGCGGTTTTTCCAGCCAGGTTCGCGCCTATGCCGGCGGCATTGATCTGCAGCTGGGTCCCGACGAAATGGTCGAGCAGACGCGCTGCAACCTGAAAAAAGGTTTCCGCGCCATCAAAATCAAGGTGGGGCGGGACAAGCTTTCTGAAGACGTCGAGCGATTGAGGGCGGTTCGCGACTGCGTAGGTGCTGATATTCCGGTGATGATTGACGCCAACATGCGCTACACCGTTGAGCGGGCGATACGGGCGGCGCGCGCCTTCAAGCCCTATGACGTTTTCTGGTTCGAGGAGCCGACAATCCCCGACGACTATGCTGGAATGGCAAGGATAGCGCGGGAAGGCGGCATACCACTGGCGGCCGGGGAAAATCTTCATACGATCTATGAATTCCGGCATACGCTTGAAGTAGGGCAGGTCGCCTTTCCCGAGCCCGATGTTTCCAATATCGGCGGTATCACCAACTGGATGCGCGTCGCCAAGCTTGCTTATGCCCACAACTTGCAGGTCACGTCTCACGGGGTTCACGAGCTGCATTTGCATCTGCTGGCGGCGATTTCTAACGCCTCGTACCTCGAAGTGCATAGTTTCGGGCTGGAGCGCTTTATCAAGAACCCGCCTGTTCTTCGTGACGGGATCATGACGCCTTCGGACGAGCCGGGGCACGGCGTGCGCTTTGACTGGCAGCGACTTGCTGAATACGAAGTAACGTAGCGCGTGGCGCTTCTGGCGATTGAAATTGTCTACAATGCACAATTTACAATCTTGGGGTATAAGTAACGCATTGAAGAATCGTTCAGGGCAATATCGCCGAGGACGTATGCGCAGCCGTATACCCTGATTCACGAGGATTTATGAAAGGAGACCTATTGACTTTTAAGCCGAATCCACTCGTTTTGCATTGCTTTCGAAATCAGGGAGGAAGACAACCATGAAGCGTAGCATTCTTAGTTTGATGTTTGTCCTCATTCTGATCCTGTTTTCCGCCGTCGGGCTGGCACAGGATATGAGTGAGGGCGACCTTGTTTATCCGTTCCAATACGCTGATCTGGACGCTTATGCGGCCGCGACCGGCAATTCCATAGACATGTGGGGCGAAGCGCCGATGCTGGCGGATCAGGTCGCAGCCGGCGAGTTGCCGCCTGTCGAAGAGCGTCTGCCGGCGCAGCCTGCCGTCGTTCAGCCCCTGGAGGCCATCGGCGAATATGGCGGCGAGTTGGCCGGTCCCACGACTAATCCGACGTGCTGTGGTTGGGATGTTCTGGAGATGCGCTTGCAGAAGCTGCTCACGATCGACACCGATCTGACCAGCATTATTCCCAATATCGCCCGCGCCTATGAGGTATCGGACGATCAGACCACATTCACCTTCCACCTTCGCGAAGGCCACAAATGGTCCGACGGCGAACCCTTCACCACCGAAGACTTCCGCTTCTACTTTGAGGACATCCTCGGCAACTCGGACCTGACCCCCAATCCGGGCGGCCCCTGGGTCCTGGACGGTGAATTGCCGCAGATCGACATTGTGGACGAGACGACCATCAGCATGACCTATCCCGAGGCGCGTCCGACCTTGCTCATCGCGCTCGGTAGTGAAGTCGGCCATCGCGGTTTCCGTCCGGCGCATTACTTCAAGCAAATGCACATTGACTACAATGAAGACGCAAATGCGCTGGCGCAAGAGAAGGGCTTTGAAGATTGGGTGCAGATGGTGAACGCCAAGATGACACCCTACAATTTCACCTGGAATCTGGGCGCCGAGACCGACGCGTATGCGCCGACCCTGAATACCTTCGTCTTCACCGGCGAAGATTCCTTCGGCAACAAGCACTACGAGCGCAACGCCTACTTCTTCAAGGTCGACACCGCTGGCAACCAGCTGCCCTACACCGACTCATTGCGCCGCATCCTGGTCGAGGACCTGCAAGTGCAGGATCTCAAGGGCATCGCCGGCGAATACAGCCACTATGGCTGGGGCACGCTCTTGAGCTTCCCCACGTACCGTGAAAACGAGGAAGCCGGCGGCTACCGTACGGCGCTGGCCGAATACAGCCGCGGCAACGAGTATTCGATCATGTTCAACTTTACGACGCCGAACCTGGAATTGCGTGAAATTTTCTGGGATATCCGCTTCCGCCAGGCCATGTCGGTGGCGATCAACCGTGATGAGATTAACGAGCTGGTCTACTTCGGTTTGGCGAATGCCTCAGCCAACTCGCCTGTGCCCTCGTCCCTCTTCTTCGAGGACTGGATGCCCACGCATTACGCACAATACGATCCTGACCTGGCCAATCAGCTGCTTGACGAGATGGGCCTCGACCAGCGCGATGGCGACGGCTTCCGCTTGCGTCCCGACGGCGAAACGCTCTTCATCAACTTCCAGGTATCGGTGCCGGAGGACTCCTGGCGCCAGATCGGTGAGTTGATTACCTCCTACTGGAATGACGTCGGCGTCAAGACCAGCTACAAGCTTATTGAGATCGGCTTGTATCGCGAATTGCGCGACGGCAACCAGGTAGATATGGCCGCCTGGGGCACGGATATGCTGGATATCGGCGAGGTGGCTAACGGCTTGGCGAATATGCGGCCGCATTGGGGCGCGCGCGCTTCCGGACACCTTTGGCGCCAATGGATGCAGTCCGACGGCGAAGACGGGGAAGAGCCGCCGCAAGAGATCAAAGATCTTTGGGCTGCTGGTGAAGCCTTCCTGGACGCCCCTTATGGTTCCGACGAGTGGCTAGAGCTGGGCAAGGAATTCTACCGCTTGTCCATGGGCGGGCTGTATCAGATCGGCACCATACAGCGCCCGCCGCAGCCGCTGCTCTTCAAGACCGACTTGAAGAACACGCCGCCGAATGACACGACCGGGCAATGGAGCTGGACCTACCGCCAATGGGTCATGTTCATGCCCGAGCAGTGGTACTTCGAGAGCGATATGTAAATCGCCTGCTCATTAGGTAAACTCAAAGGGATTGGCACTCGCTGCCAATCCCTTTTATCAATTTAGCGGAAGGACTCTACGATGAAGAAAGTAATGTTTTCCTTAGTTATCCTTGTCCTTTTTCTGACCGGTGCTGTAGTTTTCGGACAAGACATCAGCCAGAAGACATATCCGCAGCAGTATGGATCGCCGGCAGCCTACGAAGCCGCGAGCGGCAACATGATAGGCGGCTACAGCGAAGCGCCGATGCTGGCCGAACGCGTTGAGTCTGGTGATTTGCCGCCGATTGACGAGCGCTTGCCGGCCGAACCGGTTGTAGTCGAGCCGCTTGACGCCATAGGGTCCTACGGCGGTGAATTGGCCGGACCATCCACCAGCCCAACCTGCTGCGGCTGGGACGTGTCTGAAATGGTGATGCAGAAGCTATTCACCATCGATACCGATTTGCAGACGATCATCCCCAACATCGCCAAGGCCTATGAAGTCTCCGACGATCTTACCCAGCTGACCATTCACCTGCGCGAGGGGCACCTTTGGTCTGACGGCCATCCCTTCACGTCGGAAGATTTCCGCTTCTGGTTCGAGGACATCCTCTGGAACGACGAGGTCACCGCCGGTAGGCCTGGCGAATGGCGCCCCGGCAACCAGAAACCGCTGCTGGAGGTCATCGACGAAACCACCCTGCGCTACACCTTCTCCCAGCCGCATCCGTCGATGATTGTGCGCATGGCCAGTAATCCGCGCCATCGTGGCTTCCGCGCCGCGCATTACTTCAAGCAGTTCCACATCGATTACAACGAGAATGCCAATGCGCTGGCTGAAGAAGCCGGTTTCGAAGACTGGACAAAACTGCTGAACGCGCGCCTGCGTCCCAATACCAACACCGGGACGACCGCTACCGATACCATCGCGGGCATCCCCACCTTGAACACCTTCGTATTCGTGAGAGAGGATTCCTTCGGGAACAAACACTTCGAGCGCAATCCCTATTTCTTCAAAGTGGATATCGCCGGCAATCAGCTGCCCTACGCCGATGGCCTGCGCCGCGTACTCGTCGAAGACCTGCAAGTGCAAGACCTGCGCGCGATAGCCGGTGAATACAGCCACTTCGGCTGGGGCAAACTCTTGAGCGTGCCGACCTATCGCGACAACGAAGAAGCCGGCAACTATCGTACTGCCCTGGTTACCTACAATCGTGGCAACGAATACAGCATGATGTTCAACCTGACCCACCCCGATCCGGTAATGCGCGAGATCTTCAACGAGCTGCGCTTCCGCCAGGCGATGTCGATCGCGATTGATCGCAGTGAGATTAATGAGCTGATTTATTTCGGCCTGGCCACGCCGTCGCAATCGGCGCCGACGCCGGACTCGAGCTTCTACGAGCCCTGGATGACGGACTACTTCGCCGAATACGATCCCGATGCAGCCAACGAGCTGCTCGATGAAATCGGTCTGGACCAACGAGACAGCGACGGCTTCCGCTTGCGTCCCGATGGCGACACCCTGTTTATCAATATGCAGGTCGCCGTTCCTGAAGAAGCTTGGGGCCAAATCGCCGAACTGGTTGTTTCCTACTGGAATGCGGTGGGCGTGAAGACGCAGCTCAAGCTGATCGAGCGCAGCTTTTACAATGAGCTGCGCGGTACCGGCGGCCACGATATCGCCGGCTGGGGTCTGGACATTGTTGACATCGGCGAATTCTCGGGCGCCATCAACAATATCAGGCCGCATTGGGGCGCGCGCGCCGGATCGAAAGAATGGACCGACTGGCTCAATAGCGGCGGAGAACGAGGTTCAGAGCCGCCTGCCGACATCATGGAACTTTGGGATCTGAGCCAGCTGTGGCTGCAGCAGCCGTATGGCTCCGATTCCTACCTGGAAATCGGCAAGCAATTCCATGACATGACTTTCCGCGGACTCTATCAAATCGGCACGGTGCAGCGTCCGCCGCAGCCCTTGCTATTCAAAAACACCTTGAAGAATACGCCGCCGAATGACACTGAGGGTCTGTGGAGTTTCAGCTACCGTCAATGGGTCATGTTTATGCCCGAGCAGTGGTACTTCGAAGGCGACGAGTAAGCAAGTCGCGATTCCCTGAAGGTGGCGATCGTGGTGTGGTCAAAGTCACACCACGACGCTTTTGAACAGGAACCGTCCATGCCGCTTAGCGCCGCCATACGCCGTTTCGAACGCCCGGACAAGGACAATCCCTGGTTCGCCAAATTCAAATATAGCGAGGCGCAGGGCTTGGGCTACGAAAAAGGCGTGGTCCGACGCGATTGCAGCTCCGTCAATCAGATCGACGGCAAATTTTATGTTTGGTACACCCGCGCCAGGCAGCCATGCCCGCCCGTCGGCTTTGAGCGGATGACTGATGAGCTGCCGGCTACCCCTTGGGATCTGGCCGACATTTGGTACGCCACTTCCAGCGACGGTCATCACTGGGTAGAGCAGGGTCCGGCGGTCGAGCGCGGTTCCGCTGGCGCCTATGACGAGCGCAGCGTCTTCACGCCCGGGGTCTTGGCGCATAAAGGACGCTACTATCTGGTCTATCAGGTGGCGCCCTCGCCCAACTACCGCTGCACGCCGGAATCCATCGCCATCGCCTGGTCCGATTCGCCCGACGGCCCTTGGACTAAGAGTCCCGCGCCGATTGTCGAACCCGATGAATCCGGCGAAATTGACGAGCAGGGCATTCCTGATCAAGCCGCGGCCAAGGGCGCATGGGATAGTCTACAGGTTCACGATCCCGCGCTGATTTATCGCGAGGGTCAGTTCTGGCTCTATTACAAAGGCGAAGGCATCGGCTACAACCACATGGAATCAAAGTGGGGCGTAGCTATCGCCGATTCTCCGCTGGGTCCTTACGCCAAGTCACCCTTCAATCCCGTTACCAATAGCGGCCATGAAGTCGTGGTATGGCAATACGCGGGCGGCGTGGCCGGGCTGGTTAACCGCTGCGGGCCGGAGAAGAACACGATACAATTTGCGCCCGATGGCATTAACTTTGAAATCATGTCGCGCGTTGTCGTGCCGCCCCAGGGCGCGGGGCCCTTGCGCGTTGAGGACGCAGACAATACCGAGCCACTGGCGGGCTTCAGTTGGGGCTTGAGCCATGTTATCGCGGCCAGCTCGCATCTCATCAAGCAGGGTGACGATCCCTTGGGCCTGGCCGCAATCGAGGAACCGTGGGACTTTCTGATTCGCTGGGAGCTCGAATACGATCGACGTACATACATCTAGCCGCTCTGCAACTCATGCCGCGGAAGCAATTGAGCATGATTCGCGTTCTGGGTCGTTTGCCACCGTCGATGTTGCTCTGCGCGCAAGTTTATCCGCTTGCCAGTCTTTGATATTCATGTGCTTGAAAGGGAGCAACAGTTATGCCAAGCGCCGCTATGCAACGTTTTCGTAAGCGGGACGCGGACAACCCCTGGTTTACGCATTTCCGCTACATGGCCGCGCCGGGACTGGGATATGAGCGCGGCATTGTCCGGCGCGATCCCAGCTGCATTATCCAGATCGAAGGCGATTACTACGTCTGGTATACGCGGGGCGCTCATCCTTGCGTGCCGGTCGGGCACGAGCGCGCGACAGACTCGCTGCCGGCCATGCCCTGGGACCTCACAGATGTCTGGTATGCCACCTCGGCCGACGGCTACACTTGGCGCGAGCAGGGTCCCGCCGTCGAACGCGGACCGGCCGGGAGCTATGACGAACGCAGCATCTTCACGCCCGATGTGCTGGCGCATGCGGGACGCTACTATCTGGTCTATCAAGTGACAGCCGCGCCCACCTGGCGCAGCGCGCCCGAATCCATCGCCATCGCCTGGGCCGATTCACCGCGCGGACCATGGCGCAAGAGCGCTGCGCCCGTCGTCGAACCCGACCCCTCTGGCGAAGTTGACCAGCGGGCACATCCCGAGCAAGCTACCGTCCGCGGCACATTCGACAGCCTGCGCGTGCACGATCCGGCCTTGCTCTACCGCGACCGGCGTTACTGGCTGTATTTCAAGGGCGAAGGCATCGGTCACAGCAACATGGATAGCAAGTGGGGCGTAGCGATAGCTGACGATCCCCTCGGCCCTTACGAAAAGTCGCCGCTCAACCCAATCACAAATAGCGGCCACGAAGTCATGGTGTGGAATTACTCAGGTGGCGTCGGCGCATTGCTGACGCGCTGCGGGCCCGAGAAGAACACGATACAGTTTGCCCGGGACGGCGTCAGCTTCGAGCCGATGTCGACAATTCTCGAGCCGCCGCAAGCCGCCGGCGCGCTGCGCATTGATGAGAGCCAAAACACGGCGCCGCTCGCTGGCTTGAGCTGGGGGCTCAGCCATGTCGCGACTTATAGTTCCCACGCGACGCAGCAGGGACGAGATCCGCTGGAAATCGTATCCATTCAAGAGCCTTGGGATTTCATCGTTCGTTGGGAACGCTTCAGCAAGCGCCCCGCTTTCGACTAGACCAGGCGCTATCCGGCCAATTACATGTCACAGCGTCCGAATGTCATCTTCATCATCACTGACGATCAGGGTTACGGCGATGTCGCCAGTCATGGCAGCCCGGAGCTGGAAACGCCCAATCTCGATCAAATGGCGCGCGAAAGCGTTCAGCTCGACAATCACCACCACGATCCGCTCTGTTCGCCCTCTCGGGCGGCGCTGCTAACCGGCCAATACGCCGCGCGAAATGGCGTTTGGCACGTCATCCACGGACGTCATCTGCTGAATCAGGACGCGCTGACCATGGCCGATCATTTCTCAGCGAATGGCTATCGCACAGCGATGTTCGGCAAATGGCACCTGGGCGACAATTATCCCTTTGCGCCGCAATTTCGCGGCTTTGATGAAGCGCTCTGCCACAAAGGCGGGGGCGTGGGCGAGCTGCCGGACTACTGGGGCAACAACTACTTTGACGACACCTATTTCCACAATGGCGAGCCGCTGCGCTGCGCTGGCTATTGCACCGATGTCTTCTTCGCCGCCGCATCGAAATTCATCAGCGAGCCGGCGGGCGCGCCCTTCTTCATCTATCTGGCGACCAATGCCATGCACGCGCCCTTCCTGGTCGATGAAAGCTATTCTTTGCCCTACGCGCGCCTGGGCATTCCTGACTCGCGCGCGCGATTCTACGGCATGATCGCCAATTTCGACGAGAATCTCGGTCGTCTATTTCACCTGTTGGAGGACACGGGCCTGGCCGAAGATACGATCGTCGTCTTCACCTCAGATCACGGGACAGCGGCCGGCTTCGACACAGCTACCGGTGAAGGTTTCAACGCCGGAATGCGCGGCGCCAAGGGCTCAGTTTATGAGGGCGGCCACCGCGTCAGCTTCTTCATGCGCTGGCCGGGTCAATTGCCGGCCGAGCGTAAAATCTCGCAGCCGACCGCGCATATTGATGTCTTGCCCACTCTGCTTGACCTTTGCGGCATTCGCGTGGACAAGGCCGCCGACTTTGATGGCGTTAATTTGGCGCCGCTTCTGCGCGGCGAAAGCGATGATTTGCCCGAACGTTCTATCGTCATCCAGTTGCAGCCTGATCGGCCGCGGAAGTGGCATCATACCGCTTTAATCAAGGGACGCTGGCGTCTGCTAAACGGCGAAGCGCTCTACGATATGGAAAGCGACCCGGGGCAAACTCGCGACATTGCAGCCGAAACGCCTCGTGTAGCCGACGAGCTGCGCCGAGAATACGACAGCTGGTGGCGGGAAATGCAAGGCGCGTTCGCTCAAATCGTCGCTATTCCCGTTGGCAGCGAGCGCGAGAATCCGACCCTGCTGTCGGCTCGCGACTGGCATCCGACGCGCGGGCGTGTGCCCTGGAAACAGATTTGGATTGACGACCCCGCCTATGACGCCATGGGCTATTGGATAATCAATGTACTTTCCACAGGCGCGTACCGGATTGAACTGCGCACGCATCCGCGTGAAGCCGGCACGCCGATGGGCGTCGTGAAAGCGTCGCTGTGCATTGGCGACAAGGAGTATTCGCAGTCATATCTGGAGACAGATGTCTTGGCCGGTTTTGATGTTGAACTGGGCGCTGGCGTCATGTCGCTAAGCACACAGCTGATTGATGCCGCTGGACAACGTGAGCGCGGCGCCTATTATGTTTATGTGAGCAAGCAATAAGTCTGACATGGAGCGACTTTGATGGCATTAAAGCGATCTGATGTATTGATTACGCGCCCCTGCAGCATGGATGTCTATCGCCGCTATCGCGCCACCGGGCTGGGCTGGGGCTTCTTGCCCGAGCCAGACCGGCGCGGCCTGCCGCCGGATGAAGAGATGATGCGCGATGTCGACGAAGCGCATCGCTGCGGCGTCAAGTTTCAGGGCCGCGTCGAGCTGGATGCGGATTGGATGGGCATGATCGACTTTGATTCCAACTTCATGGAGTCGACCGTGCGCGATCTGAACAACAAACCGGCCGTGACCTGGTGGGCGCATACCTACAAGGGGCATCCCTCGTACCACTTCTGCACCAACGCGCCCGGTTACCGACATTACCTGATGTACCAGCTGCGGCGGGTGATGCAAGCCGGTACTGATTGGCTGATGATCGATTCAGCTATTCCTACTATCGGCGCGCTAAACGCCCGCTACGGCGGCTGCTTCTGCCAGCACTGTATGGCAGGCTTTCGAGATTACCTCAAGACGAAACTTGATGCTTCGGAGCGCGAACAACTCCGGATTGGCGACCTGACGTCCTTCGACTATCGCGATTATCTTGTGTCGCGCGGGTACACCGACGAGCTTTATCGCGCCGAGATTCTTGCCTTTCCAGAGACGATTCCACTGGCGAGAGAATACTTCAATTATCAGTGGCGCGAGGTGAACGCGCTGTTTCGGGAATTCAAGCGCTACGCGCAAGACTTCGGCGAAGACGTGCCCATGAGCTCAAATTCGCCCTACTACTGGGCGGAATTCATGTACGCCGTCGATGCGCATGACTTCTACACCAATGAAATGGAGTATCGCCCGCCGGAAGAAGAGGTCTTGCCTTCCGAGCCGATTTATACTTTTAAGCTCGCTGACGCCTTGGGCAAGCTGGTTGCGATAACTGGCGTGCCCAGCGCCTTCGAACCCTACCGCTTGAACGACCGGCCGGGGCATATCCGGCTCTGGATTGCCCAGGCCTATGCGCACGGCCATGTCTTCATGGCGCCGGACAAAATGTGGACGCATCGCTTTGCCGGCCAGCCCGACCGCTGGTACCATTGCAAGCCCGGCGATTACGAAGACCTCTATCACTTCGTGCGCGACTATTCGGTCTTGTTCGACGGCTACGAGTCGGCGGCGGCGGTTGCGCTGATCTTCAGCAACAATGCTGTTCGCCAGTACCTGGGCGAGCGCTTGAGCAGCGGACATCTGGGCGGCCAGAATCGCAGCGCGCCCAAGACAGACTTGGTGCGCGCCTGTCTGGCGCTGAGCGCCGCCAATGTCCCCTATCGCATCATCGTCGCCGGCGATGACTGGATCGACGACCGTCTGCTCGACACCGACTTGTCTCAGTTCCGCGCCGTCGTCCGCTTTGAGCCGGCGCATTTGAACAGCGAACAGGAAGCCTATCTGTCTGGCGCAGCGAATCAGCTGGTGACATGGTCAACAGCTGAGGACTTGATCAAAGCGGTGGGTCATGATGTCGAAGTGTCCGGCGCGGGAAATCTTTCAGTGTTGCCACGCATTCAACCCGAGAACACCGAGTCGCCTTTAATCTGCCACCTGCTGAACGGCAACTACGATCCGCAGGCGGATCACTATCACGTCCAGAACGATGTGGAGCTGACGATCGGGGCAGGTATGGTCGGCAGAGTCTTTGCCACAGCAACTCTCTTCGCGCCGGGCCAGGCGCCGGTTGCCGTCGATTGCCGCGCGAGCGAAGCGGCCACCACTGTGACCCTCCCCAGATTAGGCATGTGGGCCACTCTGAAGTTGGAGTGAACCCTAGGCAAAGTCGCTCTTCATCCAGCGCTCGCGAATCGTAGACAGCTGGGCCAGCATTTGTTCGCGGGTCCATTCATCTTCAAAGAAGCTGCACTGCTCAAAGAAGCGAGACAGGTCGTTCAGCCGCTCAAGAACCTCTTTATTTGTGACCGCAGCCGGGGCGGTGCTGAAGATGCGCCTGTGTAAGGGCGGGGCGATCCATTCGGGCGGCGGCTCGCCGGTTTCCAGTATGTGCTCGCTCGCCTTGAAGTAGCGAGTAACCGCCGACTCCGCTGCGCGATTCGTCGTCCAAAGTATGACGCGAACAATCATGAACGCGCCAATCAAGGAAGCCAGCACGAAGACCGCCAGAATATCCATCAGTCGTCCTCGTCGACTCCGCGCAACTCTAATTCCTCGGCAAAATGGCAGGCGGCAAAATGCCCGGGCGCGACTTCGCTCCAGGCTGGCGTTTCCTGAGCACAGATCTCCTGAGCATAGCGACAGCGTGGATGAAAATAACATCCGGTCGGCGGGTCGGCCGGATTAGCCACCTCACCCGGCAAGATAATCCGATCCATCTTGATTTCCGGATCCGTGGTTGGCACGGCGGAAAGCAGCGCCTCGGTATAAGGATGTTTCGGGTCGGTGAAAAGCGACTCGGTATCGGCCATCTCAACCAATTTACCCACGTACATGACGCCGACGCGATCCGAAATGTGCTCGACGACTGAAAGGTCATGCGCGATGAAGAGAAAAGTCAGGTTAAATTCTTCTTGCAAGTCTTCGAGCAGGTTGAGGATCTGCGCCTGTATCGACACATCCAGCGCCGACACCGCCTCATCGCAGACGATTAGCCGCGGGTTGGGCGCCAGCGAGCGGGCGATGCCGATCCGTTGCCGTTGCCCGCCGGAAAAAGCATGCGGATAGCGGTTGAGGTGCTGGATGTCCAAGCCGACCACGTCCATGAGTTCGCGCACGCGATCCTGTATTTCGCGCGAATCCGAGAGCAATTTGTTGTTGCGAATTGGCTCGGCGATGATGTCGAGCACGGACATGCGCGGGTCAAGGGACGAATAGGGATCCTGGAATATCATGTGAAAATGCTGGCGCGCATTGCGCAAACTGCGCCGTTCCAGGGCGGCGATATCGACTTCGTCGCCATCGGGCAGGCGAAATAGCACCTGGCCCTCGGTCGGTTCGATCGCGCGCACGATGCAGCGCCCCAGCGTCGTCTTGCCGCTACCGGATTCGCCCACCAAACCGAAGGTTTCGCCTTCGCGAATGACAAAGCTGACGTCATCAACCGCTTTGACATGGCCATGAACGCTGCGGAAAAAGCCCTTCTCAATGGGAAAGTGCTTCTTAAGATTGCGCACCTCCAGCAGCACTTCACCGATAGCTTTCCCGGCGGATGCCGGCGCCTCAGCCATAGACGGGCTCGCTTTCTTCGCTGTGCAGATAGCAGCGAACAAAATGCTGATCGCCCATTTCAACCAGAGACGGGACAGCCGCGTCGCACTTGCCGGCCATGAAGTCATCACAGCGTGAGGCGAAACCACACTGCGGCGGAGGATTCATCGGCACGGGAACATTGCCGCGGATGGCGTCAAGCCGGCCCCGTCCGCGCCCGCCCAGCCGCGGGATAGACTTCAGCAAGCGCTGGGTATATGGATGCAGTGGATTCTTGAAAAGCTCGACGGTCGAGGCTCGCTCGACCACCCGTCCCAGATACATGACATTGACTTCGTCGGCGATCTCCGCGATCACGCCCAAGTCATGCGTGATGTACATGATGGCCATGCCGAATTCATTCTGCAATTCTTTCATCAGCTCGAGAATTTGCGCCTGTACCGTCACATCAAGCGCGGTCGTCGGCTCGTCGGCAATCAGCAGCGACGGGCTGCAAGACAGCGCCATCGCAATCATTGCTCGCTGACGCATGCCGCCGGACAACTGATGTGGGTATTCGTCGTATCGTTGTTTCGGGTTGGATATGCCCACGCGATTGATCATATCCAGGGCTATGCTCTTCACTTTGCGCTTGTCTCTGGTGACGTGCAGCCGGATGGCTTCTGCAATTTGGGCGCCGATGGTATGCACTGGCGACAGACTGGTCATCGGCTCTTGAAACACCATGGAAATCTCGGCCCCGCGGATGGCGCGAATTTCGCGGCTGCGCGGATTCAGCTGGCATAAGTCGACCCGACGACCATCGCTGCGCCGCAGGAATATCTGGCCGGACTGGATGGCGCCCGGAGGTGGCACAATCTGCAGGATCGACTGCGCGGTAACGCTCTTGCCCGATCCGGATTCGCCGATGACGCCGACAGTTTGATGCGGCGCTATGGTAAGGTCGACGCCGTCTACCGCCTTGAGCGTCCCCTCGGGCAAGTTGAAATAGGTGCGGAGGGCGCGCGCCTCAAGTACGTAGTCGTTGTCAGATGCCATCGTGATTCCGGGAGCCGCTGCGAAACATTGTCATAATGTAGACAATCTACAAAACCTTGTCAAGTTTTGCGGCAGGCCGTCTTAATCCTGCCACTCGCCGCCGGGCTGGATTCGGGGCCCATGTCTAGCTACAGAAAAGGCGCCTGAAGAGGCGCCAAATTCTTGCACGATTAATGGAGTGGGCGATGTAAGACTCGAACTTACAACCTTCCAGGTGTAAACCGGATGCTCTGCCAATTGAGCTAATCGCCCTTGGGAAGCCAAGTATAGCGTTGTCGGCGGCGTACAGTCAAGACTGCCTTTGTTTACATCCGCGGGGGCGTTACGCCGGTTTGACCCTGATACTTGCCTTTTTTGTCCGCGTATGATTGTTCGCAGGTTTCGTCGGCCTCAAAGAAGAGCACCTGCGCTAGCCCCTCGTTGGCGTAGACCTTGGCCGGCAGGGGCGTCGTATTGCTGATCTCCAGCGTCACGAAACCTTCCCACTCCGGTTCAAAGGGCGTGACATTCACGATCAGGCCGCAGCGCGCGTAAGTCGACTTGCCCAGGCAAACGGTCAAGACATTGCGCGGAATGCGAAAATACTCGACCGAGCGAGACAGCGCGAAAGAGTTGGGCGGAATGATGCAGACATCACCCTGATAATCGACGAAGGATTCGCTGGCGAAGTGCTTGGGATCAACCACGGCGGAACGCACATTGGTGAAGATCTTGAATTCGTCGGAGACGCGCAGATCATATCCATAGGATGACACACCGTAACTGATGGCGCCTTCGCGCACCTGCTGGTCAACGAAGGGTTCAATCATACGATGCTCGCGCGCCATTCGTTTTATCCAGTGATCGGGTTTGAGTCCCATAACGGCTTCCTGTCTATCGGCTCACATGCGCTCGGGCGCCGACATGCCCATCAGACGCAGCACCCGGAAGAAGACAACCGCCGCCGCCCGATAAAAGCGCAGGCGCGCCCGGGCGACATCCGGCGGCACTTCGCTGTGCAGCACACGCGCCCGGTCATAAATCGGATGAAAGACGGCCGCCAGCTCATGGGCGTAGAAGGCGATTTTATGCGGCTCGTAGTTAAGCACCGCCTGCTCAATGACATTGCCCAACTCAAGCGCCTTGCGGATAAAGCGCAGCTCATCGGCGCCGAGCGAGCTGAGGTCGGCATTGTCATCACTGAAACCGCGTTCCTCGGCCTCGCGAAAAATGCCGGCGCAGCGCACATAGGCGTTCTGGATGTAATAGACCGGGTTCTCGTTGCTCTGTTTCACCACTTGGTCGACATCGAAATCCAGTTGCGAATTGGGACTGCGCGCCAGCATATGATAGCGCACCGCGTCGGCGCTGGTCATCTCGACCAGATCGTCTAGCGTATCAAAGTCGCCGGCGCGTTTGGATTGCTTGACTGCTTCATGCTCGCCCAGCGCCTCGTTCCAGCGCACCGCGCGCACCATTTGCACGAAGATGACATGAATCGGCTCAGGGTCCATACCCAGAGCCTGCAAGCCGTATTTGACCACCTGCGCCTGCGAAAAATGGTCCGTGCCCAGCACATTGACGGCGATGCTGAAGCCGCGATCCAGCTTACCGCAGTGATAGGCGATATCAGGCAGGGTATAGGTCGGCGCGCCATCACTCTTGACCATCACGCGATCTTTTTCATCGCCGAAAGTACTGCTGCGGAACCAGGTCGCCGGTTCATAGCCTTTGGACTCTACATCGGCGATCTCGGCGGCGTCAGCGCCTTCCCAGTGTGTGCTTTCGTAGACATGGCCGTTCTCGCGCATGCTATCCAGCGCCCGCCAGATGCGCCCGCATTCGAACAAAGAAGTCTCGTTGAAAAATTGATCGTGCTCGATGTCAATGGATGCCAACGACTGATTGATCCAGTGAAACATCTGAGTTTCGGCCGCGTCTCTGAAATAGACCCAGTCCTTACCGCGCAGCGAGTCGCCGCGCGCATCCGCCAGCTGCGCCGCCACGGATACCAGATACTCGCCCTGATAATAATCGGGCGGATAATCTACTTCTTCGCCGATCTGTTGCAGATAGCGCAGCATCAGGCTTTTGCCCAAAAGCGCCATCTGGTTGCCGGCATTGTTGTAGTAGTACTCGCGCTGGACCTGGTAGCCGGCCGCTTCCAGAAGACGCGCCATGGCATCGCCGACCACGGCGCCGCGAGTATGCCCGATGGTGATAGGCCCGCTGGGATTGGCGCTGACGAATTCGACTTGTGCAGTCTTGCCCGCTCCGATGTCGAGCCGGAAGAAGTCGTCGCCCTCGCCGATTATCGCGTCTACTTGCTGTCTAAGGTACTCGTCGGCGATCGTAAAGTTGATGAATCCCGGCGGCGCGATCTCAATACGGTCGATGAAATCCAGAGAGATCATGTTTTCGACGATCAGTCGGGCAATATCCGGCGGACGTTTGCGCGCCAGTCTGGCCAGCCCCATCGCCGGATACGAGAGATCGCCTTGGTCAGCGCGCTTGGGCGGACTAACAGGTATTGCGGGAATCTCAAATGTCGGCAGCCGGCCATCCGCTTGTGCCGCCAAGAGCGCTGCGTTAATGGCCGATTCCAATGCCTGGTTGAGCTGTTTCAATGAATAAGGCCTTGTCATTGAGCTGGTGTAAACGGCTACGGATTCTAGCAAACTTGCGCCGCCTAAGATATAGGCACTTGGCGCGCCGATTGCATAGCGTGGCCCAGGCCGTCGGCGCGAATTGGCCGAGAGCGTCCTGTTTTCAGCGCCCAGACCTGACTGTAATCTTCTTGCCAGATCATCACGTCGATATCGCGCATGCCCAGCGCTTCGAGCTCGGCCCGCAATCGAAATTCGCTCCATGCGCGCCCGGGCATCCAGCGCGTGTCGATGCGAATTGAAGTCAGCAGCAACCCGCCCGGCCGCAGCACCCGGATCATTTCAGCCAGAGCTTCTTGCGGACGCGGCATAAACTCCAGCGCTTCCAGGCAGGTCACGACATCGAAACTGTCATCTTTGAAGGGTAGCTCGCTGGCGTCCTCGCGGAGCAGGGTAATAAATGATTCGAAGCGACCGGCGACGACTTTCTCGCGCGCTTTTTCCAACATGCGCCGGCTGGCATCCAAACCGATGACGCGCCCGCGGAAGCGCGCGTTCCGCGCCATAATCAGCGGTACGCGCGCGGTGCCGGTGGCGACATCCAGGATCAGGGGATTGTCCAGCGGCGCGATGCGATCCAGCAGCGGCTGTGAAATGAGGGTGATATCCGCTGTTTCGTCGAATTGTTTGATGCGGTCGTAGCGCGCGGCGTAGAGATCGTAGAGCGCCACCATCACCCGTCGTCCCAGGTATACGCCCTCGGTCTCAAATATCAGCCACCATATCAGAAACGCAACGACGAAGATCGCGGCGCCGAAAAGCAGGACTGGCACATTGCCGCTCATTTGCAAACTTTACGCAATTTGATCGCTGCAGCTAATGATAGCTGGATAACTCCAGATCATCGGCGCGAAATTGCATTTCATACAGTTTGGCATAGAGGCCCCGCTGCGCCATCAATTCTTCGTGTCGGCCGATCTCAACGACGCGGCCCTCATCCAGCACGATGATGCGATGCGCGATTCGAACGGTGCTAAGGCGATGCGCGATGATCAAGGTCGTGCGATGCTGCATCAGCCGGGCCAGCGCTTCTTGCACCAGAAGTTCGCTCTCGTTATCCAGGCTGGATGTGGCTTCATCCAGCAGCAATATCGACGGGTCCTTGAGCAGCGCTCGCGCAATCGCCACCCGTTGGCGCTGTCCGCCGCTGAGCTTGATGCCCCGCTCGCCGACTATAGAATTGTAGCCTTTGGGCAGCTCCAGGATAAAGTCGTGGGCGTTGGCTGAACGAGCCGCGGCTATCATTTGCGATTCGTCGGCGTCCAGCCGGCCGTACAAGATGTTTTCGCGGATAGTGCCGCCGAATAGCAAGGTCTCCTGAGGCACGATGCCAATATGCCGCCTCAGGCTGCTCTGTGTGACAGCGCGAATATCGCGCCCGTCAACACGTATCGCGCCTGAATCGGGGTCGTAGAAGCGCGGGATCAGGTTGAACAGAGTCGTCTTGCCCGCGCCGCTTGGACCGACCAGGGCGATAATTTCGCCCGCGGCTATGTCCAGGTCGATATGGCGCAAGACTTCCTGGTCATTGTCATAAGCAAAGCATACATCGCGCAGCGAAATGGCGCCCTCGACGGCTGCCAGCGGAGCAGCGTCCGGCGCATCCTGCACATCCGGCAGGGTATCCAAAATTTCGAAGACGCGCTTGGTCGCGCCCAGCGCTTCTTGAAATTGAGAGTAGACGCTGATGACGCCGGCGAAGCTGGCCGCGACCGTCATGCCGTAGACCAGAAACGATATGAGTTCGCCGGGGCTGAGCCGCCCGTCCAGCACCTCGCGGCCGCCAAACCATAGAATCAGCGCCAGGCCGGCGAAAGCGAAGAAGCCGATGATGGGACCAAATACCGACCGCACCGTCAGCAACTTGACCGCTGCGCGAAAGGCAACGCCGATGGCCCGGTTGTAGCGGCCGATCTCGTATGCCTCCCGCACGAAGCTCTTGACCTCGCGGATATTCTGAAATACTTCTTCCGCCACAACCGTCGCGTCCGCGATCTCGTCCTGCACCCGCGTACTGGTGCGGCGGATGGCGCCGCCCAGCACGAAGGCGACGCCCACGATGAGCGGCATCAGCACGATGATGAACATGGTCAATCGCCAATTGAGGTAGAACATGATGGCGATCGACCCGATCAGCGTCAGCGACTGCTGCAAGAACGTGCTGACATTGCCCGTGAGCACGGTACGCACGACCGTGACATCGGAGGAGATGCGGCTGATCAGCTCGCCGACTCGGCGATCGGCATAGTAGCGAACGGAGAGTGTCTGCAAATGCGCGTAAAGCTCGCAGCGCATATCGACCACGATGCGCTCGCCAACGAAGTTGAGATTGTAATTCTGCAAAAAACTGGCCAGCGAACGAAACACAAACACAGCCATCAGCAACAGCGTAATCGCATCGAGTAAATTAGAGTCGGCGTCTTGGAAGACCGAGTCGATCACGCGCTGAATCACCGCTGGAAAGACCAGGCTAAGGGCCGAGGCGAAGATGAGCCCGATGGTGGCCAGCAGCAGCCTTAGCTTGTAGGGGCGCAGGTAGGCCAGCAGTCGACGCCATTGCACTTTGGTCGCGGGAATGTCGCGCCGGTCAGCGCCGCCGTCCGAGCGGATTCGATAAATCATGGCATTTGCGTTCTAACGTATTCGCAGCTGCAGTTTGGCGCAGGCCGGCCCGGCCGGGCGCGAAGTCTCACGGCATCCCGCGCTCCGTGGCGTCGCCGTCATCAGGCGGCAACCCGCGCTCCGCGTTGTCTGGCGAATCGCTGGCGGAGTCGACGCTGTCTTCGACTTCGATTGTTACGGGACCGTCCGTTTCGTCTTCGCTTGGCATGGGAATATCCGGCATGTCCAGCGGATCCTTTGCGGGCGATTCCGCTTCCGGCGGCCTTGGATCTTGCACTGACTGCCAAGGCGCTTCGGCTTCGAGCGTGATGACATGACCGGTGGGGAATTCAACCCGGCTCTCCTGCGCGCTGCGCGACACCGTGACGCCGTGCTGCTCAACGGTAACCGGTTGATTCCAGGTGAATTCGCCGCCCAGCCAGACTTTGTCCGCGGCGATGATGCGAATGCCGATGACATCACTCAGCAGCTTCAAGGGCGCGATTCCATCCAGATGGTGATCCTCGCCAAATCCCTTGGCTTCGTCGGCGTGGTAGAACTGCGTCAATCTGCCCTCCCGCTCCAACACGCGCGAGAGCGCATCGAGCAGCCGCTTTACGATCTCCGTCGCTTCCTGGCGATAGCCGGTTTTGAGCATGCCCTCGCAGACCAGCGTCAGCCAGTAGATCCAGATCCCGCCGCCGCCGCGGACGTTGGAAGGGTCATAGTTGCGGTCGCTGGCGCTGACCATCGTAAGCCCGTTTGGCCGCAGGAAGTGCGCCTCATCAAGCGCCAGCTCAACCAGAGCGGCGGCGCGCTCGGGCGCTAGCCGACCGGTCCACAGGGGCAGCAGCGCATTGATGTCCAGTCGGCTGCTATCCAGCGTGCGCGCGTAGACCTTGTATACGCGGCTGAGCCCCTTTATCGCGATCCGCTCCACCTGTGCCAGCGGCTGCTCTGTGGTGTAGACGCCTTGACGATTCTGCCAGAGAAAATCATCAACCGACGCCTCGACAAGCAGCGCCGCGCCTCGCTGGTCTTTACCCTCCAGCCGCATGGTGATGCGCGGACGTTGACTGACTCCGCCGACCACGCGCACCATCACGCGAGCCGGCTTCTCCAACTCCTGCCCTATCTCGTGCACCTGGTCGCCGGCGCCGCGGTATACCAGATCGACGCTGGCGCTGGTCAAATGCGAGTCGCGGTCGCGGTAGGCGTAGCGGCTCCCGTCCCAGAACTCCTCCAGATGCGCTTCCAGCAAATGCAAATGCTCTTCAGCAAATTCAGCCGTCTCGCTCTCGCCGCTCAGCGTCGCCAGCTGGCGCAGCGCATCGGCTTCGGAAATCAAATAAGCCAGCAAATCCGGCGCTTCCAGCTGGCGCGCATCGGCGCCCTGGGCCCAGGCCTGGCCGCGGCCGAATGTGGGAAAAGCGATATATCCCATCTGGCGCTCTGCCGCCCATTCCGGCACGCCATCCCCGTCGGCATCCTGCGCCAGCCAGCGCGAAAAGAACGCGCGCAAGGCAGGCAGCGTCTCAGCGGCGAATGCCTGGTCATTCGTCTCCTCCACTATCGTCAGACAGAGTCGCGCCAGAATAGGTATCTGCAAGACGCCTTGTCGCTGACCGCCCAGGCCGGGCCGGCGATCGATGACACCGGCCTCGTCGCTCGCGGCAAAATAGTTGCGCAGGATTCCCTTGGCCAAGGCGTGATCAATGCCGGCCAGGGCCGCTGCGGCGGCTACAGTAAAAGTCGGATCTTGCCCGGACCAGGCGCGCACGTGATCAGCGCCATCGCCGCGCCGGCTCCAGCCCCGGTCGGCGCATCGATAGGCGACCAGAGAGTAGTGGGGCAGATGCTCCGTCGGGTCCATGAGCGACTTGATCAGCTGGGCCGCTGAATAGTCGACCAGCAGATCCCACTCGGCCTTGCCTGTGCTGATCTTGGGAATCGCGGCGGCATTGCGCTCGATCTGTTCAAAGTAGGGCGCCCATGGCCGCGACATCCAGTTCATAGCGACGCTGTACGAGTCGCGCATGTCTTCCAAACCGGCGACTACGAAGGGAATGCGCATGCTTGCGCCGGGCGCCAACTCAATCAGGCAGCCGATCTTGGGACTGCTGATTCTGCCGCCGTAGACTTCGACGCTAGCCCCTTCCAGCGTGACCACCGGATCGAGATTGCCGATCTCGCCCAGATGCAGCGCGAGGCTGTAATCCGCCATCGTCAGCACATTGAGCTTTTGATTGCGGCCGCTGATGACGACATGCCCAAAGACATCGAGCTGCAGGCTGAGGTGATCCGCGCCCTGGTTCTTCAAGTTGAATTCAGCGCCGGCCACCCGCGAATCCATCGTCCAGAAGCGCGCGACCAGGTCCAGGTCCGCGATCGGCGCCGCTTCGACCTGGATGAAGTCGGCGGCGAAATAGGTGATGACGGGTGCGCGCGCGTAGCCGAGGTGCTGGTAAATGACGCCGCTCTCGACGCGCCACATTGGCACCAGGCTGACCAATCCCGCCCGCCCGCCGAATTCAGTTTGGAAGGCCAGGGCCGCTTCATCGCGCGCGCCAAGACGCACCGCCCAAGCCTGGTCGTCGACATAATCCGTGCGGCTGCTGCGCGCGTCCGCCGCCAGATGGAATTCAAACGGTCGCTCGGCTGTGATGCTCTGTCGCCTGAGATTGCGCATGGAAGTTCCAGCCCGGCTTATCTATCAATGGCCCAGGTAAAGGTCTCTTCGAAAAAGCGAAAATCATCGCCGTTGGCGGCTCTCACCTGGTGGTAGCCCGGACCCGGCACATATTCATTGTCGTCGTTGATGTGACCACCCTGCTTGTAGACGTAGCGAGATGTATGCCCCCGCTCCAGCTCGAGCGCCCAACCGATTTTCTGGCGCACTTCCATGTTTTCCCGCCACAGCTTGCCAAACCCTCGAATCGGCTGATGCATATCCACGGGCGGCGCCACCTGCGGGTCATACTCCGCTTCGCCTTCGACGAAGGTATCGTCATAGACGGTCCAGATGCGGTTGCCGGCGTCGTCCCTCGTCAGCGCCCATATCTGCCCAATTGGCTGCAGCCAGAACATCCAGCCGCGTTCAAAGCGTTGTTCAGCGACGTAAATCTTCGCCTTCACTTGCGTGGGAAAGGGATCCGCTGTGGGGGTGATCGTCGGCGTGCCGGTGGGTACGACTGCCGTGGGAACCGCTTCGGTAGGGGCGTACTCGGCCGTTCCGGTAGCGGCCATACTGCCCAGTGTGGCAATGTGCTGCGCCACGGCTTCGGCCTCTGCGGTAGCTGTCTGCCGCTCCGGCGCCACCGTCGGCCCCTGGCAGGCGCTAAGCAAGCTGAGCATCAGCAGCAGCCAGATTCGTTTGCTGATCGTGAACATGTTCCCGGCTCCGCCATGTGGACATTGATGATAGTGACGCCATTGTATCAGAGCGAATACGTACCGCAAGCTGGGCTGGCGCCAGGCGCAATCGCAGCGGCTTTTGACCTGTTCATTCATGCCTGAAGCTTATACGATTTGGCGTTACGGGCAGTTGCGAAGGCGGCGACAGTGGCGATCAAACCGCGGCAAGTTACGCTGAACAGATCGGCCGAAACCTTAATCATTGAGTGGTCGGATGGATTGGCAAGCCAATATCCGCTGAGCCATTTGCGCGAAGCATGTCCCTGCGTCGAATGCCGCGGCGGGCACGCCAAGATGGGTCTGGAACACGCGCCGGATGACATTCTGCAGTTGACGCCGCGGCGCTCGTACGCGGTGACAGCGCTGGTCGCGGTTGGCAATTACGCTCTGCAGCCCACCTGGGACGATGGACACAGCACCGGTATCTACACTTGGGAATACCTGCGGCTCATCTCGCCGCAGCAGCCGGATGGCTGATTCGGCCGCGGCTTTGGCCTGGAGTTGACTGGTCGCTGGTCGACGATGTTTGACATCGGCGAACCGGCTTGTGGGCTTGTGTAGCTGGAAGTTGCGCCTAGGGGCGCCGTCGCCGTCGGTGCGATCATCGGCGCCGAAGACGTCACGCGCTGCCAGCGGCGCGCCCGCCTGCTATACTATTCAGGGTAAGCGTGTCGACTATATGAATCAGACGACCAGGAGCGCTAAGATGTCGCCTCCCACTTTGGAGACGGTCGAGCGGGCTTTAGGCGCCAAGCTGCTGCATACGCGCTACGCCTACAGTGAGCGCGACGCCGTACTTTATGCTTTGGGGGTCGGCGCCCCAGCGCACTGGCTGGCGCCGCGTGAACTAAAATTCGTCCACGAATTGCGCGCCGACTTTCAGGTATTGCCCACTTTTGCCGTCATCTTCGCCAAAGAACTCCACGACCTTGTGCTTAGCGGAGATATCGCCGGCATCAAATACAATCCCATGCTGCTGGTCCACGGCGAGCAGCAGCTCAAGCTAGCCAAGAGCCTGCCGCCGGCGGCCGTTGTAGACTCGACCGTGAGGGTCGCGGAAATCTACGACAAAGGCAGCGGACTGCTAATGGTCCTGGACGTGATCAGTTGCGACGAATCCGGCGGCCTGCTCGCGCAGGCGCGGACGTCGATGTTTTTGCGCGGTTTGGGCGGATTCGGCGGCGAACGCGGTCCTAGCAGCCGGATCGACCTGCCTGACAGGCCGCCCGATGCGGTCGTCGAAGAAAAAACGAATACGCGCCAGGCCTTGCTCTATCGATTGGCGGGCGACGCCAATCCCCTGCATGTTGACCCGCAGATGGCCGCAATCGGCAATTTTGACAGACCGATACTGCATGGTCTCTGTACCCTGGGTTTCAGCGCGCGCGCCGTGCTCAAGCGCTTCTGCGACAATGACGCCCAAAAGCTGGCCGGTATTCGTGCCAGGTTCGCTCACCACGTCTACCCGGGTGAGACGCTCCGCACCGAAATATGGCGGACGGGCGCCGGCGACGTCCACTTTCAGACCAAAGTGAAAGAACGCGATGCTGTGGTCTTGAGCCAGGCCAGCGCGCAGCTCAGACCATAAGTTATGGACTTGCCGCTGAGCGATCAGCCCCACAGGCGCTACAACCCGCTGCTGGACGAGTGGATTCTAGTCTCGCCGCATCGAACCAAGCGTCCCTGGCGGGGCGGGCGAGAGAAAGCGCCGGCGGACCAGCGCCCCCGCTACGATCCCGACTGCTATCTGTGCCCGGGCAACACGCGCGCCAACGGTCAGAGGAATCCCGACTATGACCACACCTTTGTCTTCGTCAACGACTTTTCCGCTGTCTTGCCGGATGTCCCGGACATCGAGTCGGGCGCCCGCCCGCTGTTTCGCTGGAGCTCGGTACGTGGCGAAGCGCGCGTGATCTGCTTCTCGCCGCGGCATGACTTGACCCTGGCCGAGATGTCGAGGGCGGAAATCCGTCTGGTCGTCGATCTCTGGGCGCAGCAGACCCAGGAACTGGGCCAACGTTTCAGTTGGGTGCAGGTCTTCGAGAACCGCGGCGACTTGATGGGCGCATCCAATCCGCATCCGCACGGACAGATTTGGGCCACGGACAGCATGGGTACCATCGCCGCTCGCGAAGATGCCAATCAACTTGATTACTTCCAGCGAACCGGGAGAGCGCTGTTGCTCGATTATGCCCGGCAGGAGTTAAACCGGGGCGAGCGCGCGGTGGTCGAGAATCAGAGCTGGCTGGTTGTGGTTCCCTACTGGGCGGTCTGGCCCTTTGAGACCTTGCTGCTGCCGAAGGAACGGGTCAGCCGTCTGCCCGATCTCGACAGCGCTCAGCGCGGCGATCTGGCGGAAATCCTGCAGCGGTTGCTGACGAAGTATGACAATCTGTTCGAAGTGTCTTTCCCCTATTCCATGGGTTGGCACGGCGCGCCCTTCAACGGAGAGCGTGGCCCGCACTGGCAATTGCATGCGCATTTTTTCCCGCCGCTGCTGCGCTCGGCTACGGTGAAGAAATTCATGGTTGGTTACGAAATGCTGGCGGAACCCCAGCGAGACTTAACGGCGGAGCAGGCGGCGGCGCGTCTTCAAGCCGTCTCTGACATTCACTACAAGCGGCGCCGAAGCGCGGGCGGCGCCGCGGGCTGATTGGTGCGCGGCCTTCCGCTGGTGGCGCAGCGCAGCCTTGAGCGTGATATTGACAATTGCCCGGCAAGCGGTATACTGCCTACTGCTCAGCAGCCGAAGTGGCGGAATTGGCAGACGCGCTACGTTCAGGGCGTAGTTCTCTTCGGGGAGTGTGGGTTCGACTCCCACCTTCGGCACAAGGTCAACCCGGCAATTAAGCCGGGTTTTTTGTTCTTTGTCCAGCGCAGTCGTTTTCCCTGGCCGCGCATGCGAGCGCCAGTGTAGACTGTCGCTGTGCAAAAGGCGTTTGCTCTTCGCTGGCGGATTCCGCGCGCTGTACTAAGATAAGAATTGGTGACTCCGGCTAGACGCGGACCGGCAATGACGGACACGACTATAAGCAGCGGCATAGAAGGAAATGCGCGGGCTCGCAATCGCTTTGGCGGGCGCTTGACCAGCATCCAGCTAATGCTGGCGGGCGCGCTGACCATCGGCTTGGTGCTCGCGCTGAATTTCAGCAGCCGCATCAGTCTCGATCGCGACCTGGCGCGAATCCACGCCGAATTCACTCGCGAAATCGAGGCGCTGCTGGCCGAGCAGAAAGAACTGATCGCCGAGCTGGAGTACGTCAAAAGTGATGCTTATGTCGAATATTGGGCGCGCGACGAAGGCAAAATGATTCGCGAGGGCGAATTCCTGATCCTGCCGCAGAGTGTGGGCGCGGCTGTGTACGAGCCAAGGCCGCAGCGCCGTCTGGTCGAATTCCAGACGACCAGGCCCGAGCCCAAGAATTGGGAATTATGGTGGGCGCTATTTTTTGACGAACCGCCGCCAACCGATTGACAGGGCGCTTGGGCGCAGAGAACGGGCGCTAGGCCCGTGGAGCGACACGGTCTATAAAGGGCGGCTGTATGCCGGCAAAGCCGATGACGCGCGCTTGCGCCGCGCCCGGCTCGACATCCAGCACGGCGCCCGGGGCGCAATAACCAACCTTGAGGACAGCCAGCGCGAATATGTCCCCGTCGGACGCCTGGACGCAACTCGTGAGCGCCCCGACCTTTCGGCCTGAGCTGAACAAGGGCGCCGGCGCTGACACAAAACGCGACAGGCTCAATCTAACCATGGCCTTCGCCACGCGCTCGCGGCTCTCCATGCGGGCGATGATTTCCTGGCCGGTATAACAGCCCTTGTTGAAACTAATCTCGTCCCAGAGGCCGACTTCGAGCGGAATATAGTCGGATGACAGTTCCAGCCCGCCAGGACGCCCGCTGCGAATGCGCAAGATGTTGTACGCCAACGAGCCGGCCGGTTGCAGCCCATAGGGCTCGCCCGCCTCAAGCAGCTGCCGATGAACAGCCGCCGCTTCCTGGACCCGGCATATCAGCGCCCAATGACCGCCGACTAGCGCTGCCCGGCGCGACAGGATAACCGCAAGATCTGCAACGGTGATATCAGTGCTGCCCATCGCCGGCAGCTTGGCGAGACGCCGGTCGAGCGCAATGGCGATCTCATCAGCGCGCTCGCCGTGAATGGCGAACTGGGCCGTCGCCGCGCTATTGTCGCTGACCCTGACTTTGTCGCCGAAGAAAATATTGCGCCGCAGGAAATCGGCCAACGATCCGCCCTGACCCGGCTCGCTGATCAGCAGCAAACCCTCCGGACGATGAAAGCACTCGGCTCGAAACAAGATTCGCGCGTTGGCATCGGTGAATATCGTCGCTCGCCCGCCATTCACTGCCAGCGCGCTCAGGTCATTGGTGGACATGCGATTGACCAGGCTGAGCCGATCGTCGCCGCTCAGCAGAATTCGGCCCTCATGCGAACGATCCAGCAGAATAGCGGCCTGGTCCAGCGCCTCATACTCGGTGGTCAAGTCGCCATAATCCAGCGGGATACCGTCCGGCGCCAGGCGCGCGCCACGATCGCGGTGATAGCGCTGCAAATCGCTCATTTGGGCGCTCCCGCCAGCTGGCGCGCGGCCAACTCCCCCTGGATGATGCCTCGTGTTCGGTCGATGGCCGCTGACAGCGAGTCATTGACCACAACATAATCGCATTGGCTTTGGTAGGGGAGTTCCAGCGCTTCCGCGCGTTGCAGCCGCTGATCAATATCGGTGTAGGGGTCGGCGCGCTCGCGCATACGCTTATGCAGCACTTTCAACTGCTCGGACGTATCGGCGCCGGGCACCGTGACGAAGATTTGCACGATATTATCCGCGAAAGTTGCGGCCAGGATGCTGGCGCCCAGCACTTCTATGTCTGCGATCCGAATCTCGCCGGCAGCCAGACCAGCGGCGATAGACCGGCGCGGGATGCCATAATATTTGCCGGGCGTAACTTCCTGGTATTCCAGCAACTCGCCGGCGGCGATCATCTGCTCAAAGCGCTCTCTGCTGACGAAGAGATGTTCACGCCCCGGCGCTTCGTCGCTGCGCATCTCGCGCGTGGTGGCGGTCGCCAATTGGCGGATGGCTGGATTGCCGGCCATTACCGCCTTCATGATCGCGTTTTTTCCGGCCCCGCCGGGCCCGATTATCACAAAAATCACGCCCGGAAGTTTCTTGGTTGGGCTCACAATGTGCTATCCTTAAACCAGACAATCACGGCATAAAGTGTAGCAAGAGGAGCTACCATACTCCATAGTAAAGCATGAATCTGATTTGACATTGAAGACCGCCTGCAGAGCGCCCGGCGCCAAGTGACGGACCTTGGCGACGGCTAGTCAGGCCACAGCGAGAGGAATGCGACATGCCGGCTAAAATCATTGACGGGCAAATGGTTGCCAAGCGAATCCGCGGCGAGATCGGCGCGGCGGTTGACGATTACAGCAAGACTACCGGTTCAATGCCGGGCTTGGGTGTAGTCCTGGTGGGCGACGATCCGGCCTCGGCCATGTATGTCAGAATGAAGCGGCGAGCCTGTGAGCGCGCTGGCATTCGCTCCGAAGCGCGGATATTGCCCGCGGCGTCTACGCAGCGAGCGGTGGAAGACGCCGTCCGCGGCTTCAACGAAGATCCGGCCATTCATGGAATTCTGGTGCAATTGCCCTTGCCGGATCATATAGACGAAGAGGCGGTGCTCAGCCAAATCAGCCTGGCCAAAGATGTCGATGGCATCCATCCCATCAACATCGGGCGGCTGGGCATGCGCGGGCGCGAGCCCAGTTTCACGCCGGCGACGCCGACGGGCGTTATGCTTCTGATCGACGAAACCGGTCTTCCGGTTGAGGGCGCGCAAGCCGTGGTAATTGGCCGCAGCAATATTGTCGGCTTGCCAGTGGCGCTGATGTTGACCAACGCAAACGCCACTGTGACCATTTGCCACAGCCGCACGCGTGATCTGCCCGCTGTGGTAAAACGGGCTGACATCGTCGTGGCGGCCGTCGGGCGCGCGGAATTCGTCAAAGGCGACTGGCTGAGAGCGGGCGCAACTGTCATCGACGTCGGCTCCAATTCCGTGCCGGATGCGACCAGCGAAAAAGGTTATCGTTATGTCGGTGATGTCGAATTTGATTCGGCGCGGCAGGTGGCTGGCCATATCACCAAAGTGCCGGGCGGCGTCGGACCCATGACCATCACCATGCTGCTTGCCAACACGCTGACCGCCGCGCAGCGTATTGCCGTAATCGATTAACGGCATTGGGCTGACGCTGAACCATGCCCAGGGCCTGGATCGGGCGCATATGATTGCTCATGAACCGGAGACCTGCAACGCGATGACTACTTTGCTGCTCAAGAACATTCGCTGTCTGGCGACCATGGATGAGGGTCGGCGCGAATTGTCAGACGCCTGGATTCTGGTGCGAGACCGCAAGATCGCAGCCCTGGGCGCGGCCGACGAATTGCCGCCAGACCTGGACCCGGATCGCATCATTGATCTCTCAAACCATATCGCGCTGCCCGGGCTGATCAACACGCATCACCATATGTTCCAGTGTCTGACGCGCGCGCTGGCGCAGCAATCGGAGCTCTTTGACTGGCTGCAATATTTGTATCCGGTTTGGTCGGGATTGCGCTCCGAACATGTTTACACCGCGGCCAAGTTAGCCATGGCCGAGTTGCTGCTGGCCGGTTGCACCACCGCCAGCGATCACCACTATATATTTCCTAACGATGTTGAACTCGAGGACGAGATTCGCGCTGCGCAGGAGACGGGTATCCGCTTTCACGCGTCACGCGGCGCTATGAGCCTGGGCGAGAGCGACGGCGGTTTGCCGCCCGACCACCTGGTTGAGCGCGAAGCTGATATTCTGCGCGATACGCGGCGCCTGATTGAAACCTGGCATGACCCGGAACCGCAATCCATGTTGCGCATCGTCGTGGCGCCGACATCGCCCTTCAGCGTTACTGTCGACTTGATGCGCGAATCCGCCGCTATGGCGCGCGCCTACGGCGTGAGCATGCACACGCATTTGGCGGAAAATGTCAAGGACATCAACTACAGTCGCGAGCAATTTGGGATGGATCCCGGCCGGTACGCCGAAGGAGTCGGCTGGGTCGGGGATGATGTTTGGCATGCCCACTGCGTACAATTGAATGCGCAGGAAATCGGGCTCTTCGCGCGCACCGGCACCGGCGTCTGCCACTGTCCCTCGTCCAATATGCGGCTCGCTTCGGGGATTGCGCCTATCCGGCAGATGCTGGATCAGGGCGTCAAGGTCGGCCTGGGCGTCGACGGCTCAGCGTCCAATGATAGCGGTCATTTGCTCGGCGAAGCGCGACAGGCCATGTTGCTGCAGCGCGCGCTGGGTGATCCGGCCGGCCTGTCGGCGCGGGAAGCGCTGGAATTGGCGACCCTGGGCGGCGCCAGCGTACTCGGGCGCGACGATATCGGTTGTCTGGCCAGCGGCATGTCGGCTGATATCATCGCCTTCCGGCTCGACCAGATCAGTTTGGCGGGGGCGCTGCACGATCCGGTGGCGGCCCTGGTATTCTGTCAACCGCCCGCGGTCGATTTGTCCATCATCAATGGCCGGATCATCGTCGAAGACGGCAGCTTGCTTTCGGTAGATGCGCCCAGCCTGGTGGAACGGCACAATCAACTATCGGCGCAGCTGATTCGCGGCGAGGCTTGAGCGGCCGCTGCCGGGAGTGAAGGAGGCGGTATGTCAATCGTAGATCGCCTGGCCGCCGCGCGGGGTGATACAAAGGCCCACCTGGTTTTGCGCAATGCCCGTCTGGTCAATGTCATCAGCGGCGAAATCTATCCGACCGACATTGTCATTCATGATCGGCATGTGGTAGCGCTGGGCGCCGGGTATGAGGGCCGGCGCGAAGTTGATCTGACGGGAAAATTCGTAACTCCCGGCCTGATTGACGCGCACGTTCATATCGAGAGCAGCCTGGTGACGCCGGCGGAATTCGCGCGGGCGGTGCTGCCGCATGGCGTCACCACCGTGATCACGGATCCCCATGAAATCGCCAATGTCTTGGGCTTGGAAGGCATGCGCTTTATGCTCGAACGGGCCAAGCACGGCCCCCTGAATATGTTCGTCATGGCATCCAGCTGTGTGCCCGCCACCGATATGGAAACCTCCGGCGCTCGCCTGGAAGCGGAAGATTTGGCGCAGCTGGTTGATCATGCCTGGGTGCTGGGCTTGGCTGAGCTGATGAATTATCCCGGCGTGGCGCTGGGCGATGAAGGCATGCTCGACAAAATCGCACTATTTGAGGGCCTGGCCCTGGACGGTCACGCGCCGAATATGACCGGCGCCATGCTGAACGCCTATGTTGCCGCCGGTGTACAGAGCGAGCACGAATGCACCACGATCGAGGAAGCGCGCGAGAAGCTGCGGCTGGGCCTCGCCATCTTCATTCGCGAGGGCACCACGACCCGAAATCTTAAACCGCTGCTGCCGCTGGTGACTGAAGCCAATCACGGCGCCATCTGCTTCTGCACCGATGACCGCATTCCCGCTGATTTGATTGATCATGGCTCGATCGACCACATGATACGCATCGCCATCGCCGCGGGCGTCGACCCGTTGCTGGCTATCCGCATGGGCAGCAGCAATACCGCCCGGCACTTCGGGCTGAAGAAATACGGCGCAGTCGCGCCGGGCAGATACGCCGATCTGGTGGTCGTGGATGACTTGCGCGACTTCACGCCCGAGCAAGTCTACCGCGGCGGTGCTTTGGTCGCCGAGAATGGCAAGATGGTCGCCGCAGCCGGCTCAGCGCGAGGCATTGACCTGCGCGGCACGGTCAACCTTTCGCCGACAGCCCTGGATTTCACCCTGCCGGCGCAGAGCCCGCGAATTCGCGTTATCGGCGCCATCACCGACCAGGTGATAACCGATCATCTGGTGGAAGACGCCAAGATTATCAAGGGCTGCGCCGTTAGCGATGTTGAACGCGACATTCTCAAATTCGCGATGGTGGAACGGCATCGCGCCAGCGGCGACCTGGGTCTGGCCTTCATCAAAGGCTTCGGCTTGAAGCGCGGCGCCATCGCCGGCACCGTGGCGCATGATCATCATAACCTGGCGGTTATCGGCGCCGACGACTTCAGCATGAACACAGCGGTAAAGGCGATAGCGGAAATGGGAGGCGGATTGGTCGCGGTCAATGGCAATGAGATTCTGGCCGCCTTGCCGCTGCCCATCGCCGGCTTGCTAAGCGACCGGCCAATCGAAGAAGTGCGTTCGCGTTACGACCGCATGATTGAAGCCGCGCATGGCTTGGGCAACCGCATGAGCGACCCCTTTATGGTCATGAGTTTCATGGGCCTGGAAGTGATTCCCGGGCTGAAGCTGACTGACCAGGGCTTGGTCGATGTCGAGCGCTTTAAACTGGTGTGTCCTTTTGTGTAAAATCGCCTGTATTTTTCACCGTTTTTGGTTAAAGTACATGACTCTAGACAGGAGCGACACACAGGTATCGACATGGTAGACCACAATCAACTGCAAGCCTTGCGTCACAAAGTGGAAGCGCAGCGCCAGCCGATTGTCAATTTCCTGCGCGAAATTTGCGCCATTCCCAGTATGGAGAGCCAGATTCGCGACTGTGGCGAACGTATAGCGGAGGAAATGACCGCGCTTGGATTTGACGAGGTTTTCTGGGACAAAATGGGCAATATCGTCGGGCGCATCGGCAGCGGCGATCACATTCTGCTTTATGACAGCCACATTGACACGGTGGGCATCGGCGACCCCGACGAATGGGAATGGGATCCCTTCAGAGGCAAGATCGAGAACGGCATTTTATACGCGCGCGGCGCTTGCGACGAGAAGGGCAGCACGCCGGGCATGGTCTACGGCTTGGCGCTGGCCCGCGATTTGGGCCTGCTCGATGGCTTCACCGCCTTTTATTTTGGCAATATGGAAGAATGGAATGACGGGCAAGCGCCCCACGCCTTTGTCCAGACCGAAGGCATAAAGCCGGATTTCGTCGTCATCGGCGAGCCGACAAAGATGCAGATCTACCGCGGCCACAAAGGCCGGGTCGAATTTAAGATCGTCGCCAAAGGCAAGAGCGCCCACGCCGCCAGCAATTACTTGGGCGACAACGCAATTTACAAGCTGCTGCCCATCATCGAGCGCATCAGTCATATCGAGCCCGAATTGGGTGATCACGATTTCTTGGGCCAAGGCCGGATCACAGTCACCGATATGGAGGTCAAGACGCCGAGCATAAACGCGGTGCCTGATGAAGCGACGATATTCGTCGACCGCCGCATCACCTTCGGCGAAGATCCGGAAACCGAGCTGCAGCGGCTGCGGGCGATCATCGGCAGACGCGATGATATTCGCGCCGAGATCCTGGTTTACGACGAGCCCAGCTATACCGGCTTCGTTTTCCCCCTGGACAAAATCTATCCCGCCTGGGCCTACGAGGAAGACGAGCCCATTGTCCGGGCCGGATTGGCGGCCGCGGAAGTCCTCTATGGCGCTGTCGATACCGGCAAATGGGACTTCTCAACCAATGGCATTTATTGGGCCGGCAAGGCCGGCATACCCAGCATCGGTTTCGCGCCGGGCAATGAAATTCACGCCCATACCGTATTGGACCAGGTGCCGCTGGAAGATGTGGTGCGTTCCACCGAATGGTACGCGCTCTTCCCGGCAATCTTGCGCCAAACCTTGAATGGCGCCGCGGCCGACTGACGATGATCCGTTACTGATGCCGCAGACGGGATAGCGCGCTCGCGTTTCAAACAATGAAGACCTCAATATTCAGCGAAGATAAGGGGACAGACTGATGCAGACGGATTTACGTAGTCGCGACCTCATTAGCACGCAAGACTGGTCAATCGAAGAGATTGAAACGCTACTGGATGTCGCCTGGGATTTGAAACGCAAACGCGCGCTGGGCGAGTCTCATGCCCTGCTGCGCGACAAGGTGCTGGCCCTGCTCTTCTTCTTTACCAGCACGCGTACACGTATTAGCTTTGAAGCCGGAATGGCGCAATTGGGCGGCCATGCTCAGTTCATCGACCATACCACCACGCAGATTAGCCATGGCGATACCGCCAAAGAAATCGGCGAAATCGTCGGCCGCTATACCGATGGCATCGCCATTCGCCAGTGCGATTGGGGTTTTGGAAACCAATATATCAACGATGTAGCCGATGCCAGTCGCGTACCCGTGCTTAATATGCAATGTGATATCTATCATCCCTTTCAGATTCTGGCTGACCTGATGACGATTCAGGAGAAATTCGGGCGCGATCTGCGCGGTAAGACCATCAATATCAGCTGGGCTTACGCCTCCAGTTATCAGAAGCCGATTTCGGTACCGCAGAGCCTGGTCCTGCTGATGTCGCGCTTCGGCATGAATGTGCGCTTGACGCGTCCGCCCGAGTACAAGCTCATGCCTGACATCGTGGAGCAGGCGCAAGAAAATACCCGCCGCCATGGCGGCTCCTTCGAGATTGTTGACGACTTCGACGCCGGTTTCGCGGGCGCGGACATTCTTTATCCCAAGAGCTGGGGCAGCTGGCTGACTACCGAAGACGATGACGAATCGGCTGAGATCGGCGCCCAATACAGCGACTGGATCACCGACGACCGGCGCATGGCCTTGGCTAACGATCATGCCATCTATATGCACTGCCTGCCGGCGGACCGCAATATTGAAGTGACCGACAGCGTCATTGATAGCCCGCAAAGCGTGGTCTACGATGAGGCGGAAAATCGTCTGCACGTGCAGAAGGCGACGATGGCGCTGACGATGCGCTAGCTGGCGGAACAAGTTTATGCCGCGCGCTTCTTGTTCGCGCATGCAATAAGCCGCTGGTCTTGAGAGACGCTGGAGATGATTGACAAACTGGTAGTGATTGCGATCGGCGGCAATTCGCTGATTCCCAATCCCAGCGATCCGGAAATCGACAGCCAATGGGAGGCTGTGCGCGAGACCTGCCGGCATATCGCCGACATGATCGCCGATGGCTGGCAGGTGGTGGTGACTCACGGCAACGGTCCCCAGGTCGGCTATATCATGAATCGTTCCGAGATCGCCAAACGCGAAGCGGGCATCCACGAAGTGCCGCTGGACCTGGTGGTGGCCGACACGCAAGGCAGCATCGGGTATATGCTTCAGCAAGCTCTGGACAATTCGCTGCGGCGCGTGGGCATGAACCATACTGTGGCCACGCTGATTACGCAGATGCGCGTGGACCCGAATGACCCGGCCTTTGCCCATCCCGACAAACCTGTCGGTGGTTTTTTGACCGAGCAAGAAGCGCGCGAGGCCGAGGCCGAGGGCTGGCAGGTCATGGAAGACGCCGGCCGTGGTTGGCGGCGAGTTGTCGCTTCGCCCAAACCACTCGTGGTCAACGAGATCAACGCCATCCAGGCCCTGGTCTTGGCCGGATACATCGTTGTGGTTTGCGGCGGCGGCGGCGTGCCGGTGGTTCGCAACGAATACGGCAGTCTGCGCGGCGTCGCCGCCGTCATCGACAAAGACCGCGCCAGCAGCACGCTGGCGCAAACCCTGCGCGCCGACCTGCTGCTGATTTCGACCGGGGTGGAGCGGGTCTGCCTGGACTTCAACAAGCCTACCGAGCGTCCCTTGGATACGCTTACCTTGGAAGCCGCCCGGCGTTACCTCGCCGAGGGACACTTCGCTCGCGGCAGCATGTACCCCAAAATCGAAGCGGCGATCGACTTCGTGCATAGTGGCGGGCCTCGCGCCATCATCACCAACCCGGCGAGTATCACACGCGCGCTGCATCGCGAGACCGGCACGCAGATCGTTCCCGGCGGGTAGGGCTGATCATGGATTGTCGCGCGCTGCTACGCCTGACTGATTGTCGATCAACCAAGCTGATGCGGTGATGGCCGATATCAAGGAACTTCGTTGTGTCATCGGTGGCTGTGCTTACGCGATTGACGAGGTCGCCTACACCTGTCCGCGGCATGGCGAATTGGGCACTCTGGACATCTTGTACGACTATGAGGCGCTGCGAGCCAGTCTGGATCGCGATGCGTTGACCGCGGACTGTTCAAGCGACTGCTGGCGCTACCGGGCGCTGTTGCCCATCTCTAGCGCGAGCCGCGTGCCGCCGCTGGCGGTGGGCTGGACGCCCCTATACGAAGCGCCGCAGATCGCGTCCGCCTTCGGCTTGGATCGGGTCTGGGTTAAAGACGACGGCGCCAACCCCACCGGTTCCTTGAAAGATCGCGCCAGCGCCTTGGTATTGGCGCGGGCGCTGGAAGCCGGCATCAATGTGGTCAGCACCGCCAGCACCGGTAATGCCGCGGCGGCCTTGGCCGGATTGGGCGCGTCCCTGCCCGAGATTGAAACGATCATCTTTGTGCCGGCCGCGGCGCCGGCGGCCAAAGTGGCGCAATTGCTGGTTTACGGCGCGCGCGTGCTGCTGGTGGACGGCAGTTATGACGACGCCTTTGAGCTTTGCCTGGCCATCTGTGAGGAACAAGGCTGGTATTCGCGCAATACCGGCGTCAACCCCTTTACCACCGAGGGCAAAAAAACGGTCGCCCTGGAAATCGCCGAGCAATTGCGCTGGAATGCGCCCGATGTCGTGGTGGCAAGCGTCGGCGACGGCAGTATCATTAGTGGCGTGCATAAGGGATTTTGTGATTTGACGCGCTTGGGCTGGATTGAGCGAATGCCGCGTTTGATCGGCGTACAGGCCGAAGGCAGCGCCGCGCTGGCCGATGCCTTTGCTGCCGGGCTCGAGCCGGGTGCGATAGGCCGTCGGCCGGTCGCGACTATCGCGGACAGCATCGCTTCGGAATTGCCGCGCGATCGCGCCAAGGCCCTGCGCGCCGTGCGCTCCAGCGGCGGCGCCTTTGTCAAGGTTTCGGACGCGGCCATCAGCGCCGCCATACCGCGATTCGCCCAGCTTAGCGGCGTCTTTGCCGAGCCCGCGGCCGCCGCTGCCTTTGCCGGCCTGGAGCGGGCTGTGCATTCCAAATTGATCCAGGCCGATGAAAGCGTCTGCCTCTTGAGCACCGGCAATGGCTTGAAGGACATCGCCCGCGCCCGCCAGTCGGTGAGCGGCGGCATACCCGTCGCGCCGGACATCGCGGCCGTCCGGCGCGCGCTGGGAAGCGCGGGCCTGATATGAGTTCGAGACCGGTTTACTCGATCGTGGCGCCGGTCTTCAATGAGGTCGGCAACCTGCGGCGCTTTTACGCGGAAGTTGTGGCCGCGCTGGATTCGACCGCTGAAAGCTGGGAATTGCTGCTGGTCGATGACGGCAGCACCGACGGTTCACAAGAACTGATGCTGGAGTTGGCCGCGGCCGATTCGCGCTTGAGCGTGATCGGTCTGGCGCGCAACTTCGGCCATCAGATCGCGGTAACGGCCGGCGTGGATTATGCCCGCGGCCAGGCGGTTATCCTGATCGACGCCGATTTGCAGGATCCGCCCGCGGTGATTCCGCGTTTGATCGAGAAATGGAGAGATGGCTTTCAGGTGGTGTATGCGGTACGATCGGAGCGCCGAGGCGAGAGTTTGCTCAAGCGATTGTCGGCCAAGGTATTTTATCGCATGATTCATCGCATCACAGAGATCGATATACCCGTAGATACGGGTGATTTCCGGTTGATGGATGCGCAGGTTGCCCAGGTGTTGCGGCAAATGCGCGAGCACCATCGCTTCGTTCGCGGCATGACCAGCTGGGTGGGCTTCAAGCAGACCGGCGTCGAATATGTACGTGAGCAGCGGGCTTGGGGCGTGACCAAATATCCCCTGCGCAAAATGATCGCCTTCGCGCTGGATGCCGTCACCAGCTTCTCCTTCTTTCCCTTGCAAATCATGATTTATGTCAGTTTCATTTTGGCTAGCGCATCCTTGGTCGTCGGCGCTGTGATTTCATATTTGCGCCTGGCGCGCGGCGAGCAGTTCTTTGGCGGCCAAGCCACGACGATCATATTGCTGCTGCTGCTGAGTTCCTTCCAACTCTTTTTTCTGTTTATCATCGGCCAATATGTCGCGCGCACCTATAATGAATCACGTGATCGGCCCTTATACGTGGTTGCCTCGACCGCTGGCCTGCGGCCGGCACAGGTCGGGACTCAGCGCGTTCAAGTTGCGCCGGCGGGCCAGCAACGCGCGACCGAGGCATCTGCAGAGGAGACGCATAATGACGACCTCTGACAAGCCACAGCTGGAGCTGGTGGCGCACTATCGCCAGCTGGTGGAGTCTTATGAAGCGCTCGACAACAAGATTGACGAATTGATCATGGCTAACGGCGGCAAAAGCGAAGACATGTCGGCCCAGGACAGGCGTCTTTACCGTGGTTGGGCGCGGCAACGCAACGAAATGCTTAACGATATGCGCATTCTCGAACGACAATTGAATCTTATGGAAGATGATGCTTCCAACCCGGGTTGAGGAGAGCTTCATGGTCACCGGTCCCAGCTTCGAAGAAATGCTTCACCCGCAAACGATTGATCCGTCTATCCGCGCGGAAGCTTTGGCGGCGCTGAACGCCGACCCGCTCAATCCCATTAATCTGTACAACATCACCTGGCGTGACGCAAATGATCGCGTCTACCACCTGGTTCTGCCCAGCGAGCTCACCGGCGTCGATGCGCGCATAGTCGTGATTTACGGGGGAGACTTTCCCTCCGGCAGCCACAAAGTCGGCGCGGCCTATTCAGTTCTGCTGGAGAAACAATTGCTGAGCGAGGTCGATCCCATGGCGCACACGCTGGTCTGGCCCTCGACCGGCAACTACGGTATCGGCGGCGCTTTCATCGGTTGTCGTATGGAATACGACAGCATCGTGGTGCTGCCGGAAGAGATGAGCCAGGAGCGCTTCGACCGCATCGCCAGCTATGGCGCCGGCATCGTCCGCACCGCCGGCAGCGAAAGCAACGTCAAGGAAATCTACGACGAGGTGAAGCGCTTGAGCGGAGGCGACCCCAAAATTCGTGTACTGAACCAATTCGAGGTGATGGGCAATTACCGCTTTCATTACCACGTGACCGGCAATACCTTGGTGGAGCTGGCGGCAGAATTGCGGGCCGAGGGTGTTGGAGCCGGCAAAATTTCGGCCTTTGTTTCGGCCATGGGCAGCGCCGGCGCCATCGCCGCCGGCGACCGGCTCAAGCAAGTCTGGCATGACCACAAGATCGTTGGCCTCGAACCGATTCAATGCCCAACCTTGTTCAATAACGGCTACGGCGCCCACGAGATCCAGGGCATCGGCGACAAACATGTGACTTGGATACACAACGTGCTCAACATGGATGCGTTAATGGCCATCGACGACCGGGATGCCTTGAATGGGCTGCGCGTCCTGGCTGAAGCGCCCGGCCGGGAAGTGTTGACCAAACGCTTCGGGCTGGATCCGCAGCTGGTGAAAAAATTGTCGCAGGTTTTGGGCATCAGCGGTGTCTGCAATATTATCGGCGCTATCAAAACGGCCAAATTTTACGGCATGGGCAGCGATGACGTCATCGTGACCGTCGCCACCGATGCCATGGAGCGCTACGGCTCGGTCATGTCAAGCCTGCGCGACCAGCACGGTCCGCTGGATGAGGCGAGCGCGACCGCCATCGTGAACGGCGTCTACCAGCGAGCCGGCACGGACTGGGTCATGGAAGGCTGCCGCGCTGCGCGGGAACGCTGGCACAATCTCAAGTATTACACCTGGGTTGAGCAGCAGGGCAAGTCGGTCGCCGAGTTAGACGCGCAACGCGATCCGGCCTGGTGGAACGCTCATCAAGAGCTGGTGGCGGATATTGACAAGCGCCTGCTCGACCAGCGCCAAGGCTAAGGCAGATTCCGGAGAGGCGTATGTACGCCGACGATCGAGTGCTGGTCGCGGTACTCAACCGCAAAAAAGACTTTGACATCGCCCGCCGGCAGCTTTGGTATCGCATACCGGAGCGGCAATTGCCGCGCGGCTTGAACGCCGAGTACATCGCCTTCTTTCTCAGCGGCAAAGTATTTCGCGAGCGCAGCGGCAGCATCGCCTATTTCGCTCGCGTCACCGGCTTGGAGCTGGCGCGGCGGGCCGATTTGCTGCCCGACGAAGACAGACGGGCGGCTGATATCTATTTCAAGCTTCAATTCCGAAACTTGGTCGAAAAAGACCCGCCAATAGATAATGTGCCGGCGCGCTCCATCAGTTTCATTCGCACCACCTGGGATCGCTTCATCAGCGCCGAGACGATTGCCGATCTCTACCGCGCCGGCGACTTCTATGTCGATCGGGTTTATCACGCGCTGCGTAATTAGGCGACGAGGGAACGACCTGCTATGTTAATTGTAAATGCCAACATCATTACCTTGGGCGCGGCGCCGCAAGTGCTGTCGGATGCGGCCTTGTACATCGACGGCGACCGTATCGGCGCTGTCGGCAGCCGCGCCCAATTGGAAGCGAACTATCCGGCGGCGGAAATCGTTGACGCTCGCGGCCAATACGTCATGCCCGGCGGCATTTGCGCGCATACGCACTTTTACGGCGCCTACGCCCGCGGCATGGCGATTCCGGGCGCGCCGCCGCGCGACTTTCCGCAGATTCTGCAGCGACTGTGGTGGCCGCTGGACAAAGCCCTGGACCGCGACAGCGTACGCGCCAGCGCTTTGGTCTGCTTGCTGGACGCCATCAAACACGGCACGACCAGTTTGGTTGACCATCACGCCAGCCCCAACTGCATTGACGGCAGCCTGGACATCATCGGCGAGGCGGTCGATACGGCTGGATTGCGCGCCGTCCTTTGCTACGAGGTGACGGACCGCGACGGCATGGAAATGATGCGCGCCGGCATCGCCGAGAATCTGCGCTTCATGCGCGCGGCGGCGGAACATCCACGGCTGCGCGGGACCTTTGGCTTGCACGCCAGCTTGACGCTCAACGACGAAAGCTTGCGTGCCTGCGCCGATGCGCTGCCGGACGAAGCGGGCTTCCATATCCACGTGGCCGAACATGAGGCCGACGAAGACGACAGCCTGAATCGCAGCGGTCTGCGCGTGGTCGAGCGCCTGGACCGCTACGGCATTTGGCGCGATTCCTCCATCGCCGCCCATTGCGTCCATATCAACGAAGCCGAGCGCGACATATTGTTGGATCGCGGCGTATGGGTCAGCCATCAACCGCGCTCCAATATGAATAACGGCGTGGGCGCCGCCGACATCGACAGCTTGCTGGCGTCCGGAATCAAACTTTGTTTGGGCAACGACGGCTTCAGCAACAATATGTGGGCGGAATGGAAAGCCGCTTATTTGCTGCACAAAGTTGTGAATCGTGATCCGCGCCGCGCTGACGGCATGAATATCGCCCGCATGGCCTGGCACAATAATGCTCGCCTGATAGAGCGGTTTTTCCCCGGCGTGACTATCGGCGAGTTATCGCCCGGCGCCGTGGCCGACCTGATATTCGTCGACTACCAACCCTTCACACCGCTGAGCGCGGGCAATTTGCCCTGGCACCTGCTCTTCGGCTTTGAAGCTTCCATGGTCACCACCACCATATGCGCCGGTCGAATCCTGATGCGCGATCGGCAGCTGCTGACGCTGGACGAATCCGAAATCGCTACCGAAGCCCTGGCGCTGGCGCCAAAAGTATGGGAGCGCTATACGCGAAATGCGCAAGATACTTTACAATGCTAGCGTGAAGGCGAGCAGTGAGACCGGGACAGCGATGAAGACATTGGCGATATTGGGCGGAACAGGCAAAGAAGGCGCTGGCTTGGCCATGCGCTGGGCCCTCAAGGGCTATCAAGTCGTGATTGGCTCTCGTGATGAAAGCAGAGCCAAGACGCGCGCGGCGGAAATGAATACCGAGCTGGGTGGTGACTACCTGCAGGGAATGGCCAATATCGCCGCGGCCGCGGCCGCCGATATCGTGATTTTAAGTGTGCCGTATAGCGCGCATAAACTGACCCTGGAGGGGGTACGCGAAGCCTGTCGGGGCAAGGTCCTGGTTGATTTAACCGTTCCGCTGCGTCCGCCTGAGATTATGGCGGTGAATCTGCCGGCCGGCGGGGCCGCCGCCTTGGAAGCGCAGGAACTTCTCGGCGCCGATGTCACCGTAGTCGCCGCCTTTCAGAATGTAAGCGCCGTTAAGCTGCGGCAGCTGGATCGCGCTGTAGATTGCGATGTATTAGTCTGCGCCGACAGCGAGACGGCCAAGGCGGCGGCGAGTGATCTGGTAGCGGCGGCCGGCATGCGCGCCATCGACGCCGGCCCCTTGAAGAACGCGGTAGCGGCGGAATCGCTGACGCCGATTCTGCTCCACATCAACCGCGCCTACAAAGTAAAGGGCGCCGGCATTCGCATCACGGGATTGGACGGCTAGTCATGCCGAGCGCGCCAAAGCTGGTCGCCTGCGTGATTCCGGATATTCCGCTGATTCAGGCCGGCGATGATCTGGTAGATATCATCTTGTCGCGGTCGCAAGCCGCCGCTCTGCAATTGCGGAGCGGAGACACGCTGGTTATCGCCTCCAAGATTGTCGCCAAGGCCGAAGGGCGTGCGATGGCGCTGGCCGCAGTCTGCCCATCACCTGAAGCTTGCGACTTGGCGGCGGAAACGGGCAAAGATCCGCGCCTGGTCGAACTGATATTGAGCGAGTCGCGGCGCGTATCGCGAAAACGCAGAGGCGTTTTGGTGACGGAGCACCGCCTGGGCTTCGTTTCGGCCAATGCCGGTATCGATCAGAGTAATATCGAAGGCGGCGATGAAGCCGCGCTGCTGCTGCCGCTGGATCCGGATGGTTCCGCTGACGGGATTCGCGCCGGTTTGCGGCGACGGCTGGGCGTCGATTTGGCCGTCGTCATCAGCGACACCCACGGTCGCGCTTTCCGCGTGGGCAATGTCGGCGTCGCCATCGGCGTATCCGGCATCCCCTCCGTGCGTGACTTGCGAGGCAGCCGCGACTTGTACGGCCGTGTGCTTGAGGTGACGCAAGTGGCCTATGCCGATCTGGTGGCTTCGGCGGCTCATTTGCTTGGCGGCGAGGCCGATGAAGGTTTGCCCGTCGTCTTGATCCGCGGCTTGGATATGCGCTGCGCCCACGGGCGCGCGACCGATATGATCCGCGCGGCCGAACATGATCTCTACCGCTAATGCCGCCATGAAGGCCGCCGAATTGTCCCAGCTGCTGCGTAAACGGCGTTCGTTGCGGCGTTATCATGCCGATGCCGTGCCCCGCGAGTATATTGAGCAAATTCTGGACGCGGCCGTCTGGGCGCCTTCCGCCCACAATCGCCAGCCCTGGCGTTTTGTAGTCATCAGCCGGGCCGAGACCAAGGCGCGCCTGGCCCGCGAAATGGGCGCGAAATTGCGCAGCGATTTGACCGCGGACAATGTGCCGCAGGCAGTCATAGACGCGGACGTAGGCCGCTCTTGCCAGCGGATCACGGCGGCGCCGCTGCTGCTGCTGCTCTGCATGAGCCTGCAGGACATGGACGTCTACGGCGACGGGCGGCGCGACGCCCACGAACGGACGATGGCGCAACAGAGCGCAGCCATGGCCGGGCAGAACATTTTGCTGATGGCGGCCAGCCTGGGCTTGGGCGCTTGCTGGATGTGCGCGCCGCTATTCTGTCAAAGCCTGGTCGCGTCGGTGCTGGACCTGCCGGCGGATTGGCAGCCGCAAGGCTTGATCACGCTGGGATTCCCAGCGCAGCAACGGCAGCGGGAGCGCGACCCGTGGGAAACGAGAACAATTTGGCGTTAAATAAGAACGTTGCGGTCTTGATCGGCGGTGTGGGCGGCACCAAATTGGCCAGCGGCTTGATTAAAGTCGTCGCGCCAGCGCGGCTGACGTTTATCATCAACACCGGCGACGACTTCTGTCATCTGGGCCTGAAGATTTGCCCGGATCTGGATACCTTGATGTATACCTTGGCCGGCTCGGTGGATCCAGATTTGGGCTGGGGCATGGCCGCTGATTCGACCACGACGCTGGAAAGCCTGGAACAAAACTACGGCGTCGAACCCTGGTTCCGGCTGGGCGACAAAGACCTGGCCACGCATCTGCTGCGCTCGCAGCTCTTGCGACAAGGGCAATCGCTCACCGCGGTCACCGGCTGCCTCGCCCGGCGCCTGGGCCTGAGCGCGCGACTGTTGCCCATGTGCGATGAGGCTATGCCCACCATCATTAGCACTGCGGAACAGGGCGAATTGGGCTTTCAGGAATACTTTGTGAAACATCGCTGGCGGCCAGTCGTAGAGTCTATAAGACACCAGAATTGCGAAAAGGCAGCCATGTCGCCGGCGGTTTCTGCCGCGCTTGAACAAGCGGATATCATTTTGATCGCGCCATCGAATCCCTGGCTGTCCGTGGCGCCGATTCTCGCTGTTCCCGGCCTGCGGGCGGCGCTTAAACGCGCTGACGCGCCGGTGGTGGCGGTCACGCCGATAATAGCCGGCGCGGCCGTGAAAGGCCCGACGGCGAAGATCATGGCCGAGTTGGGTTTGACTGTATCCGCTGCAGCGGTGGCGGAATTCTACGCCGGCGTTATCGACGGCTTCGTCAATGACTGTCGCAACGAACCGCTCCCTGCGCCAAACCTGCGGACGGTGCGGCTGGATACATTAATGACGGACACGATCGCCAAAGCCGCGTTGGCGCGTAATACCCTCGAGTGGATTGCCGGGTGGGCCGCATGAGTCTTTGGGCCATTATCCCGGTCAAGCCCTTGAAGAACGCCAAGAGCCGCCTGACGCCGGTGCTTTCGCCCGAGCAGCGCTTTGAGCTAGCGCAAGCCATGTTTCGCCATGTCTTGTCGGTGACCACCACCATACAGCAGGTTACGGGCGTGCTGGTCATATCGCGCGATACCAAGGCCCTGGCGATCGCGCGCGAAATGGGCGCCAAGACCTTGCAAGAGGGGGCCATGTCGAATTTGAATCCGGCTTTGCTGCGCGCGACTATGGTGGTCCAGAGTTGGCGCGCCGATTCGGTGCTGGTTTTGCCGGCGGACTTGCCCTTCATCAATGCCGAAGATCTGCGCGATATGATTCAGCTGGCGTCTGATCGCTCAGTCGTTATCGCGACCGACCGCGATCGCGACGGAACCAATGCGCTGCTGATACGGCCGCCCGGCGCCATCGAATACGATTATGGCAGCGGGAGTTATGAGCGGCACCTGCGCCTGGCCCGGGCCGCCGGTCTGCAGGTGAGAGAATTCCGGTCCGAAAGGATGTCGCTGGATATTGATGTGCCCGATGATTTGCGCGAATATCAGGAAATTCTCGACCGTGGGCATTTTGGTCACCTGCCATCTTTCAGCGTCATGTGCGGCGCCGGTTGACTGTCGGGCGAGATTTGCTTGTTCGGCCGAATTTGATAGATAATGATGGAGGAGACGTAGTGAATAGCGAAGTGGAGAAACCTTATGGCTGATCGCGTTGCGCTTTACTTGCAGGACGCACATCCTTTGGCCGACGCCATCGAATACGTGAAGTACGCTGAGCTATGCGGCTTCGAAGCCGTATGGCAAGCCGAGAGCCGCCTGGTGCGCGATGCCATCGTGCCCATGGCCGCCTTCGCCGCCGTCACCTCGCGCATCAAGATCGGCTCCGGCGTGATCAACAACTGGACGCGCAATGCCGCCGTAATCGCCGCCACTTTTTTGACGCTGGACGACCTGGCGCAAGATCGCATCTATTGCGGCATCGGCGCCTGGTGGGACCCGCTGGCGGCCAAGGTCGGCATCAGCCGGCGCAAAAACTTGCTGGCCATGCGCGAAGTGGTGATGGTCGTGCGCCGGCTGCTCAATCGCGAGCGCGTCAGCTTTGACGGCGAGTTCGTGCAAATGGACGATGTTGAACTCGATGTCGTGCATGGTCGCAAGGAGCCGCGCAATGTGCCGATTTATATCGGCGCTACCGGTCCCAAGATGATGGCCTTGACCGGCGAGATCGCGGATGGCGCCGTGCTCAATTATTTGGTGTCGCCCAAATACAACGAGATGGCTATGGCGCAGCTGGAAATCGGCGCCAAGAAGGCCGGCAAGTCAATCCACGATGTCGACCGCCCGCAATTGGTGGTCTGTTCAGTGGACAGCGACCGCGCCCGGGCGCTTGATGGGGCGCGCAAGCTGGTGACGCAATACCTGGGTCAGCAGCCGCATATCATGAAAGCCAGCGGCGTCAGCCAGGACCTGCTAGACGAAATCAACCAGGTATTGACCTGGCCCGCCACCGAGGAGCAGATCCTGGAAGCGATGAAGCTGGTGCCGGACGATGTCGTGCAGATGATCACCGCCTCGGGCACGCCGGACGAGGTCAAGGCGAAAGTGCGCGAATACGTAGCGGCCGGCGCCACCTGTCCGATTCTCTACCCGCTGGGCGCCGATGTTCGCTTAATGATCGATACCTTCGCCAGCGGTTTTTCCAGCTAGGTCAAACCGATACACAGCGCACTAGCGAAGGCGGCTGGCGTGGTCAAAATCCTCTGTGTCAGCGATACCGAGATGCCGCAGCTTCACAGCGCGGTAAACTTGCGCCGGCAGTACAGCGATATCGATATGATTATCAGCTGCGGCGATATGCCGCCGGGCTATCTGGATTTCATCACCAGCATCATCAGCGTGCCCATGTTTTACGTGCGCGGCAACCACGATGAAGCGTATGACTCGGAACCGCCCGGCGGCGTCAATTTGCACCGGCAGGTAGTTGAGTATCGCGGGCTGCTCATGGCGGGATTGGAAGGCTCAATAAAGTACAATCGCGGCGTTATTCAGTACACGCAGTCGCAGATGCAGCGCATGGTGCTGGGTTTGGCGCCGTCGATATTTTGGAATCGCTGGGCGCGCAAACGCGGCATCGACCTCTTTGTCACCCACTCGCCGGCGCTGAACATCCATGACGGCAATGATGTGGCGCACCGCGGCTTCAGCGGTTTCCTCAATTTTATGAAGTGGTATCGTCCGCGCTACATGCTTCACGGGCATGTGCATATCTGGGATCGGCGCAAGATTGTGCGGACTCAATATATGTCGACCTGCGTTATGAATATCAATCCCTTTACGGTTCTGGATCTGGAGCCGGTCTAGAAGGCCGCTCCGACTAATCAGCCTGGGAGGCGCGCCGACCATGTGGCAGGCCTATCACAGCGTCAGCAGCGTGCAAGAAGCATTGGCGCTGCTCGATGAACACGGAGCTTCGGCCCGGATTGTCGCCGGCGGCACTGACCTCATCATCGAGATGGAAAAGGGGCAGCATCCGCAGTTAAACGCGCTGGTTGACATTACACGCGTCCCCGGCCTAGACCTGATCAGCCTGGAGGATGACGCCATCGTGCTGGGTCCCCTGGTCACGCACAATCATGTAGTCGGCAGCGACCTGATCCGCCGGCGCGCGCTGCCGCTGGCGCAAGCGTCATGGGAAGTCGGGGCACCCCAGATCCGCAATCGCGCCACCATCGCCGGCAATCTGATCACCGCTTCTCCCGCCAACGACACCATCACGCCGTTGATGGCCATGGGCGCGCAGGTCACCCTGCAATCTGTGGATGGCGAACGGACCCTCATGCTGGAAGATTTCTACAGCGGCTTTCGGCAAACTGTCCTGCGACCCAATGAACTCCTGCGCTCGATTCGCATTCCGCCGCTGGCTGACCGGCAACGCGGCGTCTTTTTGAAGCTGGGCTTGCGGCGCGCGCAGGCGATATCGGTGGTTGATGTGGCCGCCGTCATTGGGCGCGACGCAGCCGGTATCGTGACCGACGCGCGCATCGCGCTGGGCAGCGTCGCCGCCACCATCGTTCTTGCGCCCGCGGCTGAAGAATACCTGATCGGGAAACCCCTCGATGGCTTGACGATGGCGGAGTGCGGGCGTTTGGCCAGCTCGGCGGTCACGCCGATTGATGATGTGCGCGGCAGCGCCGAGTACCGCAGTGAGATGGTGACGATCCTGGTGACGCGCGCGCTGCGGCAGCTGGAAGCGGAGCGACAGGACATGGGCCTGCCAGCCGCGCCGCCGATGCTTTGGGGCGAAAACGCCGCGCGGGTTTGTCACGGCTTGCCGCAGGGAATCGTTCATTTGCCCGACACGGCCATCGAGAGCCGGGTCAATGGGCGCGCGCTCAGCATCGCCAGCGGTCAGCAAAAATCGCTCTTGCATTGGCTGCGCGACGAGGTGGGCTTGCCCGGGACTAAAGAAGGCTGCGCTGAAGGCGAATGCGGCGCTTGCACCGTCTTCCTAGATGATGTGGCGGTGATGTCCTGCATGGTGCACGCGCCGCGCGCGCACGGCGCCGAAATCGTGACCGTCGAGGGCTTGCAGCAAGGCGACGCCTTGCATCCGATTCAGCAAGCGTTCATTGACGAAGCCGCCGTACAGTGCGGCTACTGCACGCCGGGTTTTCTGATGGCTGGCGCCAAGCTGCTGGAAGAGATTCCCGAACCGGATACCGAACAGATAAACTACAGTATCAGCGGCAATCTTTGTCGCTGCACCGGCTATTATAAAATCGTAGACGCCTTCCGCCAGGCCAGCCGGGCGCAAGCAAACATCCCCTAAGGACAGCTCATGGATCGACGGGTGCCCACCACGGGCAGCGAAGAGATCGAACTCTACATGCGGACCTATTATTCGCTGCTGCGCTCCAGCGACAGCATCAAGATCGAAACCCTGGTCGAGAGTCACCTGGCTATGGCCTCTTCCTTGCACGATCGCGCTGTCGCCGCCGAACCGGATGCTTCCGCTTTGATGTACAGCGCTCTGCGTTTGCCCGCTTGCATCATCCAGGCCGAGGAAATTCTGATCGGCCAGATGGAGCGCGCCTTTTCCGCGGCCGGCTACAGAAATGTCGCTGACTGGCAGCGCGTGTATGCGCCGGGCCGGCGGCGGCGCACCCATTTCAACGGGCGCAACGCCATGGCGGTATTCATCGTCAGTCGCTCGGATATTGACGATTTGGCGCCCATTTTGACCGCCTTCCAAATCGAGTGGAATAAGCTGTACCAGCTCCTGCAAAATCAGGAACTCTACGATTCGCTGCTGCCCTACGCGGAGGGCGGGGATGTGCCTGCGGAAGAATTCGAGATTCTGGCGGCCGGTTTGCATATGGCTGTCAGCGACCTGCAGCGACTGCAATTCTTGTGGCAAGACGACTTCGCCAGCAATTTGCTGCTCATCGGTCGGGAGCGCAAAAGCATGACCCTGCGTCTGATTTCCGGATCGCTGGCCGACTATCGCCGCGCCACCGCCGCCTGGTGGGAAGAGCTCTGCGAAGAGGTGTCGCTCGCGGGCATTGACCTGCAAGAGCGTCCGGTGTATTTCGTTTCCAGCAATACGCATTCCTTGATCAATTTGCTGGCGGGTTTCGCGCGGCGCTTTGAAGAGAGCCTGGTCAACTATATCGAGCAGTTTGAAGAAAAGTCGCTGCTGACCGAATACGAAGATCTCAAAGAGAGTTATCATAAAAGCACCGACAACTTCTTGTATTTTGTACTGCGCCAGTATCTGTCCGACCAGGGCAGCCGCGCCAAACGCGTCTTCGAAAAGGAAGAACATCGCCTGGGCATTCACCGCGTGCCCAGTCGACACGGCTTCGAAATGGAGACGCAGGTGATTGAATTGGGCAAGCTGGAGGCGCAGTGGTTCGATCCGCGCTTGGGCCGGGCCGATGATCTGGAGCCGCTCCGGCACAGCCAGGCCATCGTGCTCAATATCGACTATCCCCTGGGCATGGCCTCGTATGAATTGCTAAGCCGCATCTCGCAGGGCGTCGGCCGGCTGGATGGCGTCTACGTCATGGGCAAAGCCGCTACGCTGAACGGCCGCATCGGCGACATGATGATCCCCAACGTCATTCACGACGAACATTCGCAGAATACTTATCTCTTCCGCAACTGTTTCACCGCGCGCCATGTCCGCTCCTGGATGGAGCACGGCAACGTGCTCGACAATCAGAAGGCGGTCACCGTGCTGGGCACGTTCTTGCAAAATCCCAACTATATGAGCGTATTTTACAAGGAAGGTTACACCGATATTGAGATGGAAGGCGGGCCCTATCTCTCGGCCATATACGAAGCCTTCCGCCCCCAGCGCCATCCCATGAACGAGATCGTCAATTTGCATTCGGTGAATTTCGACATCGGTTTCCTGCACTACGCCTCGGACAAGCCGATGAACCGCGGGCAAACGCTGGGCGCCGGCAGCTTGAGCTATGGCGGCGTCGAGCCGACCTATGCCGCCGCCATCGCCATCCTGCGCCGCATCTTTTACAACGAGACTGAGAAGTTGATCGAGACTACCTTTGAATCGCTGCCAACTTATTAATTGTTTATTTTATATAATGGCAATTAGGCAAAGGATACGAAGCGCTTGAGCGAGAATACGGCTGCCATCAGCGAATCCATCAAGCGGATTGACGCTCTGGGCAAGGTCACCGGCGAAACGAAATACCCCGGCGACATCGATGTCGAGGGCCAGTTGTGGATGCGCATCAAATTCAGCGAGCGCGCCCACGCCCGGGTGATTCGTGTTGACAAGCAAAAGGCCGAAGCTCTGCCAGGCGTTGTCTGCGTATTTACCAGCCACGATGTGCCCGTCAACGAATACGGCCTGGTCATCAAAGATCAGCCGGTGCTCTGCGGTCCCGGCAGCGAGAAAACCGGTACCGATGTCGTCCGCTGTTTCATGGATATGGTTGCTGTCGTCGTGGCGGAAACGGACGCCATCGCCCAGCAAGCGCTTGACTTGATCTATATCGAGTATGAAGACTTGCTCGCCGTCTTTGATGCGGACGAGGCCATGTCAGATGCCGCGCCGCAGTTGCATCCGGGCAGCCCGGGCAATTTGGTGGCGCAGTATCGAATTCGCAAGGGTGATATGACCGCCGGCTGGGAAGATGCCGATGTCGTTGTGGAAGGCGAATACGCGACGACCTGGCAAGAGCACGCCTACCTGCAGCCGGAAGCCGGATTGTCCTATATCGACGAGGAAGGACGCGTTACCGTCATCGTGGCTGGGCAATGGACCCACGAAGACCAGGAGCAAATCTACCACGCCCTCAACCTGCCGCCGGAAGCGGTGCGGGTGATATATCCGGCCATCGGCGGCGCTTTCGGCGGCCGCGAAGATATGTCGGTGCAAATTGTGCTGGCGCTGGCGACCTGGATACTGCGCCGACCGATCAAGATCCAATGGAGCCGCGAGGAGTCTATCCTCTACCATCACAAGCGCCATCCGATCAAAGTGCGCGCCAGGTGGGGCGCGACTAAATCCGGAAAAATCACGGCGATATTCGCGGAAGTCGTCGGCGATGCCGGCGCTTACAACTACACATCGAATAAGGTGCTGGGCAACGCCCAGCTCACGGCGAGCGGCCCCTACGAGGTGTCCAACATCCACATCGATACCTATACCGTGTACACCAACAACATTCCTTCCGGCGCCTTTCGCGGATTTGGCGCGCCCCAGGCGCTCTTCGCAGCCGAGGGTCAGATGAATCGTCTGGCGCATGCCTTGAACATGGATCCTCTGGAGATTCGCCTGATCAACACCATCCGCGAAGGCAGCCTGGGCGCGGTCGACACGCCCTTTCCCAAAGGCGTGACCATGCCGCAAGTCTTTGAAGCTTGCGGGCGCGAATCCTGGTGGCGCGAGACGGCAGCCGGCTGGATGCTGCAGCAGCCGACGCCGCCGGCTGATTCGACCAAGAGACGCGGCCGTGGGATGGCCGGCGGTTTCAAGAATGTCGGCTTCAGCTTCGGATTTCCCGAGCACTGCTGGGCGGGGATCGAGGTCCGCGGCAGCGCCGAGATTGAACGCGTGATTTTGTTTCATGCCGCCGCCGATGTCGGGCAGGGGGCCCATACCGCCTTGAGCCAGATGGCGGCCGATGCGGTTGGCGTTCCCTTCGACCTGGTGGAAATCGTCGCCTCCGATACGGCGACCTCGGGCTCGTCTGGCAGCGCCTCGGCCTCTCGCCTTACCTTTATGTCTGGCAACGCCATCCGCGGCGCGGCGAAAATCGCCCTGCGGAAGTGGCAGGACGAGGAGCGACCCGCCGTCGGCGAATTCATGTATCGTCCGCCGCCTACGACCGCATTTGATCCGCAGACCGGCAAGTCCGAGCCAAATTTCGCCTACGGCTACGTGGCGGAAGCGGTGGAGGTCGAGGTCGATATTGAGACGGGTCAGGTGCAAGTGCTGGAAGTGGTCTGCGCCAATGACGTGGGCAAGGTGATCAATCCCCAGCAGCTGCAAGGTCAAATCGAAGGCGCCATCGTGCAGGCGCAGGGCTACGCGCTGATGGAATACCTGGTGTCGCGTGAAGGTCGCATACTCAATCCCTATCTCTCAACCTACCTCATTCCCACCTCGCTTGATGTGCCGTCCAAGGTGAAGTCGGTGGTGTTGGAGCATCCCGATCCGATCGGTCCCTGGGGGGTTCGCGGCATGGCGGAAATGCCCTTCCTGCCCTTGGCGCCCGCGATCGCCGCTGCCATCTTCGCCGCGGCAGGCGTCTGGGTCGACTCCCAGCCCTTCACCGCGGAGAAAGTGGTAAAAGCCTTGCGCCGGCAGGGTATCGGCGCGATTTAAGCTCCTGATTACGTTGCGGGTAGCTTACCCCATCCCCGGCCCCTCCCCGAGCCGGCCGATAGCTGCGCGGACTGCTAACGGTCAAAGTCTCGACGAAATCAAACCTACGCAGCTGCATTCATGTTATGATTGGAAAGAAATTGTGTGGAAGCGGCGGGTCGAGTGAACAGTGATCCGCTTGTGGAGACCGAATGAAACTCGAGCATGCCTTTGACCTGAATCGCGGCGAAGTCGTGTCATTCATTGGCGCTGGCGGCAAAACCTCCTTGCTGGTTAGCATGGGATACGAATTGGCGGAGGCGGGCTGGCGCGTACTGGCGACCACATCGACTCATCTGGCCGAGGAGCAATTGGGATTTTTCCCCCGCACTCTGCGGTCGGATGCCGATGCCAACGCCATTTCCCAGGCGCTCAGTGAAAACCAGTTTGTCTTGCTCTATGATGAAATTCGGGCCGGCCGCGTATATGGGCCGCCCTTGTCCTGGGCAAAACAGCTGCTTGACCGCGTGGACTCCGACATTCTGCTGGTCGAGGCTGACGATGCGGCTGGATTGCCCTTCAAAGCGCCGCTCGCCAGCGAACCGCGGATTCCATCCGAAACGACGCTGGTGGTGTCAGTGTCTTCGCTCAGCGCGCTGGGCGCGCCTCTAAATGCCGAGCATGTGTATAATCCCGCGGCCATGATTGAGAAATATGGATTCGTCGAGAACAGCCCGGTGAAGTCGCCTTGGCTGGCGCAAGTGATTCGAGATGAAGAGCTGGGATTGCAGGGGGTTCCTGATGACGCCCGTGTGCTGGTCTATCTGAATCAGACGCCTGAACGGGGCTACGTGCGCGGCCGAGCGCGTTTGATCGCGCGCCTTAGTCTCCAGAGCAAGCGCATTAGCGCAGTCGCCCTGGGCTCAGTGCGCGGCGCTGAACCAGTGCGCGAAGTGCAACGGCCGATTGGCGCTCTGGTCCTGGCGGCGGCTGATGCCCAAAGCGCAAGCCCTCCGACGCTACTGCAGCCCGGCGAGCGCGGCGCGGCGACCCTGGCCCAGGTCACCGAGAAAGTCTTTCGCTCGCGCATTGATCATGTTCGCGTGATTACGGGCCGCGGAGCAAGCGCCACTCGCAAGGCCATTCATCATCTTGGTGTCAAGATTGAACACAATCGCGCCTGGAAGACGGGCGGATTCGTCTCCGCTTTGCGAACGGGACTGCAGTCCTTGCCGGACCACGTCGCGGCGATCATCGTCATACCCGGCGATCAGGCCCGGCTGCAGCCCAAGACGATCTATCAGCTCTTGACGCAGTATGCCCGCGGCGAGGGTGATTTTCTCATCCCGCGTTATCGAGGCCGGTCCGGTTATCCCGTCTTGATTGGACAACGACATTGGTTGGATATCTTGAAGCTCCCTAGCCACTTTGGCTTCACAGCTATCGCCGAACAATGCGCAGAATCCATCACTTACTTGAATGTGGACTCCGACTGTGTCTTGCGGCGGGTTGAATCTCCGCACACGCGCCGGCCGCTGAGCCTGACCAGCAGCGTCTGAGACCGCGGCCGCTAGCTTCCGTCTTGCTGCTCTATCAATTCGCGAATCATATCGCGCGACCAGACGCCGGTTGCCGATGTGTCAATATTCAGGCGCAGCGTGGCCGGGCGTTTGTTCTTGGCTCTGGTCGCATTGGAGCGCATTTCGTCGAAGTATTGCATCGGCGTGATGATGATCAATACCTCGTGAGGCCGGATCACATAGTCCAGTGGCGGCGCGTATTCAAAGCCAAGGTTCTTGGCCTGTCTGATGCCGACAACCCCGGCCCGATACCGCATCGACAGCGCCAGATCTTTGATCGTCTTGCCTATCCAGGGCGAATCATCCTCCATGTAGAGCTCAGCCGTTTCGATGCCGGTGATCTCGTTGTATAGAACGTGTTGCAAGAAGTTGGCGATCTCGGGGCGCGTGGTCGACAGCAGCACAAACTGCGCCGCGACATGAAAGGGACTGACGACGCGGTCGGCGCCCGATCGCTTGAGTTTTTCAATCATATCGTCGGTGGTGGCGGTGACCGAGATCAAGAGCGATTTGCTGGTGCTGCGCGCTGACAGGACCGTCAGCACCGCGGCGGCTTTGTCCCGCATCGAGATCATGATCGCTTGCGCTCGATCCGCTCCCGCCAGCTTCAAGACATCTTCGCTGGTGGGATTGCCGTGGATGACACAGAAGCCGCGCTGCAGCCAATTTCGCGCCAGGGACTCGTCGCTGGTTAGCAATACAAAGGGGCGCGACGGATCTAGAAAGCGAACGGCGCTCCGGATAATGTGGTCGTTGCCGCAGATTACAAAGTGCTTGGACATCCCCTCGATCCGGGCGATGCACTCCGGCAAACTCATTATCGTGTCCAGGCTCTTGCTCTCGCGTGGCTGTACCAGCCGCTGATAGGTGGTGAAGCGTATATCAGCCCGCTTGGCCGGGCGGCACACCCTTTGCAAAACCGGAACCATGGGCCCGGGCGCGACGCCCAGCAGAATCTCATACTCGCGGAGCACGCGCCCTCCACCCGGCGCATACACGAAGTCGCCGTTTTCCAGTCGTATGCCAATGATGCCGGCGTTGTACTTCTCGCGCAGCTCCAGATTGCCGATGCGTTTGCCGATCCAGGGCGAATCGTCCTCCAGTTCCAGCTGTGTGATCTGGTGATGCGTCTCCTGATCAAAAAGGATGCTGTTGAAGTAGTCATTAACCGCTGGCCGCAGCGTGGCGCTGTTGAGAAATTGCGAGGCTACTTCGTAGGGCGCGAGCACAACATTCGCGCCGGCCTTGGTCATCTTCTGCTTCAGCTCTTCTTCGACGGCGGCCGCCGTGATGTACAGGCGCGGATCCAAGTTGCGCGCGGTCAAGACGGTAAGCAAGCTTTCGGTATCCTGATTCAGCATGACCATGATCGCCTGGGCGCGCGTGACTCCTGCCGCCCGCAGCGAGTCATCATCGGTCGGGTCGCCATCGATCACCAGAATGCCAGCACTGCGCAAGCGCTCGGCGTATTCGTCATCTTCGGTGATGACCACGATCAGGTCCAACAGCGTCGTATGCTCGACGAATAAATTATGAATCAGAAAGAATAGTCGTCGGAAGCATCGGTGAAGCGGCCGAAAACGCCCGGATGTGGGATCGCCCAGAATCCGTCGCAGCAGCGACTCAGTCGGCAGATACGACGCCTCCTGGAGTTGCGTCCGGCGGATATCCGCGCCGTGCAGCACGTAGCCGATGGTCTTGTCCACCAGCTCGCCCGTACCGCAAATGATGTAATGGCTGGTGAGCCGGTCGATCTTTTGTCGCAGGCGAAAATTGCGCCGCCTCGCCATCGCTTCGGGGCTGAATAGCAGCGCGAACGATGACGACAAGAAGAACGCCAGGGCGCCCAAACCTGCGAAGACCAGCCCCAACGTGAATACGCGTCCGATTTCGGTCACGGGAACCACATCACCATAGCCAATCGTCGTCAAGGTTATGATGGTCAAATAGATGGCTTCGAACAAAGTTCTGCGTTCAAAGACCATGTAGCCGGCGATGCCGATAGGCACGATGATCAAGATCAGAATCGCCGCCGCGCGAAATTGCCTTCGGACGTCGTTCAAGCCCAAAACCTCTCAAAAACAAGTCTCAGCAACGCCTTCATTATATCGGAGAACGCCAAGTTGTGATAACATGGCGCTAAAGTGAATACGGGCTTGGCGTCGCCGTAAGGGATTGGCAATCGGGCGACGCCGTCGCAGCGAAAGGGGCAGTTTTTGAATCAGCGTGAGGCGTTCAGGCGAGCGGCTGATACCGTCCGCGAGCGCGCGAATCTGCAGCCGACGATTGGTCTGGTCCTCGGTTCGGGCCTAGGTGGCCTGGCCGACAAACTGCTGAACCGCACTGTCGTACCCTATGCGGATATCCCGGGTTGGCCCTTATCCACCGTGCACGGCCATCAAGGAAATCTGGTCATTGGCGAGCTGGAAGGGCGGGTGGTAGCGGCCCAGCAAGGGCGCGCCCACTTTTACGAAGGCTACAGCCTGGCGCAAGTCACTTTCCCGATTCGTGTCATGAAAGAACTCGGCATCGGCACGGTGATGCTCACGAATGCAGCCGGCGGCGTCAATCCGGCTTACCAGGTTGGCGATCTTATGCTGCTGGAAGACCACATCAGCATACCAGGCATGGTCGGCGCCAATCCACTAATGGGTCCCAACGACGATGAGCTGGGCGAGCGCTTTGTCGGCGTGGCGCAGGCTTATGATCGCAGACTGCGCCGTCGCGCGCTTGAAGTCGCGCGCCAACATGACATTCCCTTGCACAGCGGCGTCTATTTTGGTTTGTCCGGTCCCTCATTTGAGACGCCCGCCGAGATTCGGATGATCCGAACCTTGGGCGGCGACACGGTCGGCATGTCCACAGTGCATGAGGCGCTGGTGGCGCGCCACGGCGGCATGCGGGTCATGGCCTGCTCGGGCGTGACCAACGTCGCCATTGACGCCGTCGATACCGATTTGGAAACCAATCATTTGGAGGTCCTGGAGGCAGCCGAGATCATCGTGCCGCGCCTCACCAACATTCTGAAAGGCGTGCTGCGTAACTTTCCGACATGACCGCTGTAATCGCTCTCATCGATCAGATCGCCATCGGCATTTATTTTCTGATTCTTGCGGGCATCCTTTTTGCGCTACGGCGCTTCCTGCTGCACGGTGAAGAATACCGGTCCTCGTATTTTGAACTTGAGCGCGACCTGGCGCGCTACCGACGCCTGAATGCGATAACGCTGATTGTATTGCTGATCGAATTGGCGATCATAGTATTTGGTATCCAGCAAGTGATCGTGCCAGAACTCCTCGACGATCGCCGGATTGAAGCGCTGCTGGCGGAGACCCGAGCCGAAGACGGCGTCTTTGAAACGCCAACGCCGGCCGCGCCTGCCGAAAGTCTGGGTATCGATCCCGTCGCGCTTCCTCGGTCAGTCGATACCAGCAACCAGCTTCGCGCCACGCCCTTGCCAACGCCGACGCCAGTCGGCACGATTATTCCGGCCGACCCGCCGGTTGGCTGTGAATCGCCGGAAGCGCAGCTGCGTATCCCCGGCAACGGCATGCGCGTATTCCAGCCGGTGCCGGTGGTCGGTACCGTATTCACCGATCAATTTTCGTACGCGTCCATCGAGATCAATGGACCCAGCACCCGTGGCAACTATCAATTGATCGGCGATCAGCCCACCGAAATCAGGGAGCCGGAGGAGTTTAGCCTGTTTGTGCCGGCGGGCTACGAGTCGGGCGAATACCAATTTCGCTTGATGGTGTATGACATCACCAATACACTGAAGGCGTCATGCCTGGTGCACATTTATATTTCCGAGCCGCTGCCGACATTGACGCCCAGTCGCTAGGACCGGGCGGAGGCTGCTCCGCCCCGTACGTATTGCTTGCGCTTCAATCGCGGATTTCACGCACCTTGCGGTCGACGCGCCGGCGCCAACGCCGCGAACGCGAGCGCCACCTGGCGATTCGGTACTGAACATGACGCCGCTGGCGGTTGAGCATTGAACCATGTTGCTCGCGCGGTTCGGGCACACCCCAGCGAATTAACATGGCGGCCCAGGTTAATCCGCCGCCGAAACCCACTAGGGCGATATGATCCTTGTCCTGGATACGCTGCTGCTCAATGGCTTCGCAAAGCGCAATTGGAATGGAGGCCGCGGACGTATTCCCATAGTGCTCAACATTGCTCATAAACTTGTCGGCATCCAGGCCCAGCTTGCGCGCGGCCGCCTGCAAGATGCGCAGATTGGCTTGATGCGGGATCACCAGGTCGATATCTGTCACCTGAATGCCAGCCGCTGTACAAGTCTGCTCAATGCTTTCGCTGATCACGCGCGTGGCAAAGCGGAATACCTCACTGCCCGCCATGTACATCTTATAGAGTTTATTGCCGTTTGTGCTGGCGCGGGATTCATCGGCGTCAATACTGCCGACGCTGGGAATGGCCAGCAAGTCGCTGCCTGCCCCGTCTGAGCGCAGCACGCTGGAAAGCACGCCGCCCGGCGCCGGGCTCGCCTGCAATACGACCGCGCCAGCGCCATCGCCGAACAAGATACAGGTGCTGCGATCCTGCCAATCCAGGATGCGACTCATGGTCTCCGCGCCGATTACCAGCGCCGCCCCAATCGAACCGGCGCGAATAGAATCGGCCGCCATATTCAACGCATAAACAAAGCCCGAGCAGGCCGCGCTCAGGTCAAAAGCGCCAGCATCGTGCGCATTCAGCCAGTCTTGCACCAGGCTGGCGGTGCTGGGGAAAATATTCTCTGGCGTCGATGTGGCGACCACAATCAAGTCGAGATCAGTCGGCAGAATGTCCGCGACTTCCAGTGCCTGCTGCGCCGCTCTGTAAGCCAGAGTCGCGGTCGATTCGCCTTCGTCGGCGATGAAGCGCTGACGTATGCCCGTGCGGGCGAAAATCCAGTCGTCGCTGGTGTCGACAAAGGTAGACAGCTCGTCATTGGTCAGGGCCGATTCCGGCACAGCCATGCCCCAGCCGACGACGTGGGCGTGCCGCGCTGCGGCGTCATCGTGGGCTTCGCCGCTACTGAAGGTGGCCATTGTCTTGATATTCGCCAAAGATTACGACTGCATTGTGACCGCCAAAGCCAAAGGCGTTGGACATGACATGGCGGACCTCATGCTGGATTCCGCGATTGGGCACATAACACAGATCACAGCTTGGATCGGGTTCCTCCAAATGGATTGTCGGCGGGATGAAATTCTCTCGAATCGCCATAATGCTGAAGACCGCTTCGATGGCGGCGCCGCCTCCCAGCAAGTGTCCGGTCATCGACTTGGTCGAGCTCACTGGAATCTGATAGGCGACTTCGCCCAACGCCCGCTTCAGCGCGTTGGTTTCGGCCGTGTCGTTCAAGGGCGTACTGGTGCCGTGAGCATTGATATAGTCGATATCTTCGGCTTCCAGGCCAGCATCTCGCAGCGCGAATTCGACTGCTTTGGACGCGCCTTCTCCGCTCTCCATCGGCGCTGTGATATGGTAGGCATCCGACGTATGCCCGTAGCCCATCAGCTCGGCGTAGATGCGGGCGCCGCGGGCCAGCGCGCTATCCAGCTCCTCCAACACCAGTATGCCGGCGCCCTCGCCCGGCACAAAACCGTCTCGATTGAGATCGAAGGGGCGCGACGCTGTGGCGGGGTCGTCATTACGGCTCAAAGCGGTCATATTGTTGAAGCCGGCCACACATAAGGGCACGATCGCCGCTTCCGACGCCCCGGCGACCATCGCCTTGGCATCGCCCCGGCGGATGATGTGCATGGCCTCACCGATTGAATTATTGCCCGAGGCGCAGGCGGTGACGATGCAATGATTTGGCCCGCGCAGATTATAAACCATCGACACAGCGCCCGAGCAGGAATCGCTGAGGATCTTGGGAATGGCCAGCGGCTTGATGCCGCGATGCCCGCGCGCGTCGATCCCTTGCTGCGCTTCAACGAAGGAATTGATGCCGCCGACGCCCGAACCAATGACGCAGCCGACTTCGTACCTGTTGTCCGCGGTGATCTCTAGTCCGCTGTCCTCGATTGCCTGTCGGCTCGCCTCCAAGGCAAATTGCGCCACGCGATCCATGCGCCGGGCCTCTTTGCGGCCGAAGAGCCGGTCGGGGTCGAAATCCTTGACCTCGCCCGCCAGCTGATTCTGTGTAAGCGCTCTGTCGTAGCGCGATATATAGCCGATGCCATTGACGCCGGCGGCGGTGTTCGCCCAAGCCTCGTCCACGCCGCTGCCCGTCGGGCAGACGATGCCCATCCCGGTGATGACGATCCTCGTCTTATCCAAACGCTCCTCCACTGCGGCATTCGGCGCGCGCACGAACCATACTCATTGTAACACTGTGTGGCCGCTTCAGTTGCTTTACAGGCCGCACAATGGCGCCTATAATACCGCCTCAATCCTTTCCGGTTGTGGATGCGCTCTTATTCGCTCCGAATTGTGGGCAAGGCATGATTCTAATTACCGGCGCGACGGGATTGGTCGGCCGACATCTGGTTCAGCGCCTGATGGCGGAATCGCTGCCGATGCGCTGTCTGCTGCCAGAAACTCGGTCGCGGCGTTTGCCCTGGGATGTTGGCGATCCACAGGCGCCCGAGATTATCAATGGCAGCGTGACCGACGAAGAAGCGTTCTTTCGCGCGGTGACGGGTTGCCACACCGTAATCCACCTGGAAAACGCTCTTTGGTGGGGCAGGCGGAGTGATCTTGAAGAAGTTGAACTTGCCGGCGCCAGGGTGTTGACCGCAGTGGCGCGCGCGGCGCGCGTGGGGCGGATCATCACGCTGAGCCAATTGGGCGCGGCGCCATCGTCCGCCTATCCACTGCATCGCGTCAAAGGCGATGTCGAAGATGTCATTCGCAATGGCGGCGTCGCCTTCACGGTGATCCGCAGCGGAATAGTTTATTCGCCTGAGGACGCCTTCATCAATCACATTGCCAGCATGTTGCGCGCCACCCCCCTGTTTTTTCTTATGCCCGGCGGCGGCGAAGTCGTCCTGCATCCAATCTATATTGACGATTTGGTTGAGGCCATATTCCGCAGTATGAATCTCTTGCGGCTGGTGGATACCACGGTGGATATCGGCGGCGCGGAATACGTCTCGCTGCGTGACATGATGCGCACCATTATGCGGGTGACGGGCATGCGCCGAATTCTGGTGTCCATTCCGCCCTATGTCTTGCGCTGGCTGACCGAAGTCTATCATCGTCTGCTGCCGCGCTCGCTGATGACCAGCCAGTGGCTGGATATTCTGGCTGCGAATCGTACAGCGCCTCTGGGCAACGCCTATGACTACTTTGGCTTCCAGCCGCGACGTTTCGAAGAGACGCTCCTGGAATATCTGCCGCAACGTCGGCATTTTGTCGGTTTGCTTAGAGACACGCTGCGGCGCGGCCCGCGGCGAGCCTGAGAGCTGCGCAGGATAACATGGACGCGATCAGAATCGAACGACTGTTGGACGCCGCCCAGCACGATCAAGCGGTCGAATTGCAGAAGAATTACTGGGGCTCCGACGCCAAGAACCTCGTGCCGCGTCATATGCTCTTCTCGATTTCGCATTACGGCGGTCATGTCTTGGGCGCGTATGACGGAGACCAACTGATTGGATTCGTCATGGGTTTCGTCGGCGCCGACATTGATTTCGATGATCGCGGCGCGCGCCCGGCCATGGCCAACCTGTTGATCATGTCAAAGCGAATGCTGGTGCTGCCAGCTTATCGCGGACGCAATATCGGCTATCGCCTGAAAATGGCCCAGCGCGATATCGCCATGAAACAGGCGATTCGACTGGTGACCTGGACGGTGGACCCCTTGCTCGCGGCCAACGCCCATCTCAATATTCGAAAATTGGGCGCCGTCATCCAGCGATTCTCGGCAAACTATTTCGGGCTGGACGAGCCGCACAGCCTGCGTGCCGATCGCCTGATCGTGGAGTGGTGGGTTGCGCATCGCCGCGTTGTCGAGCGCGCGGCCGGCCGCGGCGGCAATTTGGCGCTACAGCAGTATTTGGACGTTCACGCTCCGATTGTCAATCGGGCTGACGCCAGCGGCGACTGGCTCAGGCCGCGCCCCGTGACGGCCGTGCCCAACTCGTCGTTCGCGCTGATAGAGATTCCGGCGGATTTCCGTGAGCTTGAAGCGGAGCAACGGACTTTGGCGGATCAGTGGCGCTATCACATACGTGATGTATTCAGTAGAATGCTAGCCGCGGACTTCATCGTGACTGACTTCCTATCCGATCAATTCGAAGGTCGCAGGCGTGCTTTTTATTTGCTTAGCCGTCACATTGATGACGATGATCGCAAGAATTAGGGTGAGAATATGACGTTCAACGGAGATTCGGTTGCTTTCATTGGCGCCGGTGTCATGGGTGAAGCCATGATCAAAGGCTTGCTGCATCAGAAAATCCTGGAGCCGACCAGCATCACAGCTGCCGATCCCCGCGCCGAACATCTGGAAGCGCTGCGTCGGCGCTACGGCATCCATACCACGACCGACAACGTCGCGGCGGTTACGACTGTCGACGCGCTCGTACTGTCCGTCAAGCCACAAGTGATGGGCCAGGTCCTTTCCGAGTTGAGCGGCCAGGTTGCCAGCATCGGATTGATCGTCAGCATTGTTGCCGGGGTCGAGTTGAACACCATCGCCGAAAGTTTGAATAACGGGCGCGTCGTGCGCTCGATGCCCAATACGCCCGGGCAGATTGGGCAGGGCATCACCGTCTGGACGGCTGCGCCCGAAGTCGCGGCAGCCCAACGCCAACAGGCGCAGACGCTGCTCGGCGCTTTGGGTGAGCAGATCTACGCCAATGACGAGAGCTTCCTCGATATGGCGACGGCGCTAGGCGGCTCTGGCCCCGCCTACGTCTTTATGTTTATGGAGGCGCTGATTGATGCCGGCGTCCACATGGGTTTCTCTCGCCGCGATGCCGAGAAATTGGTGAACCAGACTTTGCTGGGTTCCATTCTCTATGCCCAGCAATCCGGCCTGCACCCGGTGCAGCTGCGCAATCAAGTGACGAGCCCGGGCGGCACCACCGCCGCGGCGCTGCATGAAATGGAGAAGGGCGGCTTGCGCACTGTACTTTCGGAGGGGGTTTGGGCGGCTTACCGACGGTCGCAAGCTCTCGGCGCCAAATCGGACTGAATCCGTTTGTGAAATAATGGACAAGCGCTCGCTTCTAGGCTACAATAGCGACAGATTTACGCGGCAACCGGCTCAGTTCAGACTAAGGTCACAAGGTAGCCGCGTCAAATAAATTCGGAAACGCCCCTGTTCGTCCGCGAGGGCGATTGAAATCGTCAGCAACTGAATAGAGCTAGCGCGAGGAGCCAGCGAATGGCAGACAACATTTACGATTCGATTCTGGAGCAAATCAAAGATATCGAGCTGAGCAAGCTCGAATCGGTTGAGGTCGGTTACGTCGAAGAAGTCGGTGATGGCATCGCCCGCATCTCCGGCCTGGACAATGTGCGCTACAACGAATTGGTGCAATTCGAGAACGGCGTCGCCGGCATCGCCTTTAATCTGGAGAAAGACAACGTCGGCGTCATTATCATGGGCGCATACGATGACATTCAGGAAGGCGATACGGTCAGCGCGCTGGAACGTATCTCTTCCGTGCCGGTCGGCATGGGCCTGGTCGGCCGCGTGGTAAACGCGCTGGGAGAGCCCATCGACGGCCGCGGACCCGTCCTATTTGACGAATACTACAATATCGAACGCATCGCGCCCGGCGTCATGGAGAGACGCAGTGTCGATCGCCCGGTTCAGACCGGCATCCTGGCCATCGATACCATGATTCCCATCGGTCGCGGGCAACGCGAGTTGATCATCGGCGACCGCCAGACCGGCAAGACCGCCCTGGCGCTGGACACCATCGTCAATCAAGACGGCGAAGATATGTACTGCATTTATGTCGCCATCGGCAAGCGCCGTGGAGAAGTTGCGCGCATCCGCGAAACGCTGGAGCGTGAAGGCGCCATGGATTACACCACGCTGGTGGTTGCCTCGGCTTCGGATGCGGCTGCCTTGCAGTACATGGCGCCCTACGCCGGCTGCGCCATCGGCGAATGGTTCATGGAAAACGGCAAAGACGCGCTGGTCATCTATGATGACCTTTCCAAGCACGCCAATGCCTATCGTCAAGTTTCGCTATTGATGCGGCGCCCGCCCGGGCGCGAAGCCTTCCCCGGCGATGTCTTCTATCTGCACAGTCGCCTGCTGGAGCGCGCGGCCCAGCTCAGTGACGAGCGTGGCGGCGGCAGCCTGACAGCCTTGCCGGTCATCGAAACCTTGCTGGGCGACGTTTCCGCCTTCATCCCCACCAATGTCATTTCCATCACGGACGGCCAAATCTATTTGGAGTCGGAATTGTTCAATGCTGGCTTGCGCCCGGCGCTAAATACCGGCATCAGCGTCAGCCGGGTCGGCAGCGCGGCGCAAACGCGCGTCATGAAAGATGTCGCTGGCGGCCTCAAATTGCAGATGGCGCAATTCCGGGATCTGGCGGCATTTGCCCAATTCGGCTCCAATCTGGACAAAGCCACACAGCAGCAGCTTGATCGCGGCATGAGATTGACCGAGCTTTTCAAGCAGGTGCAGTATCAAACGCTGTCCCTGGAAGATCAGGTCGCGCTCACTTACGCGGGCACCAGCGGGCTCACCGACGATGTGCCCGTGGAAAGGATGTTGGCCTGGAAGGAAGAATTCTTGCGCTCCTTCCGTACGCAATTCTCCGATACCGGCGAATTTATCCGCGAGAATCGCAACGAGAAGGCCAAAGACGACATAGAGGCGAAACTGGAAACGGCTGTCAAGACTTTCAACGAAGCTTGGGCTTAGTGCTGCCGGCGATCGCAGAAGGGAGACACTAGATGCCCACGCTCAGAGAAGTCAAGAATCGCATTCGCAGTGTCCGAAACATCACACAGATCACACGAGCGCTGGAAGCGGTTTCCGCCTCTCGCGTTCGCCGCGCGCAAGCCCGAGTAATAGCCAGCCGCGCCTTTGCCGAAAAAGCCTGGGAGATCCTGGTCAACATTCAGGCCGCCAGCAAATCTGTACCGCTGCATCCGCTATTGACGCAGCGCGAAGAAGTCAATCGCGTCATGGTCGTGGTGATCACTTCCGACCGCGGTTTGGCCGGCGCCTATAACACCAATATCCTGCGCGTCGCCCAGCGCTTTGACCAGCGTCTGGGCAAGCCGGTGGATTATGTCGCCGTCGGGCGCAAGTCGCGCGATTCGCTCGTTCGCTCCGGCGCGAACATAGTCGCTTCCTTCAGCGACTTGCCGGCGGCGCCGACCATCGCTGATATCACGCCAATCGCCCGCATCGCCATGGACGCTTACCTCAGCGGCGAAGTTGACGAGGTGCTCATCGCCTATACCGACTTCATTAACATGCTGGCGCAGCGCCCCGCGGTGCTGGGCTGGCTGCCGCTGACGACGGAAACGGTCGCGCAGCAGGTCGCCGCCGAGTACGTGAAGGATGTTGCGCTGGTCAGCGAGGGCACGCGGAATTACGACTACGAGCCAAGCGCGACGGCGGTCGTCGAAGAAATCGTGCCGCGCTTCACCGAGTTGCAGCTCTATCAAGCGCTTCTGGAGGCGCAGGCCAGTGAACACGCCGCGCGCATGGCCGCCATGCGCAACGCCACCGACAATGCGACCCAAGTCACCGCCGACCTCGTGCTGCTCTATAACAAGGCGCGGCAAGCGGAAATCACGGCTGAAATCCTGGACATTGTCGGCGGCGCCAACGCGCTGCAGCAGGCCATTGACAGCACGGCTGATGCCATCCTGGATGCGCAGCCTGGCCAAGGACAATTGCTGGACGCCTGAGCGCCCGACGCTCGGCGCTGCCCAAAGCGAATGTAGTGGGCGAGCCGGTGGGTCGCCCACGCAAGTCGAAATCTAAGGAGCTTGGAAAATGGCAGAGATTCACGGGACGGTAACGCAGGTGCTGGGCAATGTGGTGGATGTCGAATTCCCGGCCGGCGATTTGCCGGACATTTTTGACGCGGTGGAAGTCCCGCGCGAAGACGAAGACAACTTGGTGCTGGAAGTTGAATTGCACCTGGGCGACAGCGCGGTGCGCACTGTGGCTATGGATTCTACTGACGGATTGGCGAGAGGCGCCGCGGCCTACGCCACCGGGCAACCCATCGCCGTACCGGTAGGCGCGCCGACACTGGGGCGAATCTTCAATGTATTGGGGCGTCCTGTGGACATGGGCGATCAAGTGCCAGATGATGCCGAGCGCCGTCCCATTCACGCAGATGCGCCGTCATTCGAAGATCAGTCGCCGACTATCGAGGTCTTCGAGACCGGTATGAAAGTCATCGACCTGGTTGCTCCCATGACCAAGGGCGGCAAGACCGGTATCTTCGGCGGCGCCGGCGTCGGCAAAACTGTGACAATTCAGGAGTTGATTAACTCTATTGCAACGCAGCACGACGGCTTGTCCGTCTTTGCTGGCGTGGGGGAGCGCACCCGCGAGGGCACGGACCTCTACCACGAAATGAAAGAAGCAAACGTGCTTGACAAGCTGGCCATGGTCTTCGGTCAGATGAACGAGCCGCCCGGCGTACGCCTGCGCGTTGGGTTATCCGGACTAACGATGGCGGAGTATTTCCGCGATCAAGGCCGTGATGTGTTGATCTTCATCGACAATATCTTCCGCTATTCGCTGGCCGGCGCGGAAGTATCGGCGCTATTGGGGCGCATGCCCTCGGCTGTGGGCTACCAGCCCAATCTCGGCGAAGAAATGGGTATGCTGCAGGAACGCATCACTTCCACACGCAGCGGCTCCATCACATCCATGCAAGCCGTCTACGTGCCGGCGGACGACTACTCCGATCCGGCGCCGGTCGCGGTATTCACGCATCTGGACAGCACAATCGCGCTGGAACGCTCGATTGCCGCGCGCGGTCTTTTCCCGGCGGTCGATCCCCTCGCCAGCACCAGCAATATCTTGCAGCCGGAAGTCGTGGGCGATGACCATTATGGCACGGCGCGCGAAGTTCAGCAGGTGCTGCAGCGCTACAAAGACCTGCAAGACATCATCGCCATTCTGGGCGTGGAAGAATTGTCCGACGACGACAAAGTTCTGGTGGCGCGGGCGCGCAAGATGGAAAACTTCCTCAGCCAGCCCATGTTTGTGGCCGAACAGTTCACCGGCCAGGCCGGGCGCTACGTGCCAATCCGCGACACCGTGCGCGGTTTCCGCATGATTCTGGACGGCGAAGTAGACCACATACCCGAGCAGGACTTTTATATGTGCGGCCCGATCGAGGATGTTCTGGAACGCTACGCGAGTCGCGAAAGCGCCTAGGAGCCAATCATGCCGATTCACATCGAGTTGGTGACGCAAGAGCAAAAAGTCTTCGAGGAAGCCGAAGCGGATATCGTCATTGTGCCGGCGATTGAAGGTGAGATGGGTGTGTTGCCCAATCACGCGCCGGTCTTGACGACGCTGACCTTTGGCGAGCTGGTTGTGCGCAAGGGCGCCGCCGAAGAACGCTTTGCGGTGTATGGCGGCGTAGTCGATGTGCGGCCGGACAAAGTAGTCGTGCTGGCTGACCTGGCCGAATCGTCCTATGCGCTGGATCTGGAGAGGGCGCAGGCGGCCCGCGATCGGGCGCGACAACTGCTGGATGACGGACTGCCTGGCGCGGACAACCGCGAGGCCGAACTGGCCCTGCGGCGCGCCAACCTGGCCGTTCGCATCAGCCAGAAGATCCGTAGCCGCGGCTCGATGATCCGCATTCTCGACGAGGAGAGCGCTGAAGCCTGATTCGACCGCGATACCGCACCAAAAAACGAGACCTCTCCAAGGCCCGGCGCCGCCTCTGTAGTCCGAGCCTTGTTTTTGCTGTAGAATAGCCTTAGTGCGTATTGCTATTGAGCGTTGATAACTCGTATGGCTCGCTTCGGAAAGAGTCTGGGCGTCGACTTGGGCACGGTCAACGTGCTCATCTATGACAGCGGCCGCATTGTCTTGCAAGAGCCCTCGCTGGTCGCCCTGTTGGCGGAAGAAGAGCGAATCGTCGACTTCGGCAATCCCGCCCGCGAGATGCTGGGGCGTGTTGACGACGAAGATATTCAGGTCATGCGGCCGCTGCAGAACGGCGTCATCGCCGACTACGAAGTGACCGAAGCGATGCTGGAATACTTTTTCAGCAAGATCGCCGGGCGGATGCGCTTGTTCAGACCGTCGGTGATGGTCTCAGTGCCTTATGGCGCTACCAGCGTCGAAAAGCGGGCCGTGCGCGAGGCCATCCTCGAGGCGGGCGCGCGCGAAGTCCAGCTGATGTGGGAGCCGCTGGCGTCGGCGCTGGGCGCGGGTTTGCCCGTCAGCACACCGGCGGGTGGCATGGTCGTGAATATCGGCGGCGGCATCACTGAAGCGGCTGTGCTGACCATGAACAACATCGTGCGGGCTGAAAGCGGACGCGTCGGCGGCCTCCGTTTGGATGATGGAATCATCAGCTACGTACGCCGCAAGTACAACTTGACTGTGGGCCAACCTACCGCCGAGTCGATTAAAATCCAGATTGGGGCTGCCGTTGATCAGCCGCAAGAGCTCTCAATGGAGATTCAGGGCCGGGACAACGTATCGGGCCTGCCGCGCACGGTGCGCGTTTCTACCGGCGAAGTGGTGGAGGCGCTGGCTGAACCTCTCGGTCAAATCGCGACTGTCGTACGCGCCGTTTTGTCCACCACGCCGCCCGAATTGTCATCGGATATTATCGACCGCGGCATCGTCTTGACTGGTGGCGGCGCCTTGCTGCGCGGCATCGACGCTTATTTGACACGGGAAACGGGCGTACCCGTCTACCAAGCCGATAATCCATTGATCAATGTTGTAGTGGGCTGCGGCCGCGCGCTGGAAGATCCCGCTATTATGCGCCGGCTGGCGCAAACCAATTATTTCTAGGGGGCCGCGCTGACGACAGCTGGCCCTCAGCCTTCGAGATAAAAGGTCATATGCTGCAGATGCGTGACCGGGTCAATGTACTGGATTTGCACATTCGCCGGTACGTTGATGTTGATGGGCGCGTAGTTGAGAATGGCTTCGACGCCGGCTTCCACCAGCAGGTCGGCGACTGATTGGGCGTGTTCGGCCGGCACCGCCAGCATGGCGATCTTGATGCCTTCCTCGCGGATAGTCTCGCTCATCTTGCTCACGGGCCTCACCACGAAATCGCCAATGCGCTGACCGATTACCGCCGGACTCACGTCAAACAGGTGGGCGATGCGGAATCCCCGATCCTGAAAACCGCGGTAATGCGAAATCGCGCTGCCCAGATTGCCGGCGCCTATGACCACAACCATCCATTCTTGATTGACTTTCAATACATCCCGGAGCCGGTCGATCAGAAAATCGATTTGATAGCCCGTGCCTTGTTTGCCGAAGCCGCCAAAGTGAGAGAGATCCTTGCGAATTTGCGCCGAGCTGATATCCAGCCGCTTGCCCAATTCATGCGAAGACGTGACTTGCTTGTTTTCCTGCCGCAATCGGCGCAGCGCGCGCAGATACAAAGGCAAGCGACCGATGACGATATCTGGTATGGATGTCTCTGCGTTACCGGCCATTGAAGCAGATTCCTTGCAGGCGGATTGTGAAACTTTATACAATATTCATCCTACCACTCAGCCGCTTTCAACGCTAGCCAGCATGCCGCAGTCTACATATCAAGCGCGTCGCGTCATCAGCGCTTGAATACCGGCTTCGCTTCGCGCCTTGCTTGTAAGCCTCCGGCCGCAATGATAGAATGTCGTGCACAGTTGCACGCGAATCAGCTCGCAGCGCTGACGCCTGAGTAGGGAGAAATACGGGCGCGATGTCGCAAGATCAAGAAAGCCCGCATAACAGCGGGCGTCCGCTCGCCAACGACTTGGAAATCGTGCATGACAGCATGCTTGATGGCCTGAGCCAGTTGGCGGATTATTTTGGCTTCAGCAAGGTCATGGGCCAGCTCTACGGCAGCCTGCTGTTGAGCGCAGAGCCGCTTTCGCTTGACGATATGATGGCGCGCTTGGGCATTTCCAAGGCCAGCGTCAGCACCAACATCCGCTCGCTTGAGCACATGGGAATGGTGCGTCAAGTCTGGGTGCGGGGCGGCAGCGGACGCCGCAAGTATTACCAGGCGGAAACCGACTTCTGGCAGATCTTCTCCAATTTCCTCAGCGGTCGCGAACTGCGTGATTTGGAGCACGCCCTCTCGGTAATGCAGGAGAACCACCAGCGCATCTCAGCGTCGATCAACGACCTGCCGCCCGATCAGCAAATTCTGGCGCGCTTATACCTCGACCGCATTGCCCAAATGCAGGCGCTATTTCGCTTTGCGCAACTCATCATCAGCAGCGTCATGAGCCAGGTCAGCGGCATTGATGTCTCGGCGGTTTCCAGCGTCGAGTTGCAGTAGTTTCTCCCTTGTAGCCAAAATGCCCCCTGACTATAATTCGGGCGTGGTCGTCGCCTTGAGGAAGTGGCGGAATTGGCAGACGCGCATGACTTAGGATCATGTCTCTTTGAGGTGAGGGTTCGAGTCCCTCCTTCCTCATCACGATCAATCTGTCGGGGCGCGTGACGCGCCTCTCAACTTTTAGGTATAGAACCCGCCTCGGTTTGCACGACCGATTGTCGGCTGAGGCTGGGAGACTACAGGGACGTCTCTTGAACTTAACGACTGAACGAATCGAAAACCACCGCGCCCAATTGACCGTCGAAATCGAATCCGAAGAGCTGGAAGACGCCAAGCGCAAAGCCGCTCGCAAGATTTCTCGGCAAGTCCGTATCAAGGGCTTCCGCAAGGGCAAGGCGCCTTATCGCCTGGTCGCGCAAACGGTGGGCGAAGGCGCAATCCTCGAAGAAGCCGTTGAGACGCTCGGCGACAATCTCTACAAAAAAGCCTTGGAAGAATCTGAAGTCGTTCCTTACGGTCCCGGCGCCTTTGACGACTTTCAGTTGGAGCCTGCGCCGACGTTCGTCTTTTCCGTTCCTTTGCAGCCGGAAGTGGACCTGAAGGCGTATCAAGACGTTCGCGTCGACTTTGAAGCGCCGGCAGTGAGCGAAGATGACGTTGACCAAGCGCTCAAGCAGCTGCAGCTGCGCGCGGTCGAGGTTCTTGATGAAGCGGTAGACGTGGCGGCGCCCGGCCATCGCGTCACGATTGCCGTTGAAAGCGAGTTCGTCGATGGCGAGCGCCAGGATGACATAGCGGACGGAAACGGCGAATCCGATGCGCAAGACGCGCTGACGGACGAAACTGTTGACGCGGTAGACGCCGAAGCTGACCGGGAGACGCCCTACATTCCTAGAAAAGGCGATACCTTCGTCAGCGACGAAAACGCGACCATCATCCTTGATCCCAATGAAGACCCGTTTACGCACGGCTTTGTCGAGCATCTCATCGGCGTCGAGCAAGGCGCAAGCGTAGCGTTCGAATTGACTATTCCCGATGACGATGCTGACGAGACCATCATCGGGCGGCGAGTACAATTTGACGTTACCATGAACAAGATTGAATCCGTCTCGATTCCGGAACTGGACGACGAATTTGCGCGCCGCGTCAGTCGAAATCGCGGCGACCTGGAGTTGGACCTGGCCGGCTTGCGCGCCTCAACCCGCGACGAGCTCGAGCGCTCGGCGCTGTCCCAGGCCAAATCGCAATTCTGCAACCAGGTGCTGGAGAAGATCGTTGAAGGGTCCGAGATCGACTTTCCCGACATGATGCTGGGTCAGCAGATCGACGGCATGATGGGCGAATTCGAGCGCAACCTCGCGCAGCAGCGGATCAGCTTGGACGACTACTATCGCTTAACCAGTAGCACAGAAGACGAACTGCGCGAGCAACATCGTGACAGTGCGGCGAATTCACTGCGGCATTCACTGGTCCTGCGGGAAATCGTAAACGCTCAAGACATCGCAATTAGCGACGAAGATATCGAGATTCGGCTGGATGCTGTGGTATCGGGCTACGGCTCCAGCCCGGAGATCCGCAAGCTCTTTGATACGCCGCAAATGCGCGACAACATTCGCAACGATTTGCTCATGAGCCACGCTAATGAGCATCTCTATGCCATCGGCCGCGGCGAAGATCCGGCGGCGGCAGTCGCAGCCATGCAGGCTCTATCTGCTGACGATGCTCAGCGCGCCAAGGATCGGAGCGAACGGCTGCTGCAGTATCAATCCGAGGACGAAGCCGCCGCGACCTTGGCAACTGAAGATCAAGACGATTCAGCCGCTGAACCGGAAGCGCCGGCGACCGAAGGCAATGCCGGCGACCTCGCTGATTCAGAGCAGGCGCAAGACGTTTAATATCATCCGACGACGCGACAGAAAGGGTTGCAGCAGCGTATGAATCACTTCCAGAATGTAATCCCCATGGTGATAGAGCAGGGCAGTCGCGGCGAGCGCGCTTACGATATCTACTCGCTGCTGCTGAAAGAGCGTATAGTCTTCGTCGGCTCCGGCATCAATGACCAGATCGCCAACCTGATCGTGGCCCAGCTGCTTTTCCTGGAGCGCGAGGGACCGGAACGCCGCATCCAGATGTACATTAATTCGCCCGGCGGCGCAGTATACTCGGGCCTGGCGATATATGACACGATGCAGCAAATCGCCGCGCCCGTCAGCACGGTCGCCGTTGGGATAACTGCCAGTTTCGGGACGGTGCTGTTGACAGCCGGCGCCAGTGGCATGCGTCTTGCCCTGCCAAACGCCACCATCCATATGCATCAGCCCCTGGGCGGCGCGCAAGGGCAAGCCTCTGATATCGTGATCCAGGCCGAAGAGATTGTGCGCTTGAAAAAGCGAATCATCGACATTTTCGTCAATCACACGGGCAAGACGCCGGAAGAAGTCGAGCGCGTCACGGATAGAGATGTCTACTTGACGGCGCAGGAAGCCACCGACTTTGGTCTGATTGATTCCGTGCTGATCGGTGAAGAGCGCGAGCTTGAAGGAGCCTGAGGTGAGCTTCTCGCCCATTAAGCACCGCTGCAATTTCTGCACCCGCTCGCATGAAGAAGTGGAACGGCTGATCGCCGGCCCCGAGCATATCCACATCTGCAATTTCTGCGTCGATCTTTGCCACAGCCTGCTGCAAAAGGAGGAAGCCAATGAATCCAGGCTTGAAGGCAAGTTTGAATTCGAATTTTCCTTTTCTCCGCGCCAGATTTTGCAGCGGCTGGACGAATATGTCATTGGCCAACAAGATGCCAAGCGCGTCCTGAGCGTCGCCGTCTACAACCACTACAAGCGTATTCAGGCGGCTGCAGATCCGATAGACGTGGAGCTGGATAAGAGCAACATCTTGCTTCTGGGTCCTACTGGCAGCGGCAAGACCCTGCTGGCGCAGACCTTGGCTCGCATTCTGGATGTCCCGATTTGCATCACCGACGCGACCGCGCTCACGGAAGCAGGTTATGTTGGCGAGGATGTGGAGAATATCTTGCTGCGCCTGATTCAGGCCGCGGACGGCAGTATCGAGCGCGCCGAACGCGGCATCATTTACATAGACGAGATCGACAAGATTTCGCGCAAGTCCAATTCCAATCCCTCAATTACGCGTGATGTTTCGGGTGAGGGCGTACAACAGGCTTTGCTCAAGATCATTGAGGGCACGCTGGCCAATGTGCCGCCCCAGGGCGGCCGCAAGCATCCGCATCAGGATTTCTTGCAGATTGACACGCGCAATATCCTGTTTATCGTCGGCGGTACCTTCTCCGGCCTGGACGATGTCATCCGTCAGCGTATCGGCGCCAACAGCAGCATCGGCTTCGGTTCCAAGCAGGACGCGCAGTCCGACGCGCAGGAGGACTTGCTGAGTCTGGTGTCACCGGAAGATTTGGTGCGGCACGGCATGATTCCGGAAATGGTCGGGCGCCTGCCTGTTTTTGTCGCGCTGAAATCGCTGGAGCTGGACGAGCTCGTCCGGATTATGATTGAGCCCAAGAATGCGCTGATTCGACAGTACGAGCATTTGCTCTCGCTTGACAAGGTCGAGCTGGTCTTTGAAGACGCGGCAATGCGCGCGGCCGCAGAATTGGCCATCGAGCGCGATACCGGCGCGCGTGGCCTGCGTTCCATCATAGAATCTTGTCTGCTCAACGTCATGTTCGAGGCGCCGAGCCACGACGAGATCAACAAGGTAGTGATCAGCGAAAGCGTGATTCGCGGCGAAGAGTCACCACAAATCTACACTCGCGACGGCGGCGAAATCGACCTGTCGGGCAAGATTGATACCGCCGCTTGAGCGATCGACAGCGCTAGGGCGTGACGGGCAACAGCAGCGCCTCAGTGCTACCGGAAACCTGGCTTTGAAAGCTCTGAGCGTCGAGTTGCGTAGCTTCCTCGCCGGCGCCGCCCCAATTGTAGGGAATGGCCCATCTGGGTTGCATAGTGTTCACCAGACGCGCAGCATCCGCCACGGACAACCGACCAAAGCCGTCAATTGGCAGCAAGATGATGTCGGGCCTCAGATAAGTCGTCTCGTTGACGGTGTCGGCCTCGCCCACATAATAAATGTCGTATAAGTCCAGCGAGATCAGAAAGCCCAGCCGGCCGCCAACTTTTGGGTCGCGTGGATCACGTGACGACAGGGCAGGTATCGCCTTAATATTCGCCTTGCCCACGTTGATGCTTTGCCACTCGCGCAACACTTGAACACCGCGGATGATGCGGCTGGCGCTTTCGTTGCCGACAATAACAGTGTTCTCGCCGCGAATCTTCTCGACGTCCGCCGGCGAGCAGTGATCATAATGGTCGTGCCCCAGCAGAATGAGATCCGGAGGCACATCGCTTTTGACCACTCGCCAGGGCGCTATTTGGATGAGGGGCGAGCCCTCGATGGCAAAGCTGCCATGCCCTTGCCAGCGGATTCGGTCGATCAATTCCCGGTTCCCTGCCTTCACATCCTGACTCTACCCGCCAAGCGAAGCGCGAGCCCGGTTCGGAAATTCAAATTATAGACCGCATGCTGTAAACTTTCCATTACGGCAAGCTGGGCGGGTATTGGCGACAGCCATTCCATCTACACGGCGCATTTAATCTGCTGTATGCTCAGCCGTCGATTAGGTCCAGCCGGAATTGGAATGGTAAACCCGTGCTGGTTGATGAGGCAAGGCTATTTGTAGCGAGCGGCAAGGGCGGCGACGGCATTGTCTCCTTTCGCCGCGAAAAGTATGTGCCGCTGGGCGGGCCATCCGGCGGCGATGGCGGGCGCGGCGGGGACGTCGTTCTCCAGACTGACGCCAACTTGAACACCCTGTATTTCTTCCGCAAGCGCGTCCACTTCAAAGCGAAACCGGGCGGCAAGGGCGGATCCGGCAATAAGACCGGCTCTGACGCCGACCACTTGGTTATTCGCGTGCCCCAAGGAACCGTAATACGCGACGCGAGCACCGGCGGCCTGATCGCCGACCTGGTTGGTCCGGACGCTGAAGTCGTGGTCGCGCCCGGCGGACGTGGCGGGCGCGGCAACGCGCATTTCAAATCGTCATCCAATCAGGCGCCGCGCATGGCGGAAAAGGGCGAGCCCGGCGTCGAACGCTGGATCACGCTCGAGCTGAAGATGATTGCTGATGTCGCCTTGGTCGGGCTGCCAAATGCGGGCAAGTCCACCTTGCTCTCGGTCGTTAGCAACGCCAAACCCAAGATCGCCGACTACCCCTTTACTACCCTGGAACCCAATCTGGGCACGGTCGTTTACGACAATCTGGATCTGGTTTTCGCCGATATTCCCGGACTAATCGAAGGCGCGCATCTGGGCGTGGGCTTGGGCCACTCCTTTCTGCGCCACGTTCAGCGAACGTCTCTAATCATACATATTCTCGATGGCGCCGCGGATGATCCCCTGGCGGACTACAATCAGATCAGGGCGGAACTGGCCCTCTATGACGAACGCCTGGCCGAACGACTCGAGATTCTGGTCATCAACAAGATTGACCTGCCCGATGCGCGCGAGTACCTCGAGCTGCTCAAGGACAGCTTTTCCGAGCGCGGCATCCAGGAGCCCTTGACGATCTCAGCCCTGACGCGGGAAAATGTCGATCGGCTAATCCAACGAGTGTTTGAACTTTCCGCCAGTCTGCCCAAACGGCGGGTGGCGCCGCACGCGGAAGAGTCGACCTATGAGCTCGGCGCCGACGACGACATGGCCTTCGAGCTGAAAGTCAGCGACGGCGTATTTTTTGTCCGCGGCGACCGCATCGAGCGCGCGGCGGCCATGACCTATTGGGACTACGAGGAAGCGGTGCTGCGCTTTCAGAAGACGCTGGAAGCGACCGGCATTGCCGCGGCTCTGGAAAAAGCAGGCGTCAGCAGCGGCGATACTGTGTTCATCGGCGACTTTGAATTGGAGTGGTCGGAATGAGCCAGCAACGTATCGGCATTGTGGGCGGCTCCTTCGATCCGCCGCAAATCGGCCATCTCATCCTGGCGGAATATAGTCGTGAAGCGCTGGATATTGACCATGTGCTCTTTGTCCCGGTCGCTGACCACCCGGTCAAACGCGGCGACTTGCGCTTGCCCGTCGTTCACCGGCTGGCCATGCTAAAGTTGGCCATTGCAGACAATCCCGACTTCAGTATTTCGCGCGTGGATATTGACCGAGCCGGACCACACTATTCCGCTGACACCGTCAAACTCATTCGCGAACAATACCCGCAGGCCGATCTCTATTTTGTCATGGGCGGCGACAACTTGCGCGCTCTGCCCACCTGGGAGCGCGCGCCGGATCTCTATCGCTGCTGCCGCCTGGCGGTGATGAGACGGGCCGATGAAGACATCACGCCCGATATGCACGACGCTGTCTTGCCCGGTCTCTCAGAAATGGTCGATATTGTGGACGTACCCATGCTCAGCGTCTGGCTGTCGTCGACCGTTGTTGTCAATCGTCTGCGGGCGAATCGAAGCGTCCGCTACCTGGTTCCGGACGCCGTGCTGGCCTATATCAACGACAATAATCTCTATGGCTGATCGATTATGCTGCGCATCTGTACGACACTTTTCGCTCTGATTTTGCTTGGGCTGGTCGAACTGATACTGCTGGCGCAGGATGATCCGCCCGTGCCCACGCTGATATCGCCGACACTGGCGCCGGTTATAGCCGCGGACGCGCCGACAGACTTCCTGCATGCGGAATCGGCAATTGCCGATGTTGCCGCAAGCGGAATCTTTCGTGTCGGCGTGTTGTACAACGAGCCGCCTTACAGCGAGTTCACTTTCCAGGGCGAGCTACGCGGATTTGATGTCGACCTGCTTCGCAAAATCGCCGCCGAATGGGGCAGCGAACTCGACTTGGTGCAGGTGACCCGGCTGAATGCGCTGGACTCGCTGAATAGCGGCCAGGTGCATGCGCTGGCTTCGGCCATCCTGCGCTATCGCGACCGCGATACTGAAGTTGAATTCAGCCAGACTTATCTTCAAGGCGAGCAGGCGCTATTGGCGCGCGCGGACAGCCCCTTCCAGGCGCGCGCAGAATTGCTCGATCAGCCGATCGGCTTTGTGATCGGTACGCGCGCGGAAAAGGCGACAGCAATCTGGAGCGCGCGTACCGGCAGCGCGTTGAACTTACAGCCGAATTTGACCTTGGACCGGGCGGTCGCCGCTGTGCTGCAGGGCGAAATCAGCGCCGTGATCGCTGAGAAGCAGGCGCTGCGCCGAGTCTCCGCTGATTTTGCGGATTCAGTTCGAATCTTGGATGATCCCGTATCCATTGAACCACGAGCATTCGCCGTCAGGCGACAGGACGCGCCCCTGCGCGACGCCCTCAACAAGACGATTCAACGCTTGACGATTGAGGGCGAGCTTGATGTGTTATTTCGCGAATACTTTCCCGACGAGTCCTACAATATTGAGACCGTCGCCATTTGGTCCGGCATCGGTGATGAAGCGCTGCCGGCGCAATTCGCCAATGAGATAGCGTACCCATCGACTTACGCGCTGCCGAGAATCAGAAACAGCGGAAGGCTAAAGGTCGGCGGAATCTTAAATGCTGCGCCGGGCTCGACCTCAGGCGAAGGCCGCCTGGATAATCTCAACCGCGCGCTTGCCGCCGAGCTGGCACGGCGATGGGGTGTCGCGCTGGAGATTGTTTCGGTCGAAGCCGAACCCGCCGCCAGCCTGCTGAGCAGCGGGCAGGTGGACCTCGTAGTCGGGATGAAGCCGGACTGGAATCTGGCGAACGAGATGGACTTCTCAATGCCTTACCTCCTCCACGGCGACCGCCTTATGGTACGTTCGAGCTCCGGCATTCGCGGCTTTGGTGATTTGCGCGGGCGTTTTGTCGGCATCCTGATCGGTGACGACACAGCGCGCGATCGCGCCCAGGCTTGGGCGGACAGCATCAATGCCACTGTACGATATATACAAACGACAGAGAGCGACGCGGCCCTCACGCTGCTGGATTACAACAACGCCAATGCCATATACGCGGACAATCTGGCGCTCCTGGCGCATCTCGACGCCAATCCCGACGCGCTGCGACTGACAGAACGCTGGTATAGCCGGGGCTACTATGCCATTGGGCTGCCCTACAACGATATTGACCTGCGGCTGCTGGTGGATTACACGATCCAGGAGATGATCCAGGACGATACGCTCTACCGCTTGTCGGCCGGTCTAATCGTGTCTGACGCGCTGCCGGCATTCGACCTGACGCCGGGGTCGAACAGCTTCGCCGGCTTTAATTTGTCGGACCCGGACGCGGCCTCTGGCTCCGCAGAACAATCGTAACGCCGAGCAGTAGAAGCGCGCTGCCAAGCGCCTGCCACGCCGTAGGGATCTCGCTGAAAATGACCAGGGCCCAGACAGTGGCCAGCACTGGCATGGCCTGGGCGGTCACTGTGATCACGGTTGGCGATACGTACTTCAATACAAAATTCAGTGCTCCGTGGCCGATTATTTGAGCGAGAATCGCCAGCAGCAGCACCCACAGGTAGCCGCGAATATCGTAACCGATCAGCGAAACGCGGTTGAGACCAATAATGAGCAGGGTCACCGCCGAGCCCGCCGTATACACCAGCCAAATGTAAGGGATGAAGGACGTGGTCGAACGGACTTTGCGACCGATGGTGATGTATAAGGCAGCCGAGCAGGCGCTGATCGCCGCCAGCAGAACGCCCAAGCCGGGGTTGCCGTCTTCATTGATCGGGGGCGCGCCGGAGCTTGCGAATGCCACGAGTATGCCGCCCGCTAGCGCCACGGCTATCCCGGCCCAGATGGCGCGGCTGAGCGCGCCCTTCAGCAGCGTGACTTCAAAGACCGCCACCCAAATCGGAATCGTCGCGATCAGCGTCTGATTGATCATGATGCTTATATGCGTAAGCGATGTCGCCATCAACGTGATATTGATGCCGAATAGCGTTCCGGCGGCCCCGGCCAGCCAGCGACTGCGGGCCGACATTTCCCTGATTTCGCGCCGGCCTCGGTACAAAATATACGGCGCGAATATGATCGTACCGGTTATCATGCGCCCGAATGCTACCAGCGCTGGCGGCACGTCGTATTGGAAAGCGAAGCGAACGCAGATCGGGCCGAAGGACCAGGCGAAGACTGAAACCGCGACCAGCACGCCCAATTGCGCGGTCGAGGGCGCCCGAGCCTTAGTCCGTAACATGGCGCTTGCTTTTCGACTGGTGAAACTCGCCGCGGCTGGCGACCAGCACGCCAATGACGATGATGATGCTGCCCGCGATTTGCTGCTGCGGCGGCAGCTCTCGAAATAGCGCCAGCGCCAATAGCGCGCTGCCAAGCGGCTCGAGTTGGGAGAACATGCTGACCAGTGCTGCCGGAAAGTACTCGAGCAGATAATTTAGCGAGGAATGCCCCAATAGCTGCGGTATCAAGCCCATGGCCAATAGCACAGCGTAGCCCTCGGCCGCATAGCCGGTTATGCCTGTCGCGGTCAGCAAGATTACCGTGCAGGCGCAGATGGCGGCCACGCCGTAGACAAGCCAGACGTAGGGGATGACGTGAAGTCGCGTCCGCAGTACCCGCCCGATAAGCATATAGACGGATACGGACAAGGCGCCGATCCACGCCAGCAGCGCCCCGGTTGTGGTCGCGCTGAGGTCGTCCGCGCCGCGCGCAGTCAATTCTGCGCCGCTGTTTATCGGTAGGCCGATGATGACGCCGCCGGCGAGCGCGATGAGCAAGCCGGCGACAACCAGGCGCGAAAGCCGAATGTGCAAAAACAGCACTTCGAGAATCGCCACCCAGATGGGACCGGTTGAGACGATGACGACGCTCACGAGCACAGTCGTGAATTGCAGCGACGATACCCAGGCGGTGAAATGGACGGCCAGGCACAGCCCGGAGACGATGATTAACGACAGCTCCCTCCGTGATAAGTGCGCCATCTGCTGTTTATGGCCCCGCAGTGCCAGCGGGGTCAGGGCAAGGGCGGCTATGGCGAGGCGCGCGGCGGCAATCAGCAACGGCGGCATGTCCGCGTCCAGCGCGTAACGGATGAGAATCGCCGCCGACGATGTGGCGACGATCGCCAATAGAATTACGAAATAGGCGCGGTACGGGGTTGCTCTCGCGGCAGTCGCTTCGTTTACTTGCAAGGAATGCCCTCCCGGGACACAAGCGTTAATCATTGCGCGAATCCTGCAGAAAACAAGTCAGAATCAAGCGGGGACAGTGGCGGTTGGCACGTGGTCTATGAAGTTCGCCTCGCTGCGAGTACAATCCATGTGTGTTATTCACCGGCCACAACCCTTCATGTTGGTGAATTCGGCCTCAGGCGTGTTAGAATGTCGGTGAAGACCGTTCGAATCTACTAGTTCATCAGGAGCGAGTTGAGTCATGGCTTTTGAATTACCATCTCTTCCCTATGCAGAGGACGCATTGGAGCCGCATATTGATGCCCGCACCATGGGTATTCACCACGGCAAACACCACGCCGGCTATGCCACCAAGCTGAACGCGGCGATCGCCGGCACCGAATTGGAAGGCAAGAGCATCGAGGAGATCCTGGGTGATCTCAGCGCAGTGCCGGAAGGCATCCGCGGCGCTGTTCGCAACAACGGTGGCGGATACGCCAACCACAATTTGTTCTGGCAGATCATGAGCCCGAATGGCGGCGGAGAACCCAGCGGCGCGCTGGCGGACGCCATCAACAGCGCCTTTGGCAGCTTCGGCGGCTTCCAGTCGGCCTTTTCGGACGCGGCCGCCAATCAGTTCGGCTCCGGCTGGGCTTGGCTGGTAGCTGGGGGCGGCGCGGTCAGCGTTACCTCGACGCCTAATCAGGATACGCCGCTGATGGCAGGCAATACGCCTATCCTCGGCATCGATGTTTGGGAACACGCTTACTATCTCAAGTACCAGAACCTGCGCCCCGATTACATTGCCGCTTTCTTCAACGTAATCAATTGGGACAAGGTCGCGGAATTGTACGCAGCGGCTGGTTAGCGGATTCTCGGCGATGAAACACAGCGCGCCGGGCTGGTTCGCTGTGTTTTGATTCATGAGTGGCCGAGCAAAGGAGACGCTATCATGTCGAATAGAGCGACCGGGCTTAGTCGGCGGGATGTCTTGAAGCTGGCGGCGACGGCGGGCGTCGGCGCCGGGTTGGCCGGCGGGCCGTTTGGCTTGGCAGCTCAAGCAATTGGCGGCAGCTGGCCCTTTGAGTTGCCCGAGCTGCCTTACGCCGAAAACGCGCTCGAACCCTTTATCGACACGCGCACGATGGGCATCCACCACGGCAAGCATCACGCCGGTTACACCAAAAAACTCAATGCCGCGCTGGAAGGCAGCGATCTGGTCGACCTGCCGATCAACGATATCCTCGCTGATCTTGATGCGGCGCCGGAAGACATCCGCACGTCTGTCCGCAACAACGGTGGCGGATACGCCAACCACAGCCTCTACTGGCAGATCATGAGCCCTGACGGTGGCGGTGAGCCGAGCGGCCCGCTGGCTGAGGCTATCGGCAGCGCCTTCGGCAGTTACGGCGAGTTTCAAACGGCTTTCGCGGCTGCGGCAGGCGGCGTCTTCGGCTCGGGCTGGGCCTGGCTGGTGGCGGACGGCGGCGCGCTGAGCATCAGCACGACGCCCAATCAGGACACGCCACTGATGCAAGGCAGGACGCCAATCCTCGGTATCGACGTCTGGGAACACGCCTATTACCTCCACTATCAGAATCGGCGAGCGGACTACATCGCCGCCTTCTTCAACATCATCAACTGGGAGCGCGTCGGCGAACTGTACCTGTCCGCTTGACTGGCTTGTTGTTCAAATCAACAGCGAAGGGCGCTACAATTGTGGCGCTCTTTTTTGTATTTGACGCTGGCTGAGGGGAGATGATCCGATGAGCGACTATCGTATCGAGGCGGATTCGATCGGCGAGGTGCGGGTGCCGCGGGAGGCGCTCTACGCGGCGCAGACGCAGCGCGCGCGGGAGAACTTCCCCATCAGCGGCATGAAACCCTGGCCCGCCTTCATCTGGAGCATCACGCTGATCAAGCGGGCGGCGGCCGAGGTCAACATGGACCTGGGCTTGCTCGATGCGGAGCTGGCGCGCGCGATCATCGCGGCGGGCGACGAGATCCTGGCCGGGCAGCATCACGAGCATTTTGTGGTCGATCCTTTTCAGGCGGGCGCGGGCACCAGCCACAACATGAACGCCAACGAAGTGATGGCCAACCGCGCCAATCAGCTGCTCGGCTATGCGGTGGACGCGGCGGACAAGCCCGTGCACCCCAACGACCACGTCAACATGGCGCAATCGACCAACGACACTATCCCGACCGCGATTCGGCTGGGCGCGCTGTGGCGGCTGGACGAGCTGCTGGAGACACTCGCGCGCTTCGTCAGCGTGACGCGGGGCAAGGCGGCCGAGTGGGACGATGTGGTCAAGACCGGGCGGACGCATCTGCAGGACGCGGTGCCCATTCGCCTGGGACAGGAAGTCGGCGCCTGGGCCACGGCCATCGAGCGCGGCGGCGACAAGGTAAAGTTCGCTGCGGAAGGGCTGCGGCGGCTGGGCATCGGCGGGACGGCGGCCGGCACCGGCTTGAACGCGCACCCGCAGTATCATGCGCGCATGGTGGCCAAGCTGTCGGCGCTGAGCGGCATCCGCCTGGTCGAGAGCGATGACCTCTTCGAGTCGATGCAGTCGATGCAGGACGCGGTCTTTTTCTCGGCGGCGCTGCGCAACCTGGCCATGGACTTCACGCGCATCGCCAACGATGTGCGCTTGCTATCGGCCGGGCCGACCACCGGCATCGCCGAGTTGACTTGCCCGACCGTGCAGCCGGGCTCGTCCATCATGCCGGGCAAGGTGAATCCGGTGCTGGCGGAGATGCTCAACCAGGCCATGTACCACGTGATGGGGGACGACAGTACCGTGAACCTCTGCGGCGCGGCCGGCCAGTTCGAGCTCAACGTGATGATGCCGGTCATCGCGCATAACCTGAACGAGATGATGCAGGTGATGATCGGCGCGGTCGGCGCTTTCACGGACAAGCTGATGGCGGGCCTGGCGGTCAATCGCGAGCGGACGGAGAGCTGGCTGGCGCGCAATCCGATTCTGGTGACGGCGCTGAATCCGATTATCGGCTACAACAACGGCGCCAAGGTGGCGAAGCAGGCGCTGGCGGAGGGCAAGAGCGTGCGCGAGGTGGTGCTGGAGCTGGGCTTGATGGAGGCGGCGGAGCTGGACGCGGCGCTGGATGCCCGCGCGATGACGGAGGGCGGGATCGCGGAGTAGGGAGTTTCTGTCCGTTTTCTGTCCGACGAAAAAGTTTTTTCGGATACATAGCGTGTTTTGTGTCCGCGCAGCGGGTGTATCTGGGTTGTTAAGGCGCATTGTATGAGCAGGGAAGCACGGATTGGGGCGGGGTGGGCGACTGGATGGTCGCGTTTGCGTAC
>WTGO01000065.1:98393-118110 GCA_011523515.1 Chloroflexota bacterium
GCAGGGAAGCACGGATTGGGGCGGGGTGGGCGACTGGATGGTCGCGTTTGCGTACAAGCTGATGGCGGGCCTGGCGGTCAATCGCGAGCGGACGGAGAGCTGGCTGGCGCGCAATCCGATTCTGGTGACGGCGCTGAATCCGATTATCGGCTACAACAACGGCGCCAAGGTGGCGAAGCAGGCGCTGGCGGAGGGCAAGAGCGTGCGCGAGGTGGTGCTGGAGCTGGGCTTGATGGAGGCGGCGGAGCTGGACGCGGCGCTGGATGCCCGCGCGATGACGGAGGGCGGGATCGCGGAGTAGGGAGTTTCTGTCCGTTTTCTGTCCGACGAAAAAGTTTTTTCGGATACATAGCGTGTTTTGTGTCCGCGCAGCGGGTGTATCTGGGTTGTTAAGGCGCATTGTATGAGCAGGGAAGCACGGATTGGGGCGGGGTGGGCGACTGGATGGTCGCGTTTGCGTACGCCATTGTTTTGGCTTCCATTCGTGTCCATAATGAGCGTCGACTAATGACAAGGAGACCATAATGCAGCACTTTGAATCATACGATCCGTTGGCCATCATCCATGATGACGTGGGCTGGCTTCTGTCGGCACGGAAACGCGAAATCCGCAATATCCTGAAGAGCTATACAGGGTGGTACGATCCGTTTGCTGAACTGCTTCAAAACGCGCTTGACGCGGTAGAAAAGCGCGCACTGGAAGAAGACTTGGACTATGTCCCTCGAATATGGATTCGTATCGATTTATCCGAAAGGGAGATTTCTGTAACAGACAATGGCTGCGGAATGGAGTTCGCTGAGTTCCAGATGTTTCTCAAACCCAACTACTCCTTTAAGTCTGGCAACAAGACTCGAGGGATGAAGGGAGTTGGTGCGACGTATCTAGCCTATGGATTCAATGATTTGCAGGTTTCAACGAAAAATGGAGACGCTGGCTGGTCCGGACGGATTCAACACGGACGAGAATGGGTGGATGACATCGAAGATAGCATTAGTGTTCCACTTTTCGAAAAATGTGATGCTGTTTCGCACGAAGCCTTCAACGATATTGACAGAGGGACATCTTTGACTATTCGCCTTGTTGGAAAAGGCATTCGACCAAAAGATCTGACATGGGCTGGAGCTTCTACTGCAGCACAGTGGCTTGCGCTATTGCGCGTCAATACTCCGTTGGGAGCCATTTACATAAAGCCTGACCAGCCATATTTTCAAATCAAAACCGAATTGGTAATCACTGATACGAACGGGAAAGTGTCTAAAGCAACCACTGATAATCCTGAATATCTGTATCCGCACAAACAATTTGATCCGGTCGTGAATTTGCGCGAATATCTTTCATGGCTAAAGCGAGAGATTGAAAAAGGCAATCCTCCACGTCCGCCAAAGCGATTTAGTAATCTCACTGCCTTTTGGATTACCGGTGACACGAGTGAGATCCTTAACAATGAAGCGATGTTCCCGGTTAGATTCACGGCAGAGCAACGCGCGTTGGTTGAGGAACTAAATCTGCGCGTGTATTTCTTTATGTGTTTCTCGATTGAATTGTGGGATCAGCTAAAGAATCAGCTTGGGCTTAGCAAGCGCGCACAACTCCTGCAAGGAGGTCTGCAGATTGCTACCAGAAATATGCCGCAAGGCGCGCTATTGCAGATTCCTCTAAACCGAATGCTTGGCTTTCAAAATATCACGCATATTATTGTGCACATTGATGCAGAGCCAGATCTTGGGCGCAAAGGATTCCAACCTGAACATGTCGAATTGGTTCGAGCCTTGGCACAGAGGCTAGTTGAGCAGTACGGTATGAAGTATCGATGGGAATTATTGCGTCGCCGCGTAGGAACCGTCTCAATGGTGAAGGAATTGCAGTTAGAGAGTTGGATCGACGAGCAGAGAATTCATGAGGAAAAGCATCCGCTGAAAATAACCAAACCACAAGTATTTGCGCCGCTGCCATACTTGCCGACTCGTTCCGAGCCTCAAGTAGAACAAGACGTAGTTGCGTTATTCAACCAAATGCTTGCCGCAGGCATCATTCGGGGCATTCATTTGCTTTCGTCAAGTCAATATGAGCAATACGACGGTCTTTACAGACGAATACTTGACACGCCATACGCCACGTATGTGTATGACCCAGATACCAATCCATTAGGTGTGGTGCGCGACGCATTAGGAAGCCCAGAAAAACCTCTGACTAGCAAGATTAAGGTGCTAGAGTACAAGTTCAGTGTGGACGCCCTAATTGAAGAGCTCTCACAACAGGACAAGGACGCAAAGGCTCTGGACTTAGTAGTAGCTTGGGACAGGGGCACAAAATGGAGTCAGACCTATGCCCTCACGTCTTACCTGACAAGTGAAAACATCCGTCATCGGGAGTTTCACGGGTACACCCATAGATTTGAAGACATGATGTCTGGGACTGCTGTTTTCAATGCCATAATTCTCAAGGACTTGATTAGCTATCTTAATGATCCGATTGCGGAGGAGAAAAGGCAATCACTCCTCGAAAACCAATATTATGGTTAAGTCGGGATGTTTCATCACGACACAACCCTTCAGGAATTGCTTCGTTGCATTTTGACTAATGCGGATAGCAACGACATACTGCAATTGCGGAACAAAGCAGAGTTCGGCTGGTTCTGCATGCAGTACTTCACAGAGATTGCGTACGACAAGGTCTCCGCGCTTGACCTGCGCTATCGACAGCCTCAAACAGTGTCCTCACTGGAGAACGACGATGACGATGTAATCATCCTGAATCCTGCTCCCCGCGTCGAAGTCGCGCCCCTTCCCGAGAACCGCGTTATCGCCGAAGTTTCTATCGCGTATCCCGAAGAACTGCCGGAAACAGTGTCCGTGCTATTGCGGAGCGACCGCAACGCCATCGAATACCGCCCAATTCTCAAACGCAACGGTGTCGGATTACATTTGACCCTCGACGAGCTTCTCATCGTCGTCAACACCCTAGCCGCGAAGCACGCCGAAATCCGCGGCGGCGCTTGGAGCGGGCTTGGCAAGCGACTCGAACTGCCCCTGATGCTTATACTTGCAAAGTTGTACCAAGTTCCATCGAATCACTATGCTGGCAAGGGCTTGACAGGCGAAAACCGAGAAGTGGATTTCCACTTCTTGAGCCGCTCTGGCGATCAATTCTTCTGCGAAGTCAAACTCATGGGCAAAGGAAATCCCGAGAGCGCCGACAGCACAATCGCGCGACGGTCAAACATCTTCATCGCGCAGACGCTATCGGACAAGAACAAGAGTCAGTTGACAAATCGCGGACATCACTGGGTAGAATTGGGCGCGCCGGACGGCTACAAGCGAACCCACACAGTCTTTACCTATCTCGACATCCCCTGCGTCGAGTTCACCGGCGATCTGGATTCAGCACTGGACGAGATTATCCCCGAAGTGTTTGCTGAAATCGCCTGATACTTCTGGGTGCAAATTCGCAACCCCCACCCGAACCAGCTATACTCCCCTCATCCCAGCCACCCACCCGAAAGGAGCGCCTATCGGAATCCCCGACCGCTTCAATTCAAGCACGCATCCACAAGAAAGACTCAGCAAGAAAGGTTCGAAAAATGAAGAGAGCACTGCTATTCCTGTTCATCATCGCCCTGCTGCCGCTGGGCAGCGCGCTGGCGCAGGACATGCCCCACGCCGGGGCCGAGATCGTCGCCACTTACATGCAGTCGGGCACTTACGATATCGGCGCCGAGAACATCGAGGCCGCCTTCGAGGAAGCGACCGGCATTGAGATTGAGTTGGTGGCCTCGCCCTGGGCGGTGCTGAACCAGAACCACATCACCGACTTGACCACGGGCACGGGCGAATTTGATGTGATGTCGGGCGAATTCTGGATCGCCAGCGTCTGGGACAAGATGCTGCCGCTGGAGGAATTCGTCGAGCGCGATGAATACGGCGGCGATTTCATCCCGACCATCTGGCAGCCGGGTCCCTCGGGCCACTACGATGGCAAGCGCATCGGCATTCCCTATAGCGCGGATGCTTATGGCATCGTCTATCGCACCGATATCTTTGAAGAAGCCGGGCTGTCGGCCGATTGGGAGACCTGGGACGACTATATCGCGACGCTGGACGCCTTGGCCATGCACCTGGAAGGCACGGATATCGCGCCGAGCGTCTTCTCCTGGGGCGCGTCCGAGCAGACGCCGATGATCTTCCTGGGCATGTACGATGGCTATCTGGTTGATGCCGATGGCAACTACGCTTTGGATGAGGCGCCGGCGCTGGATTCCTTGAACAAGATGGCGAGCCTGCTGGATTACAATCCGGAGGGCGCGGCCGGCTTGAGCATTGACGAAGCCAATTCGGTCTTCTTGACGGGCAATGCGGCGACCATGATCTGCTGGGTCAGCTTCATGCGCGCGGCGGCGCAGAATCCCGATTCGTCGCTGATCGTGGACAATTGGGCGGTGGCTTCGTTCCCGGGCCCGGGTTTCCCCTTCATCTCGGCTTGGAATCTGTTCATCTCCGAGTACAGCGAAGAGCCGGACGCGGCCTGGGAGTGGGTCAAGTTCTACATCAACAGCGAGCAGGCGACGCAGCGCTTCGTCGAGCTGGGTGTGGGCTCCCCCTATCTCAGCACCTATGAAGATCCGGAGCTGATGGAGAGGTACAGCCACGACTTCCCCGGCATGGTGGACAACCTCAGCCGGGCGCAATCGGTACCTTGGGTCTTTGAAGCCTTCGAGATCTTCTTCCGCAATACCAGCGAGCTGGTGATCGGCTCGATCAGCGCGGAAGAGGCCTTGGCCAATACGCTGTCCGGCTGGTCTGAGGTGACGGTGCCGCCGGCGCTGGTGCAATCGGCCGCGGCGCAGGGCCAACAGCAGGATATGTAGTTGGTTGCGTCTCTTGCGAGCGACGCGGGTGGATACACTTGCTCCCGTGAACTAAGGCTCGCTCGATGACTGGCAAGAGAGTCCCTCCCTCCAAAGTGGGGTCGCGCAGACACTGACCCGCCGGGGAGGGACTTAGTGTAGGGGAGCAATCCGGTCATGACCTGGCACCGCAGGCACGATGTGCCGTGGCTGATCGCCTTTGTGCTGCCGGCTTTTCTCATCGTCGTGGCGGTGCAATTTTACCCGCTCGCCTATTCTGCCGTGCTGTCGGTGCAGGAGTGGTCGCTGACCGAATCGCAAGAGCCCAAGGGTTTCGTCGGCCTGGACAACTTCGCCGAGGAGTTGGGCGACGAAACCTTCAGGCGTTCGGTGCGCAATAGCGTCTGGATCACGGGCGGGGCAGTCTTCCTGGAGATGATTCTGGGGGTCTGCCTCGCTTACTTGACGATGGGTTCCAGCTGGCGGATGCGGGCGGTGCGGACGCTGCTCATCTTGCCGATGGTGATCGCGCCGGTGGCCGCTGGCACGCTCTGGCGCATTTTGTTGAATTATCGCGCTGGGCTGCTGAATCACCTACTCGGCCTGATCGGCATTCAGGGTCCGCAGTGGCTGGCGTCGCCGGACTGGGCGCTTGTCTCCGTGATACTGCTGGATACCTGGCAGTGGACGCCTTTTGTGCTGCTGGTGGCGGGCGCGGCGATCGCCAGCATTCCTGGCGACTTGCTGGAAGTGGCGGCCATCGACGGCGCCTCGCGCTGGAAGACCTTTGTGTATATTGAACTGCCGCTGCTGATGCCGCTGCTGCTGTTGACGCTGGTCTTCCGCATGCTGGAATCCCTCCTGTCGCTGGATTCGATTTATTCGCTGACATTCGGCGGGCCCGGCTTCAGCACTTATACCTTGACCTTTTACATTTATACGCAGGGGCTGCGCAACTTCAATTTTGGGGCGGCGGCGGCTTCATCGTGGATCTTCATGGCCTTCGCCAGCTTCGCGATTGCGCTGGTATTTTGGTTCCAGCGCCGCGACTGGTGACGGCAACCGGCGGCCCTGAACTAAGTCTTTTGAGGAAATGAATGAGAACGATTGGCGCCAAAACACAATCCGTTAAATGATCGAGATTTTGTAGGGCGAGCCTTGGCTCGTCCAAGACGGCAAACGATGAGAATACACCGCCTTGGAATAGATATACCGGACACGCAGGTTGACGGCAGTCGCCGCGTCTTGGTTGAAGCGCTGGAGCAGGCGCAGTCGCTCGGTTTTACGTTGGCTGAACTGTCCATTCCCAGCTTGAACGTTATCATGAACGGCGAGCTCGTCTCGCAACGAGTCGACGCCATCCAGCAGGCGATTGCGCCGTTCGACCTGCGCTATTCTGTGCACGCGCCCGGGCGGACTAACCTGGCTTTTAGACCGAACCCGGATCTGGAGTACCGCGTGCTGGAGGCCTGCGTGGGCTTTTGCGGCGCGATCGGGGCGGAGGTCTTGGTCTATCACAGCGGCTTGCAGGCATTGGACGCTGCGCGTACGGGATTGGCGCCTTTGCCGAGCGATGATGAGCTGGCGCAAGGCGCCGAGCGCGAGGCAGCCGCGCTCAGACGGCTGGCGCCGATTGCGGCTGATTTGGGCGTGACCATTGGTATGGAAAACGGCGACCCGCACTTATGGGAATATCGAGTGTTGAAGGAGCAGGGCAAGGCGCCCGACGATCTGGCCAAGTATCACGCGCGGATGCGGACAGCGGCGATTGTTGAGCAGATTGAAGCGGTGAACCACCCCAATATTCGGCTTACGTTGGATTTGGGACATCTGCATCTGGCGACTCAAGCGCTGGGAGAAGACTACCTGCAGGCGATCTCACTCGCGGCGCCCTGGGTCTGTCATCTGCATATCAACGACAATTTCGGAAAGCTGGACATGGGCGTCGATTATGAAGGCTATCGCCTGCCCTATGGCGAAGCCGACTTGCATTTGCCGCCGGGCTGGGGGGCGATTCCCTTCGCCGAGGCCTTTGCGCGTCTGCGCGAATTCGAGGGCGATATCGTGCTTGAGATTAAGTCGCGCTACCGCGAGAACCTGGACGAGGCCCTGGCTAATACGCGGCGGATATTGTTGGACAACGGACACGAACTTGCACAGGGCGTGCTGGAGCCGCAGCGATGAATCGGCGCCTGTCTCGAAAAATGCGACTGTTAAAGATCGCGCACGGCGTGGTCCTCATGGTGGCCTGTCTGGTGGTTATCATTCCCCTGGCGTATTTGATCATCAATAGTATCAAGCTGCCGCGGGAGTTCTTGACCATACCGCCGACGATATTGCCGACAGAAGTCACGTTTCAGCATTATCAAGAACTCATCGAAGACAAAAAAACCGTGCGCTATTTTCAAAACAGCTTGACGGTCGCAGTTTGGACGACGGGCATCACCATCTTGACCGGGACGCTGGCTGCCTACGGACTGGCGCGCATGCGGCTGGCGGCCAAGATACTGGCGCTGGTCACCTTCATTTTTCTATTCATTCGCTTCTATCCCCGCGTGACCACAGTGATCCCGTTTTTCCTGGTAATGCGGCAGTTTGACCTGCTGGATACGGTATGGGCGATCATCATCGGCCAGCTGGGCATCACCATTCCTTTTGTGACTTGGCTGATGCTGGTGGTCTTTCAAGACTTGCCCAGCGAGATTGAAGAGGCGGCCATCGTGGATGGCGCGAGCGTGTGGCAGCGCTTTTGGCGTGTAGTCTTGCCCATTGTCATGCCCAGTGTCTCGGCGGCGGCCATCCTGACGGCCTTCTTGTCCTGGAACGAATTCTTGATCGCGTCCAGCGTGGCGCGGCGCAAGGCGAGCGTGCTGTCCATCGCGGTGGCCAGCTTCGTCAGCGACAAGGGCATCCAATGGGGCCCGATGGCGGCCATGAGCGTAGTGATGATCGTGCCCATGATCGTCTTTGCCTTGTTCGCGCAGAAGTACCTGATCCGCGGCATCACCTTCGGCGCGGTCAAAGGCTAGCGAGCTTCAGCCTTGGCTCAGGCGCCGTGTACGCGCTCATAAGCCTTACGGGTGTAAGCGGCGAGCCGGCTGTCGATTTGCGCCACGTCTTTTAGCTCTATCATGTGAGTGATATTGGGCATGGCGCCCAGGCCGACGCCCTTGCGCACATAGTCGCCGAAGGGTTCGTCACCCAAATCCAGGCCAACGCGAACATTGGTCTTGTTGATTTTGGCGCAGCCGAAGACGCGCTCTTCTTCAAGCGAGACGTACGTCTTGGTGGGTATGAAGAGAATGCCGGGCATATCAGCCCGCAATTCAGCGGTGATGGCGTCATAGAGCGGCCGTTGCTGCTCTTTTCCCGCGAAGAGTTTGCTGAAGAGCGTTGGATAATGGAAGACGGGTTCGCCGCCATTTAGGAATATGCCCGTCAGCATCGTGGCTTGCATGTGGTTGAATTTCTTCTCGCTCTTGAGCCACTTCACGATCTCGTTGTTCTTCTGCAAGCCGGCTGATTCCAGCGTCTGCATCCAGTCCGCCAGACTTTCGCCGGTCTCGTCGGCAAGTGAATTGAGAAATGCTTGTTCCAGCTCGCGCGCTTCCTTAGCCATGAGTCGCTCCTTAACTTGGCTGTGGCAAACAACTAAACTGAAATTTAACCACAGTAACCACCGAGAGCACAGAAGCAAGTGCAAGAAGCGCGCGAAAGATGATTTGCCACTGGGTACACAGAGTGATTCTGAGGACATAGGAAAATCGAAGTCGCTTCGACGCTCACGCATTTGATGCCGCTACCCTTTCGACTGTCTGTCGCTGCCAGAATATTTCCAAAGGGATTTACTCGGTGTCCTCTTTTTCCTCGGTGTGCTTGGTGGTAAATTTTGTCGTGACTAAATTGGCGTTACTGTTGAGTCTTTGTCGAGAATACTATCTGAAACGACTACCAAGCATGTTGGCCGAAATGGAGGAAAGAACTCTTGGAGCGACAAACAGCCTACGAAATCGTCTGCGAATTTGTGCAATCGGAATCGCTGCGCAAGCACATGCTGGCGGTCGAGTTCGCCATGCGCGAATACGCCCGACACTATGACGAAGACCCCGATGCCTGGGGCTTGGTCGGCTTGCTGCACGACTTCGACTGGGAGATACATCCCTCGCTGGAGCAGCATCCCATGGATGGCGCGCCGATCTTGCGCGAGCGCGGCCTGGGCGAGGAAGACATCCGCACGATCCTCAGCCACGGTCCACTGGCGGCGGATGATCGCGTGACTTTGCGGGACAAGGCGCTTTACGCGGTTGACGAACTAACCGGATTGATTACGGCGGTGGCGCTGGTGCGGCCCAGCAAAGACATCCGCGATGTCAAGGTCAAGAGCATTCGCAAGAAATGGAAGGATAAAGCCTTCGCCGCCGGCGTCAATCGGCAAGATGTGATCGACGGCTGCGCGGTATTAGGCGTCGATGTTTGGGAATTTCATATCCCGCTGGTCTTGAAGGCGATGCAAGATCACGCCGCCGAGTTGGAACTCGACGGCGTGAAGAAGAGCCCCTAGTAGCGAACGTGAACCGGTGTGCCTAGCGACGCGAATACATAGAACCACTTGGCGTCTTCGTTTGTCAAATTCACGCAGCCGTGGCTCATGGGCGTGCCAAACAGCGTATGCCACCAGGTGCCGTGTATCGCGTAGCCTTTGTAGAAATACATCGGCCATTCTACATTGTCCAGGCTGTATCCAGGTCCGCTCATGGTTTGCGAGCGCAACTTGAGATATATTTCGTAGTCGCCCAGCACCGTCGGCGTCAGCATTTTGCCGCTGGACATGAGCGCCCGCTTCTTGAGGACGCCATTTTCGTAAGCGTAAATGGATTGCCGGCCCAGCTCAATGACAATCTCGCGCCCGACGCCTGTATGCGGGCCTGGATGATGATTGGTGGTATAGAAGAGCCTGTATCTGGAATCGGCTGGCAAAAGGCTCAGATACTCCGCAAAGGTAGGCACCCGCAGCACCTGGCCCGTGTGCAGCGTGTAGGGGGCGCTTACGCCGTTGACTTCGGCGAGCACTCTCCATTCCATGTCAAATCGCACGCCGAGCTCGGTCAGATATTCGCCGCGGCGGACGACATATTGCGTGATGCCGCCGGCAAACCCTCCGACAGGATACGAGGTGGGCGCGCTTGCGCTCGGCTGAACGGGCGCGACAGCCGGCTGCGCGGCTGGCGCGGGAGCGGGCGGCGCTGGCGCTTCCAGATTGACCAGGAGCACCAATCCGGAATGGATGAAATGCGGGTCCGTAATGCCGTTCGCCGTCATCAGCTCTTCGGCCGTAAGCCCGTGCCGTTGCGCAATACTGAACATGGTGTCGCCGCGTTGGACGGTATAGGTTCCCGCAGCGCCAGGCGAGCCAAAGCCGCTGGACACCCCACCGCCAGTAGGGCTTCCACCTGTTGGAATGGTCAGCGACTGCCAACTGTAAATGATGTGGGTGTCCGCGATTCCATTGAGCGTCGCGAGTCTCTCTACAGAAACTCCGTAATGCTGAGCGATCACCGCCAGCGTCTCGCCCGGCTGGACGGTATGGATGGTGGCGGATCGCCCTTCAGCTTGAACGGAAAGAACTGACATCAGCACGCTCAATATCGCAAGTCCGATATTTCTTGAGATAATCATAACGATCCTCCCAGCCTCACAAGCGGTTGGACAATACCCAACATTTTGTTGCCTGTGAAACACGCTATTTTGAATTGAAGCGGGCGGATTTTGCTTGTAGAATCAAGTCATTCGGCCAGGCGATTGCCGGAAACTGAGAGTTTGCGCCAGGTAGCGGACATCGACGCCTCTAATGTCCCAGGTCCAATTGGGCTTCGCGCAGGCTTTCTGCGTAGAAGAGGCGTCGGCTGATCGTATGGCATGCGTCACCATATACGGGTACACTTTCTGGCGCAGCGAGATTCAAGCGGAAGGACGCACGATGTTCCAAATGATACAGAGTAGGCGAAAGACCTGCATGTGGCTAATGCTGTCGCTGAGTCTAGTCATCCTCGCTGCGTCCTCGGCATTGGCGCAGGATGGCGGCCGGGTGCTGGCCGCGGGCAGCGTTATGTCCGGCTCAATCAGCGCCGACGCCGGCGCAGCCACGTATGTTTTTGACGCGCCGGCCAACAGCAGCGCCAGCCTGACATTGGGCAATGTGACCGGCGGCGCGCTCTCCATGCATGTCAGCGACATAAACGGCCTTACGCTAGGGCAAGTCAGCACTGACGGCGCGCCTGCTTCGTCCGCGCAAGTAGAAGCGGCAATCGCCAGCGGCGGACGCCATTTTGTTTTTGTATATTTTGCTCCGGGCAGCGCCGCGCAAGATACATCGTTTGATCTGGGTCTGGAGGTGGCGGCTGTCCTAAGCGTGGCTGCGGCGGTTGAGGTTGCTGAGGTACCGGATCAGCTTTTGCTGGGCGCAGGTATTGAAGTGAGTTTGTCCTGGACGGGCGCCGCAGACCTGAACCTTGAAGTACGCGATCCCTCGGGGCGGACCTTGTACTGGAATTCGCGCTCCACGGACAACGGCGGTGGCTTCGGCTTTGACGCCAACGGACTGTGCGCGGTCATCAGCGAAAGTCCGGAAGAGGCCGCTACTTGGCAGCCGGGCTTCTTACCGACTGGCAGTTATGAGATCATCGTCTACTACGAGCAGGCTTGTGATCCGCTAACGGCGACCGTGCCCTTCAATGTAGACGTAGTTGTCGACGGCGTACTGAGCGGCACGATTGCGGACGTTCTGGCGCCAGGCGTTTTGGGGCAGCAGAATATCTATGTGGCTCGATTTGAGGTGGGCGCGGAAGGCGCCGCGACGGTCGTGCCGGGCGCGGTCTATCCGCCCTCGAGCGTGACATTGTTGCCCAGTTCCTTCGACATTGTCAATCAGGTTGCGACGCCGCTTGCGCGCGATGTGGCTGTCGCCGGCGCCATCACCAATGAGCAGCCCTTTGTCGCCTATTCCTTCGAAGGCGTGGCCAACGAGTTAATCACGGTGGATATGCAGGCGACCGGGGGTAGCCTCGATACGCTGCTGCAGATCGTCGATCCCGACGGAAACGTGATCGACGTCAATGACGATGCGGTGTTGGGTGAGACGACAAACTCCCTGATATCAGACGCGCGTCTGTTGAGCAGCGGCCGCTATACCATTATCGCATCGCGCTATGCCAAAGAAGCTGGCGGTACCGTTGGCCCATTCCGGCTAGCCTTGAGCGGGGCGACTGGCCAGGTGGCGCCGCAAGTCAGCGCGCTGAATCTGCCGCCGGGTGATATCGAGGTCAGCTTATTCTGGAGCACCGGCGCGGACCTGCAGCTCTTGGTGCGCGATCCGGCCGGCGAATCGGTCTTTGACGACAATCCCCAGGTGACAAGCGGCGGCATCCTGCAAGAAGTGGGCAACGTTGATTGTGCGCCGGCGGCGGGCGCAGCGCCGGTTTCGTATGTGTATTGGCCCGAGGGATTCTTGCGGCCTGGCACATACGAAGTGGAAGTCTGGTACCAGAATCCCTGCGCCGATTTTCCGCCGCCGGTCAACTTTACGCTGCAAATCGCGGTCAATGATGTGGTAGTCGCCCGAATGCGGCAGCTGCCTCAGCCCGATCAGCGCTTCGTCACCAATTTCACGGTGCAGCCATCCGGTATTGCGATGGCGGGAGACGGCGGCTTTATAGACGCGGGCAGCGCTACGCTAGACTATCGGGCGGCCGCGCTGGATGCGCCCGCGATTGAGAGCGGGGTCGCGGTCACCGGTACCATTTCACCGGGCAACACCTTCGATGTTTATCAGTTTGATGGCATGTCCGGCGAGACTGTGACGATCGCTATGAGCGCCGTGACTTTCGCGCTGGACACGAACCTATATTTGATCGGCCCGAGCGGCAGGGAGCTGATCGCGAATGACGATGGCGACCCGGTCGCGCTGGGCTTGGACGGCCGCAAGACCGATTCGCAGATCAGCGGATTCATCTTGCCGGAGAACGGTCCCTATACGATTATCGCCACCCGATATGGTAATCAGTACGGTGGCACGATCGGCGTTTACGAATTGTCGCTGACGAAGGCATAGTGCCGCCGCCGCCGCCATGGTCGAGCCGGCTTTACAAGCTCGGCCGGCTTTGATATGATGCAGTGCTGTTGGCTTGAGACATACGAAAGTTAAACTGAATGAAACGCGGCTTGCTCCTTTTATTTGGTCTGATTGCGGTAGTGGCGCTCGCCGCGTGTTCCGCTGATATCAACTTGCTTGATGAAACGAAGCTAAGCGATACCAGTTTGATCAGTGGCGAACCCTGCGCGGCGCCCTGCTGGAATGGCATCATCCCGGGCGAAACGCGCTATCGCGATGCCAAGCTCATCATCGACAGCGATGAACGCTTTAAGATTTCCGACGAACCATCGCCGGAAGACGGCAGTACGGCAAGGAGCTTCACATTCGCCGAAGGCGAGAATCCCGCTTGCTGCCAGGTGGTCAGCCGCGACGGAGAGACTGTGTCGTCCTTCTTGCTGCAAACCGCGCCGATCATGAATTTCGGCGCCGTTTATGATGTCTATGGCGAGCCGGATTATCTGGGCGGGGAGCAGGTCAACGACGAGCAAGGCTACATGGCGCTGGTCTACAGCGATCTGCCGCTTATCCTGTATGCCTTTGTTGCTAATCCGCCGACCGGCGCGATCTCAGTAACCAGCCAGATTATCGGCACGATGTACCTCGGTGAAGCGGATATGCAGGAATTGCTGACCTGCGCGAGTCTGCACCATTGGCAGGGATTCCAGGATTTCACCAGTTACGTTGAACGTGAATTCGACTATGTTGGCGCGGGCGTCGGCGACGAGGAAATCTGTCCGACGAATCAATAGCGCGTATTCCAAAGACGGGCGCAGATCATTTCATTTGTAGGAGCGGGAAGACGATGGCGGAACAGACAAGTGCGCTGGCGGTAGGCGCGGAAGTCACGGGTACAGTGAGACATCTCGGCTTGTATGGCGCGCTGGTCGATATCGGCACGGGGCAAGACGCGCTGTTGCATATCTCGCAGCTGGGCCAAAAGGAAGCGCGCAAGTTTGAAGAGGTCGTTCAGCCGGCCTGCGAGATTAAGGCCTACGTTTACCGGACTCGTAAAGACGGTCACGTTGCGCTGACGATGGATAAGCCGCCGGCCGTGCCCTGGCAGACGATTAGGCGCGGCGATACTTATACCGGCGAAGTCATCCGCATTGAGGACTTCGGCGTATTTGTGGACTTTGGTGCCGAACGCCCGGGCATGGTGCACGTGTCGGAAATGGCCGATGGTTTCGTCAGGTCGCCGGGCGATGTCGCGTCGGTCGGTCAGGTGGTCGAGGTGCGTGTTATCAAGAAAAACGGGCGCCCCAGACAGATTGACCTGTCAATGAAGTCGGCTGTTGAAGAGGCGGCAATCGAAGACGACGACGAAGAAGAAGATGTGCCGACTGCGATGGCGCAGGCCTTCCAGCGGGCGATGCGAAGCGACGATGCGGATGAGGCGCGCGCCACCCAGCCGGAGAATGCGCGCAAAAACCATCGTGAAAAGCAAGAAGAAATCTTGCAGCGTACGCTGCGCGGCGCCCAAGCCTGAGCCTAATCACAGCCATGATCCAATCCGGGGGAGCGCGCGCGCTCCTCTTTTGTTGCTCGGTTTAGCCCTCTGCCGCAAAGGTGTCACGGTAGACGCGGTAGGCGATGCTGATGAAGAGCAGGGTGAAGTTCGCCTCGTGGCTCAGGCACCAGGGGCAGAGCGCTTCCAACAAGAAGAATTGCACAACCACCAGCCACATGGAAAACAGCCAGGCAAAGAGCGCGATGCCAAATACAATCAAGCTGCCGTACTGGGCCAGGAATGGCTGCTGGCGCTCAAAAAGCAGGACCAGGCCGATCAGCGCGTAAACGCCGAAGCCCAGATAGGCGATGGGGATGCCGGAAAGCTCGGAGTACTGGCTGTTGAGCACGACGTTACAATTGAAGGGGCCGGATTCGACGCAGACGGCCGGGGCGGCGGCGAGCTTCAAGGCGCTCAGATAGCCGGCGACAATCAAGCCGATCACAACCAGCAGAAATTGAAGGCCGCGCAGCGAGACTCGCTTGGTTCCGCTTTGCTCAGACTTCATGAAAACCTCCCGCGTCTAGTCGAGGTCTCGCAGCAACAGCACGTCTACGACGGCGCCGGCTGGCAGCGTGGTCGCGCCTTCGGGAATCACGGCCAGGCCATCGGCCAGCACCATCGACATCAGCGCGCCCGAGCTCTGTATGCCGGTGGAGCGGGCGATGATGTCATTCGAATTGCGCTCCAGGATCACGCGGTTGTAGCTGCGGCGGCCGTCGGATGTCATGTCGCCGGCAAGGGTCGCTTTGATGGCGCGCTGCCTGATTTCGCGTCCGGCGATCTTCGCCAGCGCCGGGCGCGCGAGCACTTCAAATGTCACCATAGTCGACACCGGGTTGCCGGGCAGCCCAAAGAAAGGCACGCCTTGCAGCGTGCCAAAAGCCAGGGGTTTGCCCGGACGCATATTGATGCGCCAGAAGTCGATGTCGCCCAATTCGTCCATGACGACTCTGACCAGGTCGGCCGCGCCGACCGATACGCCGGCCGTGCTGATGATCAGATCGGGATTGATCTCCAGGGCGCGGCGGTATAGCGCGCGGATCGACGCCAGAGTGTCAGCGGCGATGGGCAACCGGATAGGAATGCCGCCCGCGTCTCGAACCAGTCCTGCCAGCGTGTAGCTGTTGGTGTCGCGGATTTGGCCGGGTTCAAGGGCGCCGTGGACATCAACCAGCTCGTCGCCGCTGCTGAGGATGACGACTTTGGGCCGGCGGATGACCGCGACTTTGGCGCAGCCGATGCCGGCCAGCATGCCGATTTCGGCCGGAGCGATTACCGTGCCCGCTCGCATCACGGTTTCGCCTTGAGCGATGTTTTCGCCCGCGCGCCGAATATTCTCGCCGCGGCGTAGACTGCGATAGAGCTGCACACTGTTGGGAACGGCGCCGCTTTCTCCCTTCACCCAGTCATCGTCGGTGTCCTCGACCGGGATGACGGCGTCAGCGCCGGCGGGAACGGGCGCGCCCGTCATGATGCGCGCGGCCTGGTCCCGCTGAAGTTGCCCGCTGGGCGCGCTGCCGGCCAAGATATCCATGACCACCGGAAGCGCTATCGGGTGAGATTGGCTGGCTGCGATACTGTCTTCACTGTACAGGGCGTAGCCGTCCATGGCGGAGTTGTCGAAGGGCGGCAGGTCGATGGGGGAGACGATGTCGTCCGCGCTGACGCGATTATGCGCCTCGGGCAAGGAGACGGTCTCGGCCGGCAGCGTCTTCACACTATCCAGTATATTGTCTAGGGCAGTATCAACGTTGAGCAATTCGCTCATTTGCCGTCTCCCGAGCCTGGCCTTCGGGCGCGAATTATAGCATAGATCAGCCGGTATTTTGTGCTGCGCGGCAAGTCTTCTCGGATTTTGACATCCAAATTGATAGGGGATAAACTCTCTGCGGGTTCAATAATTTAGCCTGTAGATTATCGCCTGAATAAGGGAGGTCAAAATGAGACGGGTACTTACGATTGTTGCATTGCTGATAGCAATTGCGTTGGCAGGCGCGGCGCTGCCGGCGGCGGCGCAGGACGCCAGCGAAGTGACGCTGACGATGTGGACGCACGACGGCTTGTACGTGCAATTTTTCAGCGCGCGCGCCGAAGAGTGGCAAGACCGCTACCCGGATGTCGACTTCACGTTCGAATTCGAAGTGGTGCCGAGCGTATTCGACAAAGTGCTGGGCAATTTGGCGGCCGGCGAAGAGATCCCCGATTTGCTGGGCATCGAGCAGGGCTCGTTCCCGCGCTTCATGCAAGGCGGCATCATCGAGAGCAAGTTCCTCGATTTGACCGATTTGCTGGCCGACGACTATGACCTGATCGTGGAAGGGCGACACACGCCTTACAAGTATCAGGGCCGCGTCTATGGTGTGGACAGCTCGCTTTGCGCCGTTGTCTATTACTATCAGCCGTCGATTTTTGAGGAGCGGGGACTGTCGGCGCCGACGACATGGGATGAGTATTTGGAGACGGGCGCGGCGCTTGCGGAAGAAGGCATCGCCATGTCTTACATCACGGACCACGGCGGCATGTTCATGATGTATTTGCTGCAGCGAGGCGGCGCGATCTTCGACGAACACGGCGAGTTTGTCTTGCCGGATGAAGAGAATCGGACGATCGCGATTGAAGTGCTGAATTTGCTGCGCGAGGGCTTGGACAGCGGCGCGATACGCTACGTTCCCAGCGCCGAAGTTTGGGGACCGGCGATCATCAATGCTTATCGCGAAGGCAATTTGGTCGGCGCGATCATGCCCGATTGGTATTCCGACTACATCCTGAAACCGCAAGCGGAAGATATGGCTGAGCAATTCCGTATTGGCCGCATGCCGGTCTGGGCCGATGGCGACGGCCACAAGACCTCGGTCTGGGGCGGCACCGGTTTCGCCGTTGCCAAGGAAAACGAGAACGCGAAATATGCCTGGGAGCTGCTGCAATACACCTATGTGACGTTGGAGAATCAGATCAAGCGTTATGAGGAGATCGCCTACTATCCGACGATGGCAGCTGCTTTCCACGATGATCGAATCGTAGGATTGTCCGATCAGTTTTACGCCGGTCAAAAAACGGGCGAGGTCTTCGCGGAGATCGTGGACGATGTGCCGATCTGGTATCAGAGCTTGTTCCGCCGGACCTTTGAGCTGCAGATGGCGGCTGAGCTGGCTGTGTTCTTTGATGGCGCAGTCACGGCTGAAGAGGCGATCGACAACATCGTTCAATACATGGAAGACGAAATCGCTTTCGCCGAATAAGGCGGCAATCCGGCGTTGGCAGGGCGCCTGTCCTGCCGGCGCTGCCTTTCCCCACACTGGAGCAAAGCATGGTTCAGGCGGCAATAGCGCGCGGGCGTGAGGCGCGGGAGAGCGGCGGCTTCCAGCAGCACAAGCTCGCGCCCTACGCCTTCATCTCCCCTTTCTACGTCCTGTTTGCTTTCTTCTTTCTGGCGCCCAGCCTGATTGCGCTGGTGCTGAGCCTGTTCCGTTGGGATGGCATCAACGATCCCCGCTTTGTGCTCGCGCGCAATTACGGGCGCCTGTTAAGCGACAAGGTCTTCGCGCAGGCGGCGACGAATACGGCGATCTACGCGATCGCCAGCCTGCTGATTGTCCTGCCCTTGGCCCTGGTGCTGGCGGTGCTGCTCAACGCCAAATCCTTGCGCTTCAGCAATGTTTGGCGGGCGATGTACTTCACGCCGGTGGTGACATCGACGGTGGCGGTTACGCTGGTCTTTCAGATCCTCTACAATCGCGATACGGGCCTGCTGAACGCGCCGCTGATCTATTTGGGCATGGAGCCGATATACTGGCTGGGCGATCGAGCGTGGATCAAGGTGGCGATTATCATTCTTATCGCCTGGCGCTCGACCGGTTTGCTGACCATTTATTTTCTGGCGGGGCTGCAAAGCATTCCCGAAGAATTGTACGAAGCGGCCTCGATCGATGGCGCGAGTATGCTGCAGAAGTTCTTTCGCATCACAATCCCCATGCTGCGACCAATCATCTTGTTCGTCAGCATCATCGTGTTGTTAGGTTCAATTCAGATCTTCGACGAAATCCACATTTTGACTAATGGTACGGGTGGACCCGCCAACGCCAGTATGAGCGTCGTGCAGTATCTCTATGAGCGCGGCTATACGCGTTTGCGTCTTGGCTTCGCTTCGGCGGTGGGGACGGTGCTTTTCGCGACCGTGTTCATTTTGTCGTTGCTGCAGCTGCAGTGGTACGGCGTCTTCCGGAAGGAGGACTGATGGACGAGCGATTCGGTCGGCGCCTGGGCGTTATTGCGCTGCATGTTGTGGTCATCAGCGGGGCCTTGCTGACAGTCGCGCCGATCGCCTTCATGATCTACTCGTCATTCAAGACGACGACCGAGATTTTCACGCTGCCGCCCTGGCTGCCGCCCGCCGAGTGGTCCTTCAAGAATTACATTACCCTGCTGACCGACTGGCCATTTCCCTATTGGTATATCAACAGCATCATTTACGCCGGGGTGGTGACTGTGCTTGTGCTATTCTTCTGTTCGCTCGCCGGTTTCGCCTTCGCCAAGTATTACTTCCGCGGGAAGAATCTGCTCTTCATCATTCTCATCGGCTCGACGATGATTCCTTTCCAGCTTATTCTGATTCCGCTGTTCATCTTAATGAGCCGGATTGACTGGGTCAATCATCCCGCTTCAATGATCGTCCCGTGGATGGCCCCGGCATTTGGCATCTTTCTCATGCGGCAGTATATACAGGCAGTGCCGACGGAATTGATGGAGTCGGCGCGGATTGACGGCGCCTCAGAATTCCGGATATATGCTCAGGTCATCGCGCCCCTGGTGCGGCCCGGCTTGACGACGCTGGCGATATTAACCTTCCTCGGCTCGTGGAACAGTTTCATCTGGCCGCTGATGGTGTTGCGCGGCAACCGGGTCATCACGCTGCCGGTCGGAATCGCGACCATGCGCAGCCAGGCGACGGCCTCACAAATTCCGTACGGCGAGATGATGGCGGCGGCGACCCTGGTGTCTGTGCCAGTCATTGTGTTGTTTCTGATGCTGCAGCGCTATTTCATATCCGGATTGACCATCGGAGCGGTTAAGGGCTAGGAAACAGTACGCCCCTCATCCCCCGGCCCCTACCTCTCCATCTCTATGGTGAGCATCCCACATGGAGGGAAGGGGTCAATAGACGCCTGATCTACTGGAAAATGAAGCCCCTCCCTCTTTATGGGGGAGGGGTTTGGGG
>WTGO01000138.1 GCA_011523515.1 Chloroflexota bacterium
ACGAGCAGACGGAGCAATAGAAACTCTCATCTGTTAGTAGCGGACAAGCCTTGTAGGGGCGACCCTTGGGTCGCCCGCTTTCCGGATTGCGTCGCATGGTCGCAATCGCAGACGATTTGAATGTGTCAGAGCGGGTCAGCCACCGGCTGGCCCCTGCAGGTTTCCGCGCCTGCGGACGAGACCTATGACCCTTTCCCTGCGCCTGCCCCGACTCACCAAGCGGCAGCGGCGTTCGCTGATCATCGGCTTGCTCTTCATCTCGCCGGCGATCATCGGCTTCTTCATGTTCAACATCGGCCCCATCGCGCAGTCGCTGCAATACAGCTTTACGCGCTACAACATCCTGCAGCCCCCGCGTTATGTGGGTTTGAACAACTACCGCTTCTTGCTTGAGGACCGCGTCTTCAAAATCGGCATTCAAAATACGCTCTACATGGTGCTGATAGGCCTGCCAATTCACCTGGTCTTCAATATGCTGATGGCGCTCTTGCTGAATACCAGGATCAAAGGCCTGTCAATCTATCGCAGCATCTTCTATGTGCCATCGATTACGCCGGTGGTGGCCTCGACCATTGTCTGGCTCTGGATATTTAATGGGCAATTCGGCATCTTGAACGAATTCCTCAGGTTTGTCGGCTTGCCGCCGATCGGCTGGCTGACCGACCCGGACTGGGTCAAACCTTCGCTGATTTTCATGGGCGCCTGGTTCGGCGGCAACACGATATTGATTTATCTGGCGGGCTTGCAGGACGTCCCGCATGACCTGCTGGAATCGGCCGAATTGGACGGGGCGAACGCCCTGCAAAAGACTTTCAAAATCACCCTGCCGATGATCAGCCCGGTCATCTTTTATACTATCATCGTAAACGTTATCGGCTACTTTCAGTATTTCACCGAAGCCTGGGTGATGACGGCCACGCGCGATGGCGCAGCCGGCGGCGTGGCTAATTCGGCCATGTTCTACTCCATGTATTTGTATCAAACAGCATTTCAACAATTTAAGATGGGTTACGCCAGCGCCCAAGCCTGGATCCTGTTTATGATCGTGCTCGTCGCCACGGTAGTTCTGTTTCGGACATCAGGTTGGGTCTATTATCATGCGGAGAACTAGGTGACCGCGGCAATTCACTGGCGGCATAACCGCTTGGTTCAGGACCGCATCAAACGGTCCATCGCCTATACCATCGTCTTCATCATGGCGGTCGCCTATATCTTCCCGCTCTATTGGCTGATCGTCACCGCGCTGAAGACCGATGTCGAGATTTTCCAGCAGCCGCCGCCGATCTTCCCGCCCAACCCGCAATGGCAGAATTTTGGCGCGTCCACCACCTATATTCCCTTCTGGCGCTATATGTGGAATACCATCGCCATCTCCGGCTTGACCGTGCTGGGCACAGTCCTCTCCTGCACCTTCATCGCCTACGGATTCGCGCGTATACAGTGGCCCGGACGCAATATCATCTTTCTCATCTATCTGAGCACCATCATGCTGCCGTCGCAGGTGACGCTGATCCCGCTGTATCTGATCTTCCGCGACCTCGGCTGGGTGGGCACATTTTTGCCGCTCGTTGTGCCGCATTTCTTCGGCAGCGCGCTTTATGTGTTCCTCCTGCGCCAGTTCCTGCTAACGATCCCGCAAGAGCTTAGCGACGCCGCCAGGATTGATGGCGCCAGTGAATTGGGTATCTTGTGGCATGTGATGATCCCTCTGATGCGGCCGGCGCTGGCGGTTGTGGCTCTCTTTACTTTTGTACAGACCTATCGCGACTTCCTCGGCCCCTTGATTTACCTGCAAAATCAACAAGACTGGACTATCTCCCTGGGCTTGAAACTATTCCAAAATATGTACGGTGCGCAATGGCAGTTGATGATGGCAGCCTCTACCTTGGCAATGCTGCCCACGATCGCGCTCTTCTTCTTCACGCAGAAAACTTTTGTGCGCGGCATCGCTTTGACGGGATTAAAGGGCTGACGCTATGGGAAAGATCCGAGTCGCCGTGATTGGCGCGGGTGGCATCGCGGCGGCGCATCTACGTGCTTACGCCGCGCATGCCGAGCGCTGTGAGATCGTCGGCATCGCCGATGTCGTCGAGTCGGCGGCGCAGGAGAAAGTGGCGACCTACGGTGGACAGATTTTCCGCGACGGCGAGCGGATGCTGGATGCCGTGAAACCCGACGCCGTCAGCATTTGCACACCACCCAAGTTTCACCTGCCGGCTGTGGCAGCGGCGGCTGCGCGCGGCAGCGCCGTTCTCTGTGAGAAGCCGCCGGCGCGTAATCTGGCGGAAACCGAAGCGATCGTCGCGGCGACGCAATCGACGCTGCTGCAATTTGCCTTCTGCCATCGTTTTCACCCGCCGCTGCGGGCGGCGCAGGCGCTTATAGCGAGTGGCCGCCTGGGCTGTCTTGTGCAGATCGAAAATCGTTTCGGCATGCGTTTCGCGCGCGCGGGGTCGTCCTGGTTCACGGAAGCGGACATCGCCGGCGGCGGCATCTTGATCGACACGCTGGCGCACAGCATCGACATCTTTCGCGCGCTGACGGGCGGAGACGAAGTTGAGAGCGCACAGGCGCAGGTTTCGTCGGCGCTGCCGATTGACGTGGAAGACAGCGCCTCGCTGCTTTTGCGCAGCCGCGGCGGCGTATTGGGCAGCTTGAATTGCAGCTGGGTGACGCCGGTTTCGGAAGCTGTCGTGCGCATCTACGGCGCTGAAGGCCAGGCTGTGCTGGACTACAACGCCGAGGCGGGCCTGCGCTACAGGCTGGCGGATCAGGACGACTGGACCGAGCAGCGCTTCGACGAGCCCGATCGCTTCGTGGCGCAGGCCGGTCACTTTCTGCGCTGCATCGAAACGGGCGAGCCGCCTTTGGTTGGCGGTGAAGACGGCCTGGAGGTGATGCGCGTGATCGAAGCAGCTTATGAATCGGCGGGGGCGCAGCGATGAAACTGAGCGTGAGTATGTATAGCTGCCTGCGGGCGGTGCAGGCCGGGCAGCTCGATCTGCTGGGCTTCGTCGACTACGCGGCGGCGCAAGGCGTGGCCGGCGTCGAGTTGCTCGACATCTTCTGGAGCGACGCCGAGCGCGAGCTACCGCAAGTCAAGCGGCGTATCGCCGAAGCCGGGCTTGATATCGCGGTTTACTCGATCAGCAACAATTTCATCCAGCCGGAAGCCGGCGCCCGCGCCCGTGAATTGGCCGACCTAAAACGCGGCGTGGATATCGCGCTGGAACTGGGCGTCGACCTGCTGCGCGTCTTCAGCGGCAGCGCGCGCGCCGACGTCTCGCAGGACGAGGGCGAGGCCTGGATCCTGGAAGGGCTGTCAGCCGGCGCCGCTTACGCGAAGTCGCGCGGCGTGACTTTGGCGCTGGAGAATCACGGGCGCTTCGCCGGGCGCAGCGACCAGGTGCGCGCCATCATCGAGCGGGTTGGCTCGCCGGCGCTGCGCGTCAATTTGGACAGCGGCAACTTCGTGCCAGTTGGTCAGGATCCGGTCGAGGCGGCGCGTGACTTGGCGGACTGGGTTGTGCTGGTTCACTTGAAGGACATGCGCCTCGCGCGCGCCGACGAAGTCGGCCACGTCTTTGAAGGGGCGGACGGGCAGATGCTGACTGGCGCGATCATCGGCGATGGCCTGGTTGACCTGGCGGGACTGCGGGCGGTCATGGATGCCGCGGGTTACGACGGCTGGTGGTCGCTGGAATACGAGGGTTCGGAGGAGCCGCTGCAAGTCGGCGTACCGCGCAGTCTCGCCGCGGCGCGCGCGCTGCTGAGCTGAGACGCGGCGAACTCGACTATTAGTGTCCGTTCGGATAAACATGGAGTACAATGAGGTCGAGGGATACTGAGGCAACTGGCTGATGAAACGGTCAACTGTAGAATTGGAAATCGCGCCGGAAATTGAAGATCATGTACGAGTAATCGCGGAAGGCGAGAATTGCAGCATTGAATCGATCCTTCAGGAAGGCTTAGCGCTTCTATTTGGCGGCGATTCTATCGTTGAGTATCAGCTTGACAGGCTAAACAACTGTACCGATGAGCAACTTTGGGCCTTGATACACCAGCGACTGACGCGCGCGCAGGACGCTCGCATGCGCGAATTATTAAATCGTGGAAGTGAAGGAACGATTACAGAGCAAGAGAAGGCAGAATTGACTTATATCATAGACTGGGTTGATCGTCAAATGCTTCTGCGGTCTCGGGCGCTGGCGCTGTTGCAGGAGCGGGGTCACGACATCGATACATACCTCTACACCGCGCCTGAGGTGGACTAGATGTCGCGTGCTCCCACCTGACTGCGAAACCTGGTTGGCGTTCGCGCGAATTGGCTGTGCGAATACTGCCAGGCACAGCAAAGTATTGTAGTGTCGATGGTGCTGGACCACATCATACCCGTATCGGCCGGTGGCGAGACTGTGGCTGAGAACCTTTGTCTCTCCTGCGTCAGTTGCAACAGCTTCAAACTTAACTTTCAGACCGGGTTTGACACGGAATCGCAACGCGAAACTCGCCTATTTCATCCACGTAGCGACAGCTGGCACGAGCATTTTAGTTGGAGCGACGACAGCAGTGAAATTGTTGGCGTGTCCGCTATCGGTCGCGCAACAGTCAACCGCCTGAAAATGAATCAGCCTATAATGTTGATTGCCCGGCGCGAATGGAAAAAGACAGGGTCGCATCCTCCACCGGGCGTCGATTTTGGATCGAAATCTATGGAATAGAGGCACACAAGGCGTCACACATCCTGTTGCCGCGCGATAATCACCAGGTTGCGAATCGTGACATGCCGCGGACGCGATAGCATAAACAAAGCCGCGTCCGCCACATCTTCTACTTTTAGATAGCGCTGCTCGCCAACGGTCAGCGTTTCGATTTCGGGCGGATCGGTCAGATTCCACAGCTCGTTAGCGACGCGCGCCGGCGCCAGCGACATGACGCGGATGCCATCGCCCGCTACCTGCCGCCGCAGCGTGTTGACGAAGGTCTCGATGGCGTGTTTGCTGGCGCCGTAAGCGGGGCCGCCCGGCAACTCTTCATGGCCGGCGATTGAGCTGGTGACCAGAATGTCGCCGCTGCCCTGCGCTTTCATCGCCGGCAGGACGGCATGGGCGCAGCGCAGCACCCCGTCCACGTTGGTTCTGAGCATATCGCTTATGGTACCCATGTCATAGTCGGCGAAGTCGCCCTGAATGAAGATGCCGGCGTTGGCGAACATGACATCGATGCGGCCGAAGCGCTCCAGCGTGAGCGTGACCATGCGGCTGATGTCGGCAGCTGCGGTCATGTCGGCGCGGACGACCAGCGATTCCGCCGCGAGCTCGGCCGCCAGCGCTTGCAGCTTGTCCTCTGAGCGGGCAGCCAGCGTCAATTTGCAGCCGCGTTTAGCGAGCGCGCGGGCGGCTGCCGCGCCAATGCCGGAGCTGGCGCCGGTGATGATGACGACTTTGCCTGCAAGCGCGTCTGTCATTGACTGCGAACTCAGCAAGAAACTAGCCAGATCAAGGTGAAAACTGTATAGTTGAGTATAGGAGAAGCCAGCATGGAAATCAAAGCGGAGACTGCGGAAAACTCACAGCCGGGAATTTCGAATTGGCTGGGCAAAGTGCATCAAGGCGATTGCATCGACCTGATGAACCAAATGCCCGCAGCGTCCATCGACCTCATCGTAACCAGCCCACCCTATAACATCAAGAACAGCACCGGCAATGGACTCAGGAACGGCAGCGGCGGCAAATGGCCGCAGGCCGCGCTTCTCAAGGGCTATGCCGCGCACAATGATGCAATGCCTCATGATGAATATGTCAAATGGCAACGTGACTGCCTGTCCGCCATGATGCGCGTATTGAGTGAAGACGGCGCGATCTTCTACAATCACAAGTGGCGCGTGCAAGGCGGATTATTACAAGACCGCGCCGATATCGTCGCCGGTTTCCCGGTGCGGCAAATCATCATCTGGCAGCGCAACGGCGGCATCAACTTCAACCCCGGTTATTTCTTGCCGACTTATGAAGTCATCTATTTGATTGCCAAGCCCAAGTTCAAGCTGGCGCCCAAGGCTAACGCGCAGGGCGATGTCTGGCGCATCCCGCAGGAGACGAAAAACCCCCATCCGGCGCCCTTTCCCTTGGCGCTGGCGCAGAAGTGCGTTGACGCTACCGAGGCGAAAGTCGTGCTTGATCCCTTCATCGGCTCGGGTACAACCGCCATCGCCGCGGAACTGGCTGGGTGGCGCTGGATCGGCATGGACATCAGCGAGGAATACTGCGAGCTGGCGCGTAGTCGAATACGAATAACGCAGAAGTAACTACATGGATAGTCTCTATGTATGTAGGGAGTGGTAAATATCAATGATATAAGAACTCCATCGGATAGGGGGTGTACTGT
>WTGO01000078.1 GCA_011523515.1 Chloroflexota bacterium
TCCCAATTACGATGCTCATGTATTTGAATTCCTATATCAATGATTCACCACTCCCACGGAGGGGAGTGGTGAATTCAGCCGACACAAAACTTCGCCAATCAAACAAGAAAACTCTGTGTTCTCGGTGTCCTCGGTGGTGAAAAAACCTGCGCAGTGTTCGCCAACAGGAAAATATCCGCGATATTCACCACTCCCCACAGAGGCTGCCGGTAGTTTTTTTGTCATACGTGCTATACTCGGCTTGAATTTAATACTCAATTGCAGTAGGGAGAATTTACATGCGGATTATATTCTTGTTGGTATTGCTGGCGCTATTCGCCTTGAGCAGCCTGGGCGGCGTCGCATTGGCGCAGTCGGATATCAAAGCGGAAATTGCGGAAACCAAGGCCTATATCAAGAAGCTCAGGGCGGAAAAGGACGAGATCAGAACCAAGCTTGAGGCGGCGCGGTCCATCCTTGCCGACCTAAGAGCGCGCAGGGACCAAGCCAGAACTAAAGAGGAACGACAGTCGCTCAAAGCGAAATTGCACCACGAGCGGGCGCAGAAGGAAGCTTTGAAGGCGCGGCGCGATGAGATACTAGCGCAGCTTGAAGAGGCTCGGGAGCATCTGGAGTACCTGAGGCAGGTGAAGGCAAACTCATAGCCAGCTAGCGCGAAGATGCACATTGGCAGCCCGGCGCATGTTGCCGGGTTGTTGTTTTTCTCCGCCGCTCGCAATGCCCTTCCCACATGAAGGCGGGGGCGCTCAGACTGCTATCATCGCCTGGCATTCCTCGCTCTCAAAATTGTCCCGCAGCCAATCCGCCCGTTCGCGCGCATGCTCACGCCGCAATGACGCTCTCAGCCGCGGGCCAGTCGTCCCTGATGCTGTCCGTCCATTCTTCGTGAACATCGTCATCCCAACGCCAGCGGTCCTTGAATTTCGCGCCTGCCGCCAAGCTGTCGGGCGTGGCATGATGAAAATCGCGATTCTTGTTGAAAGGCGGGTCCGTGGCGATAAGATGCACTGTCTCGCTGTTCATGCCGCGTAGTAATTCGAGGTTGTCACCGTGATATAGCGTTCGGTTCTTGAAGTTAAGCTCTGTCAAGGTCTGTCCTCTCAACAATCCCCTTCGCTAAATCTAGCTACAGTTTCCTATTACAGCAACTGATGACTTTGTGCCCTTTGTGTCTTTGTGGTTCAATACCGAACCCTCTGTGCCCTCGAAAAAACTCGGTGTACTCGGTGGTAAAAATCCATCGACAGTCAGCGCCCCATTCAATGGTATAATCCCCCCAAGCGGAGGATCCAGCCATGACCATCGACATCCCCGAAGACATCGCGCTTCGCCTGAAAGCGCTCGCCAAGCAAAATGACGCCGACGTCAACGACCTGCTGCGTGATATGCTCGCGCGCTACGCCAACGATAGCGAGAATAACGAAAAGAAGTGGGCGACCTTGGCAGATATGGCGCGTCACGCGAAGGAATTGAACATGTCGTCTCCTGAACCGCTTGATACTGCTGGGCGCGACGACAAAGTAAAACGTCGGGCGACCACGGCCGATTTCGCCAGAATCGCCTTGGCAGCGGATTTGTCATCACCGCATCCAGTCGATACGTCCGAGCGAAGCCGCGAGATTCTTAACACAGAGTTCGCGGACTATCTAAAACGCCGTGTCAACCGATGACGCTTATCGCGGACAGCAACTTCGTCTACGCCTTATTTAACTCTGAAGACACTCGCCATACGGATGCGATGGGTTTTGTGTCTCAGATCACTGAGGTTATGCTCGTGCCAGACGTGTCTCTGCCAGAGGTCTGCTATTTGATCTCGCGTGATTTGGGACACAGCGGCATTCGGAGGTTTCTTGAGTACTTCTCGCAATTGGATGCTCCCCTAGAGCCTATCGAAATGGGAGATTTGGATAGAGCGCGCGAAATCCTAGTCACCTACGACGACGCAGAATTCGACATCGTCGACTGCTGCATCATGGCTATAGCCGAACGCGAGAACATCACCAGAATCGCAACCTTCGACCGGCGCGATTTCAGCATATTCCAGCCGAACCACTGCGATTACCTGGAACTTTTGCCATAAACGGCGGTCGAGCCACCGCCGCGTGTAGACACTGCGGTTCCCTCGCCTCTACATTTTCTTCGTGACCTTTGTGCCTTCGTGTCTTTGTGTTAACGGATTTCCTCTATGCCCTCGAAAAAACGCTGTGAACTCGGTGGCAGAGTGTAGAACCTCCGCCTCCCTCACCACCAAAGCTTGACAACCCCGCACCCCATCCGTTCTAATCTGCGCCATGGCCCACGTCAAATTCACGCCCAACCTGCAGCGCTTCTTCCCCGACCTCTGCGAGTGCATGATCGACGCCGCTACCGTCGCCGACATCATCCCCGCCGTCGACCAGCGCTGGCGCGGACTCGCCGACTACATCATCGACGAGCAGGGCGCGCTGCGCAAACACGTCAACATCTTCGTCGGCGGCGAGCTCCTGCGTGACAAGCAGACCCTCTCCGACCGCGTCTCCGCCGATACCCAAATCTTCATTGTACAGGCACTCTCAGGGGGGTAAGCCTTGCACAATAAACTCCTCGTCGGCACCCGCAAGGGCCTGCTGATCATGAGCCGCGACGGCGCCGACTGGCAGGTCGAATCGGCGCACTTTGAAGCCATACCAGTGGTCTACGCCTTCCGCGACCCGCGCACGGACACGATCTGGGTCAGCCTTGATCACGGCCATTGGGGCGGCAAGCTGCACCGCTCGCGCGATGGCGGCGCCAGCTGGCAAGAGGTCGAAGCGCCAAAGTACCCCGAAGGCGATACCGTCCCGCCCGATTTTAGCGTGCCCGCCAAGACCAACTACATCTGGCTGGTCGAACCCGGCGGCGCGGACGAACCCAATCGACTCTATCTCGGCACCGACCCGGGCGGTCTCTTCCTCAGCGATGACGGCGGCGATTCCTTTCAGCTGGTCGAGACGCTCTGGAAGCACCCCAGCAACACGCACTGGTTCGGCGCCGGGCGCGATCATCCCGGCACAGTCGCCATCCAGGTCGACCCGCGCGACAGCCGCCGCCTCACCGTCGGCATCAGCGTGGGCGGCGTCTACGTCAGCGCGGACGGCGGCGAAACCTGGAGCGCGCGCAATCGCGGCCTCTTCGCTGATTATTTGCCGGACCCGCACCACGAGCATGGCCACGACCCGCATATCATTCTCGCCAGCCCCAGCAATCCCGATGTGCTCTGGCAGCAGAATCACTGCGGCACTTACCGCAGCGAAAACGGCGGATTGCAGTGGCGCGACATCTCCGACAAGAGCGGCGGACCCGCCGGATTCGGCTTCGCGCTGGCGGTGGACGCGCAGGACGAGCGCGTCGCCTGGGTGGCGCCTGCCGTCAGCGCCGAATATCGCGTGCCTGTCGACCGCTCGCTGGTCATCTGCCGCACGGAAGACGGCGGCGCGACCTGGAAGAATTTGCGCAGCGGCTTGCCCCAGCGGCATTGCTATGATCTCATTTTCCGCCACGCGCTGGACAATGACGGCGACTCGCTGGCTTTCGGCACGACCGCCGGCAACTTCTACGTCTCCGATGACCGCGGCGACAACTGGCGCTGTTTGATGCACAACCTGGCGGTGGTCTACTGCGTGCGCTTTATGTAGGTCTATCTGGCATTGAACGATTTGGAAGTATGCCTCTGAATTCCAGAAGGAGGGAATTTTGTGGGAACTGGAATAGCGGGACTGAGCGTGATTCTCACACTTATTCTGTTGGCGGTCTCAATTGTATGGCTGATCTTACCGTTTATCATCCTTGACTGGAAAAGCACCAGCAAGAGGCAGATGGATGAAATCATCCGTCAGCTGGACCGGATAAACCAACGCCTCGACGGCAATGGAGTCGACCTGGATACGCAGCCAACGGAAACCCTGTCGTATGAGAACAAGATCCGCAAGTAGAAAAAAGTCCGGGTACGGGCTACCGTAACTCTAAGCTAGCCAATGGAGGGAAAAAGTGACCGATCAACTGCTGAAGAAAATCCAGGGCTGCCTTTACGGCGGCGCAATCGGCGATGCCATGGGCGCGCCCGCGGAGTGGCGCATGCCCGACGAGATTCAGGCGCGCTACGGTTATATCACCGACCTGGTCGAAAGCTGGGACGAAGAAAATGTGCGCGGCCGCGGCAATGGGCGCTACACCGATGATACACACATGGTGCAGCTGCTCTGCCAATGTTATCTCGAGCACGGCGACCACCTGGACGCGCATGAAGTCTTCCGTCGCCTCGTGCCCAAGATGGCGCTGGAAGACCGCTGGATCCCTGAGTACGAGCGGGAGATGAAGCTGGTGGAGCGGCTATTCTATCCCGAGAAGTGGCTCTACAATCGCTGGCTGGCCAATGCCGATCCACGCAATGCCGGTGTCGGCAATATGGTCAATTGCGGCGCCGCCATGTACGCCGCCCCGGTCGGCATTGTCAACGCCTGCGATCCCGCCCGCGCCTATGCCGAAGGGGTTGATGTCTTCAGCCCCCATCAGGTCAGCTTCGGGCTGGAAGCAGCCGCGGTCCAGGCCGCCTGTGTGGCCGAAGCCTTCAAGCCGGACGCCTCGGTCAGCTCCATCATCGACGCCGCGCTGACCGTCGCCAAAGATGGCACCGCCGACTGTATCGCCGCCATCGCTGACAAAGCCAGCACGCTGAGCGACTGGCGCGCTGCTATCGGCCCCCTGCGTGATGTCATGCGCGAGTACGATACCTCGCCCGATGACGCTAAGAACGAGCGCGGCAACGGCACTAATGACTGGACGCCCAGCCGCTCGCACAGTATCGAAGAAGTCCCGATAGCACTGGGCTTCCTGGTCGTGACCGACGGCGACTATGATGGCGCGATTATGGGCGGGACCAACTACGGCCGCGACAACGACTCCATCGCCGGCATGGGCGGGGCGATCGTCGGGGCTCTGCACGGCATCGACGCCCTGCGGCCCGAATGGGTCGAGACCATCAACAGCGCCAACCGCATCGACCTGATGCCGCTGGCCGCCGATATGGCTGCCCTCACGCGCAAACTGCAAGCGCAGCAGCTGGCGGACGCGCAGAGGCGGCAGGACGCGTTTGCTGCTTTGAGCGGGTGAGCGCTGGCAGCTGCTAGGTGTCAATAGCAGAATTTCAGACTATGAGGAACACGCATCGTACTGTCGAATCTTCGAAATCTACGAATGCCATCTGTCTCAGTGCTTCGTCGGAATTTAGCAAGAAAATTCACCATTCTCGGGACAGACAACTTCAACGTCTCAATAAATGAAAAACAAATCTCTGCTGGTGACCGGGAGTACGAGAAACAGATTGAGTATGTATGGTATTTTGGTCATGATGCTAGTTATGTCAGCGCGCGTTTTCCGAGGGCTGAACACAAGTCATCAGAAGATAATACGTTTGGCGTTCTCAATTACGTGATTACTGGCTGGATAGGAACATTGAATACAACGAAGGGCATTCCAAATGACACCGTTGGCATAGCAATATCTGCCAGAGGGAAAGAAGTTCATCACGACTTGCTGCAGAATATGCAAGAAGGTGGTATCTGGACCAAATATGTCGTTGGAGAAATTGACGCTGAGTTTATGGACGACGACGACAACACAGAAGATATCATCACTAGCGATAGGCAGAGCTTGAATGAAGATGATCCAAGATTTGCCGCACTAACGAAGTTTCTGACTGAAGGAGTTTTCGCTAGGATTGCCACTAATTGGCAGAGGCTACGAATAGTTACTGGTTCCGAATGGGCGCTTGGCAATCTTCCAAGCATAAGGCAGTGGTATGGCAAGTTACTGGGGGACGAAAAGAGATCAGCAAAGACAATGATTGGAATGATTGGATCTAATGATCAGTTGGATCACTCCGCGAGACTCGAACTTTATAAGGCGTTTATTTTTGCGTTCAAGCGGTTTTCGATTACGAAGCAGCTAAGCATCTTTGAGAATATTGAAACTGCCGCAGAGTTAGAGCTTCTGTCGCGTATTTTCGGTGCTGTGACTGAGTTGGCAAGAGCTCAGTATTATGACACAGCTAGTGAAATCCGCAAATGTCATTTGAGTGAGGGAGTGGTAAATATCAATGATATAAGAACTCCATCGGATAGGGGGTGTACTG
>WTGO01000008.1:156-5968 GCA_011523515.1 Chloroflexota bacterium
ATTGGGCTTGCAAATCCTTGTTAAACTGCTCGCTTTGGGCGTCCAGCCGCGCGTTAAACTGTTCGCTTTGGGTGTCCAGCCGCGTGTTAAACTGTTCGCTTTGGGTGTCCAGCCGCGCGTTAAACTGCTCGGATTGGGCTTGCAAATCCTTGTTAAACTGCTCGCTTTGGGCGTCCAGCCGCGCGTTGAACTGCTTGGATTGGGCGTCCAGCCGCGCGTTGAACACTTCGCTTTGGGCATTGAGATCTTTGCTAACTTGCTCGCTAAGGGCGTCCAGCCGCGCATTGAACACTTCGCTTTGGGCGTCCAGCCGCGCGTTGAACACTTCGCTTTGGGCATTGAGGTCTTTGCTAACTTGCTCGCTAAGGGCGGCAATCTGCTCTTGCGTGGCGCTATGCAACCCCTCCAAGCGAGCAATATCGGACTTGGTCGCCAGGTGCGGTTTCTCCGCCTCTCTCGCGCTTTCCAAGCCGGAGACGCGCTCAGTCAACTCGCCGACTTGCTCGACCACCCGAGTCTGCGAGAATTGTTCCAATGCCTCGACGCGCTGTTCTAAAACTGGATCGTTTTCCGCCACGTCAATCCACCATTTGCCTTAGACGGGCTTGCCCGAAGATTATTATAAGCGTGGTTTGACTAAAAGGCAAACGCCGCTGGCCAGGAGCTTCAGAAGGGACCGTAGCGATCAGTCTGCGCCGGACGGGCGTACACCGTCGCGTCATAGCTCTTTCGCAGCAAGTCCCATTTGACGCCGGCGTAGTCCGGATCTCCCGACAAGTCCCGATGCTCCCAGGGGTCGTTCTCCAGGTCGTACAGCTCGCAGAGGTTCTTTTGGTGATAGACGACCAGCTTCCAACGCCGATCGCGATACATGGTGGCGTGGGTCTCGTCGGCCAGGTTGGTGGCGGCGTAATGCTCAGTGCGGACGAATTCGCGGTGCGGCGCATCAGACGCGCCTGCGCGCAGCAGCGAGGCCGCCGACCGCCCCTGCACGAAGGGCGGCACATCCATACCCAGCAGCTCATACAGCGTCGGCACGATGTCGACCAGCTCGATCAGCGCGTCCGACACCTGCGGCTGAATGCGGTCGGGCCAGGCGATCATCAGCGGGACGCGCGCCAGCCCTTCGTAGAAGCGGCAGCCCTTGAGCACCAGCCCGTGATCGCCCAGCATCTCGCCGTGGTCGCTCATGAAGATAATGATGGTGTTCTCGCGCTGCCCGCTTGCATCAAGATAGTCGAGCAGCCGGCCGAATTCCTGGTCGAGGAATTCGATCATGGCGTAATAGGAGGCCTGAATGTGCTTGTGCTGGAATTCATCAGGATGGCGGGCGCGGTTCTGAAAGTCAATGCCGTCCGCCTCCAGACGCCGCTGATGCTCAAGATCGCTCTCTTCAAAGTGGGCGCCGGGCAGCGAGTCGGGGTCGTAGCGCCGGTAGAATTCGTAGGGCGCGTCGAATGGCGGGTGCGGATCAAAAGGATTGACGCTGAGGAACCAGGGCTTGCCCGGCTCGCGATTGCGCTGGATGAACTCGATCGCTTTTTCGGCGCACCAATGCGTCTGATGCAAATGCGGCGGCACGTTGTCCTTCTCCGGCGTCGGTTCACTGAAGCCGCCGAAGCCGACATGCAAATGCGAGTTGCGGTAGTCAGCGGTGGAAGCGATGCCGCGCGGCTGCAAGACAGAATCGTGGTCGATGCCCTGCGCCTTGATCCACTCCACGTATTCATTGCCGCGTTCGTTGCCGCCCTTGTGATCATGGCTGTACTGGAAGTAGTCGTAGCCGTCATGTACGCGCTCCTCGCGCCGCAGGAAAGCGCTGGCCAGGTGCAGCTTGCCGATGAGTCCGCAATCGTAACCGGCGCCCTGCAGTACTTTGGAAATCAGCCTGTCTTGGTAATGGCGCGGGAAAGACTGGAAACCGTTGCCGTTGACGCCGACCGCGCTGGGGTACATGCCGGTTAAGAAGCTGGCGCGACTTGGTGTGCAAATCGGCGACTGGCAGTAGGCATGGGTGAAAGCCGCCGCCCCCGTGACGAAGCCATCAAGATTGGGCGTATTGATATATTGATTGCCCAGGGCGGCGATGGTGTCGAAGCGCTGCTGATCGGTGCAATACCAGAGGATATTGGGACGAGCTGACATCGCGGATCTCCCCTTCTGTTTCGCCGAGTGTATCTTTTTCAGCAGCGCATTGCCGCCACATTCCTTGCGGAGTTTTCGCGCAAAAGGCAGTACAATAGGCGCACTTGCAGCCACAGAATAAGGAGCTCGCTATGGTGGATTTCGGCCTGGGTCTGCTGCATGGACCGCCTAAAGGAGCCAACGAACAATTCGTCACGGAACTTGCCGAGACTATGGAGCAGCTGAAGGGTTACTTTCGCAGCATTTGGATGACCGACCACTTCTTCTGGGATGGCGCGCCGACATACGAAGCCTGGACCGTGATGAGTTACCTGGCCGCGCGCTTCCCGGATTTCGAAGTGGGACCGATGGTTTTGGGGCAGAGCTATCGCAACCCGGCCACGCTGGCGTTGATGGCGGCGACGCTGCAGGCGCTATCCGGCGGCAAGTTCATCATGGGTATCGGCGCCGGCTGGAAAGAAGACGAGTACCGCGCCTACAACTATCCCTTCCCGTCCCCCAGCGTAAGGGTACAGCAGCTGGAAGAGACCTTGATCATCCTGAAGAAGATGTGGGAAGAACCGGGCCAGGTCAGCTATCAGGGCCGGCACTACGCCATCACGGACGCCTGGTGCGAGCCGAAGCCGGCGCCGAAGATCCCCATCTTGGTCGGGGGTGGCGGCTATACCACCATGAAACACGCCGCCAAGTATGCCGATATCTGGAATCTGCCGGATAAACCGCTGGGCCCCTATGTCGAGCGCCTCAACATTCTGCGCCGTCACTGCGAAGATATCGGGCGCGATCCGGCGTCGCTGCGCTGCAGTTGGTTCGGCCGCGTTTCGCTGGGCAGGACCGAGGCCGAAGCGGAAGCGCGCGGATTGTCGCGGGAGGACAAGTGGACGCGCGAGAACGCTTTCGTCGGAACGCCGCAAAATGTGGCCGAGCAGATGAGGGCATTCGTCGAAGTCGGCTGCGATTATTTCATGGTCGATATCATCGGCTCGCCCGACGAAGAGGTCATCGGCATGTTTACGCAAGAATTGATTCCCGCGTTGAATGGAGCATGAGCTTATGAAAATCAAGTGGTATGGACACGCGGCATTTCTCGTCACCGGCGGCGACGGCACGACGGTAATCACCGACCCGTATACGCCAGAGACCTCCGGCTATCAGCCGATACCCGATCATCCGGACATCGTGGTGACGTCGTCGCTGAACGACAGTTTTCACGACCGCTCCGACCTCATCGGCGGCGACCCGGTACGGCTCAATCTGCTGGATGTCGCCCGCGACGGCGGCGAGCTGACCTGCAAAGGCGTAACCTTCAAAGCCATCGAGTCGTCGGAGATGTATGCGCACCCCGAGCACGAGCCGGACAAATGCGCTATGTACCGCTGGGAGATGGATGGCATCAGCATCGGGCATATGGGCGATGTCGGCAATCCCTTCACGCCGGAAGAATACGAGTTCTTCCGCGATCTTGATGTCTTCCTGGTGCTGGCGGGCGATGTGCCGACTATTGACCTGGACGACCTCAAGCAGGTGATCGACCGCGTAAAGCCGAAACTAGTCATTCCCATGCACTTTCGTACGCTGCGCTACAAGCCGCGCAATATGCAGTGGATCACGGCTTTCCTGAGCCGCTTCGACGACGCCGAGGTCGATTTCCAGTCGGATTGGGAAGTGGAACTGAGCCGCGAAGATCTGCCGGAAGAGACGCGGGTGCTGGTGCTGACACACGCGCTTTGAGCGGCAATCTTGCCGCAACTATGTTATCATGTGAGATGAATACGCATTGAGGTTGTAATGAACCCGGACTTGATCCAACCGATTATCACCATTGCCAGCGTATTTGGCGCCTTCCTCTGGCTGCGCAATGACATCAAGAATCTTCGCAATGAGACGCGGTCTGACATGCAGCAACTGCGCACCGACGTGCGAGATGAGATGCAGCAGTTCCGTAGCGATATGCAGCAGTTTCGCACGGACTTTCAAGACGACATCCGACGTTTGGAATCGAAAGTTGACGGCTTGGACACTCGTTTGCGCGCCGTTGAATCTGAGCAGTCGCGGGTTGCCGGTTTACTCGAGGGATTGGCTCTCGCCGGCGCGCTCCCGGGTGATGAGTCCCAGTAGCGCAGCTAACACGCTTCATCACATCAGTTACCGGGCGAAAGAACCGCTGTACGCTTGAGTTTACAGCCTGATAAATGTCGCCTTGAGCGTCGGATACAGCGAGCGGTAGACCTCGTAGCGTTCGGCGTAAAGATCGGCGTCAGCGCCTATCGGAACTTCGTCGCTCGTTTGAATCATCGCCTCGCAGGCGCTGGCGACATCGCCATAGACGCCCGCGACCACGGACGCCAATATGGCCGCCCCGAAGGCGCCGCCCTCGGTGGTATTGATGTTGACCAGGGGCGCAGCAAGCACATCCGCGATGATCTGCTGCCAGACCGGGCTTTTGGCGCCGCCGCCACTGATACGAACCTCGAACGAATCCGGCAAGCCGGCTTGAGCGACCAGCGTAAACGAGTCCTTCAGGCCGAAAGCCACGCCTTCCAGCACGGCGCGGGTCATGTGGCCGCGCGTGTGGCGGCTGGTGATGCCAATGAAGGCGCCGCGCGCCAAGGGATCCGGATGGGGACTGCGCTCACCGGTCAAATAGGGTAAGAAGAACAGGCCGTCGCTGCCGGCGGGCGCGTCGGCCGCTTCCGCCAGCAGCGCGTCAAATGCGAGCTGGGGCGCGAAGGTATCTTTGTACCACTGCAAGCTGCCGGCCGCGCTAAGCATGACGCCCATGAAATGCCAGGTGTCCGGCAGAGCGTGGCAGAAGGCGTGGAGCCTGCCCTCTTCCTCGTACGCGTAGCGATTCAGGGGCGCGAAGACGACGCCCGATGTGCCGACCGTGACGCCGATTTTGTCCGGAGAGACGCAGCCCATGCCGACCGCGCCCGCCGCTTGATCGCCGCCGCCGCCGACCACGGGCGTACCCGCTTTGAGACCCGTCTCCGCCGCGCCAGCCTCGCTGATCACAGATGTGATTTGCGTGCCTTCATGCACCGGTGGCAGCCACTCAGCCGGGATCTCAAGCGCGTCCAGCACTTCCGCGGACCATGCTCGCTCCGCCACATTCAGCAGTGATGTGCCGGCGGCGCCCGCCAAATCCGTGGCGTAGGCATCGGTGAGCCTGTAGCGGATATAGTCTTTGGGCAGGAGCACCTGCCGGACCCGCGCGTAAATCTCCGGTTCATTGTCGCGCACCCAGAGGATCTTGGGCGCGGTGAAGCCGGTAACGGCCGGGTTGCCGGTCAGCTCGATCAGGCGGCGCGCGCCGATTCGCGCGGTCATATCGTCGCACTGCGCTTGCGTGCGCTGGTCGTTCCACAATATCGACGGCCGCAGTACAGCGCCGCTTTCATCCAGCAGCACCAGGCCATGCATCTGACCGGTCAGGCCGATGGCGCTGATATCGTCCCCGTTCAAGCCCGAATCCGCCAGCGCCTGACGAATGCTCACGCAGATGCCGTCCCACCAGTCGGCCGGGTTCTGCTCGCTCCAGAGCGGCTGCGGCTGGCTGATCGGCTGCGGCGTATTGGCCACGGCGATAACCGCGCCCGCCTCGTCGATGATCAGCGCTTTGGCGCCGGTGGTGCTGATGTCGAGTCCCATCAAAAGAGGCATAACG
>WTGO01000119.1 GCA_011523515.1 Chloroflexota bacterium
GCATGGAGGGGTAGCCCCCACCCCAAACCCCTCCCGCCATCTCTATGGCGGGCATCCCAAAATGAGGGAGGGGCTTAAACGCAGAGGAAAGGACATAGAAGTGCGGATTACGAAGATCTCCGTGAAGGGCTTGTTCGGGATGTTCGACCACGAGATTCCGCTGAATCAGGAGTCTCGGATTACGATTGTGCATGGTCCGAATGGGGTGGGGAAGACTGTGCTGCTTCGTCTGCTGGATTGCTTGTTTAACTGTGACTATGAATTTATGGATGAGATTCCATTTGATGAATTTCGCGTTGACTTTGAAGACGGAGAAGTCGTTACGATAAAGAAAGAAAAAGAATTTGAAGGTGACAGCGACCCTTCACAATTTTTGATCAAGTACAATGATTGCACCAAGACGAAATACGCGCCATTCAAGCTGTTGACACATGGTAAACATGAATTCAATAGTGCTGTGCAGCGTCGTTTCCCTGATCATGTGCGAGTAGAATTGGACGGTACATCTTACTGGCTGACAGAAGAGGTTGTAGAGCGTTACTCGAAAACCAGTGTCCTGTCACCTATGGATCTTATTAGCAAGAAAGAAATTCTCAGTGCGCACTCTTCCAAGTTGTACCAAACTCTATATGGCGAGCGACCAGAATGGTTCCTGCGTATCTTCGACGATACTGAAACTGTATCAATACAAATTCAACGAACGCAGGATGTAGCAATCATTGATTACGAATTGCTTGATATCACTGACGATAGGCGATTTCACGTTGACCCTATCTTGAATCTTGAGCCTTTATCGTTCTTTGCAGACAGTTTTCGGGGGTTAGGCCAGGAACTTTTTAAGTCCGAAGCAAGGTTTTTCTACAACATCGTCAATGAACGCATCCTCTTCAAGTCATTTGAATTGAGTACAGATGGATTCAGATTTGTTGCAAAAAACGGCAGTGAGGTTCCATTAGCTGCTCTGTCCTCCGGTGAACAGCAACTCTTAATCTTGTATTCTCAACTTCTGTTTGAATTTGGGCCCGACACCCTAGTCATGATTGACGAGCCCGAACTCTCGATGAACGTCGTCTGGCAGCGCAACTTCTTGAAAGACTTGCAGCGCATCATTGAGCTGCGCAAGTTTGATGTGCTCATTGCCACGCACTCGCCGCAGATTATTCACGACAAGTGGGATTGGATGGTGCCGCTTGGTGAAAAGATGGACGATTGACGATGCAACCAGCCAATACTGGTAAAGAAAACGTCACTGAGATTCTGATGTCTCTACCCGTGAATAAGAAGGGCTTTTCTTTCTTGTTTGTAGAAGGTCGCGATGACACACGTTTTTGGGGCAGATACAAGACCGATAGATGCGATATTTTTCCAGCAGGCAACCAAGAAAACGTAATTGAAACGCTAAGATTTAAGAATCTGCGAAGAGACTTGCGCCGTCGTGTCGCCGGGATCGCCGATCCCGATTTTGAGCTCATAGATCCAACGGGTAAGTTGCTGGTCGATGATCTATTGCATGACGATGTGCCAGATCTCGAAAACATGATTGTTTCGCGCAAGACTATTGCCCGCGCCATGATTAAGCCAGGACCCTTCAAAGAACTAGCAGAGGCCGAGAACTTCGCGCAGAATTGGCTAGATGCTGGATTGCAGCTAAGCATTGATTACGGTTATTTCCGCTTGGTCGCCAGGCAGAATCGTAAGTTTGATCTAGTCCCAAACTGTATTCAAGGATCTTACGGCTCTTACATTCAATCAGAAAATCTACAGCTTGATTTCGAGGCGACAGCCCAAAACATGATTGACGGTTCGCCGAAAGTCAAAGTATCCGCAGACGAACTTCTAGAAGCTGTTCGAGGCGTGGAAGATAAATATTTAGAAAGCCGATTACTTGTACGCGGAAAGGACTTGCTCAATTTTATGCTTTGTGTCTGCCTGCCTGTCTTCGAAAAAACAAGCGGCGACGCATCGGTTCGAAGTCGGCTCGAAGATTGGCTGCGTGTCGTGCGAGACAGTGAGGAATTGTTCAAACGGTTACAGCGCAAGTATGAATGCGAAGATTTGAAGTGCACAAAAATCTACGGTCGTATAGGAAATTGGGAATCCGCCAACACGCCATATAGAATTCTTAAACCCGAGATTTGAAAGGACACCGCCGCATGACAACGCAACGCCTCACCATGGCGCAAGCCCTCGTCCGCTACCTGGCCGCGCAGCACGTCTCCCGCGACGGCCGCGAAAACCCCTTCTTCGCCGGCGCCTGGGGCATATTCGGCCACGGCAACGTCGCCGGGCTCGGCCAGGCCCTCGAACAATACGCGCCCCGGCTGCGCTACTACCAGAGCCGCAACGAGCAGGCGCAGGTCCTGGCTTCGGTCGCCTACGCCAAGCATCAAAACCGCCTGGCGACCTTCGCCTGCGCCTCGTCCATCGGGCCCGGCGCCACCAACATGATCACTGGCGCGGCCGTCGCCACCATCAATCGCATTCCCGTGCTGCTGCTGGCCGGCGATATCTTCGCCGAGCGCATCCAGGCGCCGGTTTTGCAGCAGTTGGAAAACGAGCATACGCAAGACATCAGCGTCAACGACTGCTTCAAGCCGGTCTCGCGCTATTGGGATCGCATCTACCGCCCCGAGCAGCTGATCACGGCGCTGCCGGAAGCCATGCGCGTGCTGACCTCGCCGGCGGATACGGGCGCGGTCACGCTGGCGCTGCCGCAAGACACGCAAGCCGAAGCCTTCGACTATCCCGACTTCCTCTTCGAAAAGCGCGTCTGGGAGATCCCGCGCAACCGCGCTGATAAGGCCGCCATCAAGCGCGCGGCCGAGTGGATCCGCGCGAGCCGGCAGCCGCTGATCATCGCCGGCGGCGGCGTGCATTACAGCGAGGCGCATGACGCGCTGGAGGCGCTTGCCGAGCGCACGGGCATCCCCGTCTGCGAGACGCAGGCGGGCAAGGGCGCGCTGGCTTACGACAATCCGGTCAATCTGGGCGCCATCGGCGTCACCGGCACGGAAGGCGCCAATCTGCTGGCGCGCGAGACCGACCTGGTCATCGGCATTGGCACGCGCTACAGCGATTTCACCAGCGCCTCCAAGACGGCTTTCACGCGCGATGGCATCCGCTTCATCAATATCAATGTGGCTGAGTTTGACGCCTACAAGCATAGCGCGCTGCCGCTGGTCGGTGATGCCCGCGTCACGCTGGAGGAGCTGGCGCTGGAATTGAGCGGCTATGCGGTCGCCGACGACTATCGCGCGCGGGTCGCGGCCTACAACCAAGCTTGGGATGCCGAGGTGCACCGCATCTACAACCTGGAGCACGAGCCGCTGCTCAGCCAGGGCGAGGTGATCGGCCTGGTCAATACGCTGTCCGCGCCGGGCGATACCGTGCTCTGCGCCGCCGGCAGCCTGCCTGGCGATTTGCACAAACTCTGGCGAACGCGGGATCGCAAGGGCTACCACCTCGAATACGGCTACTCGACCATGGGCTACGAGATCGCCGGCGGCATGGGCGTCAAGCTGGCTGACCCCGAGCGCGAAGTCTGGGTCATGGTCGGTGATGGCTCCTTCCTGATGATGCACACTGAGATCGTCACCATGGTGCAAGAGGGCATCAAGGTCAATATCATCGTGCTCGACAATCACGGCCACGCCAGCATCGGCGGCTTGTCCAAGAGCGTGGGCAGCGACGGCTTCGGCACCAAGTACCGTTACCGTACGGACTCCGGCCATTTGGACGGCGAGACGCTGCCCATCGACTTTGCTCGGAATTGCGAGAGCCTGGGCGCGCATGTCATCCGCGCTGCCGACCGCGAAGCCTTCTCCCGCGCTATGGCCGAGGCCAAGGCGCACTCGGGCGGTCCCGTCTGTATCGTCACCGAGGTCGACCGGCGCCAGCGCGTGCACGGCTACGAATCCTGGTGGGATGTGCCGGTGGCCGAAGTCTCCGAGAGCGAGTCGGTCCGCGAAGCCCGCGCCGCCTACGAGGCCTACAAGGAACGCGAAAGCTATTATCAATAGATGTCAGGGATGCGGGATATGCCGGCGCAAACCTACGAAAGCGCCCTCAATACCTGGCTGGCCGCGGTATTGGGTGAGCATGGGCTGGACGCGCGGCCAGAGAGCGCCCAAGGCGGCGGCAAACGCCTGGATGTCGAAATCTCGCTCGACGGCCTGAAGATTGCTCTGGAAGCGGAACAAGGTTTTTCCACGGCCAAGAAAGCCTCGGCAATAAAGGACGCCGACAGCCGCCTGCGCGATGACCTGGTGGATTGCGCGCTCGCCATTTGCTATCCGGAGGGCTTGCGCTCGGCGGCTCAGCTTGTGGAATGCGAATTGTTGCACACGCTGCGCAGTCATAAAGAGCGACCGCCCGCGAATAAATCCGCTTGGAAGCGGGACAGCATAACGCAGCTGGTCAGCGTCATCCGCAAAATCCCCGACCAGCTTGGCGACCCCGACGAAATCGCCAATCGCCTCTCTTTCAGCTTGGATCGCGCCGTTGCGCGACTCAATGAAAGCCAAAAGCAAGATTTAGCCGCCTGCTTGGACCTGCCGGCCGGCAAGCCCACAAAAATTGAGCCCGGTTACGCCTTTACCAGCCGCTTTAACCAAGCCGCCAAGCGCGCCATGCTGGTCATCGCCACCGCCGTCATGTTCCACAGCCAACTGGACAAGCATCGCCACAAAATCAAACCGCGCGCCTTTGAGGGCGACTGGTCCCCCGCCAGTGCCAGCCAGTGCGCGGATAGCGATGATCCCATTGGCGCATTCTCTCAAGCCTGGAAATTATGGCTCGCTGTTGACTACAAGCCGATCTTCGACACGGCTCGAAGCGCCCTGCAAACGCTGGCCGGCGCGAATGAATTCTCTGCCGCCGTGCAACTTGTCGCCCGCGCGTCCTTAAACGTGACGCGCAATATCGTTGGCTTGCGCCACGATTTGCTCGGGCGCATCTTCCACAAAGTGCTCGATACCGCTCGCTACGACGGCTCCTTCTATACGACTACCGCGGCCGCGACTTTGTTGGCCAACCTGGCCATCCGCGAAGACATGATCGACTGGTCGGACAGCGCCGCCATCGCCCGACTGCGTATAACCGACCCGGCTTGCGGCACAGGCACGTTGCTGATGGCGGCCGCCGAGCGCATCCGCGATTTGACCAGCGCGGTCGACAATGCGGACGAAGTATCCCGCCTGCTCATCGAAAATGTTTTGACCGGCTACGATGTCAACCTGACCGCCACGCACCTGGCGGCGACCACCCTGGGCTTGCTCTCGCCCACGACCACCTTCGAGAATATGAAGATTTACCGCGCCTTGCTGGGCGTGGACGAGAATAACGAGGCGAAACTCGGCTCGCTGGAATTTCTGGATACCGGGGTGGACGGGCAGCCGCGCCTGCTGCCTTGGCCCACCGGCGTCGAGCAGATTGAAACACGGGAGGAAAGCGCCGAAGCCGAACCCGCCGACCTGGTGATTATGAACCCGCCCTTCACGCGCGACAGCCTGCGCCACGACCAGTTCAGCCGCGCGCAAGAGCGGAAGCTCAAAGCGCGGGAGAAGGCGCTTTTTGCGGGTTTGCCAGTGCATTTGTCCAGTAATGGCAATGCCTTCATGGTGCTAGCCGAATTCATCTCGAAATCTCAAAATGGCACAGTCGCCGCGATTTTGCCTTTAGTTACTGCGACGAACGCTTCTGCCCTAGGCATTCGCAAGTTTCTGGCTGAACAATTTCAAGTGGATACCATTGTCACATCGCATGACCCGACGAGGATCAATTTTTCGGAGAATACGAGTATAGGGGAGATGCTGCTCGTATGCCGCCGGTCGACGTGCCGAACTGCCC
>WTGO01000131.1 GCA_011523515.1 Chloroflexota bacterium
CATGTCCTCCCTAAATTTCTGCATTTTCGTGTCCAACATTTGAGGACCACTACACAGAGGCTTTTCTATTGTTAAGATACTGCCGCAATTCAGGCAGCCACCCAACAAATGAAAACTCTCGCTAGCATACAATCATTTAACTGCTTGACTCGGTGTTCTCTCTTTTTTGAAACCCCCGCCCCATACCCTTCCTGCCATCTCTATGTCAGGCATCCCATAAAGAGGGAGGGGCTTTTTTCCTGCATACTTCGGTCTTGCTAGCTCCCCTTCCCTCCTGGTGGGGGAAGGGGTCGGGGGATGAGGGTTTGTCGAAGTTTCATATTTGTGTGAGCCAAGTTGTGACTTGCGAGCGGCTGTGGTTAAGATGTGCGCGACTTGCTGGCGAATGCTGTCAGTCCCAGGCGGCATAGAGCAAGCGCAGCCAATTGCCGTACATGATGTTCTTGATGTCGGCGTCGGTATAGCCACGCGCCGAGAGCTTGCCCGGCAATCGCTGCAAATCAACAATGGTGTCCAGATCGCAAGGAGATTGTTCGCGCCCGAAACCACCATCAAGATCGGTGCCGATAGCGGCGTGACGACTGTTGCCCGCCAACTGGCACACATGGTCGATATGGTCGACGACATCATCGATGAAGACGGCTTCGTTGCTGCTGCCGCGCACGAAGCCCGGCTGCAGCATCCAGATATCGAAGGCCGCGCCGACAACTCCATCGCGTTCGATGATCAGCTTCAGTTGCTCGTCACTAAATTGGCGCTGATGCGGCACCAGCGCCCGACAGTTGTTGTGGCTGGCCAAGACCAGGCCGTCGTAGATCGACACCGCTTCCCAAAAGGCTTCGTCGGACAGGTGCGTGAGGTCCAGCAGCAGGCCCAGCCGGCTCATCTCTTGCAGCAGCGGCTTTCCCAGCGCCGTAAGTCCCAGCTCGGTGCCGGTGCCGCCGGCGTAACGCCCCGGGCCGTAATGCGTCGGGCCGATTAGCCGTAAGCCGGCTTCCCGCCAGTCCGCGAGCTGCGCCGGATCGCGTATGGGGTCCGCGCCCTCCATGCTGATGACGAATCCCAGCGGTGGCGTCTCCAGCGGATGGGCGCCCTCGTCCTGCCAGCGCTCCCACTCAGCGATATGCTCGCGCAGGCTGGGCGCATCCGCCAACACGCGCGCGTGACCATCGCTTTCCAGGGCGCGGTAGTAGGCCAGCTGCCCCTGCGCCACGCCGAAAGCCTGCGCTTGTGACCCGTAATCGATGTGAGGCGCATTGCGGCCGGTTGAGCGCGCCAGCATGGTAGCGAAGCTCACCGCCACCCGGCCGCGCCGCATCTCGGGCAGGGCGACGGTATTCTGCGCGCGCCCCTTACCAGCAATGCGCCCTTCTTTGACGCGGATCGTATTCACGGACTCCAGCAGATCGCGATTCCATTGCAGGGCATTCCAGGACAGATCCAGATGCGCGTCAATGACTAACATAGACACTCCACTCTTTCTTGCGGGTGAATGTCGCTGCCGGGCGCTGCGCTACCACACCAGGCCCCGCGCCGCCACCTCCCAGACCACTTCGATCGTGTCGCCGCGCACGCCGTAGAGTTGATTGTGCAAGTTGGTGACGACGCAGGTATGCACTGGAATGATATGCACGATGTCGCCAACAGAGGGCGTGAAACCACAGGCGCTGAAATCGACGTAGCCGTGCTCTTCGTTGACCTTGTATAGCCGCGCTGCAGGGTGCTCAGCAATATAGCCGAACTGCTCGTCAATCGTTTCCGACTGGATCGACTTGCTGCCGCTATCCAGGATGACCCGGTCCGGCTCGTTGGCGCTGACCACGCTGGCGCGCACGCGCATGGCGCAGTTGTCGAACCCGGCGTAGTCCGCGCTCACGCTGTTCCAGTCCCAGAAGATGCAAGTCCCGACGCGCATCTCCGTCAATTCGGGCAGCAAGCGCATATCGCTGATGGCGCCGCTGCCACCGCCGCTGACCGTCGCCACCGGGATGCCGGCCGCTTCCAGCAGGGCGAGTGTCTCCAGCAGGCGCGGTCGTATGGCGGCATCGGACGGATATATCATCAGTCCGGCAAAATTCAGATTGTCGGTCGCCTGAATCTGCTTCGCCAAGGCCAGCGCAGCCGCGGGCGTTGTGCCCGTGCGCTGGCCCAGGGAAACCAGCTCGACCATCATATGGATTGTCGAATCGACCGCTTGCGCCGCCGCGGCGATGCCGTCGATCACAGGCTGGCTGTCGACCGTCACAGTCACCTTGGCGCTTTTCGCCAGTTCGGCCAAACGCCGGGTCTTGCGCGCTCCGACGATGTTGTAGGGGATCTGAATGTCATCGAAACCGGCGTCGGCGAAGACTTCCGCCTCGCTGACCTTTTGGCAAGCGATGCCCTTGGCGCCCGCTTCCAGCTGCCGGCGCGCGATGTCCGGGATCTTGTGCGTTTTGATATGCGGCCTGAAGGCAATGCCGAGCGCATCGCAGCGGCTCTGCATCACGCCAATGTTGGCTTCCATCAAGTCGAGGTCGATCAGTACGCTTGGCGTCTCCAGGTCATGAATCGTCGCAAATGTCATGGTCATTCTTTCGTTCAGCCTCATTGGTATGCGCACTCGCAAGCATAACCAAGGGCCGCGCTAACGCGCAACTCGCGGATGCTGCGGATCAGGAAAGTAACGCCGGTCAAGCTTGACCGAGGTCCGGGAAATGCAAAAGCCGGCGCGGGACATGCCGGCTGAGAGTCTATTTGTTTCGCGAGCGCTTACCAGCCTCGTTTGCCCAGGATAACCTCGTCGGGCGTCACGTTGATGCCCACCATCGCCTCGCCCAGGTTGCGGCTGACATCGGCCAGTATCTTGGCGTCTGTGTAGTGCGTGACGGCGTTTACAATTGCTTTAGCGCGCTTTTCCGGGCTGCCGCTCTTGAAGATGCCGCTGCCGACGAATACGCCATCCACGCCCAACTGCATCATCAGCGCGGCATCGGCCGGCGTGGCCACGCCACCGGCGGCGAAATTAACAACCGGCAGACGGCCCAGTTCCGCCGTTTCCCTCACCAGCTCATAAGGCGCGCGAATGTCCTTGGCGTAGGTATACAATTCGTCATCGTCCATGCAGCTGACGCGGCGGATTTCGCCATTGACAGCGCGGGCGTGCCGCACGGCTTCGACCACATCGCCGGTGCCGGCTTCGCCCTTGGTGCGCATCATGGCGGCGCCTTCGTTGACGCGGCGCAGCGCCTCGCCCAGGTTGCGGCAGCCGCAGACGAAAGGAATCGAAAACTTCCACTTGTTGATGTGATGCTCTTCATCAGCCGGCGTCAGGACTTCGCTTTCGTCGATGTAATCGACGCCCAGCGCTTCCAGTATCTGCGCCTCGACAAAGTGCCCGATACGCGCTTTGGCCATCACCGGTATGGAAACGGTGTTGATAATGCCCTCGATCATGTCGGGATCGCTCATGCGCGCCACGCCGCCCTGCACGCGGATATCGGCCGGCACGCGTTCCAGGGCCATAACGGCTACGGCGCCGGCGTCCTCGGCGATACGCGCCTGCTCAGGCGTTACCACATCCATGATGACACCGCCCTTGAGCATCTGCGCCAAGCCCCGCTTGACCTTGTCGGTGCCTTTTTCGCTGCCGTTCTGCTGATGTCCGTTTGTCGCCATTGCCGGCTCCCAGTTACTCGCCAATTTGTCTGCCACTTATCCTACGGCAAGGCGGGGAAATAGAATATGTCCAATGCAGTCCATTCAGTCCACTAGCCGACGCCAACGCCGAATGCTGTTGACCGGCACGGCTCGCCAAGGCTAAACTGGCATTACTCAGCGTCCTCAGTAGAACAAGGTAAGGCATGCGAGTCTCGTCTCAAGAAACTCTTCCTCCACCACAGAGGAAAATGAGGGCACACAGAGGGCAAAGAGGGTTTGGTATTGTTTCGATTCTTCCGCCGATTTGGTGGTCGTCCGACTCATGACAATAGTCGCTGGCATACAATCACTTCGTTGCTTTACTCGGTGTTCTCTGTGTGTCCTCCGTGTCCTCTGTGGTGAAATTGCTTGTGTAAAGCACGGAATATAAAGTATGGCTGCCGAAATTGACGATTGCGAAGTCTGCTTAGACACCATCCGTCCGCGCTACGCGGCCGCCTTGGAACAACTGCAACGCGATTGCTTCCCCACACTGGGCGAGGATGAATTGATGCGCGCGGAACACTTTCTCAACCATTGCCGCCTGTTTCCGCAAGGCAACTTCGTCGCTCTGCACGGCGAGCGCGTCATTGGTTTGGGATCCGGCTTTCTAATCGCCTTTGACTTCGAGCAGGCGCAGCACAGCTTTCAGGACATCATCGACGGCGGCTATTATAGCGCGCACGACCCCGACGGCGACTGGTACTACGGTGGCGACATCAGCGTACATCCGCACTATCGACGGCGCGGCGTCGGCTCGCTGCTATATAAAGCGCGCATGGATATAGTCATGCGCTTGAACCGGCGCGGCATCGTGGCCGGCGGTCTCATCCCCGGTTACGTTGACCACAAGGCTGCGCTCACGCCGCAGACCTACGTTGACAAAGTAGTGGCGGGCGATCTCTACGACAGCACGCTCTCGTTCCAGCTCAATCGCGGGTTCGCGGTGCGCGGTTTGCTGCAGGACTATATCGAAGACGAGGCCTCTGACAATTGGGCCACTCTGATCGTTTGGGACAATCCGGATTTTCAGCCGGATTAACTTTCCACCGGTTCGATCCAGTAAAACTCGCCCTGGCCTTCGGCGATCCATCCCAGTTTCTCGTCAATCCGCACCGGATACCAGCGCAAGCCCGAGGCGCCGCATTGCGGCAGGCCGGTGACGACAAATTCGTCGCCCGCCGCCACCGCCCATACGACCTCGGTATTTTCCGTACCGGCTCCATCGCGAATGTTCACGATCCGGTCGTCCGTGGCGGTCGCGGTCATGTTGGTGGTCAGACGCGTTGCCGGGCTATTAGAGCAAGCCACGTGATAAAGCAGCCAGTAGTCGCCATTGCTGCCTTCCGCCGTCCAGCCGCTGATACCATCGTTGCTGACCGAATACCAGTTGTAGCCATCGGCGCAGACCGGTCCCTCGTTTATAGCGACGACCGTCCCGCCATCCAGGCTGCCCAGCAGCTCCCCGCTCGTCGTGGCCGTGCCGCGGACGCTCAGGGTCCGGTCCGGGCCGACGATCGCGCTCTGTCCCGCGTTCAGCAGGGGCAGCAGACCACAGTTGACCGACGCCGACAGCAGCACGGGCGCGCCCGCCACCGACCCGGTCGTGACCCACTCGGTCGGCGACCAGACTACGCTGACCGGCTCGGGAATGGGAAATGTACGCCCATGGCTGATGCCGCTGGCCAAGGCGCGATTGCCCTCGGTCATGCTGATCCGCCAATGATCGACGCCGTCGCCGCTGTGCCAGGCCATTTCGAGTCCATTGGGAGACATCGCCGGCAAAAAGTTGTTGTCCACGCGCGGGCTCACATAACTCGAGTACTGCAAATTGGCGCCGGTTGTGGCATACCAGTGGATGTCCCAATCGCCATCAGCGTTGGCGACCGATGCCGGAATCAGTTGCATCGCGCCGGCGATTGCGCGGTTTTTCAGTCGCGGCGGATCGGTCAATCGCAAACGCGTGCCGTCGTGAGGGTTGACGATCTCCCAGTAGTCCTGGATTTGCAGCGCCACCAGGCTGTTGCCAAGGTGATCCACCCAGACGAAGTCCCGCGTTAGATTGTCGCGACTCTCGCCCAATCCCAGATCATAACTTGTCAAGGCGCCCGTTGACGGGTCGTAGAAGTCGATGTGCTGCAGCGGGGTTTTATCATCCGTCTGGCGGTCGTAGCGCAGCTTGGCGATCCCGGCGTGACCCCAGCGCAAAACCGGCATGTCTGTGCCGCCGCCTCGCGAACCGAGATCGACTGTGTCGGTGAGCAGAGCGGTCGTATTCGCCCCGATATCGTATAGCTTCAAAGCGGCCGCAGCGCCGTCCGCCGCGCTGGCATCCAGCTCCAGCCAGGCCAGCTTCCGGCTGTCAGGCGACCAAGCCGGCGGCGAGCGCAAAAAACCGTTTATGCTGGCGCCCGACTGATCCACGACGAGCGTGTGCTGCTCAGTGGCGATGTCCATGAACCAAATGTTGGTGGGCGCGGCGCCTGCAGATTGCGCGGTGATGCCTGTGTTGAATTGCGAGATGAATTCGGGGGATGTCGACAGGTAGGCCAGCGCGCGACCATCCGGCGCCAGAATCGGCCCGCCTGTGTAGCCCCACTGCGTGAGCTGCGCCGCGCTGTCGTCGGCCAGATTGAACTTCCATAGATCGCCGGATTTATAAGCGTAGACGACCTCATTGTTGGCCTGCGCCGATGCCAAGCCTGTGAGGAACAAGGACCAGGCGACTGTCAAAATTTGGCAAAGTCTGCTCATTGTTTGCTTTCCTCTTCGCGGATTTCCGTCATCTTAGCACGAGAGCCGCCCTAGAGATAATCGGCGCGACAATGTGCAAGCGAGGGGAAGTTACCTTTTGCGCGTACTAGCCAGACAGCCGGCGCCGCTGGATAATGTGCGCCGCCAGCCCGGCGCCGCCGATGTTGGCCGCCAAGTCGAGCCAGGAGGCGTGACGGTCCAATGTGTAGGTCTGCAGGAGTTCGGTAGAAACACCAATTGCGATAGCGATGACGCACGCGGCTAGTAGCGCCCGGCGCGGTTTGGCAGCGCGCGCGAGCGCCCAAAACCAGCAGGCGCAGGTGGCGCCAAATGCCAGCAGGTGCAGGGTGCTGAAGGCCAGCTCGCGCGCCAAAGTATTGTCGCCGCGTGGAAGGCCCAGGTCGAGCACGGGATCCGCTTCGCCTTGCAGCAGCAGCAGGGTCAGCAGGGCGGACCAGCCCAGCGCGACTGGGATGCGCAACGACGTTGCCAGGTAAAGCGCGTTTACTCGATCCATGGACAGCAGCCTCCAGCCGGTGGCACGGTATTCAGCTTGGCAAAGCGGAAGTTTGCCGGTCAAGCGAAAGCTCTGGACGTAGCGCAATCGTCAGGTCGAATCCGGCGAGACGACTTCAAGCAAATAGGCAAGCATTGACTTCAAGTTCATGCCGTCGGCGAAGGCTTGCGCATCCAAGATGACGCGCGGGCATATGCGACTCGACAGCTCGGCGAAGGCTTCGGCCGCGTCGTCGCGAATTCTCGTGTTTACGACCGGGTCTTGCAGCAGGTAGGCCAGGGTGTCCGCCGTTGTCTGCGTCATGTCGCGCTCAAGGCAGGCGCCGGCAAAAGCCAGCATGGCCGCGTAGACTTCTTGTTGGCCAACGCTGCTGTCGTCCTGCGCGGCGATGCTGCGCAACACGTCCAGCGCGTAGATCTCGGAGAGAGCCTGAGTCATTTCAACCATCGGCCGGGCGCCGCCACCACCAGCCGGCCGTCTTGCGCTCGCCCTGTTTGAGCTTGGCGTCCAGCCACAGCGCCAGACGCCGCCAGCGGTTGCTCAGCATCCAACGCAAGATGCGGTTCATCGCTTTGGAGAAGTCCCGGTTATACGGGCAGACGCGGATGCAGATGGAGCAGTCCGTGCCTTGATTGGCCCAAAATTTGAAACATTGCTTGGCGTTAATGGTCCATTTCTTGATGCCCTTGAGGTGGGAGATGCCGTCATGCGTATCGAAATTGGGTTCCTCGAACGAAATCGCCTTCACCGGGCAAGCCGTGCTGCAGCGCTGGCAGATATTGCAGGTCTCGGTGACGCCGAAGTCGATCGGCCGGTCGGCGTTGAGCGGCAGATCGGTGAATATCTTGGCGATGCGCACGCGCGGGCCAAACTCGGGCGTGATCAGCAGGCCGTGACGACCGTATTGGCCCAAACCCGCCTGAATCGCCAGCGGAATCGAAAGCGCCGTGTCGTTCAAGCTGGCCACCGCGCGGTAGCCCAGATTGCGAATGTACTGCGTGATGGATAGCGCGGCGATGATATCGCGGCTGTAGCCCTGGCCGGTGGCGGCGCCGCTCAAAGCCGATGGCACGGTTTCGATAATGGCGTGATCCATCTCGTTGACGATGACGACCACATGCGTCAAGTCCTCCGGCAAGTCCATTGCTTTTGTCGTCAGTTTCTGCCGGCTGTAGTTATGCGTATAGACCCAGCGTTCGTCAAATTCGCAGACGCCTATGGAATCCGCGCCCAGGAAGCGGCCCGCGCGCTTCAGTTCGGCGGTGTGCTCTTGCGCGCTGGCTTGACTCTTGCGGGTCGCGCCCTCGCGGAACATGGTGTAGGAATCGAGGAAACCCTCTTTACGGTCTCCGGACAGCTCAAGCAAATCGGCGGTGAAATCGGCGATATACCAAGCGGCGTTGCGCAGCGCGTAATCCCGATGCTGAAAGCCCTCGACCTTGCGGAATTGCGCCAAGTCCGTGAAGTATGATTCGAAGAATTTGTTGGCGCGTTCAGAGCGCACCTCGTCATCCCAGACGGCGCGGTTGAACATGTCGTACTTCTGATTGAAGCGCTCGAAATCCGCCGTGACTTCAAAGCCGGTCAGGGCATCCACCGGCCTTTGACCGTGGTAGCTTTCGCTTTGAGCTGGTGTTTCCCGGGCTGGGCTGAGCATGTGGCACACAGGGACCAATCACATTTCGTAAGCCGATGATACCACAAGTCAATTGCCACGCCGCGATAATTGCCGGGTACGCGACACGAGGCAGCGGGGTCGAATCGATCTATTGATCAAGCACAGTCGTATTCGACTCGCCCCAGTGCACGTTGACGCGCTGCCCCACTTCAAAGGATGCGCCGTCCTTGTTGTTCACATTCTGCAGGCGCGCCACCAGCTCAATCTCGCCACCCAGCGCCAGGGTATAGCGTGTGTCGGTGCCGATATACTGGCTGTCTGCCACGACCGCGTCCAGCACCGTGACGCCGCTGGCATCGATGCCTCCCCCCAATGCTTTGGGGGGATTGAGGGGGGTATGCCTTTCCCCTGACTCGTCGGGGGGACCGAGGGGGGTAAATATCCCGATGCGCTCGGGGCGAATAGCTACGGTAACCGCCAGCGCTTCGCTAGCCAGCGCGTGAGAAAGCTGCGCCCTTATGACCGTTCCATCCGCCAGCTTGACCCGCCCGTAGCCGTCATCATCTCGCCCCAGCAATGTCCCGGGGATGAAATTGGTCTCGCCGATGAAGTCGGCCACGAAGTGAGTTTCGGGGTGTTCGTAAATCTCTTTGGGTGTTCCCACTTGCAGCATCACGCCTTCATTCATGACGGCGATGCGGTCTGCCATGGTGATCGCTTCTTCCTGGTCGTGTGTCACGTAAATGAAGGTGATGCCGACATCGCGCTGCAGCGCCTTCAATTCATATTGCATATTCTTGCGCAGCTTGAGGTCCAGCGCGCCCAGCGGCTCATCCAGCAGCAGCACCGCCGGCTGCTTCACCAAAGCGCGGGCCAGCGCCACACGCTGCTGCTGCCCGCCGGAGAGCTGATGCGGTTTACGCTTGCCCACGCCAAGCAGCCGGACCTGCTCCAGCGCCTCCAGCGCCCGCTTGCGAGCATCCTTCTTGTCGACGCCTTCCATCTGCAGGCCGAACATGATGTTCTGTTCGACCGTGAGATGAGGAAATAGCGCGTAATCCTGAAACACGGTATTGACGGGACGGTGATAGGCAGGGATGCCTTCCATGGCCCGCCCGCGAATGAGGATTCGCCCGGATGTCGGTTGCTCGAAGCCGGCGATGAGCCGCAGCGTAGTCGTCTTGCCGCAGCCGCTGGGGCCCAGCAGGGCGAAGAATTCGCCGTCTTCAATCGCCACGCTAACGCGATCAACCGCGCGCACGCGATTGCCGCCGGACTCAAAATCCTTGACGATGTCTACCAGTTCAACGTCAAATGTCGCCATCAACCGACCGAATGTCTTGCCCAAGAATCGAGTTGTAGGGGCGACTCTGTGAGTCGCCCGCTCTTCAATGCCCTACTGCCCCAGGAAGATCAGCAATTCATCCCAGGCGTTGTTGATCAGCTCCTCCGCTTCGGCGCCGACATCGATGACGGTGAAGAGACTCGCCACTTGCTCGGCCGGCGGGAAAATGGCCGGATCATTCAAAATCTCTTCGTCGATGAAGCCGGATTCGATTGACGCCTGGTTGGGCGAGGCGTACCAGATGTAATTGGTCAAATCCGCCCCGACCTTGGCATCGAGAATGTAGTCGATGAAGACCATCGCCAGTTCCGGGTTGGGCGCGTCAACCGGGATCGAAAGATTGTCGATCCAGACGTTGCTGCCTTCATCCGGGATGGCATAGGCGTAGTCGTCGCATTCGCAATCCCAGGAAATCTGCAAAATGTCGCCGTTGTACTCGACGGCGATATCGACATCGCCGCGCTCTAGCAAGACCTGTCCGTCATCGGCCGCCACCGTGACCACATTGCCGCCTTTTTCGATCAAGTAATCGCGGGCGACGCTGATTTCGTCCGCGTCGGTGGTATTCGGGTCATTGCCCAGGAAGAGGTGGGCGATGCCCAACATCGTCTGCCGATCGTCAATCCAGGCGACCGGGCCGTCATGATCCCACACCTGGTCCCAGGAATTGATGCCGTCCGGGAAGACTTCGGTACGATAACCGACGCCGACCGTGCCCCATTGATAGGGCAGGGAGTACTCATTCTCAGGGTCGTACGCCGCGCCCAGAAAGTCCGGGAGCAAATTGGCTACATTGGGGATCATCTCCAGGTCGAGCGGGATCAGCAGCATTTCTTCGGCCATGCGCTGTACCGTGCCGCCGCTGGGAACGATGATGTCGTAACCCGGGTTGCCCTGGCGGATGCGCGCCAACATGGCTTCGTTGCTTTCGTAAATGTCGTAATTGACGGTCACGCCGCAGGCTTCTGCAAAGTTCGGTACGGTATCTTCGGCGATGTACGTCGACCAGTTGAATATGCTCAGGGTCTGCCCATCGTAGCCCTCGGGGCAGGCCCACGGCTCATGTTCCATGTCCTGCGCCAGAGCACCCGTTACCAACAGCATAACAACCAGCAACAGCAAGCTGAATTTCTTCATGTGATTCTCCTCCAATTGTTCAGCACGGACTAAACACGGGACGCGCCGCGCCCCTGCATTGCCAAGGAAATGCCAATCAAGAGCGTACTCAAGACCATCATTATTGTCGAGATGGCGTTTACCTCCGGCGTGACGGTCAGCTTGAGCAGCCCGTAAACGAAGACTGGCAGCGTGGTCGTGCCGACGCCGGAAGTGAAGAAAGTGATGACAAAGTCATCCAGCGAAAGCGTGAATGCCAAAAGCGCGCCGGATATCACGCCGGGCAATATCAGCGGAAAGGTCACGCGCCAGAACGCGCGCCAGGGATTGGCGCCCAGATCGTTGGCCGCTTCTTCCAGCCGCGGGTTCATATCCGCCAGCCGAGCGCGCACCACGATGGCGACATAGGAGATATTGAAGGTGACGTGCGCCGCGATGATGGTGTGAAAGCCGGGGAAGACTCGCTCGCCGCTGAGCAGCGCGAACCAGTCAAAAGCGACCTTGAAGAAGATCGCCAGCGAGATTGCCTGGGTGATCTCCGGGATGACCACAGGCAAAAACAGCAGACCGTCAATCAGACCTTTGCCCGGAAACTTGCCGCGCGCCATCGCTAACGCGATCATCGTGCCCAACACGGTCGAAATCGCTGTCGCCACCGTGCCTACGAAGAGGCTGTTGCGAAAGGCGTTGAGCATGAGCTCGGTGGAAAAGGCGCTTTCCGCGCCCATGACATTGTTCAGGATGTTGCCATACCACTTCAATGTGAAGCCGGTGAAGGAGGCGACCGACCGGCTCGAATTAAACGAGAACAGCACCAGAACCAGGATCGGCGCCCAAAGGAAGAAGTAGGCGAATATCGGGTTCAGCCGCAACCCGGCTTGTCCCAGCCGGCGAATCCTGCGATTACGCTGCATCGCGCCTTCGTTGATCAGCATGCGTGCGCCTCAAGCTCCTCGGTCGCGCCGGTTAGCCAATACGTAAACCAGTAGTGACAGCATCACAACCGCCATCATGACGATCGACAGGGCCGATCCCAACGGCATATTGCCCGAACCGCCGAATTGCTTGTTGATCAAGTTGCCGATCATCAGACCCTTCGTGCCGCCCAGCAAATCCGGCGTGACGAAAGCGCCCACCGAGGGGATGAACACCAGCGCGCAACCCGCCAGCACACCCGGCATCGTCAGCGGCAGAACCACGCGCAGGAACGCCCGGACATCGTTCGCGCCCAGGTCATGCGCGGCGTCTACGTAGCGGAAATTGAAGCGTTCGACCGAGGCGAATATCGGCAAAACCATAAAGGGCAAGAAGCCGTATACCAAACCAACCAGCACCGCAAACTGCGTATTCAGCAGGGTCAGCGGTTCATCCACCAAACCGAGGCTGAGCAGCAGCCCATTAATCGTGCCTTGCTCGCCCAACAAGATGCGCCAGGCGTATGTGCGGATCAGGAAGTTGGTCCAGAAGGGCAGAATGACCAGGAAAAGCGTAATCTGCTGCACCAGCCGCCGCCGGCGAGTGCTGATGAAAAACGCCAGCGGATAACCGACTAGCAGACATACGATCGTTGTCATCCCCGCCAGGCCGATGGAGCGGCGCAGGATGATGAAAAACACGCCGAAGGCGCGCTCGTAATGCTGCAGCGTGAAGGGCAGCAGCGCGACCCCGCCCCGACCCCGCGACATGAAGCTGACCACCAGCACGATCACCAACGGCAGCACAAAAAAGATGAATAACCAGGCGATGGTAGGCAGCGCCAGAAAGAAGCCGTTCTGCTGCAATCGCCGGAATCGGTAGGTCACGATCTTCACTGCCTGCACAATAGCGACTTGAACTAGTCTTTGACACCATAGTAACGTATCGTATGGGCAAGCGCTACGCACCCGCCTCAATGAAGCCCTGGAGGACTTAACAGATGTCAAATGACGAATCTGAACTGGATGCGTTGCGGCGAGCCCTCAATTACGATTGGCCGGAAATCCAGAAGCATCTGATTGAGGAAGGGGCGAAAGAAGCCGCCGAAGAAGACGACGAAGAACGCGACCCTTATGAACCCTATTGGAGGACAAACCCCGATGGGACGCGAACGCTGCACATGAGCTTTGACTCATGGTGGCTCAAAGACTTCGTTCGCGAAGATGTCTTATTGGAACTACCCGGTGTCGTCATTATGAACACGAAACCCTGGCATACTGACAGCGTCTGTATCAGCTTGGCGGATGCTTATGGAGTTGGGCGAGTTCACGAGTGCGATGACTGCTTCACCGAGGACGATATCTTGGCTCATATCGAGCGTTTCCCCGAAGGGCAGTTCGCTGCGCAGCGTATTTCGGGACCAAATGCCGGGAACTGCGTGGGCATGGCGACAACCATGCGAACCTCCCGCCCGCCGACCGCGCCAATCCGGCCTTGGCGGCATGCTATCGGGGATATGACCCTCAGCGCGCACGAACCGGACGGCGAATGGCTGTACGGCGTCGAAATGGCGGTTCGCCCGATGTATCAAGGGCATGGCATTGGCGCGGGGCTTTACGAGGCGCGCTTTGATTTGGCGCGCCGCCTCAATCTGCGCGGCTGGTATGCGGTCGGCATGTTAATGGGATACGGTATCTATGCGGACGAAATGGACGTGGCCGATTACGGAGCAAAAGTCATCGCGCGGCAGCTCAAGGATCCCACCGTGACCATGCAGATGAACCGCGGCTTCCGCGCTGAACGTGTCATTACCGATTACGTGGACGAGCCGGCCGCCGGAAACGCCGGCGTCTTGATCGTCTGGGAGAATCCCGACTATGAGCAGGACGGCTAATCGATGAAAGTGCTGGTCATCGGCGCGGGCATCGCCGGGCTGTCGGCCGCTTGGCATCTGCGTGAAGCCGGCATCGCCGCGACCGTGCTGGAAGCGCGCGATCGCATCGGCGGCCGCGTTTGGACCAATCGCGATTTCGCCGATATACCGGTCGAATTCGGCGCCGAGCTGATCCACGGCCGCTCGCCCGAAGTCAACACCTGGCGCTGGGTGGAGCAATTGGGGCTACGCACCTGGCATTGGAACAAGCTCGACGACTCCATGATCCGCACCGAGGACGGCGATTGGCTCACCATGGGCGAAGCGCGCGCCGCGTCACCGGAGCTGGACGTCACGCGCTCTTGGGAATTGGGCGACGTGCCCGAATCCGAAAATGATGAGGACTTGGCGACTTACCTGCGGCGCATCGGCTTCAGCGAGGGGCAGATGCGCTATGTGCAGCGTTCTTTCGCCAACGCCGAAGGCGAGAGCATGCGCTACCTGAATGCCAAGGCGCACGCCCAACTCTTCAAGGACAGTGACGGCGAGGATGACTATAGCGACTACCGCATCCTGAACGGCTATGATTCGTATTATGAGAAGCTGGCGGAAGGGTTGGATATCCGGCTGGGCAGCGTTGTCGAGGCGATTGACTGGACGAGCTGTGTGGAAGTGACGACCGCCGCGGGCGATGTTCAGCGCGGTGAAGCCGCCATAGTGACCCTGCCGCTGGGCGTGCTGCAAGCTGGACGCGTCGTGTTCATGCCGCTCCTTCCGCCGCAGAAACAGAAAGCCATAGCCGGCTTGAAGATGGGTCCCGTCATGAAAATGGTCTATCTCTTCAACGAACATATACTTGACCCTTCCATCGGCGCGATCTACGCCAAGGGCAATCCGCCCATGTGGTGGTCGCCCTCATTGGGTCGCGAGCGTGGTCAGGTTGTCTGGACGGCCTTTTTCACGGGCGACTACGCCCGCGAATTGCTGCCGCTCGGCGAAGCGGCCGCGCTGCGGAAAGGCCTGGAGACCTTGCGCCGGGAAGTCGGCCAGCCGGATCTGGAGTATGTCAAGGCGCGCTGGGTCAACTGGCCAGAAGACGAATTCGCTCTCGGCGGTTACAGCGCCTGTTTGCCGGGTCACTACGACGCGCGCGAAAAATTGGCGCAGCCGACTCCGCCGCTATACTGGGCCGGCGAAGCCAGCGCGCCGCACCATCTCGCGGCTATGGTGCACGGCGCCTACTTCACCGGGCAGCGCGCCGCGAATGAAATCATCAACAGGGGACCTTGGTTGTGAAAGACCTGCACATCGCCTTGGCTCAAGGTTACTGGACAGGCCAGCAGGAATCGACCATGGCGCTCTATCGCGATTTGGTCGCGGAGGCGGCGGCGACCGGCGCTGCGCTGGTTTGCCTGCCCGAGTTCAGCATCCTGCCTTATTTCCCCGGCTGTCGTGATCCGGCCGGTTTCGCCTGGGCGGAGCCCCTGCGCGGCGGCGTGTCTGACCGCTTTTTCAGCGAGCTGGCGCGTACGCACCGGGTCAGCCTTATCGGCAGCCTCTTTGAAATCGACGTCGATGGCAAATTCTGGGACACCGCTACTGTCCATGACGCCAGCGGCGAGCTGTGCCATTTCACACGCAAGGTGCATATCCCGTCCGGTGACGGCTATCACGAGACCGATTACTTCACGGGCTGCGATCAGTATCCAGTGCACGACATCGGCGCGATCAAGCTGGGGGCGCCCACCTGCTACGACCAGTGGTTCCCCGAGCTGGCGCGGATTTACGCCCTCGAAGGCGCCGAATTCATCTATTACCCGACTGCCATCGGTTCCGAGCCGACCGCGCCCGACTTTGACTCGGCGGACGCCTGGCGCACCGTGATGCGCGGGCACGCCGTTGCCAATGGTCTTTTCATCGCCGCCTGCAACCGCGTGGGACGGGAGAATGCCGTCACCTTTTACGGCAGCAGCTTTATCTGCGACCCACTTGGCAACATCCTTGCGCAAGCCGAGCGCGACCGCGATCAGGTGATTCACGCCCTGCTGCTCGCCGAAGTGCGTGAGCAGTACCTGGATCTGTTTCCGCTGCTGCACCAACGGCGCCCGCAGCATTACGGCCGTCTTCTGGGCGGTTACGAACCGCGGCCATCAGCGCGCTGGCAAGATACGTTGAGCAATGAATCGAGCGACTGATATGTCACGCATGGAATTCTACATCGTCGATGTTTTCACCATTGGCAGAAAATATACCGGCAATCAGCTGGCGGTCTATCTGGGTGACCCGCCCGCGGCGCTGATGCAGCAGCTGGCCAAGGAAATCAACTTCTCGGAGACGACATTTGTGACTTCGCCGCAGCCCGAAAATGGCGGCTACAACGTGCGCGTCTTCATGCCTGAAGTCGAGGTCGATTTCGCCGGCCACCCCGTGCTGGGCACGGCTTTTGTCATCCAGCAGGAATACCTGAAGGGGCCGATGGATGAGCTCCTGCTCAATCTCCCCATCGGGCAGATTCCAGTGACATTCGCTGAGGACGGCGTACTTTGGATGCGACAGAACCCGCCCAGCTTCGGCCATCAGTTCGCGCCTGCTGAATTGGCGAGCATCCTCAACTTGTCGGAAGACGACTTTGACTCGCGCTTTCCCATACAAGAGGTTTCGACCGGCCTGCCATTTGTGCTGGCGCCACTCGTGTCGCTGGATGCCGTGCAGCGAGCGCGCGTCAACCTGGATCGCCTGCGGGCGCTGCTCGGCGCGCACGACGCCATTGCTCCCGCTATATTCTGCGCCGAGACGCTTAACGCCGAAAACGACCTTCATGTCCGCGTTTTGGATGACATTTATGGCGCGCCGGAAGACCCGGCAACCGGCAGCGCCAACGGCTGCATCGCCGGCTACATTGTCGAGCACGGCTATTTCAGCAGCGACAAGGTATCCATCCGCAGTGAGCAGGGTTACCAGATTGGCCGTCCATCGCTGCTGCACCTGAAGGCGTCCAAGTCAAATAGTGAAATCCTTATTCGCGTCGGCGGCCGCGTCGAATTGGTGGCGCAGGGGCAGCTGGCAGCTGACGACTGAATCCAAACACATTCAATTTTGAAAGGGATTGATAGATGAATTACCGCATTCTGGGCCGCACCGGCGTCAAAATATCCCCGCTCTGTTTCGGCGCCATGTCCTTCGGCGATATCGCCGACGAAGCCGAATCGGCGCGCATGTTTGACCGCTGCCGTGAGTTGGGGATCAACTTCTTCGACTGCGCCAATTCCTATGCCGGCGGTCGCTCGGAAGAAATTCTGGGCGACCTGATTGCTGATTGCCGCGACGAGATCGTGCTGACGACCAAGGTAGTATCGCGCACCGGTGCTGACGTGAATCAGGGCGGGGCCTCCCGCCGGCACATCCAGATCGCCGTCGAAGACAGCCTGCGGCGGCTCAAGACCGACCGCATCGACGTCTACTTTCTGCACCATTACGATACCGAAACGCCGATCGAGGAATCGCTGCGAGCGCTGGACGACCTGGCGCGGCAGGGCAAGATTCTCTACCCGGCGGTCAGCAACTGGTCAGCCTGGCAAGTGATGAAGGGGCAGGGCATCGCCGCGCGGCAGGGCCTGGCGCGCATCGAGTGCTTGCAGCCGATGTATAACCTGGTCAAGCGGCAAGCCGAAGTGGAGATTCTGCCCATGGCGGCCAGCGAAGATATCGGCGTCATCCCCTACAGTCCGCTGGGCGGCGGCTTGCTCACTGGCAAATATGGTCCCGAAGCCAAGCCCGACGCCGGCCGACTTATCGAAAACCGAATGTATATCAAACGCTACGGCGTCGGCGACTACTATCAGACCGCCGCCGACTTCACGCGCCACGCCCGCGAGCGCGGCCTGCATCCGGCTACACTGGCGGTCGCCTGGGTCATGGCGCATCCCGCGATCACCGCGCCCATTATTGGCGCGCGCAACCTGGCGCAGCTCGAGGCATCGCTGGCCGCGCTTGATGTGGCGATGACACCCGAGTGGTACGCTGAGATTTCGGCCATGTCTGCCACGCCGCCGCCGGCGCACGATCGTCTGGATGAGGTAGGCTAAGCGCTGGCCTAAGGCCTTGGCTATCGTGTTACAATTGGTCAACAGTTTACAAATGTGAGGAATGCCATGAGTTTTTCCAGTGCTTTCAGATATCCCTTTCAGAATTTGGCCAAGGTACTCAGCATTGTGCTTGTGCTGACCATCGCCTTTGCGGTCTTTATCGGCTTGATGCTGAATTCGCACGATTGGTCGCCGTTATTGGACCAGATTAGCGCCTTGGACTCCGCCGAACACGATATCGGCGACATGGAAGCGATGGGCGCCACACCCTTTATCGGCCTGGTGGGATTGGTTGTGGTTGCTGTCGTCAGCGGTTTCTGGATCTCGGGCTACAGCGTAGAAGTCATCCGCTCAATCTGGAACGAAATTGGATACATGCCGGGTATTGACTTCGGCCGCAATCTCAAAGACGGCTTCTACCTGTTCCTGTCCAGCGTGGCTTATTGGATTCTATTCATCGTCCTGCTGGTGGTGGAGACGATCGTCCTGCAGGCGACCAGTTCGCTAGGCGCTATCAACGCCCTGCTGGTAATTGTAGGCGTCGCGGTGACGATAATCACTGGCGCCGTCATGGGCTGGGCTTACTTCGTTGGTATGGCGCGTTTCGCCGCCGAAGGCGATCACCGCGCTGCTTACCAGATTCGGCGCAATATGGGCATAGCGCGCGCCAACTGGACCAAGGGCGCGGGCTTGCTCGTCTACATGATCGCGCTTTCGATCATCTATGGCGCAATTCGCACTATGGTGGATGGCGTCTTCGGCGGCGTTGCGGGCATGTTGGGCATTACGCTGTCGGTCGTTATCTATTACCTCTTCAACCTGATGCAGCATTTCTCGACGCAGCACCTGATCGCTCAGTATGCCGTCCAAATTGGCATCGGCGGCGGGGACTACGACGCGAGCAAAGACAAGGTCGATTTCGGCTAATCGGCGTCAAGACTGCTCAATCGTGGCGAGCTGTGGAGTTGACGAGCCTACTGAGGAATCGGCTGCGGCGTGGAAGACTTGCGGTCGCCGTGGCCGTCCAGGATTTGCTTGAGCGCGGCCCACTCCCGGTTGAGTACGCCTTTCAGCGTCAAGTTGAAATAGATGCCAAACCAGAAAAACCAGCGCGTGCGGATATCCAGCGTCTCTCGTATATTCGTTTGCTGACCCCGGTGATCGAAGGTAATCGTGCAAATAAAGGGGAAGCCCCAATACGAGCCCTTCAGCTCGATTTTGCGGTTGCGCTCGTAATCGGTGACATCGCTGTTGACGAAACCGCTGCGGCCCATGATGCGGCGCGTCATCGCCACCATTGAACCGGCGCGGATGGGATCGCCGCTGGTGATGCCGACATTCTTCACATTGCGCCAGTGCACATCATTGTTGAAGTCGCCCACATAGCGAAATACCTGGAAAACCGGGCGGTTGATCAGCACTTGCGTCTCAAATTTCGGCATGGGCAGCCTGCTTTCCCTTCATCGACACCGCGCGCGCCACAATCACGCAAGACGGACAGCCTATCCGGGCGCGGCGGCGAGCGCAGTCAACGCGTCACATTATAGCCTAAATTCAAGGTCGCCACCAAGCCGAGCCCAAGTCAACGACCGCTCACGCCTGGCGATGCCCCATCAGCCGGCAGCTAAAGGATTCCCACGAAGTACAAATAGAGGAAAACCCAGCTGGCCACCCAGACCAGCGCATCGATGCGGTCAAGCACGCCACCGTGCCCGGGGAAGACGTTGAATCCCGCTACATAACTGTCCTTCACGCGGAAGAAGCGTTTCATGGCCGACTCGAACAGATCGCCGCCGACCGCCAATAACGGGCCAATCAGGACCATCGGTATCAGAATCGGCTGCAGCGAATCGGTAAAGTACAGTAGCAAAAATGCCGGTATCCAGGCGCCCAATACTCCGCCGATCGCGCCTTCAACGGTCTTGTTGGGGGAGATTAAGGGCGCAAGTTTCTTCCTGCCGTAAAGTCGCCCCACGATATAGCCGAAAGTGTCCGCCCCCCAAGTGATGGCGAATACCAGGAACACCCAGATCAAGCCATCTTCAGGCTGATTGCGGATGCTTACCATAAATGCCGCCGGAAATGCCACGTAGGCGACGCCGCAAAGCGTGGTGCCCACCTGCGCCAGGGCCCGGGCCACTTGCTTCGGGTGGCGCGCGAATTCCAAGACGAATGTGCCGACAACGCAGAGCGCCAGCGCAAGCTGCCAGACATCGTGCCGTTCCAGGTAATAGGCGCTGACCACGGCGATGCCGGTTGGAATCCCGGTCAACGAACTGCCTTGTGTCTGCGTATCCTTCTCCATGACATAGAACTCAAGCATGCCGATCGCCATCACTGGCAGGATCAGAACAAAAAACAGCTCGCCGCCGGCGAACGAAACCAGGATCGCTATGGGAAGCAACACACTGGCTGTGATGAGCCGGTCGCGCAGCTCAGTAGATTCCGCGGAGTTGGTGACTAGACCCTCGCTCATGTCACCTGCCTCCATCAGTTTGGTCGCGTCTTGCACACCAATTTTCAGCGGTCAGGCTTGATCTGTCAAGTTTATCCGAGCGCGCCGCCCGCCACGCGCGAGCATGGGTAAGGTGCGTTCCAATACGCTTATGCCTGCATGTTTGGGTGTTTAAGCGGTCGTCATGCTTGACCTATACTAAGGGGCGCCACAAATATCGCGCGGGCTGCATCGCCGCGTCCGATTAACCGCGGACATACGTAACCCAATCGGTAATCGCCATGTCGGAAAGTCTCATCGGCAAAGTGGTCAATGGCTACGAGATTCTGAGCCAGGTCGGTCATGGCGGCATGGCGACGGTTTTCCTCGCGCGCCAGCGATCAATGAATCGCAACGTGGCGCTGAAGTTTCTGCCCAATGCCTTCATGAACGACGAGACCTATCTGCAGCGCTTCGAGCGCGAGGTACGGATCGTCGCGCGGCTGGAACATCGCAACATTGTGCCGGTTTACGATTTCGGCGAATTCGAAGATCAGCCCTATATCGCCATGCGATACATGCCCGCCGGTTCAGTCGAGGAATTGCTGGCCGCCGGACGGATTCCGCTGCCTCGCATCCTCAGCATTGTCGAGCAGGTAGCCTCCGCCCTGGATTATGCGCATCAGAATGGCATTCTGCATCGCGATCTGAAGCCGAGCAATATCCTGCTGGATGATGGGGGCGGCGTCTTCATCACCGACTTTGGCATTGCCCGCATCCTGGGTGAAGGCGCCAGCACTATCACCACCCAGGGCGTGGTGGGCACGCCCAGCTATATGTCGCCTGAGCAAGCGCGTGGCGAGCCGCTCGACGGCCGCAGCGATGTCTATTCGCTGGGCGTCATGCTCTTTGAGCTGATCACGGGGCGCCGTCCCTTCGACAGCGATACGCCCTACAGTATTGCCGTGATGCACGTGACCATGCCGCCGCCCTCCGCGCGCGATGTCGAGCCCAGCGTGACCAGCGGCATCGAGACCGTAATCATGCGCGCGCTGCATAAACAGCCGGATCGGCGCTACGCCACTGCCGGTGAGTTGGCTGCTGCGCTGCGGCTCGCGGCCGATATGCCGGCGGCGGCCGCGGAACACGCCCCGGATTCGGAACGGTCGCCTGTGCCGGCGGAGCCAGCCCCAAGCCGCACGCTGGCTGGTCCCATGGATTCGCCCGCAAAGAGCGAAGACACCTCGCAGAATCTCAAGCTGCGCTTTACGCGGCGCCTGCTGCCGATACGTCAAGGGCGGCGCGCATGGGTGGGAGTCGCGGCGGGCGGCGCCATCGGCTGCCTGCTCCTGTCCGTACTGCTTGTCACCGCTGTGTCGCTGATGGGAATCGTTGCCAGCGAGAGCGGCGCCCCGGATCCAGCAACCCAAAGCGCCGCAGATGGTGATGAGACCACCGCAGCCGCAGCCGCGTCGACTCAGCCTCCCTCGACAGCGACAGCTACTCAAGCGAACGCCGATGACTCCCTGGAAGCGACGCTGGGCGCGCTGGGCGCCGCGGCTGACGCCACGTTTACTGCAGAGACCGAATTGCGACAATCCCGTCCCACAGCCGCCAGCGCCGATATTCAGCCGGTCGGCGTTCGTGACCGGCCGACATTGCTGCCTGCTCTGCGTTCCGCCGCCGGAGAATTGGTGTATTTCGCCCGGAGTGAAACCAGCGCCGGCAGTCAGCCCAGTTTCGAGATCGCTATATTGAACCTGTCGACATGGGAGGAGCGGCGCTTCCATGCCGGCGGCAGCAGCAGCTACCCGCAGCCATCGCCGGACGGTCGCTGGATCGTCTTCCAGTCGGATCGCGATGGCGATTTTGAGATCTATATTGCCAATCGGCTCGGCGGCCAATTGCGGCAACTGACGCATAATTCGGTCTGGGATCGTTTGCCGGCCTGGTCGCCCGATGGGGAATGGATTGTCTATTCTTCCGATTCGCGCGAGGATCAAACCTTCGACCTGTACCGAATGCGGCCCACAGGGGAAGAGCGACAGCCGGTTTTCAGCGATGGCTGGCGCAACAGCCATGCGCGCTACAGCCCCACGGGCAGTTCCATCGTCTTCACAGCCGGAGAGCGGGTCCGCGATGCCAGCAGCTGGGAACTGCGGCTGCTGGATCTGGAGAGTCGAACATCGACGCTGCTCACCGCCAATGACATTCGTGACGCCTCGCCAGCATTCAGCCCGGACGGGGGGCGCATCTTGTTTGTGACAACCATCGACGGCGCGCGCGCGCTGGCGAGCATGAATCTACAGGGTGGGGATCGCGCTGTCGTTTACACCGGGCCCGGCAATGTCTGGGCCGCCAGCTACAGTCCTGATGGACAATTTCTGGTCGTCACCGCCACGCTTGATGGCGAGGATCAGCTTTTTCTCATGGACGCGGCGGGCGGGAACGTACAGCAGATTACCACCACCGGCGGCGCTTACGCCTCCTGGATGCCGCCAATTGCCGCCTAGTTGCTGCTTTGATCTATAGGGTTGATTGCCCGCTCGCCCGATCGGCGATCATACCAGCGGCAATTCCGGCCAGACCGCCAATCATCAATCCTAGCCGATTCGGCATGCCCGCCGCGGCCATTGATGCAGCGCCAGCGATCAGCGCGCAAGCCAGCATGGGCCGGCTCTTGACCAAGGGCACGACTATGCCTATGAAAGTCAAAGTCATGGCGAAATCGAGGCCCCAGGCGGCGGCGTCGCCCAGCTGCCAATTGAGATAGAAGGGTATAGCGGAACCCGGATAAAGCCACTGACCGTGCTGACCGGGCCCCTCGGCGTGAAAATGGCGAATGACGACCGCGCTAGGTCTCATCAGTCAGCCAGAATCCCAGCGGCGCCAGCCAGCCTCCCGCTTACAAAGTCCGACGTTTGACGATATAATAAGCAGGGTAGCCGGCGTTTGCAACCGTCGCGGACGCCGGCTGACAATTCACAAGTTCGCTTCAAAGAATCGGCAGCGCGTGTTCAAACCGGGCTCGCGTCTTCAGCGCTGTCGATTAGGATGGGACGATACAGATGATCGAAGAAATTCTTGAAGAAGCCGAAAGCAAAATGAAATCGACCTTGTCGGTCTTTCGCGATGAATTGAGCAAAATGCGCAGCGGGCGAGCCAGCACGGCCCTGGTCGACCGCATGATGGTGGAGTATTACGGCCAAGATACCGAGTTGCGGCAACTGGCGAGCATATCGACGCCTGAGGCCATGCAGATTCTTATTCGCCCATACGACAAGTCGGCGGTTCGCAATATCGAAAAAGCGATTCAGATGTCGGATATCGGCGTCAACCCCAATGTCGACGGCGAGAATATCCGGCTGAATATGCCGGCGCTTACCCGCGAAAGGCGCCTCGAATTGGTCAAGTTTCTTAATCGGCGCATGGAAGAAAACCGCGTCGCCATCCGCAATATCCGCCGCTCAGCCAACAGCGATCTGCAGGATTTCGAAAAGGAGAAGTTGATTTCCGAAGACGATCGCAAACGCGGCGAAGCGGAAGTGCAGAAGCTGACCGACAAGTTTGTCGCGCGGATAGGCGAGCTGGGCGAAAGCAAAGAAAAAGACATCATGGAAGTTTAGCGCGGCGGTTGAGGAGCTGGCTGCGCGACAGTGTAAAGGATTATCGTCATACAGGTGAAAAGTCACAGCGGAAATCATTCATGGCGCTCATGACCAAAACAAACGGGCGGGAGCAAGCAGGTCTGCCGCCGCTGGAGAAAGTGCCGACCCACGTCGCCATCATCATGGACGGCAACGGACGCTGGGCGCGGCAGCGCGGCTTGCCTCGCTCTGAAGGGCATCGCCAAGGCACCGAGAATCTGCGCCGCATCATCCGGGCCGCCGTGGAATTCGGCGTTTCCATCATGACCATCTATGCCTTTTCGACCGAGAATTGGTCGCGGCCGCGGCGCGAGGTCATGCTCTTGATGCGCATCCTCGAGATGGTTATCGACCGCGAATTGCAGGAACTGCATCGCGAAGGCGTGCAAATCCGCCATATCGGCGAACTCAACGGCATCGAGAGTCGGCTGGCGCGCAAAGTAGTAGAAGCCTGCGACTATACGCGCGACAATCGGCGTTTGATACTCAATGTCGCCTTCAACTATGGCGGGCGCGATGAGATCGTGCATGCGGTGCAGAATATCGTGCGCGACGGCATCCCGGCCGAGGCCATCACCGAGGACACCATCAGCGACTACATCTACACCAGCGATCTGCCCGACCCCGATTTGATCATTCGCACCAGCGGCGAATTTCGTCTGAGCAACTTCCTGATTTGGCAGGGCGCGTACAGCGAGATTTATACCACCGAGACCTATTGGCCGGCCTTTGACCGTGTGGAATTCCATCGGGCGCTGGAAGCCTATGGCAGCCGCCGCCGGCGCTTCGGCAAAACCGACGAACAGATTGACGCGGAATATCGTCGCCGCGATCCCTTGAAAGAAAAGTCCTTTTGATGCGCAAGAAGCGTCTCGGCCGCACCGGCCTGCAGCTGCCGATCGTGGGCATGGGCACCGCCTTTGTTGGCATACCGACCCAAAACCAGACCGTTAGCGAATACGAGGGCGCGCCCAGCCCAGTCGACCGGGAACTGGGCGTGGAGACCCTGGTCGCGGCGATTGACGCCGGCTGCAACTTTTTTGACACGGCCGTCTTGTACGGTCGCAGCCAAAGCGAAACCATGATCGGCGAAGCGCTGCGCCAGCGGCCCAGCGCCAAAGACAATATTACGATTTCGACCAAGGCCGGGCGCAGCCACGCGGGTTACGACTTCAGCTTCGACGGCATCGTGCGCAGTGTTCACGGAAGCCTCGAACGCCTGGGTCTGGAAAGGGTCGACATCGTCTATATTCACGACGCGATGGGGCAGCCGATGGAGCGCGTACTGGCGGCTGACGGCGCGCTGGGCGCCCTGCGCCATCTGCAGCAGCAGGGACTGTTCTCGTACATTGGCGCCGCGTCCAACGATCCAGTGACCAACCTGGGTTACATCAAGACGGGCGAATTCGACGCGGCGGTCATCGCTGATTCCTGGAGTCTGATCAATCGCTTCGCCGAGCGAGAGATATTCGCTGAGGCGGCCAGGCACGATGTTGGACTGGTCGCGGCGACCTCGCTCGAACGCGGCTTGTTGGTGACCGGCCCGCGCGCCGACGCCAAATATCTCAATCGCGTATTCAGTCAGGAATGCCTCGACCACGTCAGCAAAATCCAAGCCCTTTGCGCCGATTACGGCTTGCCCATGCTGGCTGTCGCGCTGCAATGGAGCACGCGGCATCCACAAGTCGCCTCGACGATACCCGGCGCGCGTGTTCCGCAGGAAGCGCAGTCGAGCATGGCGGCGGCGCAGCTGGACATTCCCGAGAACTTCTGGGCCGATCTGGCGCCGCTGGTGCGGCACTTTGACACGGCCATTGGTTTCTAGCGCGCGTCAATAGCCGGAAGCGCTTTGCTATCCCGGTCGCCCGCCCGGCGAATATCCGCCCAGCCCATCCCTTGCCGAATCAACAGCATGAATCCGATGACCGTGGGCGCCAGCCAGATCACCAGGTGGGTGACGACGGCGTATGCGGTGACGGCGGCGAGCGGCTGACCCAGGGCGCTGAGAATCGTGATGACCACAAACTCGTTGACGCCGACCTGACCGGGCGATGCTGGAATCAAGCCGGCCAGATTCACGGCGCCGACCAATAGCAGGGCGACTGCATAATTCAATTCCAGGCCGAAGGCACCCATGACCAGCCAGTACGTTCCCGCTTCAATGCCCCAGGTGACAAAGGAACTGACTATAGCGCCGAGCAGATAAACGGGGCTGCGCAAGCCTTCCAGCCCGACTATGATATCTTCGCTGATGCGACTGAGCGGGCTGCCCAGCGAATGGGGCAGCACGCGCAAAACGAGTCGCATGACTGCGCGCAGCAGATTCGGTTTGGCGGCCAGGCAGAATGCGACCAACAGAGCAAAGACAAAAAGCGGCGCGGTTAGGGAAGTGATCGCCGCGATGGCGTCCGACTGAACATCAATGAACAACAGACTGAGCAAAATGAAGCTCAGCATAACGCTGCCGTCAAACAGCCGTTCCAGCACGACCACGGTCGTCGCTCGCACCAGCGGGACCTGGTGATTCCTCCGCAGCAGGTATATGCGCAAGACGTCGCCGGCGCGCAGCGGATAGACATTGTTGCCCATATACCCGATGAATACCAATTGGCTCAGCGCCGTCAGCGGGACCAGCTTAATGGCGCGCAGCAAGTACTGCCAGCGCAAGGCGATAATGATCACGGCCAGGATGTACGTCAGCGTCGCTGCGGCCAGAATGGACGCGTCAACACGGCTTAGGCTGTCCAGAAACTGCTCGGGCTGGAGGCCGCGAAATGCCAGATACAGAAATCCGGCGCTGACGATCATGCCGGCGATGAAGCCGAATCGACGCTTGCCCAAGAATTTCAAGCCCTTGTCAAAGTGTGCAACGGTATCGACAGCGAAAAGCATACACCAAGTTTGGTGCAATCCAATGGCTAGTGATGGCGCTAAGCGCGTCAACGGTGAATTTTGTCGTCGCGCGCCCTGACTATCAGAGCGTGAGCATGGCCTCCAGCTCCCCTTGTTCCAAGGCGCGCCGGGGCTCGACGTAGTCAAGGTCAAAGGTGTCGGCTACCGCCGGATGGGTACACTGCCCGCCAAAAGCATTGAGCCCCTTGAGCAGCGCCGGGTTGCCGGCGAGGGCTGTCGCCGGGCCCAAATCCGCGATTTGCAAGGCGTAGGGCAGGGTGGCGTTGGCCAGCGCCAGGCTGGATGTGCGCGGCACTGCGCCCGGCATATTGGCGACGCCGTAATGCAGCACACCGTCAATGACAAAGGTCGGATCGCTGTGCGTCGTCGGTCGAGTGGTCTCCACGCAGCCGCCCTGGTCAACGGCCACATCGACGATGACGCTGCCGTCGTTCATCAGCGGCAGCATGTCGCGCGTCACCAGCATCGGCGCGCGCGCCCCCGCGATCAAGACCGAGCCGATCAAGGCATCGGCAGCGCGGATGGATTTCGTGATGTTGATGTGGTTGGAGTAGAGCGTGGTCAGCTTGCCGTCCATCACGTCATCCAAATAGCGGAGTCGGTCAAGATTAATGTCGAGCAGGGTGACGCGCGCGCCCATGCCGAGCGCGATCTTGGCCGCATTGGCGCCAACCGTGCCTGCGCCCAAAATGACGACGTGGGCTGGCACGACCCCGGGCACACCGCCCAACAGCATGCCGCGACCGCCGCGGTGCCGCTCCAGGTAATGTGAAACCACCTGCGTCGCCATGCGCCCGGCGACCTCGCTCATAGGCTCAAGCAAGGGCAGCCGCCCGGCGTCGTCCTCGACCGTCTCGTAGGCGATGCCGGTTACGCCGGCGCGGAGGAGGGCTTCGGTAAGCTGCGCTTCCGCTGCCAGGTGGAGATAAGTGAAGAGCACCATGTCCGAGTGCAGATAGTCTAATTCGCTGCCCTGAGGCTCCTTAACCTTGATAATCATTTCCGCTCGTGACCAAACCTCAGCCGCCGAACCCAACATTTCCGCGCCGGAAGCCTGATACTCCTGGTCAGGGAATCCGCTGCCTTCGCCCGCGCCACTTTGCACGAATACCGAATGCCCGCGCCCGGCGAATTCGCGTACCCCGGAGGGCGGCAGCGCGACCCGATGCTCGTCAATCTTGATTTCTTTGGGGATGCCGATGATCATCTGCTGTCTCCTGCGTAACCCCATCAACTTTATTGTACACGATGTAGGAAGATGGCCTAGTGTTTTTGTACAGATTGCCTAAATTCTTTCCAGGTGTGAAATCATTCCATATCGCTTCAGCACGAAGACACAGGTCGGAGCGACGAAGCGAGAGCGAGGAGGAGTCATCGCCAATCGCGGTCAGCGACAGCATTCAACTCGAATAATAGAATGTTGGTTGGATGCTATGCGTTGGGCGCAATCGATAAGATTGCAGCCACTTACGTGAGGAACTGAGAATTGCTTACGTGGCGCGCGGGCGTCGGGGCTTCGCTCAGATAACGAAGTGTTCGTATTTGTTATCGGCCGGGATGCCCCAAACCGACCAGAAATCACCGTTGGTCGGGCTCATGATGGCGGCGCCGCAGCTTTCAACGTGCATCGGCGGTTTGGGCCGGGTGCATATTGCGACTTCGTCGCGTGTCAGCGCCATCAAATCGTCAACGGTAACCGCGTCATTAGCCAGCAACTCGCGGGCGCGCTGCAAGCGATTTTCCGAACTGTTCTGCGAGGCGAGCGGCCGCTCACGCGCTACATCCAGGTTCTGCTGAATGAGACAATGATTGGTGTGGGTGATCGTCTCATCAGTCAAACTGCGCACATGCCTTGATGTTGACATCGCCTCAACTTCGTAGCCCTGGCCCTGTCTGTCCATCAACAGGTAATTGTGCGCGCCGGCCAGCTTGGCGCCGGTCAGGCATTCCAGCGCGCTATCGAGATCCGTCTGCTGCAAGATCTGGCGCACGACAAAGGGCCAGGTCACGCCGATTTGGCCGTCGGTCGCCATGAGGTTGTTGATGCCGACGCAAATGCCCTCGCTGTTCATGCCGATCATGCCGACGCAGCCCGTAATTGTGAAAGTCAGAAATTCAGGCGCATCGTCGGGTTGCCCGTGAATCAGAATGACGTAAGGCGTGGCCGAGGCGTGCATATCCCAGGTCTGGCCCAGGAAGGCTTGCCCATCCGCGCTGCGACCTGGCGGCACCATAAAGGCGGTGCAATTGTCGGCGACCGGCGGCGGCGCGACCCCGGGAACAGTGATATCGCCGAGGTTATAGACCACGTCGATGAAATCGGTGAAGCCGTTGTTGATCACCAACTCAGCCAGACTCAACCCCGTTGCGTCCGCCATGCCTTGAAGCTCTTGCATTAAGTCGGGCGCGTAGGCTTGGTGCTCGGCCACGCAAGCTTCGGCCAGGTCGATCACGGCGGCGCGCGACAGATTGTGGCCGGTCCAGTCAGCGTTCTGGCTCAGGCGGACGCGCTCCTCGGTGAACCTGTGGATTTCATCATGAAAGCGCTTGCCGTGCGCGTAGCCCATGGCATAGGGCGTACCGGACAGCTTAACGACGCGTATCTTGTCCATAGCCGATACTCCGTGATTCGCTCCACTTTCTATTATAGCGCTACATCTTGTCCATTTCGGCGCGAACGGTATCGAGGAGGTTATCCGCCCGAATCTGCGCCAAGGTGTAGCAGGGCCCGCCCAGTTGGTCGGCCAGGCGCTGCGCCAGCCCTTGATCGAAGGCGACATGCTCCATGTTGATCGTGACCGTGCGTATATCGGCTTCGTGGATGCGGCGGGCGATGGAATGCGCCTCGTCTTGCGGAGAAATCGAGTCGCTGATGGACACATTGCCGGCGCCGTCTGTCAGCAGGATCATCATCGGCATCACGTCGGGGTTCAAGTTCTTCTCGCGCATGACTGACTCATAAGTCATCAGCAGGCCGGCGGAGAGCGGTGTCTTGCCGCCCACCGGAATATCCGACATGGCTTGCTTGGCCAGAACCACCGAATTGGTCGGCGGCAGCACCAGCGAAGCGCGATCCTTCTGAAACACCACCAAACCGACGCGGTCGCGCCGTTGGTAGGCATCCGTCAGCAGGGACATGATGGCGCCTTTGGTGGCTTGCATGCGCTCCGAGACCGCCATGCTCCAGGATGCGTCGACCGTGAACATGATTAAGTTGCTGGCTTTGCGGACGCGGACTTTCTCTTGCAGGTCGGTCTTGCGCAGGGCATAAGCCATGCCGGTTTCCTGCTTCTGCACAGTGCGCTCCACCTGGAATGGCGCCGCGGCGCGCAAGGTGGCGTCAAAGGCGATATCGCGCGGTTTCTCGCCGGCCTGTTTGGCGCGTACGTAGCGCCCGCGTTTGCGCTCGGTTCTTGTGGTTGAGCGGCGCCCGGATTGACGCCGCGTCATGCGATCAAGCTGGGTATTGAGCTTGCGCGTCTCGAATTCGGCTTTGGATTCGACCTGCTGCCCGCCTTCCCACCAGCGGGCGTCCGAGGTGGGGAAGACGTCCTGCGGGGCGGCTTCAGTTTGGCCGAGCTCTTGTTCTTGCGGCTCGCCTTCGCCGCTTACAGACTCACTTTTTTTTTAGTCTGCGCCGCCTGCTCGTCACTGCTCTCGCTGAATTCGCCTTCTTCTTCGCCCTCGCCGATTTCCTGGCGTTTCTCGTCCACGGCGGATTCAACGGCGTTGAGATCGGCCTGGGCGTCGCTGAAGGGACCGCGCTTGAGCCGATGCGGGATCGTGAGCCGGATGGCGATGGTAATATCGCGGTCATTGATGGCGGTACGGCCCTCAAAGGCGGCATGGGCGCGCGCCGTTTTCAGTATCACTAAGTCGGCTCGGTGGCCGTCGATGCGCAGGTCGCTGGTGATGCTGGCGATGACGCGCAGGTCATGCGTCGTGTGTGTGACCTGGTCGATGATTTCACGGGCGTCGGCGATGCGTTGCGAAAGCTGCTCATCCACCGGCTGCCATTCAGCCTTGAAGTCCAGCGGGTCATTCTCGTAGGCTATGTGCCGCTCGAGAATCTCAATGCGATCAGTAGCGCCTTTGATGCCGGTGACATCAACCGAGAGCGCGAAGCGATCCAGCAGCTGTGGGCGCAAATCGCCTTCTTCCGGGTTCATCGTGCCCACCAGGATGAAGCGAGCCGGATGGCTGAAGCTGATGCCTTCGCGCTCGACGATATTGACGCCCATGGCGGCGCTGTCGAGTAACAGGTCGACGATATGGTCGTCCAGCAGGTTGATCTCGTCCACGTATAGAATGCCGCGGTTGGCGTTGGCCAGTACGCCCGTGTCAAAATGCCGCTCGCCAAATTGGATGGCCTTCTCAATATCCAGCGTGCCGACCACACGGTCTTCGGTGGCGCTTACCGGCAGATCCACGAAACTGATGCGCCGCTGCGTCATGGGGATTTCGGGGCAGTCTTCGTACTTCTGCCGCGCAAAGTCAGACCAAGACTCGGGCCGCGTCGGATCATCGTTGAAGGGCGAATCGGCGATGACGCTAATCTCCGGCAGCAGCGCCGCCAGCGCGCGCGCCGCGGTCGATTTGCCGGTGCCGCGCTCGCCGCGGATCAATACGCCGCCGATACGCATATCAATGGCATTGAGGATCAGCGCCAACTTCATCATGTCTTGGCCGACAATAGCGGTGAAGGGATAGACGGGCGGTCTGTTGCTCATGAAGTTTCCGATTTCCTGCCGACTAATCTCAACTGAATTCTCGATTATACGTGAGTGATTTTGGGCTGACAATTGCCAGCTTGTCTTGTTCCAAATATCGCCAAAACGGGAGTGGACGTTCGCTGGTTACAGGTTCGACTGGCTCAATGCGAGAGGCATAATCCCGCGAAATTGTGGCTGGCTACGAATCTGCAGTGGAGGCGACTGAGGTCGGCGACGATGGCGGGGTGTTTGTGGCGGCGGCTAAACTTGGCGCGGCCGTGGCGCTGGGCGATGCAGTAGGCGTCGCCGAAGCGGTAGCAGTCGGCAATTGCGGCGGATCGTCGATTACCGCCAGCGCGCCGGTGCCGAAGCCACGGCACTCGAAGTTGCTGCTGATTCCCCAGCCCATCCTTCCACTGGCCAGCTCGACTTGCAGCCAGCTACCGCCTGCAACGGCTCCGCGCGCCAGGACGGGCACATTTTCCACCGCCAGCCTGATCTGCTGAAAGCCCTTGTCAGGGCCGGCATACAAGAGCGCGTCGTGCAGCGGCACGCATTCCGGATCCTTGACAGCGATGGAGATTGTCCGTTCGACGACGGTTCCAATCTCATCCTCGGCCACAAGCTTTATCTCAAAGCCATCGTCCGGCGCGCCACGCAGTTCGATTTCGCCGCGCCCCGCGATTGCAGCCGATTCACGCACCGTCTCAAACCCGAGCGGACGCGAAATTTCAAGCGAGACGGCCCCCGTGATGTCCCAATGGATAATGAGCGACTCCGTCACTCGTCGCAGCATAGCAGTCTTGTTCGCTTCTAATTTGGCGATGACGACCGGCTCATAGATGTCGAGCCGCTGCGTGGATATGACCGATGTTTCGTCTCGCAGCGCGATCAGCGCAATTTCGATTGGGTCGCCGTACTTCACGGTCTCAAGCGCAAAACTGTCATTGTCGCCGGGCAATTCGGCCACGCGGGAGCGATCTACCTCAACGACATAGCGTTGCGCGTTCGCCGCGACCCAGTCCAGTTGAACTGGAGTTCCCCGAGCTATCTGATCATGCGAGAGTTCAAAGTTTGTGATCTCGGGTTCAGGCGCTCGAACAAAGACAGCGCCAGCGACCAGCAGAATCGCTATCAAGGCGACCGCAGCAACAAAAGCGGCGCGATAACTCCAGCGCGGCTGAACGCGCACGCGCGCTGGCGCCGCAACCGTATAGGCGCTGGGGTCTTCGGTCCGGGCGATTAACGCAAAGGGAATCTCGACTGCACTGCCGATCATCGGACGTCGCCGCGCCCAAACCTTGCCCTTGATGCGTCGCCGCCCGCCCGGCGAAAGCTCAACCCGATCCTGAGTTAGCTCTGATGACAGCTGCCCCTGCCTGTCGCTTAGAGCCAGCGCAAGCTGCAGCGGCTGGTTGCCCTGGTTGAGCAGAAAGACGCCAAACTCGCCGCCGTCTTGGCAAAGGGCGGGCGCCAGCGCCAGGCTGAGCCCGCTGTAGCCGCCCAACTTGATATTCGCCACCAACTGCAGGACTTGGTCATCAGCGCTCTGACGCGTGATCGAAATGACGAGCGGATAATGGCCAGGTGCCATGTCGCTGCGCCGCGCCGGCTTAATCTGAAACTGAAGCTGAGATGACTCATTGGCGGGCAGCGGAAATACCACCCTTTCCGGCTTAATCCAATCGTCAGGCAATCCCGATGTCTCGACGCGGAAACCTGCCTCGGCCCGGCTGAGGTTGGCGACTTCCAATGCGATGGTAGCGCTTGATGACGGGAACACGGTGTATTCGCCGCTGTCCAGGCTGGCGCGGAAGTCAATTGCAGCGGGTTGGGTTTGTTCTCCAAGCGCCGGCATAGCAACCGTGGGGCTGTCGCTGCGTTGATAATACGTCAGCCGCAGCGCGCCCAGGCGAATCTCCTCAACAGCCCGCAGCGTCCGCGGTGTATTCGCTTGCAGTCGCCGGCCGGACACAAAGGTCCCGGATTCAGAGCCGAGGTCAGTGATGCAAACCGCATCGGCGTAGACATCTATCCGGAAGTGACTGTCTGCAATAGCCTCATCCTGGAGCTGGATGGCGTTGCTTGCCGCGCGGCCAACGCACACGACATGGCCTTCCAGTCGGTGGCTGTCCGCATGTCCATCGGGATACTGGATGTCCAATCGTCCGAATACTGCCATTGCCTGGCTCGCTGGCCTCGTGATCTGAGATATATAGTAAAGCGTATTCCAACTGCGTGGAAGTCAGCGGTATAGCTCGGTAGTCATTGCGTGGGACAAGCGTTGCCTTGATGAGACCCGCGCGCTGGTGTACCGTTGCCTCAGTAAGTGCAAGTACATCATGAAAAAAATTTGCCACCGAGAACACAGAAGTAGTTCCAACAAAGTAATGAGAATCGCAGCAGTAAGAAAGAAACTG
>WTGO01000034.1 GCA_011523515.1 Chloroflexota bacterium
GGGGATGGGGGATGGGGGTACTGTGAAAAACGACACCATCATTGAATTGCGCGATGTTACCAAGTCCTTCGGCAACGTCAACGCCGTGGATGGCATCAGCTTTGGTGTGCGCCCGGGCGAAGTGGTCGGGCTGATCGGCGACAACGGCGCTGGCAAATCCACTCTGATCAAGATTCTCTCCGGCGTGCATCCGCCTGACAGCGGGCAGATCATCGTGCGTGGGCGCGAAGTTCGCAATTGGAACGCCGCCAAGTCCCGCGACGCCGGCATTGAGACGGTCTACCAGGATCGCGCCCTGGTCCCGCAGCAGACCATCACGCGCAATATCTTTATGGGGCGGGAGATCAAAGACCGCTTCGGCATTATCAAGGTCAAGCAGCAGTATGAAGAAGCCAATCGCCTCATGCGCGAAATCGGCTTCACCTCCAAAGTCTTTGACCCCGATTCGCCGGTAGCGACGCTCTCCGGCGGCGAGCGTCAGGGCGTCGCCATCGCGCGGGCGCTCTACTTTGACGCCGATCTGATCGTGCTGGACGAGCCGACTACGGCGCTATCGCTGGTCGAGACCGCCAAGGTCTTTGGTTTCATCGAAAATGTTCGGGCGCGCGGGCGCTCGATTATTTTCATCGGCCACAACATCTATCACGTCTATGATGTCGCCGACCGCTTTGTCGTGCTTGACCGCGGCCAAGTTGTCATGAAGGCCGGCAAGCACGAGATAGAATCCGCCGAAGTGCTGATGCGGCACATGCAGGAAATCGCTGAACTGAGCCACGCGGCGGACGCTTAGCCAGGAGACAGCATCCATGATCGGAAGCGGAACAGGCGGCGCGCAGAAGATCGCGCGCGAAGACGCCAGCGGGCTGGTCAAGTGGCTGCGCAATAATCGCCGGGCGCTCACCTCGACGCTCTTTCTGATCGTCATGCTCATTGGCTTCACCATGGCGAATACCGAGGTCTTCACGCAATTCAAGACCTATCGCTCGGTCATGATCGCCTTGCCCGTTTCGATATTTCTGGTGGTGCCTCTGGTCTTCGTGGTGACCGCAGGCGAAATCGACCTGTCCTTTCCATCGGTGGTCGGGCTGTCGTCCTACGCCTTCGTCTCAATAGTCGATCAAGGCGGCGAGCCGCTGTTCGGCATTGCCGCCGCGCTTGTCGTCGGCGCGGTGCTGGGTTTCGTCAATGGCATCCTGATTGTGCGCATCGGCCTTTCCGCGCTGGTCGCCACCCTGGGCATGAACTTTTTCTTGCGCGGCTTCATCAATATCTTGGTCGAGGGCTTTTCCATCGCCATCCCCGAGATCCGCGGCACGTTGATACACACCCTTTTAACCGACGACACCATCATTATTGCCGGCAATCAGGGTATTCCCAATCAGATGCTGTGGGCGCTAGCATTCACGGCCCTGGGCGTCTTCCTCTATAACCGGCACAGCTTCGGGGCGCGCGTGCATTGCGTCGGCGATAATCCCGAAAGCGCGGCCGAGATGGGCATTGATGTCGATCGTACGCGCATCCTGGTCTTCGTATTCACCGGCATCGGCGCGGCCTTGGCCGGCATCTTCTCGGTGATGATCAACTTCGTCTGGTGGCCCACCACCGGCGATGGCTTGCTGCTGCCCGTGCTGGCGGGTCTCTTCGTCGGCGGGACGCCCACCTGGGGGGGCATCGGCACGGTCTTCGGCGGTATGATAGGCACATCCATCGTCGCCTTTATCGAGACCGGCGTGATCGCGGCCGGCTTGACCGGTTTCTTCACGCAATTCTTCTATGGCCTAATTATCATCTTGTCGCTGATCTTCCAACGCTTCAACGGCGGGCGCGTGCGCTGAGTTCTCGCAGCAACTATTCGCAGACTATCAGCGGAGGCATCGCGATGAAAGTCATCCAGGTTGGCATCGGTGGCATGGGCAACGCCTGGCTGAGCGCCGTGCAGCGCTCGCCGCAGGTCGAATTCGCCGGCTTCGTCGAGATCGACGCCGATATCGCCCGCGCCCAGGCCAAAATCTATGGTCTGGACAAGTCGCGGATATTCGACTCCCTGCCGGGTGCGCTGCAGCAGGTCGAGGCCGACGCAGTGATCAATGTAACTCCACCACAATTCCACCGTGAAGTGACGGTAATGGCCCTGGAAGCCGGCCTGCCCGTGCTGCAAGAGAAACCGCTGGCGGGCACGCTGGAAGACGCCCGGGCCATCACGGCGGCGGCGGACAACACCGGCGTCTTGTGCAGCGTGGCGCAGAATTATCGCTATCGGCCGCTGACGCAGACTTTGAAGCTCGTGCTGGAAAGCGGGGAACTGGGCGCAGTCGGGGCGGTCGCAGTCGAGTTCTTCAGGGGACCGCATTTCGGCGGCTTCCGCGAGGAGATGCCCCATCCGCTAATTGTCGATATGTCCATCCACCATTTTGACTTGATGCGCCACTTCCTGGGGGGAGACGCCAAAACGATTCAAGCCCGCAGTTGGAACCCGCCCTGGAGCTGGTTCGCCGGCGATGCCAGCGCTTCAGTGCAGATCGGCTTCGCGGACGGCGTCCAGGTGGCTTACACCGGCTCCTGGTGTTCGCAGGCCCTGGAGACAAGCTGGAATGCCAATTGGCGCTTTGAATGCGAGCGCGGAGTGCTGCTGGCGCGCGACGACCACGTGACGATTCAGCGTTTGTTGCGCGTCAAGGAAGGCCTGCGCGGACTGGCCAACGTGCATGACGAGCCGCGGGAAGTCCCGCTGATCAAGATGGAGCGCGAGGGGCAGGACTACCTGCTGCAGGAATTCTACGAGGCAGTGACGCAGGGCCGGCCTGCCGCCACCACAGCGCAAGACAATATCCATACCATCGAGCTGGTTTTCGGCGTCGTACGCGCCTGCAAATGTGGCCTGCCGGTCAGACTGTAGCTAACCACTGCGGTGGCATGCAACTTAGCCGAGGTCGCTCTCTCGGTCTGGCAAGCGGCCCGTCAGCGCCAAACCTTCCAAGAGACCTGCCACGCGAGCTTGTTCAGTCTCGACGCCGCGCAGACGACCTTCCATCGAATCGAAGCGAGCGTTCATTTCATCGCGCAGCTGCTGGTACTGTGTGGTCATTTCATTGCGCAGCTGCTCGTTCTGTTTGTTCATGTCATTGCGCAGCTGCTCGTTCTGTTTGCTCACGTCATTGCGCAACTGCGAGATCTGTCCGCCCAGCTTGTCTTCAAGCCGCTTGTTGTCTTGGCGCAGCCACAAGAAAAAGACCCCGCAAATTGTGAAAACGGGGAGAGCATTTTCCAGCACATTCGCCCAATCCATATCACGTCCCAACTGTGTCATGCTAACCCATCAACACTCATTATAACGACTGATGCAGGCATCGCCAAATACCGCGCCAGCTCTAATCGAAGTAACTGTCCCCATTCCAGAGCAGCGACCGGGCCACGAGCTCGTTGAGTTCGACGCCGATGCCTGGCGCCTCTGAGACGGTCATCACCCCGTCGCGCACGAAGGGCTTGTCGCCATCGCAAAGGTCGCTCCACCAGGGAATCGAGCGGGCGTGGAATTCCAGGAAGAGGAAGTTGGGCACGGCCGCCATCACATGGCAAGCCGCCATCATACCCAGCGGCGACGATACATTGTGCGGCGCGATGGGGATATAGTGCGCGTCGGCCAGGTCAGCGATGCGCACCCCCTCGGCGATGCCGCCGGCTTTGGCCAAATCAGGCATGATGACATCGCAAGCGCTCTTGCTGAACAACTCGAGGAAGTCGAAGCGCGTGTACTGATTCTCACCGGTGCAGATGACTGTGGAAGTGGACGCGCGCACCTGCGCCAGCGCGTCGACATTCTCGGCCGGCACCGGCTCTTCCAGCCACAGCAGGCGCAGCGGCTCCAGCGCGCGCGCCAGAGTAATAGCCGAGGGCAGGTCGAAGTGGCCGTGGCAGTCGATGGCCAGGTCGATCTCAAAGCCGATCGCATCGCGAACGCCTTCCACCAGCTTCACGATATGCGTCATCTCGCGCGCGCCCACCGTCCAGTTCCAGGCATCCAGCTTGCCGCGGCCGGTGTAATCGACATCGAACTTGACCGCGCCGAAACCCTCAGCGACCGCCTCCAGCGCTTTGTCGCCGAAGGAATCAGGGCTGTCCTCCTCGCCGAAATGACAGTCGGCATAGAGCCTGATATCGCCGCGGAATTTTCCGCCCAGCAGCTTGTAAACCGGCACGCCCAGCGCCTTGCCCACGATATCGTACAAGGCGTTGTCGATGCCCGTCAGCGCGAAAATCAGCGGCGCATCGCTCGACCCGCCGTAGCGCCCGGCCCGCCGCAGCTTCTCGTAGAGCATGTTGATATTAAAGAGGTCTTCGCCGATCAGCAGCTCGCGCAGGGCGAGGATGGCGTGCTTAGTCGCGAAGCCGGAAAAGCCGGGCCCGCCTGAATTGCACTCGCCCGTGCCGACGATGCCTTCGTCGGTGTAAATGCGCACAAGGGTCCAAACGCTGCCGCCGCTATCCGGCTCCTGCCGGCCGATGACGCAGGCTTGCACATCAGTGATTTTCATTTCGCTATCCTGGATTCCTTGAACTACAGAACGTACAGAAAACGTTCCAACGAATTGACGCAAATCCGGAATAATTGCAAATTAACTCTCTTTTACCACCGAGGACAAAGAGTGAAATTGAGGGCACAGAGGATTTAATATTGCTTCGACGCTCACGCAATGGTTGCTTCTTCCGTTTATACGCAATTGTCGCCGCAAAACTACTTTTGAAAGGCTTTTCTCGCTGTACTCCATTTAACTCCGTGTACTCGGTGGTTAATCAGTAATGATAATGCTCCAGCGCCGCCATGATGCGCTGAATCTCCCGCGCGATTTCGGGCGGAACGCCCGGGTTGAATGGCCCGCCCGTGCCACCGACCACATCGGCGAAGCCGGCGCAATTGATCGCCTCCATGACCGCCGAATAATTGTACTCCCGTTCGTGCATGAAGCGGATGTCTTCCAGCGGCGAGATCTCATTTTCAATTTGCCGCGCCGCTTCGTAATTGCGCCGGCGCTGGGCGTTGTTGATTTCGTCAGAGGCGCGCGCCACCACAACGCTGATGCCCGACGTATGCCCTTTCGCGCCCATTTCCGCCGCCGCCGTCGAGCGGTCGCCAATTCCCCAAATCACAATCTTGCTTTCATCCAGCACCTCGACAAATGGCGGCACGTCATCTTCATTAGTGCCGATTTTGACGCCGATGAAATGCGGTGAATCCTGCAGCAGCCGTATGATCATCTCGCGGTCGCGCGGACGTCGATAATAATACAGAAAGCGCGCGCCATGACGCTCCGCTTGCTCGTCGGCGAAGGCCATCAGCGTCTGGTAGAGCCCGGCCGGCCCGTAAGTCCCGCCCAGCGGCATGATCAAGTAGATATCGGGCGGGCGCGGCAATACGGCCAATCGCGCCAGCAGCGCCGCCGCTTCCGGCAGCGGATTGGGCGCCAGCGCCGCCATCAGCACGCCCTCGCCCGCCATACGCTGCCCGGTTATGTCGAGCAGCCTGACCTGATCGTCGTACGACACGTGATGGATCAGGCTGGTGCCGGCGATGGAGACCACGCGCGGCCGCCCGCCGCTCAGGCTGTTGTTGCGCATGGTGTAGTCGATATTCTTGGCGTGGGCGGCATAGTCTATCTCCGCGCCAGCGTATGGAATCAGCGGGATGCTGATCACGCTGTTGAGCGCGTCGAGAAGCGCTATCGTTGCGATTGTCATAACCTGGTCTACCCTGTAGTGGTCCTCAAATGTTGGACACGAAAATGCAGAAATTTAGGGAGGACA
>WTGO01000126.1 GCA_011523515.1 Chloroflexota bacterium
GCGCTCCCCCTCCCTGACTCGTCGGGGAGGGGGCCGGGGGGTGGGGTAGAACGGCCGCGCAAGTATCACGCAGCATTTCGGGTTTGTCAGAACAGATCGCGTCCACGCCCAGGGCTTTAAGCGCCGCGATCTCAGCCGGGCGTTCTTCGTGCCAGCAGACGATGCCCAAATCGGCCGCGCGCACCGCGGCAATCCACTCCGGCGTCAGCAAGCGATGCGGCTGCTCGGCGCGATTCTCCCAGCAGGGATGCACGAAATCGGCGCCGATCGACTCGGCCAGCTGCACCGCGTCGATGTCGACGGCGTTGAAGAGAATCGAAGTCTGCGCGTCCGGGCGCGCCGCCTTAATATCCGCCAGATAATCTGGCCGGAAAGAGCCGAAGATTACATTTCTTACATATTGCTGCGCATCGAGCGCCTCGAATATGGTCCGTGCTGCGCCCCGGCTGAGCTGCTTGATATCCAGATAAATGCCCAAACGCAGCTCGCGGCACAAGTCCAGCGCTTCGGCAAAGCTGCTGATCGCGCCCGGATCAGCCGGCAGCCGGCGCAGCTCGTCCATATTGTAATCCGAGACGTTACCGTCGATGCCGTAAACGCGCTTCAAGCTGCTGTCGTGGGTGACGACCGGCACATCATCGGCGGTCACGCGGATATCGATCTCCACCATGTCCGCGCCCAGCTCAGCGGCGACCCGCAGCGATTCCAGCGAATTCTCCTGCGCGTATGCCGACGCGCCGCGATGGGCGATGCGCAATACGCGCCGCTCTCGTGGCGCGATGCCAGCCGCCAGCGACTCCAGGCAAGCGCCAACGCGCCCGGGTATCCAGCGGAAGAGACTGCGCCAGGGCACTAACGCGGCCTCTCGCAAATCAAAGCACCGAGAAAAGTCATAGGTCGGCTCGAACTGAAAGCGCTCCAGATAAGTATGCGCCAACCGGTTCTGCAAGGGTTTGCGCTGATCGATAATGCCGGCGAATAGCGGCGTAACATGCAAACCCATTTTGCCGGCGTGGATGCCGCAGCTGGCATTGGTCTTGGCGCTCCGCCCAAGCAGCCAGGCCGGCGAGGGCGCGAAGGCGTGTTTGCCCGGCTCGGAATACAGCAGCGGACGACCGTCTTGTAGCGGCAATTCGCCCTTCTCGTCACGCATCTCGTTGAAGCCGCCATGCCAGCTGGCTTCGAGGTCTACGATGCCGCCGTCCGTGTCTATGCTCACCCAAGCGTGCTCCAGCTCGTAAAGGTGTTGGATGTCCCAATCCCACCAGATGGCGTATTCGATGACCAAAGCGGCCGCTTCACACAGCACGATGTCGCGGGGAAAGGACGCTGACCTGTCGTCATGGCGGAATATGGTGTAGCCGACGGCGGATGGCAGGAAGGGTTCCCGCCGGTCAAAACGAATCAGCGGCGCGTAACGCAGCGCCAGTTCGTGGTCGTGAGGCGACGCGATGCTGCGGTCAAGCCCTTGAACTGCCTCCAAAAGCATGAGACGTCTACTGCTGCCAGAGCAGCGAACTTTCCGTGGCCGGATCGAAGAATTGCACTTGTCCCGTGTCGAACTTGAGCTTGACCGGGTCGCCGCTTCGGTATTGTGTCTCGGTGTTCGCCAGCACGATGAAACTGTGCGGACCCACGCGCACGTCAATCAGGTCTTCGCGGCCCAGCGGCTCCACGATGAAGATCTCGCCGGCGACATCGCCCTCGTCGCTGATTTGAATATCTTCCGGGCGCATGCCCAGCACTACCGCGCCCGCACTGCGCGCCGCCGGCTCGCCGCGCTCCGCGCCCAGCTCGAGTCGCAGCGACTCGGCCTGGGCGACGTAGCGTCCATTGGCTTGCGCTACCTCGACCGTGACGAAGTTCATGGGCGGGTTGCCCACGAAGCCGGCGACAAATTGCGTCTTGGGGCGGTTGTAGAGCTCGTCAGGCGAGTCGAAAGCCTGCAAGCGGCCGCCGCTCATCACCGCGATGCGGTCGGCCATGGTCATGGCTTCGACTTGATCGTGCGTGACATAGATGGAGGTGATGCCCAGGTTCTTCTGCAAATGCTTGATCTCGCCGCGCATCGTCAAGCGCAGGCGGGCGTCAAGATTGGAGAGCGGCTCGTCGAAAAGAAGAATGTCCGGTTCCTTGACCAGCGCCCGTCCCAGCGCGACGCGCTGCTGCTGCCCGCCGGAAAGTTGCCCCGGCCGCCGGTCCAGCAAATTGCCGATGCCCATGACATTGGCGACCTGCCGCACCCGGTCGTGCTGGTCGGCTTTGGAGACCTTCTTCAGCTTCAGCGGATAGGCGATATTCTGAAACACCGTCATGTGCGGGTACAGCGCGTAACTCTGGAAGACCATGCCGATATTGCGATCTTTCGGCTGCACTTGATTGACGACGCGCTCGCCGAAGGTGATCGTGCCGTCAGTCGGCTTGTAGATGCCGGCCAGGGTCAGCAGCGTGGTCGTCTTGCCGCAGCCGGAGGGACCGAGGAAGGCCACAAATTCGCCATCGTCGATATGCAAGGTCAAGTTCTCGACGCCTACAACATCGCCGAACTTCTTGCTGAGATTATCAATCGTGACTTTCATAGGCTGTGTATCCTTTACAGCTGAAACACAGAAAGCTTTACCACCGGGGGCGCGTAGACACTGCCCATCGACACCGAGTTGAATTGAGTGCGCAGAGGTTCAAGAATTGTTTCGACGCTCCCGCAATTCATGCCGCAAACCTTGTTTTAAAAGTGTCGCTTCCGCACAAATACTAAACAGCTTTCCTCGGTGTACTCGCTTGAACTCTTTTAGCTCGGTGGTAAGTTTCTGTGTTACTTGCTCGGTCGTCCTACGAACTGCCTTTGGTGCCGCCGGCATAGATATTCAGCAGGTATTCCTGCGCGAAGATGAAAAAGATGAAAATGGGAATCAATTGAAACAAGCCGACAGCCGCCACCTGATTCCAATCCACCGGCGCCGTTTCGTCGATCAGCTCATTGAGGAAGACGGGCAGATTGCTGACGCCCGAGCCGATGGAATAGGTGGCCGGGATAATATAGGCGTTCCAGCCGCCGATGAAGGCGAAGATGCCCAGCGCCAGCAAGCCCGGCCGAATCTGCGGCAGCAGAATCTCCCAATAAGTGCGGAAACGCGATGCGCCATCGATCAAGGCCGAGCGCTCCATATCCCAGGGGATGTTGTCGAAGAAGCCTTTCATCAGCCAGACGCCCAGCGGCAGCTGAAAGGCCACCATCACCATGGCGATGCCGCCGGCGGTGTTGAAGCCGATGAGATCGCCAATGACGGGAATACTACCCAGCCGCAGCAAGACGATGAAGATGGGGATCAGCAGCGTGATGGCGGGGAATCCGTGCAGAATCAGCGTGAAAGACAAGAAGAATCGCCGCCCGGGAAAGTTCATACGTGACAGGGCATACCCGGCCATGGACGACACCAGCAAGACCACGAAAGTCATGATGACCGCAATGGCCAGCGACGTCAGCAGAATGGGCCAGATATTGAACTCCAGCCCGGCGATATTGCCGACGAAGATCGACTCCCAGTTCTCCAGCGTAAAGCCGCCGAAATTGTCGCTGCTGTCGAGCGGTATAAGACCCTCGGTTCGATATGAGAAGGTGGCGACAATTACCCAGAAGTAACCTACCAGCAGCGGCGTCATCAGGCCCACCAGCGCGATATAAGGCGCCCAGTTGCCCGGCAAAAACAGAATAATGGCGGTGAATACCAGCGCAAAGACAAAACCCGGCAGCAAGGCGCCCACCTGCTTGTCGGATACAATGGCGACGCGAACGGTCTCCTGCATCTCTTCATCGCCGCGCATGAAGAGCAGCCGCAACGGATCGTCTTCTTCGGCTTGCCCCAGGCGCAAGTTCAGCGCGGCCAGATCAACCTCGTCGCGCCGGATGGCGGTAATCACATCGCCGACTTGCATCTCAGCGGTATCGGCAGCGCCGCCCGGTACGATGGCGTCGACGCGAACGCCGACATCGGTTTGGCTCAGCGTCATCTGCAGCGATTGCCGCGGCGCGAATACGCCGTAGTCCAGCGCATACTGGCCGGCGGAAATGACCGCGAAGATAAGGACGGTGGGGACGAAGGCCAGCAGCAGCGCGCGGGGCGCATCACTAGATGTGTAACGCCGCGCCACACTGGCCGCAGCGATATAAGCCACGAAAGGCAGCGCCAACAGAGCCAGCCGCGTTAGCACGTCAGTGACCGTCTCTTCCACGCTGCCCAAGGCGAAGAGCGGACCGATGACGCCACTGAACAAGAAACCGGCAGCCAGCATGACCAGGATGCTGATGAATCCGAGGCGCAGCGCTTCGATCAAGTCTTGCTGCAGAGTCGGCGGCGCTTCGTCGAGTTTGGCTTTGTCACGGTCAAAGAGTTGCTCGCGCGCGATCATAGCGTCTCCACCCGCGGCTCTGCCACCAACTCGTCAAAGCGGAAAACGCGCATATATATCACCGCCAGCACCACGCCGATCAAGACCAGCAGCACCGCAAAGGCGGAACCGTAGCCCCACTGCGCGTTGCCGAAATAATTGGACAGCGCGCGATGATAAGCCGTCAGCGACCAGACCTCGGTGCGATACAAGCCGGGCCCGCCGTCAGTCAGCAATTGGATTTCGACGAATGAGGTCAGCAGCGACAGCGTCTGATAAGTAAAGACGAAGAGCAGCGGCCAGCGGATCAGGGGCATGATGACGTAGCGGATGCGCTGCAATTTCGACGAGCCGTCCACCAGCGACGCGTTGAGCAGGTCCTTGGGTATCGACTCGATGGCCGAGGTGAAGATAATCATGCCGAAGGACAAGCCGATGAAGCCATTCACCACCACCACGAAGACCCAGGGGTTGGTGGCGATGTAATTGTAGGTCGGCAGCCCCATCCAGTTATTGAACTGATTGATGATGCCGAAGGGCGCTTCCGCCATCATCCGCTTCCAGATCAAGATATAGACCACCGGCGAGGTGATGCGAGGCAATATCCATAAGGCGCGGAAGACAAAGCCGGCGCCGCGATCGATATGCGTCGTCAGCAATGAGACGATTAACGCCAGCGAGACGTTGAAAATTGACAGCGTGAAAAGCACATAAAAAATGGTATTGAAGAAGATCTTGCGCGCGAATTGATCGTTCAGCAGTGTCCGGTAATTCTTGAGGCCGATGAACTCCATCTTGGTCAGGTCGGAGGTGAAGTTGGAGCTGGCCAGGTTGGTGACACTCAAATACAAGATGATGGCCACGGGAATCATGAAGAAGATGAGGACGAGGATGCCGGCCGGCGCCAAAAAACCATAGGCGCTCAAATGCGCGCGCAGGGCGTTGCTGCGGCTGCGAGCTTCGCGTTTGTCAAGTCGCTGGGACATTAGCTGGTCTCGCGCTTTCTAAAGCGGATGAGCGGCGGCGGAAGGGGAGCGAGCTGCGCTCCCCTTCCCAATTGCGCAATTGAATTGTGGCGACTGGCCGCGCTAGCGAACCGTGATGCCGTCACCCAATTCATTCTGCATCTGCGCGATGGCGATATCGGCCGCGCCGGCCGCGTCCGCTTCGCCGGTCTCCACAGCTTGAATGCCGAGGAAGTAGGCGTTGGACCAGGCATTCCAACCCGGGTGGTTGGGCAGCGCTGTCGTGTGGTCAAGCATGTAGTGCGCGCTGCTCAGCAAGCGGTTGTTGGCGTAAGCCTCGGATTCCAGCTGCGCGTTGAGAATGCCCAGATGGAAGCTGTCGATGGCGTGCTTGTTGTTGTGCTCGGGCGTGGTGAT
>WTGO01000028.1 GCA_011523515.1 Chloroflexota bacterium
GGAAGGGGCCGGGGGATGGGGACAATTGCCCCTCATTCCAGCCCGCCGTAGGGCGCGACGAAGGCCTCGACCTCGGCTATGGTCGGCATGAAGTTGGCGCAGCCGTGCTCGGTCACGACGATGGCGCCGCAGGCGTTGCCCAGACGCGCCGATTTGTACCAGCCCCAGCCCTTGACCAGCCCGTAGAGGAAGCCGCCGCCGAAGGCATCGCCCGCGCCCAGGATATTGGTCACCTCCACCGGGAAGCCGGGCGCGTCGATGATCTCGCCGCTCTTGAGGTGGACACGCGCGCCTTCGGGGCCGATCTTTTCCACCACCGCTTCCGGCCCCAGCGTCAGCATGAATTCGATGCCGCCGCGGGTATCGCCCTCGACTTTGGTATCGGAGATTTGCGAGTGCGTCAGATTCATCTGCGCGACATCGCTGAGCAGGGCGGCGTTGATCTCGTCTTCGGTGCCGATGACGACATCGACCAGGGGCAGCGCCGCCCGCGCCACCACGCCGAAAGCGCGCACATCATGCCATTGATCGGGACGGAAATCGACATCGAAGACGACCTTCGCGCCGGCCAGACGCGCCTGCTCGGCGGCGAACATGGTGGCGCTGCGGCTGGGCTCCAGGCTCAGGTTGGTGCCGGCGAATTGAAAGACGCGGCAATCGCCGATGGGCGCGGCCAGCACATCGTCGATGGTCAAGTTAATGTCGGCGCAATTATCGCGATAGTAGACCAGCGGGAACTTGTCCGGCGGCTCGATGCCCAGCACGACCGCCGAGGTGCGATGCTCGGCTTTGCGCGGGATAAAGCGCGTCTCCACGCCTTCGTTGTTCAGGAAATGCAAGATGAAGTCGCCCACCGGATCAGCGCCGATGGCGGTCAGCAGCGCCGTCTTCAGCCCCAGCCGCTTCCCGCCCACGCTGATATTGGTGGGCGAACCGCCGATATAAGCGGCGAAGCTGTCGATGTCGACGAAGGGCGCGCCGATATCGTTGGAATAGAGGTCGATTGAGCTGCGGCCCATGTGCAGCGAGTCGTAGGTTTTGGTCATGTCGCTCCCTGCTCAATCTCGTCCAGGCGGACCGGCCGGTTCTCGGCGATTGAGCGCATGCCGGCCATAGCCATCAGCACGGGCACGCGGCCGTCATTGCCGACCACCGGCACCGGCTTGCCGCTCTCGATAGCCTCGACGAAGGCGATCATCTCAGCCGCGTAGCTGTCCATATAGCGTTCGACGAAGAAGTAGAGCGGCAGGTCGCGGCGGACGCTGCCGGCGTCGCTGATGGTGACGGCATTGGGATGCCAGTTGCCGCTGCTCACCGCGCCGCCGCTGCCGAAGACTTCGACGCGCTGGTCGTAACCGAAGACCGCTTGCCGGCTGTTCTCGATGGTGCCGATGGCGCCATTCTCAAAGCGCAGCATCACCTTGGCCGTGTCGATATCGCCGGCCGCGCCGATGGCGGGGTCGACCTTGACATCGCCGATTGCGTAAAGCTCCTCGACCTCGCCCAGCAGGAAGCGGGACAGATCAAAGTCGTGAATCATCATATCCATCATCAAGCCGCCGGAGACCCTGATGTACTCCAGAGGCGGCGGCGCTGGATCGCGACTGATGATCATCATGGTATGCGGCGCGCCGATTTCGCCGGTCTCGATGGCGCGCTTGATGCGGGCGTGGTTGGCGTCGAAGCGGCGATTGAAGCCGATCTGCAATTGCACGCCGCTCTTGGCAACAGCCGCCAGCGCCGCGTCAATCTCCGCCAGGTCGAAGGCGATGGGTTTTTCGCAGAAGATTTGCTTGCCGGCCCGCGCCGCCTCGATGATGAAACGGCAATGGGTATCGGTCGATGAGCAGATGACGACGGCGTCGATAGCGCCGCTGCTGATGAGTTCGGCGGGGTCGTCGGTATGGTCGGAGATGCCATAATCGGCGGCGGCCGCTTGGGCCGCGTCGGCGAAGATATCGGCGATGGCCAGCACTTTGGCCGCGGGTATCCGCGTGGTCAGCGTATTGGCGTGGACGCGGCCGATGCGCCCGGCGCCGATGATGCCTAGATTCAGCGGCATCGTTGCCCCTTTCCGCGCAACATGAATTGCGCATTATGCAAGTCCGCGCACGAAGCGCGAATTCTGCCGCATGTCAGCGCCTGGAAGCGCCGCAGGTTGCCGCCTATCTTAACGCATTCCGCGCTAAATGAGTATTGCGGCGCGGGCGGGAGTGGTGAATGTCGAAGAGTTACGATGCTTGCCGAGTTTCACACAGGGTAATTCACCACAGAGACACAGAGGGCACAGAGATTTCTAGACAAGATCGGGCTGAATCCGTATCGTCAGTATTCACCACTCCCGCGCGGGGCCTTGCTTGCTCCGTCGTGTCCGGTTGTGATATATTCGGGATGCATGACCGAGGAGAACGAACATGGACGGACCCAAGCTGAAACCACCCCAGTTGGATTCTGTTGCAGCAGATGACGACGATCGCGAGCCGACCAAAGCAGAAATCATGGACGATATTCGCCAGGGCCTGCGCGATATTAAGGCGGGCGAGGAAGGGATGCCAGCGCTGGAGGGCCTCAAAGCGATACGTCGAAGAATATACGGTGACGCAGACAGCAATTAGAAGCCGTCCAAGCGAATCTGCCCTTCGTCGCGTAATCGCCAGCGTCCGTCTGGCGTTCGTCGGGCCCAAACACTCAAGACATTCAGAATGGTTTGATCTTCGGGCGTAATACCATTCTTTAGGAGCGGCATGATCGATTGCACGATGTCGTCGAATTTAGGATTGATGCCTTGCTGATGCTGGCGCTTCATGAAGGAAAGTAGAAAATAGCGAAGTCGTAAATCCACTGGAATCGCGCTCTTAAACTTCTTGTTCTGCGGCATATGATACTTCTGTGTTTCATCATCCAAGTCGAAATACGCGTCCAGTAAAGGAGAAAGATCGTCGTATTTCTTAGTCAACAGATCTAAAAAGCCTAATTCAATGCCCTTTATAATGAGATCGCCGTTAATCTCTTCAATCGTCGCGCCATCATTTTCGGCAATTATGCCCTCAGCCGTTTCCAAAATGAGATCGGTTGCGTCCTCACCCAAATCAACTTTCATTATCGTTCGCGGGCTACGCGCTTTGCGGAAGTTGATGATGAGCTGACCGCTCAAAACTGTTGAAGGGTGCTGCACTTTTTTGAATGAGCGTGTGCTATTTGATTGCGGTACAGCCCCCATATATTCAAAGCCGGCCTTTTCAGCCGTTTCTACGATGGTATGCCAGTAGGCGGGGTTCTTGTCGGCAAAGACGAAGCTCATCCAGCGATCATACTTTAAGACGCGGTAGAGTTCGCGGATGGACTGCGCCATCAGGGCGCTGTACTCCTCGCGGGTTTTTTCCAATCGCCCCCCTTCGATAATTTCCTGCTGGCGATCGAAGTCGCTGACAGGCAAGTCCAGCCAAGCGTTCCACATCGTCGAAAGGTCGAGGTATTGGATCTTCGCGCCATAGGGTGGATCAGTATAGACATAATCGACGCTTTCGTCGGTGATTTGGTCCAGGTCGGTGGCTGTGCCTTGATAGGCTAGGAAGGTATCAAGGTTGCTCTCATTTATCAGTGGTGCGAGTTCTTTTTTTGCACTAATTATTGATTTATATCGAACGCCAAAATAATGTAGAGTATCCGATATAGTAGGGTTCGGAGCAATGCGATAACGATAATATCGCATGACACCGCTATCGCCCCCTCCATAAGTGTTCGTGTGATATGTAAGATTTATCCGATTCAATAACCCCGAGAACATTAAAAGTAGTTGGGCACGGATCTTTCCTTCGCCAATAGTGAAGATCAGGTGTTTAAGCAGAGCCAATTCTGCGAGTTGTTTGTTGCTAAACAGTTGTTCGACTGTTTCGACATCGCTGTCTCCCGGCAGAATAATGCCGCGAGGGTAAGGATACTTTTCCAAGGCAGATCGTATTTCGCTATCAGATTTTGGTACCAACCGCTCGTATTCTTCCACAACCATTTCATACGCTGCGCCAAGCTCATTTAAGTCAACCGGTTGGACAAGAGACTTAACTATGAAATTTGATAGCGGATTAATGTCAATATGAATGCCTTTGCGCCCCAATACAACGGCTTCAATTGCAGTTACACCAGTGCCTCCAAATGGGTCAAGAATGAGATCGCCCGGTCGGGAATGGTTCTTTATGTACTCTTGAACGACATTCCAAACTTGCCGAGTAAAGTACCGATGAACGCCAAAATACCGCTTTAGAGACCGCCGGCGCAGGTCGGTAATTTGGGGAAGAGGCTTGACATTTTCATAGAATTGGTGTGTGTGTGTGTGTGTGTGTGTGTCAAAACATTAGTTCTATCAGCTTGCGCCGCGCCCGGTTGGAAACAGCGCGGGCCGAGCAGAGCGTAAAGCGCCTCCCAATGCTGCGCGATTTCCGAGACTTGAAAATATAGTCTTACGTCAGCGCCTTCCCGCTCAAACAAAGCAAACTCGCGACCATTGCAAAGAGCGAAATAGCGGCTGCGGATTTCGGGATGTGTCGCGTAGCTGAAAGCCTGCTCGACATGTCCGCCGCTGGTGACTGCCTCGCCCGGCGCTTTGGCGTCGAGAATCCAGGCTGGCTTGTTGGCTGCCAGCAGCAAGTAATCGGGTATGATGGTTACGGGACGTTCCTGCGAGCCAATTTTGACGAAGGGATGGCTGAGCGACCGGCTGCGCACGATGCGGTTCAAACCGCCAGCGCTGTAACCAAGTTCTTTGAGGATAGGATAGATGATTTCTTCGCGGACGGAATCTTCTTTGAAGTCCCTCGAATCTAGCAGCTGAAAATCAAAGTCTTCTAATGCAGTGAACATCTTATATCCTTAGCGCTAAAGGCCTGCAAATACCTTATAGCATTCAATCCACTAAGGAAACAGCGTTAATTCATGCCCTGCCCCTACGCCAACCTCGGCGACGCCTTCGACCCGCTCGACCTCAGCGACCCCTTCCCCCTGCTCGCCCGCGCCCGCCACGAACAGCCGGTCTTCTACAGCCCGGCCATCGACTACTGGGTGGTCACGCGCTACGCGGACGTCAAGGCCATCTTCCGCGATCACGAGACCTACACCGCCGCCAACACCATCAGTCCCATCGCGCCCTTCTCTGACGCTGCGCGGCGGATGCTGGCCGTCGGCGACTATACGCCGGAGCCGGTGCTGTCCAACAACGTGCCGCCGGGGCATACGCGCATCCGCGCCCAGGTCAACCGCCTTTTCACGCCGCGGCGCATGAAGAGCTTCGCGCCCGCCATCCGCGACATCGCCGAGCGCGGCGTCGGGCGCCTTCTGGAAAGGGGGCGCGCGCCGCTTGATATCGTGGCGGCCCTGACCTACGAGTATCCGGCCTACGTGCTTTTCCGCGTGCTGGGCGTGCCCGCTGCCGATGTGCCGCAAGTGAAAGCCTGGGCCGGCAATCGCATCAAGCTCTATTACGGGCGACCGACCGCTGCCGAGCAGATCGCCATGACGGAGAATCTGGTCCCCTTCTGGCGCTACGTGGTCGATCTGGTGGCGGAGAAAGCGCGCGAGCCGCAAGACGATTTGACCAGCGACCTCATTCGCCTGCGCGCCGGCGACGATAGCGTGCTGACGCTGAACGAAATCGCCAGCTGCATGATCACGCTGCTGGTGGCCGGACACGAGACGACCACGGCCCAGATCAACAACGCGCTGCTGCACCTGTTGAGCCGGCGCGAGCATTGGCGGGCGCTCTGCGCGGCGCCGAGCGATATCCCGCGGGCGCTGGAAGAGATGATGCGCTACGACCCCTCGGTCTGCACCTGGCGGCGGCTGGCGGCGCAAGCCAGCGTGATCAACGGCGTCGACATCCCGGCCGGCGCCAACCTGCTGCTGATGCTCCATTCCGCCAATCGCGATGAGCGCGTCTTCCCCGAGCCGGACGAGATCCTTTTCGCGCGCGGCAACCTCAAAGACCAGCTGGCCTTCGGCTACGGCATTCACTACTGCGTGGGCGCTCCCCTGGCCCGGCTGGAGATGGCGATTCTGCTGGAGACGCTAACGCGCGAGCTGCCGGGCTTGCGCTTGGCGGACGGGCAACAGATCGAATACACGCGCAATATCTCCTTCCGCGGACCCAAGGCGCTGCTTGTCACCTGGTAACTCAGTGTGACGCAAGCGCGCCACAATTCCATGCGCGCGCCTCAGCCGCTATAATCGGCGCCACGCTTGACGGATTAGCGCTGTGAGCAGGCCGTGACCGAGGCATTATTCGCCGACTTTGACGCGGCGACCACCGACGATTGGGTCGAGGCGGCGCGCATTTCCCTGCGCGGCAAATCGCTGGAGAGCCTGATCGCCCGCAGCTACGAAGGCATCGACATTCAGCCCCTGCCCCATGCCGACAGCGCTGTCGCGTCTTCAGCCGCTGATAGTTTGCCCGGTCAATACCCCTACCTGCATGGAACTGGCGGTCGCGCCCGGCCCTGGCTGATCGCCAACGAGATTGATCTCGCCGACCCCGACGACTTCAATGCCGCGCTGAAGATCGCGCTGGCGAACGGGCAGACGGCGATCGCGATTGGCGACAGTCCGCGACTTGACCATGCCGACGATCTTCGGACGGCGCTGGCGGATATCGACCTGTCCCGATTTCCGATTTTCGTTCGAGACGGTGGACGCGCGCCCGCTATATTTCGGCGGCTGCGGGAGGCGCTCAGCGAGCGCGACTTGCGGCGGCTGCGCGGCTGCGTCGGTTACGACCCGCTGAGTGCAGCGGCTCGCAGTGGCGGCTTGCCCGCCGACGCCTTTGATGCGCTCGCGGCTCACGTACGGGGCGTAGACGCGCTCTCGCCGCAGCTGGGCAGCATCGCTGTGGATACCGGCGTCTACCACGAAGCCGGCGCAAACGCGGTGCAGGAGCTGGCGATTGCGCTGGCGACGGGCGTGGCCTGTCTGCGCGAGTTGGGTGGCCGCGACGTAGAGGCCGAGCGCGGCGCAAGCAAGATGCATGTTTCGCTGGGCATCGGCGAGAATTTCTTCATGGCCATGGCCAAATTCCGCGCCATCAAGTCGCTCTGGGCGCAGATGCTGCGGGCTTTTGACGTCTCCGCGGAGGCGTGGCCGGTGCGGCTGCATGCGCGCGGCGGCTTGCGCAACAAGACTCAGCGCGACCCGCATGTCAATCTGCTGCGGCTGACCAGCGAGGCGCTGGCGGCGGCATTGGGCGGCGTCGACAGCATCGGCCTGCCCGCCTTTGACGCGCCGCTGGGGACGAGCGATGCCTTTTCGCGTCGTCTCTCGCGCAATTTGCTGCTGATTACCCAAGAAGAAGCGCAGTTGACGCGGCTGATCGATCCGGCCGGCGGCGCCTGGCATATCGAGACGCTGACCGATGAGCTGGCGCGCCGGGTCTGGACGCGTTTCCAGGACATTGAAGCGGAGGGCGGCATGCTGGCGGCGCTGCAATCAGGCAGCATGCAGGCGGAAATCGCGGCCATAGCTGAGCGGCGTCAACACGACCTGGCGACCGGCGACAAGATCCTGGTCGGGGCTAACGCCTACGTCAACGAAGCGGAATCCTTGCCGGCGGCGGGGAAGCCGGAACCTTCAGTCAGCGGCGCGGCGGACCACAGCGTGATCTATATTGAACCGCTGCAGCCGCTGCGCTTGGCGGACGCCTTCGAAATATCGCAGTCAAAATCGGGGGCGGAGACATGACCGCGAACCCCGATTTCAGCAAGATCAATTACGACCCGACCTTCAAGGCAGCCGAGCCTGCGGCAGCGTCCGCCGAGGACCTCTGGCGGACGCTGGAACAAATTGACATCAAGGCGTTGCATACCGCAGCCGACCTGGAAGACGTCGAGCACCTTGGTTTTGTCGCCGGCATCCCGCCCTACTTGCGCGGACCCTACCCCACCATGTACGCCGCCCGTCCCTGGACAATTCGGCAATACGCCGGCTACTCCACCGCCGAAGAGAGCAACGCCTTCTACCGTCGCAATCTGGCCGCCGGGCAGAAGGGCCTGTCAGTAGCTTTCGACCTGGCCACCCACCGCGGCTACGACTCCGATCATCCGCGGGTCGTCGGCGATGTGGGCATGGCGGGCGTGGCCGTGGACAGCGTGCTCGACATGAAGATCCTCTTCGACGGCATCCCGCTGGAGCGGATGTCGGTTTCGATGACCATGAACGGCGCGGTGCTGCCGGTGCTGGCTTTCTACATCGTCGCCGCCGAAGAGCAGGGCGTAGCGCCCGCGCGGCTGACCGGCACCATTCAGAACGACATCCTCAAAGAATATCTGGTGCGCAATACCTATATATACCCGCCGGCGCAGTCCATGCGAATCGTGGCTGATATCTTCGCTTACTGCGCCGCCGAGATGCCCAAGTTCAACAGCATCAGCATCAGCGGTTACCACCTTCAGGAAGCCGGCGCCACCGCCGATATCGAGCTGGCCTATACCCTGGCGAACGGTCTGCAATATCTGCGCGCGGGCCTGGCTGCCGGTTTGGACATTGACGCCTTTGCGCCGCGGCTGTCCTTCTTTTGGGGCATCGGCATGAATTATTTCATGGAAATCGCCAAGATGCGGGCGGCGCGTCTGCTCTGGGCCAAGCTGGTCAAGCAATTCGACCCGCAGTATCCCAAGTCGATGGCGCTGCGCGTCCATTGCCAGACCTCCGGCTGGAGCCTGCAGCAGAAAGCCCCCTACAACAACGTCATCCGCACCTGCCTGGAAGCGATGGCGGCTGTTCTCGGCGGTACGCAGTCGCTGCATACCAACGCGCTGGACGAAGCCATCGCCCTGCCCACCGATTTCAGCGCACGCATCGCCCGCAACACGCAGCTATTCTTGCAGCATGAGACCGGCATCACCGATGTGGTCGATCCCTGGGGCGGCTCCTACCTGGTCGAGCGCCTGACGCATGACTTGGCGCGGCGCGCCTGGGCGCATATGCAGGAGATTGAAGCGCTGGGCGGCATGACCAGAGCGCTGGAAACCGGCCTGCCCAAGCTGCGTATTGAAGAAGCGGCGGCGCGGCGGCAAGCGCATATCGACAGCGGCGCCGAGACCATCATCGGCGTGAACAAATACCCGCCGAGCGAGGAGCAGCCCATCGCCTATCGCGAGGTCGACAATACCGCCGTGCGACGGGCGCAAATTGCCCGCCTGGCAACGCTGCGCGCCGAGCGGGACGATGAGGCTGCGCGGGCCGCGCTGGATGGGCTGACCGAATGCGCGCGCAGCGGAGACGGCAATCTGCTGGCGCGGGCGGTCGAGGCGGCGCGGGCGCGGGCGACCAACGGAGAAATCTCGCTGGCGCTGGAGCGGGTTTGGGGACGGCACCAGGCGGTGGCTCAATCCGTGACCGGCGTCTACAGCAGCGAATTCAGCGACGGCGATGAAGTGGCGGCAGTGCGTGTGTTGACCGACGACTTCGCGCGGCGCGAGGGTCGGCGGCCGCGGCTGATGGTAGCGAAGATGGGCCAAGACGGCCACGACCGCGGCGCCAAGGTCATCGCCACCGCCTTCGCGGATCTGGGTTTTGATGTGGACATCGCGCCGCTGTTTCAAACGCCGGACGAGGTGGCGAAACAAGCGGTGGAGAATGACGTACACGTGGTCGGCATCAGTTCGCTGGCGGCCGGGCACAAGACCCTGCTGCCGCAACTCACTGAGGCACTGGCTGCGCTGGGGCGCGCCGATATGATGGTGGTCATCGGCGGGGTCATTCCGGCGCAGGACCACGCTTTCCTCTATGAACAAGGCGCCGCGGCGATATTCGGCCCCGGCACGGTGATACCGGCCGCAGCGCGCGCTGTGTTGCAGAAGCTGGAGCGGCGATTGCCCTAGCCGTCGGCCTGCGCGTTGGCTTGGCCCAGCGCGGCCAGACCCTCGTCGGTCGAGAGCAGCACTGTCGTTTTGCCGGCGGAAAAGTGACCACCCGAGGTGGTCGACAGCACAAAGGCCGCCATGGTTGCGTTGTCCGGCATCTCCAGCAGCTTGACCATGTCGTATTCGCCGAAAGTCAGCCAGGTGCCGATTGTGTTTCCGCCGAAGGCCGCCACCTTGGCATCCAGAGCCTCCAGGTGGAGCGTCTTCTGCTCAATTTGCTCCGCCCAGCAGGCCGCGGTGAAACCGGCTTGAAATAGATAGAGTCCCATAATCGCATCCTTTCGCAGATTCGCTTGATGCCTACGCATACCGGTCCCGGCGCGAGGCCGGGGCTGTGCTGCTCGTGACAAATCGAGTCTATACGGTATGATGAACGAAAGCAATCATCCGGCGAGCGGCCATGCCCGTAGACAGCAGCAAACGACCACTCAATGTGCCTGAGCTGGCGCGCGGCCTGCTGGCGGGCGAACGCGCCGCCTTGGCTCGCGCCATCACGCTGGTCGAGAGCTCCACACCGCGGCATCGGGACATGGCGCAGGCGCTGCTGGCTCAACTGATGCCGCACAGCGGGAAGTCGGTTCGCATCGGCATCACGGGCGTGCCGGGCGCCGGCAAAAGCACCTTCATCGACAGCTTCGGCTGCATGCTCACCGAGCGAGGCAGACGCGTCGCCGTGCTGGCCATCGACCCCAGCAGCAGCTTGAGCGGTGGCAGCATCCTGGGCGACAAGACGCGCATGGAGCGGCTCTCGCGCGATGAGCGGGCTTTCATTCGCCCCTCGCCTACGGGCGGCATCCCGGGCGGGGTCGCCGGGCGTACGCGCGAAGCCATCTTGCTCTGCGAAGCGGCCGGTTACGATGTCATCCTGGTCGAAACGGTGGGCACCGGTCAGAGCGAAGTGACGCTGCGCGCGCTGGTCGATTTCTTTTTGCTGCTGCTGATCACCGGCGCCGGCGATGAACTGCAGGGCATCAAAAAAGGCGTCATCGAGATCGCCGACGCGCTGGTCATCAACAAGGCGGACGGCGAAAATATCGCCGCGGCCCAGGCGGCGCGCGCCCAATTCAGCCAATCGCTGCGCTTTGTGGCGGACGCGACCGCAGGCTGGCGCACGCGCGCCTTCACCGCCTCGGGGCGGAGCGGCGACGGCATCGACAAGATTTGGCGCGCCATCGGCGAATTCGTTGACCAGACCCAAGCGAGCGGCGTCTTCGCGGAGCGCCGCGCCGCGCAGCAGCGTGATTGGCTGCATGCTGAACTGGAGGCCCAACTGCGCGAGCGCCTGTACGGGAACGCCGCCATCCAGGCCGCCCTGCCCGAGCTGGAAGCGGCGGTCGTGAAAGGCGAGCTGCCGGCGGCGACCGCGGCCGAGCGATTGCTGCGGCTGTTTCTGAGGTAGAGGTTTAGCAACTATGCGGTCGTTTGCCACCGAGGGCACAGATAAGTTTTAGGGCACAGAGAATCTTATATCGTTTCCACCGACGGGCGACTCCTGGCGCGAGCTTTCGCCCCCGTACTGTACCTGAATTTTTGACTCGGTGTACATGTTTTGACTCTGTGTACTCGGTGGCTGTTCACGTGACTTGCCCGGTCGTGCTAAGAGCGCAAAGAAATTAGAGAATTCCGACAAGCCGGCGATGCCTGCCGCTGGCGCTAGCCACAGCGCCGCTCTGCCAGTACAATACGGCGCGCGATTAACGAGAGGCAAGCAATGGAAAGCAAGGTGAAGCGAATGATCACAACCACAACGCCAACAGTCGAGGGCTACGCGGTCGAGGGCTATCTGGGCATCGTCAGCGGCGAGGCCGTCATGGGCGCCAATATGTTCAAAGATATGTTCGCCGGCATCCGCGATATCGTGGGCGGGCGTTCCGGCGCTTACGAAGAGGAGCTGCGCAAGGCCAAAGAACTGGCCATCCAGGAGATGCAGGACAACGCGCGCAACTTGGGCGCCAACGCGATTCTGAGCGTCGACCTGGATTATGAGACCATCGGCGCCAATGGCAGCATGCTGATGGTCTCGGCCAGCGGGACAGCGGTGCGGATCAGCTAGCCGCCCCAAGCTCCACCCGGTGTTTGACACGCAGCAATTCAAGCGCCCGCTGAATCTCGGCCGCTTTGCGTTCATCGGACCAGCAGAGGGTTTTCGCGCAGAGAGCCGCCAGCTCACCCAGCAGCGCGGGCGTGACTTCGCCGAGCATGGCCATCAGCGTACGGCGCAGCAGCAGGTCGTCCAGCCTCGCCACCTGCTCATGCTCCAGCATAAATTCGATCTCGCGCCGGCTGTAGGCGGGGTGCGCCGACAGCGCCTCGTCACTCGCTTGCGCGATGAAAAGGGCGACCGCTTCCGCTCTTGTGCCGTAACGCTCAAATAGCTCTGACAAGCGCTCCAGCGGCAGCGCGCAGCGCGCCTGCAAATCCCGCAGCCATTGCTCACGAGCGGCGTCGTCGCGCGGGTAGGCGCGTCCGCCGCCGATGCTGAGGTCGCGGGTATGCGCTTGACGTCCCAGGCCGAGATCGTCCAGCACGATATCCGCCGCCCCCTCGGCGAAGGCGCGAAAAGTGGTCCATTTGCCGCCGATCAGCGAGTGAATCGGGTAGGCGCGCCGGGAGTCTGCCGGCAGGCTGCGTATGCTGTGGTCGCGGCTGATTTGTCCGGTGGCGCTGCCCTCGCTAAACGGCAGCGGACGCACAGCGGAGAAGCTGAAGACGATCTGCGAGCGCCGCGGCTGGATGCCCGGAAAGACTTTGCCGACCATAGCCAGCAGGTAGTCGATTTCGGCGTCCGTGGTCACCGCCTCATCGGGATCGTCGAGGCGGATATCGGTGGTGCCGATCATGACGCGGTTGAAATACGGCAGAATCAAAACGATGCGGCCGTCGTCGTTCTCGAAGAAAATCTCGCTTTCACGCGCCGCGGCGAGCAATTCGGGGTGGTCGAGGATGAGATGCGAGCCTTTGGTTCCGCCGATGAAGCGCTGTTCGCCGCGTCCCAAGCCGCTGTTCACAGAGTCGATCCAGGGCCCGGCCGCGTTCACCACCACTTGCGGTAGCACGCGGAATTCCTCGCCGCTCAATTCATCGCGCAGGGTGACACTGTCTTTGTCGCCGGCGCTGGCGCTGACGTAGTTGAGCGGGCGCGCCCCCTTATGGCTGGCGGCGGCATCCAGCGCCATCTCCAGGCAGATGCGCTCCGGATAGGGCATCCAGGCGTCGTAATAGCTGGCCGCGCAGACGATGGCCGGATTCAGCTGCGGGTATTCGCGCAGGGCGGCTTCGCGCAGGCGAAATTCGTGCCGGGGCATCTGGCGGCCCGCCCGAACGAGGAAGTCGTAAAAGGTCAAACCGAGTTTGATGACCAGGGCGCCGCGTTCGCCGGGACGGTCGAGCAGGTTGAGGAACTTCAGCGGCGCGTTTAACAAGCCGGAGAACCAGCGGAAGACCGGGATGGTCGTGCGCAGCGGTTTGGCGTAGTGCGGCGCGTTTTGCAGCATGCGGTCGCGCTCGTGCAGGGCCTCGTTGACCAGGCGGAATTCGCCGTTTTCCAGGTAACGGATGCCGCCGTGCAGCATGTGGGATGAGCCGGCGCTGGTCCCGCCGCCAAAATCGCCGCGCTCCACCAGCAGCGCGTCAACGCCGTTCAGCGCCAGATCGCGCAAGAGGCCGATGCCGTTTACGCCGCCGCCGATGATCAAGACGGAGACATCGGGGTTGGCCAGAATAGTTTGCAGGCAGTCTCGCCGGTTCATCAAACAACCACGCGCAGTACCAGTCGAAGCGCTCAAATTATTCTAACATGCCGCGATGGCGGCAAATCAATCGTTCATTTACGATTGCCGCGCCGCCCGAATCAAACTGCTGCCGGTCATCTCCGGCGGCTGATCAACCCCCATTAAGTCCAGCACAGTCGGCGCGACATCGGCCAAGCGGCCCCAGCTGTGCAAGTCGTAGCGATTGTCGGCGTCGATCACAAATAGTGAGACCGGGCCGACCGTGTGATAAGTATGCGGCTCGCCAGTGACAGTGTCGATCATGCGCTCGCAGTTGCCGTGATCGGCCGTGACGATGGCGACGCCCCCCTGATTCACGACCGCCTCGACCAGACGCCCGGCGCAGTCGTCGACGGTCGCAACCGCCTGGACAGCCGCCGCAAGCGAGCCGGTATGCCCGACCATATCCGGATTGGCGAAGTTGACCAGCAGGAAATCATCGTCGCGCGTGCGCAAGCGCGTCAGCGCCGCCTCGGTCAATTCGCGCGCGCTCATCTGCGGCTGCAAGTCGTAGGTCGCCACCTTTGGCGAGGGTACAATATGGCGCGTTTCGCCGGGGAAGGGCGCCTCGTTGCGGCCGTTAAAGAAGAAGGTCACATGCGGGTACTTCTCGGTCTCGGCTGTGTGATACTGCGTCATGCCTGCGCGGCTAAGCGTCTCCGCCAGCGTGTTGCGCAGCAACTCAACCGGGAAGAGCACATCGTCGGTCAAGCCCTGCATATACTCGGTCATGGTGACCAGGCGCAGGTCATCAATTCGCGGGAAGTCGGCCGCGCCGGCAATATCGCGCTTGGCGAAGACTTGCGACAGTTGACGCATGCGGTCAGCGCGGAAGTTGAAGCAGAGCAAGACATCGCCGGGGACGATGCCCATGCCCTCGCCCTGCCCGACGACTGTGGGCGGAATGAATTCGTCCGTCACATCCTGGTCGTATGAGGCTTGAATGGCGCTCAAGGCATCGGGCGCGTGGTTTTGGCTGCGGCGGAAGGCCATGGCGTCGAAGGCTTGCCGCGTGCGCTCCCAGCGTTGGTCGCGGTCCATGGCGTAGTAGCGGCCGCTGACCGTCGCCACGCGTCCGCAGCCCAGCTCGGCGATCTTGTCCAGCAGCTCGGCGCAGAACTTGACGCCTTCCCGCGTGGGCGTGTCGCGCCCGTCGGTGATTAGATGCAGCAGCGGGTCGATGTCGTTTTGGCGCGCGATATCCAGCAAGGCGTAGAGATGGTCGGAGTGGCTATGTACGCCGCCGCTGCCGAGCAAGCCGATCAGGTGCAGGCGTTTGTCCGCCGCCTTGAGGTACGCCATAGCTCGTTGCAGCGCGGGGTTTTCGGCCAGGACGCCCACAGCGATAGCCTGGGCGATGCGGGAGATGTCCTGGTAGACGATGCGGCCGGCGCCCAGGTTCAAGTGCCCGACTTCGGAATTGCCCATCTGGCCCGGCGTCAAACCGACATGCTCGCCCGAGGTATGCACGATGGCGCGTTCGCGTGTCTGTAGCCAGCGGTCGAAGTTGGGCGTGTCGGCCAGGGCGACGGCGTTGCCCGCTTGCGCCGCGCGAATTCCCCAGCCATCCAGGATGATCAGGAGAAGCGGATTTTCTGCCATCGGCTTTCGCTTTCGATTAAGTGGACCGTGCTGGACGCGCAGGCGTTTTTTTCACCCGATAACCTGAGAGCGTTTGCGTTCCCCGTCCCAACGGATATCCGGGATCAGCACATCAGCATGCGCTTCAATGCGATCTCTGTTGTCCAACAGGTCGAGCATCATTTGCTTGATCACCGCCTTGATTTCGCGCGTCGGCTGGTAGCCCAGATCGAGCAGGCGCTGCCGATCGGGCTGGTAATAGTGCTCTTCCATTTCCGTGCGCGGATTGTCATACTGGCGGATCTCCGTCGTGATGCCGATGTCCGCCGCCACCGCTCGCACCTTATGGGCCAGCTCGGTCACCGTGTAGGCATTTTCGAATTGGTTGAAGACCCGATATTCGCCGGGTTCGGGCGGGTTCTCGACCGCCAGGCGCAGGCAGGTCACCGAATCGGTCAGTGGCAGAAAGCCGCGTTTCTGCTTGCCCAGCCCAAATAGCGTCAGGGGATGGCCGATGACGGCCTGGCAGCAGAAGCGATTGATGGCTGTGCCGAAGCACTGGTCAAAGTCGAGCCGGGTGCGCAGGCGCTCATCAGCGCCCATCTCGGCGATTCGCGTGCCGAAGACCACACCCTGCATGATATCGGTCGCGCGCAAGCCCCAAATCCTGGAAGCGAAATTCGTGTTGTGGGAATCGTGCACCTTGCTCTGGTGATACCAACTGCCGGCTTGCCGCGGGAAAGGCAAGCGGTCCTTCCGACCGCGGAATTCGACCTCGAAAAAGCCCTCGGGGATGTCGACATTGGGCGTGCCGTATTCGCCCATCGTGCCCAGCTTAACCAGGTGGGCATCGGGGACGACTTCTTTGATGGCCCAGAGCAGGTTCAGATTGTTCACGACATTGTTCTGCTGGGTCCAGACGCAATGCGCTTGATCAATCATGGAATAGGGCGCGGAAGGCATCTGGCCCAGATGCACAACGGCTTCGGGCTGGAACTCCCGGAACAAGTTTTTGACAAAAGCGTAATCGGTCAGGTCGCCGACGCGAAAGTCGAGCGGTTTGCCGAAGCGTTCTTCAAAGGCGGCCAGGCGGTCTTCGCGGCTGGCGACAGGCTGCGCGCTGACGCCGCCGACCTCGGCCACCCATTCGCGCCGCAGCAGCAGATCAGCACCGGCGACTTGATGACCGCGCGCGGATAAATGGATGGCGAGCGGCCAGCCCAAATAGCCGTCAATACCGGCGATGAATACGCGCATTCGCTGACTCCCGCTTCGTAGGATGGAACCAAACCGCCACGCCCGGCGGCAAGCCATCATCTTACCGAATCTGGCGTCGAATAACATGGTTCAGTCGCTGCGCAGCGGGGAACGCGGCGGCCCGCCAACAAACGGGTGTTTCTGCGCGCCCGAGCAGTTATAATGCTGCGCTGGCGAGGGGAGCTATTCCGCGTGTCGCCTGAGCGGGTTGGTATCTCGCGCAATCGATTGCGAGCGCACTTTGGCAAAGATCGACACCAGACAATCCGGCTACTGGCAGCTGATCCGCAGCAACCGGTCATTCCGCTATTTGTGGTCCGGGCAGGTCGTCAGCTTGACCGGCGACTGGTTCAACCTCATCGCCTCGGCCGCCTTGATCGCCGCATTGACGCAATCGGGCACGGCGGTCGGCGGGCTATTTGTGGTGCGCATGCTGGCGCCATTTCTGGTCAGCCCAATCGCCGGCGTGGTGGCCGATCGCTACAATCGCCGCGCCATCGTCATCAGCACCGATGTCCTGCGCTGCTTCGTCGTACTTGGTTACATCCTGGTGCGGGAGCCGCAGCATGTCTGGCTGATCTACGTGCTGATGGCGATTCAAAGCGCCTCGCAAGGTTTCTATTTCCCGGCCTGGAACGCCATCCTGCCCGATATCACCAAACCGCACGAGCTGGGCGTCGCCAACGCGCTATCGTCAGCCACCTGGTCGGTGATGCTGGCTTTCGGCGCTGCGCTGGGCGGTCTGGTCTCGGGCGTGGTGGGGGTCTATCCGGCCTTCGTGATCGACGCCTGCACATTTTTGGCGAGCGCGCTCATCTTGCTGCGCATGCCTTATCAGTCGCAGTTGAAGGGCGACCGCGACCAATCCATCATGGCCGGCATCCGGCAGTATCTGTACGGACTGGGTTACTTGCGCCGGCATATCGACACCTTCTCCATCGCCATCCACAAAGGCGTACTGGGTTTGCTGGTCATCGGCTTCTACCAGGTCATACAGGTCGCGATTGCCGAGCGTTACTTCCCCATTGGCGAGGGCGGCAGCATCAGCCTGGGCTTGATCTACGTCATGTCGGGCATCGGCTCCGGCATTAGTCCCATTCTGGGGCGCAACTGGGCGCGCGATCGCGACCGGCATCTGCGGCTGGCGATCGCGCTGGGCTACGTATTCTCGCTCGCGGGATTCATCGTGTCGGCGACCTTGATCTCGTTCCCGGTCATCCTTTTCGGCGCCTTTTTGCGCGGCATCGGCGGCGGCTTGATCTGGGTGCTGGGCACGCAGTTGCTGCTGCAGATCGTGCCCAATCAAGTGCGGGGACGGGTCTTTTCCACCGAATTCGCCTTGTACACGCTGTTTTCGGCGGTCGCGTCCGGCACGACCGGCTGGCTGATCGACACCTCGCTGGGCGTGAGCGGCGTACTGCTGCTGGGCTGCGCGCTGCTGATCATCCCGATCACGCTGTGGCTGCTGTGGATCTATTTCGGCAAGCGCGACATCGTGACGGCAGGCTTGAGCGCCACAACGCGACCCAATCATTGAACATCCAACTAAACGGGCATACACTCCTGCCGGGATTTCGAGTTAGCCCAAATGCAAGTGAGCGAGGACGGATATGAAAATTCGAGGCATCGTACCACCGATGGCGACGCCCTTTCGCGCGGACGAATCGATCGACGAAGCGTCGCTGCGCGCGGAAGTCGAATACTTGATCAGCGCGGCCGGCGCGCACGGCCTGGCGGTGGGCGGCAGCACGGGCGAAGGACACACCTTAACGACCGATGAATTGCGCCGCATCGTTGGCGCGGCGATTGATGTGGCGGATGGCCGCGTCCCGGTCATCGCCGGCATCATCGTCGACAGCACGCGGCAGGCGCTGGAAAAGGCGCGGGCCTTGGCCGACCTTGAAGTCGCCGCCTTGCAAGTGACGCCGGTGCATTATCTCTTCCGCCCCTCGGACGAAACCATGTTCGCGCACTTCGCGAAGCTGGCCGACCACGCCGCTCAGCCGGTCATGGTCTACAATGTCGTGCCCTGGTCCTACTGCTCGCCGGCCCTGCTCAACCGCATGATGCGTCAGATTCCCGGCTTGATCGGCGTCAAACAGAGCGCGGGCGATCTCAAGCTGCTGGCCGATTTGCTGATGTCATCGGCCGATGCCGGCGTGATCATGTCGGCGGTGGACGCCCTGCTCTATCCCTCGTTCGCCCTGGGCGCGCACGGCGCCATCGCGGCCATACTGACAGCCGCGCCCGAGCTCTGCGTCAAGCTGTGGGATCAAGCGCGGGCGGGCGATCATGCCGGCGCGCTGGAAACGCACCTCAAGCTGCTGCCGATCTGGAATGCCGTCATGGACGAGAACAGCAACCTGCCGGCCAACGTCAAGACCGCGCTGGCCATGCAAGGTCGGCCGGCCGGCGTACCGCGCATGCCCATGCCGGCGAGCTCGGATGAGCAGCGCGCGGCGATCGAAGCGGCGTTGCAGGCGGCGGGGATGCTCTCAGGCGCTCAACCATCACCTCTTGGGATCAACGAATTGAGTCAATAATCGGCTCAAAGAGAGGGGAAGGCATGCCAAAGACACTTAAATGTGATTCACAGCTTCTGCGGAAAGACTTGAGCGGTCGTGTTTATGTCGTAACCGGCGCGAACTCGGGTACGGGTTTGGCCACCAGCCGTCAGCTCGTCCGCCAAGGCGCTCATGTCGTTGGCGCTTGCCGGCGGGTTAGCGCGGGAGAAACAGTCTTCGCTGATTTTGCCCGTCTGCCGGGCTCCGCTGAAATCATGCAGCTGGACTTGGCCAGCCTGGCTTCGGTGCGGCAATTTTCCATCGACTTCCTCGGCAAACACAAGCGGCTGGATGGTCTGATCAATAATGCCGGGCTGGTTACATCGGAAGGACGAACGGAAGATGGCTTTGAAATCCAGTTTGGAACCAATCATCTGGGGCATTTTCTGCTGACAGAACTGTTACTCGAAATCTTGAAAGCCAGCGCGCCAGCGCGCATCGTCTGCCTGTCGAGCGTTGTTCACGCCGGGCGCGGCAGTCAAGCCGTCTCCATCGATTTTGATGACTTGCACTATGAGCGCAAGCCCTACAGCGCTATGGCGGCTTACGCGCAATCCAAGCTGGCGAATATCCTGCATGCGCGAGAACTCGCCGGCCGCCTGGACGGGACGGATGTCACCGCCTACTCGGTCCATCCGGGCTGGATTCGCTCGAATTTCGGCGCGGAGGTTATGCCGGGCTGGCTGCGCGGCGCGATGAACCTGGCGCTGCGACCCTTCAGCGGATTACTGGGCATCATGTCGCCCGAAGACGGCGCGCAGACGACGTTGCACTGCCTGCTGGACGATGACGCGCCCACGCACAATGGCGCCTATTTCAGCCAGAACAGCATTCTTTATCCCAAACGCGAGCATCGAGCGGGCGGCTGGCCCATGCGCTCGCCCAATCCCAACGCGCGGGGCGAGGCGCTGGCGAAAAGGCTGTACGATGTCAGCAGCGAGCTGGTGGGGCTAGGCAGTTAGCAAACACGCGCCATCCAAGCAAAATGTAGGAGCGGGCTTTGGCTCGCCCGATCTGAAATTCACCACAGAGACACAGAGGGCACAGAGGAAATTTGTAGGGGCGACACGGTGTTTCGCCCGCGCAGATCGACATGAATTCTGCGGGCGTTTAAGCGAAACACGCCCACAGTTTCCTTTAACGAGACCTGACAATTTTCCCACTTGTTAGCTGAAGCGAAGCGCTAATTCAAATTCGACCTTTGCGTTCTTTACGTCTTTGCGGCAAATACGATGAAGCGGCTGCGCTTCATGCATCAATCCACCGTATACCGCGCCAGCGCCTCGCGATTCAGCTCGATGCCCAGCCCCGGCTTCTGCGGCAATTGAATCTCGCCATCGACCATCTCGATCTCGTCGGCGACTAATTCGTCGCGCAGCACTGACTCCGACAAATGCGCCGGCAGCCACTCGATGTATGGGCAGCAGGCGGTGGCGAAACCCAGGTGCGCGCTGGCGGCGATGCCGATGCCGGTCTTCCAGCAGTGCGGCACGATCAGGCGTCCGTAATCCGCCGCCAGTTGGGCTACTTTGCGCGCTTCAGTAAAACCGCCGACGCGCCCGACATCGGGCTGCAAGACATCCAGCTTGCCGCGATGCGCCAAGTCTAAAAATTCCCAATGCGTGTTCTGCCATTCGCCGGCGGCGATGCGAATCGGCGAATGGTCGCAAATGAAGGCGTAGCCCTCCAGGTCGTCGATATTGATGGGTGTCTCCAGGAAGAAGAGGTCGAAGGGCTCGAGCTGCTTAATCACCCTCAGCGCCGTGCGCGCGTCATCCCAGGCGTAGGCGACATCCACCATCAGCGTCATCTCGCCGCCGACAGCATCGCGGCATTCGGCCACGATGCCGGCGATATGGTCGTCATGCTCCTGCAGGGCGTTGTGGGTGTAGGGACCGTTGATGCAGATCTCCAGCTTGGCCGCCTTGAAACCGTATCTGCGCGCTTGCAGCAGTTTGTCCTTTAGCGAGTCGCGGTATTCTTGCAGGGTATCGCCGGTGGGCAGCAGCGAGGCGTAGGGCGTGATCGTCTCTTTGACGGCGCCGCCAAGCAGCTTGTAGATCGGCACGCCCAGCGCCTTGCCCTTGATATCCCAGAGCGCCATGTCAATCGCGCCCAGGGCGCAAATCAGCGCGCCGCGGCGTCCGTTCATCTTCGAGCCGCTGTAGAGCTTGCGCCAGATAGCTTCCGGCTGCAGCGGGTCTTGGCCCAGCAGCATCTCTTCCAAGCCCAGACCCATGATATGCGTGCCTATCGCCTGGATGCAGGCGCGGGCGATCCAGGGGTTGACGTCCGTCTCGCCAATGCCGCTGATGCCGGCGTCGGTGTGGATTTCGACCACCAGATTGTCTTGGGCGGACGAGCAGGCTTCGGTATGGAATTCGGGCACAAGCAGAACGTGGCAGTCAATGCGAGTGATTTTCATGATAGGTCCTGTTATTTCTATTTTTCACCACAGAGGCGCAGAGGGCACAGAGAAAGATAAATGCCGGTTTCACGACGATAACAGCAGGCAGGACAAATTGACGCCAGCGACCCGTACAGTAATCTCATCTTTCGTCTGATTGATCAGGCTATCGCCCAGCAGATCAACCACGTCCGTGAAGCCTTCCGTACTAATCGTCTCAGTCGCCGGCTCTGGGCCGGGATTGATGAAGAACCAGGCTTGGCGCTCATCCAGGACGCGGCGGCGGCGCAGCAACGCTCCACAGCGGTCGGGCAGGACGCCGGCTGTCGCCAGCAGCGCGCTCACAAAGCGATCCGTGTCACCGTCAGCGGCTCGGTATGCCAGGGCGCTGAAGCCGAGGAAGGTGCCGATTAATACGCTTTGACCCGCCCCGACCTTGTTCAGCACGCCAACGACATCGGTCCCGTACGTCAGGATGGGTTCGCCGGCCCTGGGGCGCAAAGTCTGCTGGTAGAAGTTCGCCCGCACCTGCAACTCGGCGTATGGTCCGCAGCCCGCGAGCATCGTGGGCGGATCAAACTCGCCGAAGCGCCGCTCCTGCGGCATCCAGCGCGAGCCAGCGCCCGGCTCCTGTACCATGACCAGCTCCTGATGCCCCGCGCCGAAGAAGGCTTCTCCGTCCGCGACCAGTTGCGTCACGGTACACCAGCCGTATTTGTCCCAACGCCCCGGGCAGGCTTCCGCGACCAGCGTGCCGCCCGCGGCGACGAAGGCTTCCAGATGCCGGAAATAGTCGGCATCCAGGCTGAGCGGCATGGTCAGTATGGCTGCTTGATAATGCGACAGCGCGCCGGCAGCGACCTCATGCGCGTCGAGGAAATCGACCGGAATGCCGAGGCGCCACAGCCGCGCGTACCAGCCGCGCATATTGTAGCGATAGTGGTGGATGACATCGCCGTTGCAAGCCTGGAAGAAGTGATAATGATCCTCGTTGACCAATAGCGCCACTTGCGCGCGCGGCGGCTGTGACTGCCCGAAAAATTCGCCCTGCCGCTGAATTGCCGCGCCTATGCGGCTGACAGCTGTCATGCGCTCGCTGCTGTCGCCGGTCGGGTCTAGCAAGCCGAAGCCGTTGGCTTCTTTCCAGAAGCGCTCGACGCGATGATTCCAGAAGCTGATGCCGGTCATGCCGCCAGCCAGCCCGGCCAGCATCCAAATGCGCAGGTCGTTGGGCGTCGGCACCCGGCCATAGTGCAGCGAAGTCGAGATCGGCCCGCCCTGGAACTCGGCGCCCCAGAGCGCGCGATCGCGGCCGTTATTGCCGCGCGCCAGATCGGTGCAGAGCATCATTTCTTCCCAGATTTCGTAGCGCAGCGCCGCGTCTTCGCTCGCCACCGGATCATCCCAAGGGTGGCCGTTGTTCCATTTGGGGTAGTTGCTGGTTCCGTAGAAGTCGCCCGTCCGCGCCCAGCGCCATTCCGCGCCGGAGCCAATTCGCGGCGTATCGGCATGGCTGAAGACCGGGCGCTGGTAGGGATCGTTGTCGCGCAGCGCCTGTGTCTTGAATGCCAATTGGCGCGTCATAGTGACATCGTCCATGAAGTAGCGCCAGTCGATGAAAGGCGCCAGCGGCTCTTCGCGGCGCGGCGGCTCGACCTCGTCCCAGTCGGCGTAATTGATCCGCCAGGTCGCGTTCAGCTTGGACAGCGTACCGTATTTCTCACGCAGCCATTCGCGGAAGCGCGCCAGGGTATGCGGACAATAGCAAAAGCCCAGCTTCCCGGCGGTATTGGGCCAGAAGCCGATCTCCTGAAATGTATTCCAGGCCCAGATATTCTGGTACTGGCCGAGCGTCCGCGCCAGCTCGGCGATGAAGCGAGTCGCCGCCGCGCGCACGCCCGGATGATCCCAGCAGGGGCCGGGCTTGCCGTCCATGGGAATGGTGTACTGCGTCGGTTGATTGTGCCGGCGGCCGTCGCTGTAGACGAAATGGCAATCGGGAAATTTGCGCCAGATCCAGGCCGGCGCTTGCTCCATGGTCAAGCCGAGATAGACGCCCAGGTCCAGTTCGTCGGCGCGCCGCGCCACCTGCTCGACGCGCGAGAAATCGCAGACGCCTTCGCGGCTCTCGTCGGCGGACCAGTGCTCCTGGATCTTGATCATGTTGAAGCCGTAGCGCTTCAGTAAAGGCAGATCGCGCAGGACGCCGTCCAGGTCGAGGCAAGGCTCGCGGTAAACATGCGTGCTGAAAGGGAATAGGCTGGCGCCGAATATGGGTTTGACGCTCATCAGCTACTCCTTAACCGCGCCCAGCTTGATGCCCGAGATGAAATAGCGCTGCAGGAAGGGATAAACGACCAGTATGGGCACAGTCGCCACGACGATCTGGGCGCCGCGGATCGCTCGGTCGGAAAGCCGCTGCAGATCGCGCGGGTCGATGCCCACATTGGTCAAATCCAACTCTACCACCACTGTGCGCAAGAAGGTCTGCATGGGATAGTTGGCGGCGTCGGTCATGTAAATCAAGCCATCAAACCAGGCGTTCCAGTGGTTGACCGCTGCGAACAGGGTCAAGGTGGCGATGGCCGGCAGCGAGAGCGGAATATAGATATGCCAGAGCACCCGCCAATGCGAAGCGCCATCGATCACCGCCGATTCTTCCAGCTCTTTTGGCACGCTGCGGAAGAAATTCATCATCAGAATAACACTGAAGATGGGCACGGCGTTGGGCAGAATCAGCGCGCCCAAAGTGTTCAGCAGCCCGAGACCGCGCACGACCAGGAAGGTGGGGATCAAGCCGCCGTCGAAGAGCATGGCAAAAACGAAAAACCAGATGAAAATCGTGCGCCCTTTGAATACCCGCGGCGTCTTGGACAAGGGATATGCCGTCAGTATGATCAAAACCATGTTCAAGCTCGTGCCGGTCAAAACGCGCGCGACCGAGATAAAGAAGGAGCGCAGGAATGTGCGCGAACCCATCACCTCCTGATAATTGTCCAGCGTGAAGTCGATCGGCCAAAACGATACGAATCCGGCCGTCGCCGGCGCCCGCCCGCTAAGCGAGACAGCGAAAATATGCGCCATCGGCGCCAGGCAGAGCAAGGCGAAGAGAGCCAGGAAGACATAGTTGCAGCTATCAAAAAGGCGGCTGAACCAACCTCTGTCGCGAATCATGCGCCCGCTCCTATAAGATGCGATAGCCGGCGTAGCGATCGGCCAGATAATAAGAAGATACGATTAGGAAAAAACCGATGAAGGATTTGAACAAACCCACCGCCCCCGCCAGGCTGTATTGCGCCGAGACGATGCCATGGCGGTACACGTAGGTGTCGATGATATCGCCGGTGCGGTAGACGGCCGGGCTGTAAAGCGTCAGGATCTGCTCGAAGCCGGCTTGCAAGACATCGCCCAAACTGAGCGCCGCCAGCAGCACAATCGTCGGCCGAATGCCCGGCAAAGTGACATGCCAGATGCGGCGGAAACGCCCGGCGCCGTCGATCGCGGCCGCCTCGTGCAAGGTTGGGTTGATCGCTGTCAGCGCCGCCAGATAGACGATGGTCGAGAAGCCGACATTCTTCCAGAAGCCCGACAGAATCACCGTGCCGCGGAACCAGGAGTTGCTGCCCAAAAACAACTGGCGCTCCCCGCCAAGACTGACGATGGCTTGATTGAGGATGCCGTAGGGCGCCAGTATATCCAGCAGAATTCCGCCCAATACGATCCAGGAGAGAAAATGCGGCAAATAGACCAGCGTTTGTATCGTGCGGCGGAAGAGGATGCGGCGCGCCTCATTCAGCAGCAGCGCCAGAATAATCGCCCCGATCTGATCGGCGCCGATCTTGGCGACCGCGATCAGCACAGTGTTGCCCAGGACACGCCCGAACTCCGCAAAAGCGAACAGACGCTCGAAGTTCTCCCAACCGACCCAGGGCGAATTGAGGAAACCCTTGGCCAGGCTATAGTCCTGAAAAGCGATGACGATGCCATACATCGGGTAATAGCGGAATAACAGCACGAAGATCACGCCCGGCACGATCATTACGTATAGGGGCCAAGCCCGTTTCATGTATTGCTTGAAGGCCATGCAGGTTACCCCTCGCCCCAAACCCCTCTCCCACAAGGGGAGAGGGGCTTATTGCGCGCTAATGATCGCCTTTTCGATTGCAACCGCATTTGTTTCGTCAGGCTAAATCTGGTTAGAACTAGCAACTAGGTTAAAGTTGTTCCCCCTCTCCCTTGAATGGGAGAGGGGGGCCAGGGGTTGAGGGTGCGCACCCTACATCGACCCGTGCCACCAGTCGTTGACTTCACCGGTGATGACATCGCCGCCGCCGCTCTTCCAATCGGCGACGAAGGTATCGAAGTCGTCCAGCGAGGCCTGGCCGGTGATGATATTAACAAAGGTCTCGGCTTCCTGGCCGTCGAGCGATGCGAGCGCGAGTTCCATCGTCCGCGTCGGGAAGGTTGTGAAGTGGTTGCGGATGCCATCCAGCTCCCAACGGTCCACCGCGAAAACATTAGCGTCGTCCCACATGACCGAAAGTTCGTCGCTGCCGAGGAAGGCGTCCATGTAGGCATCGCGCTCGTCGTCAGGAATGTTGGCCCAGACTTCGCGGCGATGCTTGATCCAATTGGTCTCGAAACGCGGTTCAGTTAGCGCGCTGCCGTTGGTTCCGGGAGGACCCCAGATATGCTTGTTGCCATCGTAGCCAGAGGCCAGATCGAGGTTGGCGCCCATGGAGTCGACTTCGCCGTCATCGTCCCGCCAGTAGTAGTCGGTGCCCTCGAAGCCATGGTAGCGATTCTCCGGATTCTGCAGCAGTTCCGCCCACCAGCCGATTTGCTTCAGCACCAGATCGACATGCTCGAAGCCCTTGCGGAAGCAGAAGACGCTATCGACCACCGGGTTGCTCCAGGCTTTTTTCTTGATGCCGGTGGGGCCGGCCGGGATATCGCCGAATGTCCAGCGGGCGCTGGGATCGTTAGTGACGCTATCCGGCAAGCCGAAGAGCGCGGCGAAGGCGGGCGACATGGTGATGCCGCAGGTATTGGCGCCGATCTGGCCGAAGGCGGTCTGCGGTGGACGCAGCGTGAAGTAATCTTGCGCAAAGATGCCTTCGGCGTACCATTGGCGCAGCACGCCCAGCACTTCCTTGATCTGCGGCAAGACACTATTGTATTGCAGGTCGCCGGCCTCATTCGGTGTCCAGTACCCGGGCATGACGCCCCAGGCGCCAAAGATGGGATCGAGCGAGCTGTACCAGGTGACCAGGTTATTGGCCGCCGCGATGCCGATGGTGCTGCCTTCGGGGCCGCTACCGAGGTCGGCTTCGACAAAAGCTTTGGCGACCGCGTACAATTCATCGATCGTGGTCGGCTGGCTCATGCCAACGGCGTCCAGCCAGTCTTGGCGGATCCAGAGCAGCTTGTCGTTCTGCGCCGCTTGCTCGGTGTGTGGCAGGCCCATCTTGCGTCCGTTGACTTCGGCGTATTGCCAGGCAGCGCCACCGCCGAAGCTCCAGGCGTCCTTCAGCCAAACCGGATGCGCGACGGCGTCCCAAACATCGGTGATATCTTCGACCAAGTCATTCTCCAGCAGTTCGCCATAGATCTGCAGCGGCACCGTCTCCATGAAGTCCGGCAGCTCGTTGCTGGCGAGGGCGAGATTGTACTTCTGCAGGACCTCTTCTTCATTGTCGGTCCAGCTGAAAGCCAGCTTCCAGTTAATGCCGGTCACGGCGGCGTTAAGGCGAGTGAAGTTCGAATTTTCGATATCGTCGCCATCGGCGAATTCCCAGGGGCCGCGCCGGCTGCCGGTGATGGTCACCGGCGGATCGACCGGCATGCCATCAGGAATGGGCGGCAGGGTTGTCGTCCATCCGCGCGGGTTGTTGGGGCTGCCGGGATGCAGCTCCGCCGGGATGTCGCCCATGCTCTGGGCCAAGGCGGGCGGCAAGCCATAGCGCGCCATCATCACGGCCGCCATGCCCGTGCCGCTCAAGCGCATGAAGTCCCGGCGCGAGGGCTTCAAGTCCGATGTGTCATAAGGAAATCTCTTGTTCATGTTAGCTCCTGAATGAAACTCATTGCGTAACCGACTGTGGGAAAAGTTTGACCAGTAGCCACCTCCTTTATCCTGCCGCAATCCCAAATATGCCTAAGCGTTAGCGGTCCCGTCGTCATTGGTCTCGGCGGTCAACGAAATCACGGTTTGCCAAACCTCGCTGCTGAACTGAATGTGATCGCGCATGAGCTCGGCGGCGGCGTCAGCATCGCCGCGCGCGATGGCGTTAAAGATGGCCAGATGCGTGCCGCCTCCCTCAGCCAGCGCCGGCAGACTGTCGGAGTGCGTTTCTTTCAAGACTTCTTCCAGCAGGTCAATCACGTTGACGACGAATTGGCCGATGATGGCGTTGTGGCTGGCTTCGCCGATGCGCCGGTGAAAGTTGAAATCGGCGATCAGGTATTCGCCCACGCGGTCCATATTGGCGCGCATGGCACGCAGCTCGGCTTCAATGGCTTTGATTTCCGCGGGCGTAGCGCGTTGAGCCGCCGCGCGAGCCGCTTCAACTTCGATCATCTTGCGCGCATCAAGCAATTCCATGATCGTGCCGCCCCAGGTCGCCAGGCTAAGCCCCAGAATGCGCCCGAAGCTGGCGCCCGTGTTGGTAGTGAGGAAGGTGCCGTCGCCAACGCGAGACTCCACCAAACCCACCGCCTCCAGCACTTTAAGCGCCTCGCGCACGCTATAGCGGCCGACGCCCAGGGCATCCGACAGCGCGCGCTCGGACGGCAGTCGCTCGCCCAGCGGGATGGCGCCAGACAATATGTAATTCTTCAGCTGCTCGAGGGTCTGGTCTTTGACCGAGGTCTTTTCGACAGTTTTCAAACCGGAGATGCTCGGTGGCGGGTACTTCACGGCAGTCTCCTCTGGGACCTACACTGATTGGTCAGTGGTGTTACCAATTCTAGTCGATAACAGCGGCGCTGTCAAATTAGCGCCGCAAGACTCCGCAGAAGATCCGCTAGCTGCCACGCGAACGCCGGTGCTGCGGAATTGGCCAGCGGAACTTCTAAAGGCAGCAAACAAGAATAACGGCAGGCAGGAACATAAATAAAAAGCGTCCGAATTACACCCCGTATCCGGACGCTCGTCACCAAGTTTGCAGGTATGCGCCGCGCCCTTCAAGCACGCTGGCGACGCAATCTGACACTTCCTTACGCGGACTCCAGCCAGTATAGCTTACGCCCTTAATCCTCGCAAGTATTTGCCGCGTCAAATCAAGGGAAAATCAAGCGTCGCCGCGCAATTCTAGAGTGCGCGTTCGAAGAATTCGACTGTCGCTTCGACCATAGCGGGCAGATAAGCATGCGCCACGCCTTCATAAAGTACCAATTCGAGATTGTCGGGCGCGCCCGCGCCCCGATAGACTTCGCCGGCGTAGTCCATCACCTTGTGGATGCCGGCGATGGGCGAGAGCGGGTCCAGGTCGCCGGTCAGGATCAACTGATGGCGAGGCGCGGTTAGCGCCACGATATGTTCCATGTCCAGGCCCGATACCAGCATGCCGGGCACGTAATAGTAGATGGCGTGCATACGCAGGTTGCCGCTGTCGGCGAAGTCGCGATAGCGGGTCATCTGAGAGATGGGCGCCGCCGCTTTGACCTTCTCGTCCAACGCGGCAACCCAGGTAGTGCGCGATCCGCCCAGGCTCATGCCGACAGCGCCAACGCGCGCGGGGTCAACTTCCGAGCGACTGAGCAGGTAGCGCAAGGCGGTCAGGTCATCGTGCACCATCATGCCCCAGAGCGAGCGGCCCTGCCACACAAATTGCTTGAAGAGCGACAGCTCGGTTGAAGCGCCGCTTTCGCTCGCGCCGCCGGGCCCCTGGTGCTCCCGCTGTCCGAAGCCGTAAGCGTCGATCGCCAGCACGATGAAACCGGCCTCGACCAACGCCAGCCCCGGCGCATAGCCGTTTTCGCGAACTTTGATGGCGGCGTCTTTGCCCAGCGTGTATTTGCCGCCGTGCTCGTGATGGTAGAGGACGGCCGGCGCCGGCGTTTCAATGTCCTTGGGCAGCAGCAGATAGCCGTAGACGGTATCGCCGAGGCCATTGGCGAAGGTCAGATGCTCCAGCGTATAGCCGGGCTCGTCGCGTACAGAATCAATGCTGACCTGCGGCAGGAAGGGCGGCGGAATGTCGCCGAGCAACTCCCAGAGTTTTTGCCGTGTTGATTGCGGGCTCATTATCAGGTCCATTCGACTAATATCCCCAGCACATGCTTGTCCCAGTCCGCCAGATGCGCGTAAGCGTCAGGAAACTCGCGCCAATTATAACGATGAGTGGTCAGCGGCGTCACTTCGACGCGCCGCCGCGCCAACAGCTCCAGGCATATCATTTGCTCGCGCATCTGCGTCCAATAGCCCGGGCTGTCTTCAAAACGCGGCCGCGTGATCTCGTGCGCGCCGATGATGTGCAGGCCCTTACGGTGCACATCGCGGTAGAAGTTGACGCGCTCGCTAGCGCCGCGGGTGCTGCCGAGCAAGACGACCCTGCCCTTCTCCGCCGCCATTTGAAACGCGGTCATGACCAGGGCCGGCGCGCCCGTCGCCTCGATCACGACATCAGCGCCGGAGCTGCTCAGCATAGCGCGCAGTTCATCCAGCAGCCCGTCGTCGCTGACCAGAATCTCGTCAGCGCCGATTCGACCCGCCAAAGCCAGCCGCTGTGCATCCAGGTCGATGCCGATGACCGGCAAGCCCCCCGACAGCTGCGCCAGCCGCATGGCCAGGATGCCGACGATACCCGCGCCCAGGACAGCCACGGATTCGCCCAGCTCGATGCGCGCTTTGCGCACGCCTTGCATGGCGATCGCCAACAGATTGAAATAGGCGACTTCATCGGGCGGCAGATCCGCCGGCACGGGCAAGCAGACATCGGCGTCAACCAGCGCGTGCGAGGCGTGCGGCGCCGGACAGACGACGCAGTCCCCAACCTGCAGCGTCGTGACCGCAGCGCCACGGGCTTCGACCAAGCCGACGAAACTGTAGCCAGGATAAAATGGATAGCTTGCGCCGGTATTGTCGAGATTGAGAAAGAAGGCGCGCTCGGTGCCCGGGCTAATCAGGGTCGTCAGCGCGCGCAGACGGACCTGGCGCGGCGGCGGCGGCGGCGGATCAAATCGCTCAATCTCGACTTGACCGGCCGCTGTGACGACCGCACGCTGCCCGTTCATGACTTCCAAATGTTCCCTTGCTCTTTAGCCGAGCGCGCTTGTGCTTTTGCGACCTTCTGTTAGCCCCTGTCGCTGCCGCCGAGCGGTCATTTCATGCCGGTCGTCGCGATGCCGGTGGTGATGAAGCGCTGCAGAAAGGCGAAGACCAGCGTAATCGGCAGGAGCGTCACCACCGTCATCGCCAGCACGTAATGCCACTGGATCTGCAGCTCGCCCTGGAAGGCGTTCAAGCCCACTTGCAACGTGAAATAGTCGTTCTGGCTGAGTACGATCAGCGGCCAAAGGAAGTCATTCCAGCGCCACATCACTGAGAAGATGGCCAATACCGCCAGGGCCGGGCGCGCCAGCGGCAGAATGATGCGCCAATAAATGTGCCACTCGCTGGCGCCGTCGATGCGCGCCGCGTCCAGAAGCTCATCGGGGATGGTCAGCATGTATTGCCGCAGCAGGAAGATGCCCGTCGGCGTGGCCGCGCCGGGGATGATGACGCCCCAGAGGTTGTTCTTCCAACCGATGCTGGTGATGACCAGAAACACCGGCACCAGAATAACAGTAATCGGGATCATCAAGGTTGAGATGAATAATACAAAGATGGCGTCACGCCCTTTGAAGCGATACTTGCTCAGCGCGAACGCCGCCATGCTGTTGATGATCAGGGTGATCGCCGTCGCCAACGAGGTCACCAGCACGCTGTTTTTGAGGTAGGTGAAAAAGTCGAAGTTTTCCAGCTCGACCAAGGGATCCAGATAATTCTCCCAAGCCAGCTTGACCTCCTCGACCGGTTCGCGTTGGCCGATTTTGACCTTGATGCGCTCCGCGCCCGGGTCGGCCGGGTCGACCATTTGCGCTTCGATGCCCACGCGCCGCGCCTGCGCCAATTCACGTGTACTGCCGTCCGCCTGTGTCACGCTGAACAGCGGCAACGGTTTATCGTAACCCTCGACATCGACCTGCACCTGCTGATAGGGCAGCAGCGGCGGCGGATATTTAACCAGACCGGCCTGCGTCTTGAAGGACGAAGCGACCAGCCAAAGCACTGGCCCAAACATCAAAACCGTGCCGATGGTCAGATACAGGTAGGTCAGCGCGTCGGCGGTGTCGACGCGTCTTCCGCCCCTGCGCAGCGAGAGAAATTGACCCAGGTTGATTCTGTCCGCTTGCATGGCCGTCGCCCTGACTTTCTAAGCGAGGCTCGACTGATTGCCGAGCCGCAGCTGCAGCAGCGTCAATATCAGCAGCGATACGCCCAGCACCATCGACGCCGCCGCCGATAAACCGAATAGCTGAATCTGGTTGGAGAAGCCGGTGGTGTAGATGTACTGCACCATCAGCTGGGTGCGCGTGCCCGGTCCGCCGCCGGTGAGCACGAAGATCTGGTCAAACATCTGCACGGCGCGAATTAGCGACAGCACCAGCACGACAAACATGGTCGGCATCAGCAGCGGCATGGTGACGAAGCGGAAATCTTGCCAGCCGTTAGCGCCGTCGATCGAGCTGGCTTCGTAGAGTTCGGGCGGGATAGATTGCAGCCCGGCCAGCAAGATCAGCGTATAGAAGCCCATCAGCGCCCAGACGCTGACGAAGACCACCCAGAACATGGCCCAGTTGGGATCAAGCAGCCAGCGCTTGCTCTCGCCGCCCAGTATTTCGATAATGCCGTTCAGGACGCCTTCATACTGCAATACCCACTTCCAGATCAGCGCGACGACTACGGGCGACAGCAGCACCGGATAGAAGAATACACTGCGAAAGAAACCGCGCGCGATGATGCGCCGATTCAAGATCAGCGCGGTAATCAATGAGAAAAGCACGATGCCGCTGACCTGAAAAATGACGAAGAGAATCGTATTGTAAATGCCGCGCCAGAAGAGGTCTTCCTGGCAACTATTGGGCTGGGTGAAGTTTGCACAGTCGAAGAGCGTGGCGAAATTATCGAGGCCGACGAAGGGCCGATCCGCAGGGAAAAGCTTGGTGCCGCCGGTCATCGCGTAATAGAAGTTGAGCAGCATCGGGAACAGTACAAAGATGCCAAAAATCAATAAGTTGGGCAGCACAAAAAAGTAACCCATCTTGTCGATGCCGACGCGCCGCTGGATGGGTTTCAAAATGCCGTCGACCACCGTTACCAGCAGCAGCAGCAGCGGGCGCGTCAGCGGGTCGAGAAGTGTTACTAGGCGCAAGGGTATGACCTGTGCTTAGCTTCCCCACCCCAAACCCCTCCCCCATAAAGAAGGAGGGGCTTAGACTTACGTAAACCGATTACGCGACTCCCCTTCCCTC
>WTGO01000109.1 GCA_011523515.1 Chloroflexota bacterium
CGGGGGGTGAGGTAGAGATAAGCGCCTCAAAATAGTCCAGTACCGGACAAGCCTTACAGCTTTTGCGGTGAGCAACAGTAAGACGAGCGGGCGCTTTAGCAAGCACCATCCAAAACCGTGCGGTGTTGGCGGCTGATGTAACCGAATTGCCCTTCAAACTCGACCAGATACCAGAGCCCGTAAAGTTCGTAGACCGGCACTTCCGTATTGAGCCAAACCAGCGCGATGATCTCGCCGCCCGGTGCCGCGCGCAAGAAAAGCGTATCCGTCACTTTGATCCGGCAGATTACAGGCTCGGCTGGCGGTGCCGGTGGCTGATCGGCCGGCTGCGGCTGAGCGGCGCTGCCATGTGGGCTGGCGGCCCGCACCAACACCACCGTGCCCGGCCCTGGGATATCGACGCAGGTATCCGCGCCCATCTGATAATGCGGCAGCCAATTCACCGGATGCGGCGTCGTGGACGAATCCTTGAACTGTACACCCCCGCCGCTTTGGCCCATGAAACAGACGCGCGTACCCGCCGGGACCATGCCCCAGACATTTGTCGCCGAGATGACGCCCAGCGCGAGAATGTCCGGATCGCCGATCCCGGCATCGGTCAGCGGCTGATAGTAGGCGCTGCCAGTGACCGACACGTTGTGATCGTGCCAGGCCGGGGTCGGGCTGGGCCCTGCGTCGGCGCTATCCCGACTGCTGGAGCTGCCGCTGGAGCCGGATTCGGCGCGCGCCGGCGCGCCACCCCTCGCAATGGCGAGCCCGGCCGCATGCGGCACATCATAGGTAATTCTGGGGCAGGTGCCGTCCTCCATCGATTCATCGCCAACGCAGGAGAAGGCTTCGACATGCCAGCCATATTCTTCGCCCGGGGTCAGCCCGAAAAATGTAATCGATGTCTCGTCCGTGGCTTTTGCTTCTTCTGCGGTAACCACACAATACCAAATCATCGAGCCCGGGTTTTCCACCTCTGGCGGATGCGCATCCCAGGAAACTGAAATCGTGCCACTGCCGCCTGGATCATCAGCATCCGAAGTGCAGGTGGAGGCGCTAGCGGAGTTATCCTCCACCGCTGTGGGCGCAGCCGTAGGTATCGGCGTTTCGGTCGGCGTCGGTGGTGGTCCGGAGGGTTGGTCCGCGGTCGTCATGGTCCCCGCGCCAGCGTCGCCAACCTTGCCACAGCTCGGATACGACGACACGATACTGCCCTCTGTCAAACCAGCCGAGACTTCAGCGGCGCAGCCCAACCAGTCGATGTAATAGGGATAAGGGGTGCCCGGGGCCAGCCCTGTTTTAGTGAGCGAGAGATTCTGTGTAAGCGTGGTCTGAAAAGAAGAGTCCGGCAGCTGCAGATTAAAAGCATACCAAACAATCAAGCCCTCGCTGACAAGTTCGGGCGCAGGCGCGTTCCAGCTAAAGGTGAGGCTCTGCGTCGACTGGGCCCTAACCGACGCTAATCCAATGCTCATCAGAAAGACGAAGGATACGAGCGATACGAAGTGTAATTCTAAACGAGTCATTTCTTACTCCTTGGCTCGGTTGAATGGCATCAGATCTGTCCACGATTAACTAATTTTCACACTATAGTCTGCATTTCTAATGCGGGCAATCGCATACGGGACAAATTCATTCAATAGTCTGTAGAGAATTGGCGTCGTAATAGGACAATTGTGCTATGCGTCGATTCGAGAAAGTCTTCGGTAAAGTTGTCAGGAAGCGCAGACGAGAAATGGGGCTTTCTCAAGAGGATTTGGGCTATCTATCGGGGCTGCACCGCACCTACATCAGCGAAATCGAAAGAGGGCTGAAGTCGTCTTCTCTGCGCGCTGTTGTTTCGATTGCGGCAGCGTTGGAGGTACCGGTATCCACGCTTATGCGGGAAACGGAAAAGCAACTGGCCAATGAACTGATCGCATCGGAGGGAGATTAGGGCGAGCGTTTACGCGGGGCAATACGCTTAGGCATCCATCTCGCAGGGCCAAATCGGAGGCAACGAGGCGCCACAGAGGGCACAAGGGGTGGCGACTGTTTTAATTCTTTCGCAAAGTCCTTGCCTGTTGGAGCGGCGATCACAGCGTGATGGTAGCGGACCGCCGGGCAGAGGCAATCTTTCAGCCGGGCAGCTTCGCTCGGCGCGGATCTTGACCGCGACAACAACCGGCGCCAGCTGTCGTGAGAACCGAGCGACGGCGCATAATGCCCAGCGCCATTGCTATCGCGTAAAGGGAGACGGCACTATAATAGGCGGGAGCTATTTCCGCTGCGAAAGGGCGAGACCCAAAGAAACCAAAACTGCTCATCTTGACGCGGCCGTGCCTGCCGCCGGCGAGGGCCCGTTATCGCTAGACGGAGGCAGCTATTCAGCAGGTCGATAGCGCCGCGCTAGCAAGTATCTTCACGCCCACCAGCATTCAGGAAGTGATCGAGGATAGCGAAGTCGTGGCCGGCGAACACGCGGATGCCTCGGCCAAGACGCGGCAGGTCGTCGCGCCCGCAACGCGACCAAGCCAGGTGGAACAGCCCCGCCCGGTAATGTCGGCCGCGACAATTTGCTGTCGCCAATGGGTTAGACAAAACTATGCCGGGTCGTCTACAGCGCGCTATACAGCTATTGCAATCCGGTTGGAGAGCTTATGCTGTCCTGGCGCTAGTACTGGCCGCCGCTTACCTGGCGTTGGCCCTGCGCGGCTTCCGGCTCGGCTTCTACAGCGACATTGTGGCCTATCAGTATCACTTCGAGCTGCGCGGCGTCGTCGGCGGCATGAATTGGCTGATCACGGAGTATTGGCAGCGTCATTTGCTGGGCGGGCTCTTCGCGATTCCGCTGCACCTGTTCGGGCCGGATCGTTATGAGCTCTGGTACGCGCTGACCCTGGCCCTGCATTTCCTGGTCGGCCCCTTCGTCTTCCTGCTTGTTGATACCCTGCAATGCGGGCAGCGGCGCTGGCTGGGGTTCGCCATAGCGCTGGCATTCATCTTTGATCCGCTGCAAACCCCCTCAAATGTCGAATTCCCCACCGGCTGGGATCATCGCATTTTTCTCATCTGGGCGCTGCTGTCATTGTGGGCGTATCTGCGCTTTATCAGGAGCCGCAGGCGGCAAGCCGGCTGGTACATGCTCAGTTTCTTGACCTATATGCTGGCTATCATGACTTACGAGCAGTCGTTCTTCTTCTTTCTGCTGCACCCGGTCATCGCACTCGTAGAGGAGCGGCGGCCGGGCGAGCCGCGCCTGACAGCCCGCAATCTGTGGCTGCATGCCCGCGATGCCCTGCCCTATGCGTTTTTCTTACTGATATATGTCTATCTGCTGCGGATTCTGTTCAGCGGCGACAGTTTTGCCATGAGCTTGTCGCCGGGGCATCTCGCGCGCCAGACAGCCGAGGGCATAGCGGTGATATTCAACCCGCTTGATCTCGCAAGTCGATTGGCGCAGGCTGCCGCGATGGGCAAATGGTGGCTGGTCGCTCTGCTCGCTCTCGTGGTCGGCGCCTTCTTTCAGTTATGGATTCCGCGCAGCGGCGGCGATAGCCAAAGCGCCGTATGGACGCCGCCAATGTTGGCCGGATTGGGATTATTGCTGGCGCTGCTGTCCATCTTTAACTCGGCGCCGACCAACATGCCGCTGGCACTGCATACGCGCTTGCTCTTCGCGGCCTCACTCGGCCAGGCCTTTGTATTGATCGGCCTGTTGGGCAGCGCTGTCGATCGCAATCGGCGTATCGGCGGGACGGCCTTCGCCGCGGCGCTGGCGCTCTTGCTGGCGCCGGCCATATCCTTCTTCTACGAGCATCAGGCGATCCACCTGCAGCGCGCGCAGACCAGCGAGCGCGTATTTGCCAGCATTTTCGACGCCATCCCGGAATACGCCGCGGGCGCAGAACCCTACCTGATGCTCGTAACCGACCGGGACGCGGAGACAGACCTGTACCTGCATCCACGGGATGTCAACTTTCCGCGAGTCTTCGCGCTGCATTATGGCATCGCGAACTTCCGGGCTGACGCAGTGCTATTCGACCACGACGGCGCGCGCAAGCCGGCGCGGATTGAACTGCGGGAGGAGGGTATCGTGTCGCCACTGCAGCCAGGCGAATTGATCGGATACGATAGCGTCATTGTTGTTGCCTACCAAAGTGCCGACAACAGCGTGACGGTGTTGGATCGCTTGCCTGACGAAGTCTTGCAGCAAGGCAACTTCAAAAGCGGCGCGGATGTGCGCATTGAGACCAACTGGTCGCTGCTGCCATAAGCGTCGCGCGCGGCGGCAGAATCGCCAGCGCGCTTGCTATCGCGTCAATCGAGACGGCACTATAATGGGGATGAGCTATTTCCGCTGCGAAAGGGCGAGACCCTATGAAGCCAAAACTGCTCATCTTGACGCTGCTGTGCCTGCCGCTGCTGTCGGCCTGTTATCGCCAGACGGAGGAACCCTTCCAGCAGGTCGATAGCGCCGCGGTAGTTAGTGTCCTCACGCCCACCAGCATTCAGGAAGTGATCGAGGATGGCGAAGTCGTCGCCGGCGAAGACGCGGATGCCTCGGCCGAGACGCGTCAGTACGTTACGCCCGAAACGGTACCAGGCCAGGTGGAACAGCCGACGCTCGAATTGCCGACCGAGATTCCAATCGCCGCCACATCTCCCTCGCTAACCGTCACGCCATTCGTGCGTCCTACATCTACGTTGGCATTTGTGGAAGAACTCGATCCCAATCACGAGTGCGTCTATACAGTGCAATCGGGCGACAATCTGTTCCGGCTGTCACTCAGTTGGAACACGACGGTGCAAGACATCATGGACGCTAGCCAAATTGACGACGATGCGCTGGCGATTGGCCAGCTGCTGCTGCGGCCAGGCTGCGACTATGCGCCGCCGGAGCCGCGCCCGACGGTAGATCCGCAACCGGCAGCCGGCGAGTTTATTGAAGAATCCGAAGGCGCGGTAAGCGACGCCGAGACAGAAGCGACCGCGACGCCGGGCCCGAAGATCCATGTGGTCTCAGCCGGAGATACTATCGAGAGCATCTCGCTGAAATATCGCGTGGACGTCAACCAACTTATCTCGCTGAACAATCTCACCAATCCGAATCAGCTGTCGGTGGGGCAAGAGCTGTTCCTGCCCGAGTAGAAGGCGGCTCAATCGCGCTTAAAGGTCGCGGGTGTAATTCGATTCAAGACAGCCTGCGACAGCGCGCGGACATGCCCGTAATCGTCCAAATTAAGCAGCGCTGTCGGCGAATGGATATAGCGACAAGGCACTGACAGTGTCATGGTGGGCACACCGGTCTGCGCGGTATGGATGGCGCCGCCGTCGGTGCCGCCGCCACCGACAGTCTTCACCTGATAGAGTATGTCGTTAGCCGCCGCCGTTTCCTTCAGGAATGCCATAACACGCGGATCGCTGATCATGCGCCCGTCAACAAGGGTCAAAACAGCGCCCTCGCCCAGGCGCGTCGCCGGATTGGTCGGCAGGTCGCCGGCCTCGGCTTCAAGGTTAGGATTGGGAACATCATAGGCGGGCGTGCCTTCCAGCACGATGGCGGCATCGGGCCCCAAACGCTGCGCCGCCACCTGGGCGCCACGCAGGCCGATTTCTTCTTGTACGGTGAAGGCGGCGCAAACTGTCACCGGATAGGGTCCGCCGCGCAGGATATCGACCAGAATGGCGCAGCCAACGCGGTCGTCAAAGGCTTTGCCGCGAACAACTGTGTCGCTGAGCTGCTGATAACGGCCGTCGAAGGCGATTCGGTCGCCGGGCTCGGCGGCGCTTTTATCGTTCACGCCGACATCAATGCGCAGGCTTTCGATCGCTATCGTATTCATATCGCGCCACATGTGAATCGGCTTCCACAAGACGACGCCAGACGTCCGCTTCACGCCGATCTTGACGCGCAGGCCGGGCAGAATACGCGGGTCGATGCCGCCGACATTGGTGAATTGGATCAGTCCGCCGCCGTCAACAGACGTCACCATCATGCCTATCTCGTCCATATGCGCGGCGATCATGACCTTGTAGTCGGGGTACTCAGTACCGGTCTGCGTCGCGGTCAGGTTGCCCAGCGCGTCAACCTGGATATCGGCGGCGCGGTCGCGGATGGCGGCCAGGATAATCGCGCGGACGTCGTCTTCTTCGCCGCTGACGCCGATAGCATTTGACAGCTCCTCAAGTATCATGTGCCGACCTTTGCGTATGAGAGGCGCGTACGGTTGGACAAGTATAGCCGATTGTATGCAGCGCCGTAAGATGCCGCCTGGAGGTTGAAGCAGCGAGGCGCCGTCATCTGGTTTAGGGCATGCAAGCGCGGGCTGCTGGGACAAAAAGCGGGCGGCGCAAAGACCGCCCACGCGAGAGGACTAAAGGGATGCGACGCTAATTGCCCGGCGCCGGCGCCGGCGCCACGGTGGGTTCGATAGTTGGGTTCAGGCTATTGATGATGTTGGAAAAGATATTGCCGATTGCAGGTCCCAGCAGCGCGAGGATAACGATAACGACTACCGCGACAAGTACCAGAATGAGGGCGTATTCGACGAGGCCCTGCCCTTCCATGTTACGTGGTTTATACCGCATGTGAAAACTCCTGCTATAAGTGGTGAGGCGAGCATGAATTGCGAACGATCACTTGTTCACAATATAGCATAGCTTGGAAAACTAGGCAATCAGGCAGCGCCGGCTTAGGTTGCGACGGCGCTTTCCAGACGCGGGGATTTTCAGCCGGACAGCCGATTGATCACATCGGAGACAAAGTCTCCGAGCGGTGGCCCAGCAACACCAGCATGATGATGACAACCACGGTGACCAATACGAGGAGTAAGGCATATTCGACGAGACTCTGGCCGGGTTCGTCTCCCGGAAGTTGTTTCATAAGGGTTGGCTTCAAGCGCGCAACGTAGGAAAGCGGCGTTTGGCAAAGGTTGATATGCCGTCAAGTTATCACGAACAATTTCAACATGCAACACTTAGTCAAGCCGAGGAACATGAGAGTTTCGGCGGAGAATTGCGAGGCGCGTGGGGCGGCTGTCTACAGGGCGCCTAGTCGTAGCGCAGGACATTCATGACCCGCTCGGCGAGAGCGACGCGGGCGCTGAGAATGGTGGCCGCCCAGCCGATCAGCAGGGCGGCGACCGTGAGCGCCAGGGCAGTCAGGCGCGCGTCGCTCGGCAGCGGAATGGTAATGCCGCCGCTGGCAGCCAGCAGGCTGATAAGCAGAGCGCTGATGCCGATGCCGAGGATGGCGCTGAGCAAGCCAACCAGGCTCGACTCGATGAACATCACTTTCAGAACGCGGCCCGATTTCAGGCCGATTGCCTTTAGGATGCCGATTTGCCGGCGGCGTTCCAATGTCGCCAGCGCGACAGTGTTCGCCATGATGGCGGCCGCGGCGAGCAGCGACAGCAGGCCGACGATCGTGGGGATGGCGGCGAATTGATCGATCAGGCGGCCAATCAAACCGTCGATGAACTGAACGTCTATAGCCAGCGCGAAGATCAGCGAAGACAGCTCGGCCAAGGCCCGGTTCAACTCGGCCGGGGGTACCTGGAAGGTATACAGAGTGAAGTCGCTGGCTTCGGACGCCGGCAGGACATCCGGGGGCAAAACCGCCCCGGGCTCTCCGAAGGACGCCGTCGCCTCAGCTCCGCCAGTGATACCGACTACTTCCAGCTCAATGCCAGCGGCACTGTCGATCTGGACTTGATCGCCGACATCGATATCCAGCGCTTCCGCGATATTGACCGGCAGGACGATCAGCGGCTGCCCGCCATCGTCAGGCGTCAGCATGCGCCCGCTGGATACGGTCGGCTGCCCGCTGTAAATATCGCTTTTGTCCGATCGCCAGATTGAGACTTCGAGGGCAGTTTCGCCGTCGATCGCCTGACCATTGACATGCGTAACCTGACTGCTGAAGTTGTCGATGGTAGTGCGATAGTCGATAGCAATATCTTGCAGGGCCTCGTCAATGGCGCCTTCGATCATGCTCGCTGGAAGGCCGGGAAATGGAAAAACAAGCACATTGCCGCCGAATGACCGACTGAGCTGGAGGTTCAGCAATTCGCGTGTGCCTTCGCCGACGAAGGTGATGCTGCTCAAAGCGAACATACCCGCGCTGAGCGCAAGAATCGTAATGGCGGCGCGCAGGCGGTTGGTGGACAGATTACGCAGAGCCAGGCGCAAAGTCACGCTGCCAAAGGTGGGAGATTTGCCGATTACCAGGATGATCAGCCAGATCAAGGCGATTAACAGGGCGAAAGCGACAAAGGCGCCGGCGACGCCGATGACCCCGACCAGATAGGGTGAGGGCAATTCGCCCTCGCCGCGCGCGATGCCCGGTTCGCGGGCGGGTGATTCGCTAAAGTCGCCTGGTCGATCGGGGTCCTCTTGCGCAGCGGCCGGCTCAGCCGCCCGCTTGGCGGTCAATTCAAATGAGGGGCGCACGATCTGGCCCACAACGAGGCCGAGACTGATGACCACGAAGACCAGGAGCGCCAGCGACTGCAAGATGCCCAGCGCGACCAGGTGATTTTCGTTGGGACGCAGAATGATGCTGGGGCGAACCTTGACGGCGGTCAATATTGGAGCAACGCCAAAAATGGCCGTCACCACCAAACCCAGTGTGAAGCCGAAGACCAGCGCCTCCGGGTAGACTTTCCAGATGAGCGGCTGGCGCAAGGCGACCGCGCCGAATTCGTTGACGATGACGCTGAGGCCGATGCCAACGACGATACCCAGCAAGCTGCCGATGATTCCGAGCATCAGGGCCTCGGTGAAGAACAAGGCCGCTACCTGGCGCCCGCGCAATCCGAATGTCTTTATGGCGGCGATTTCCGAGGTGCGGCGCCGCACCAGCACCAGCATGGTATTCATGATGCCGACACCGCCGACCAGCAGCGCGCCCAAACCCATCACGACCACAAAGTCGCTGAGATATTGCGAAACGACTTCGTAGCGCTCGAGAAAGTCATAAATGTCGGTTGAGCGGACGCCAGGCGACAGCGCTTCGACTTCAGCGGCTAGCTCGTCGAGTGTTTCTTCGTCCGGCGAATCTGCAAAACTCAGGGCGATGCGATTTGGCGCAAACTCATCGTTGATGGCGACTTGCGCATTGGCCAGGTCGAAGTAGGCGAAGCCGAAGAAAGCGTTCAAGAAGTTGGTGACGCTGCTTTCTTCCGCGACCGAGACGATGCCTCGGACGGTGAAGAGGGCTTGCGTACCGCTGACGCGCACGCTGTCGCCGACGCTGATGCCGCCCTGCTGCGCCAGGTTGTCGCTGATGACCACATCGTTGCCGCCGGTGAATAACTCGGCGAGGGGAACTTCAGCGGGCTCGATGGCGCGGATGGTATGCGTCGGCGGATAAGTCTGCGGATCGATGAAGTTGCTGCCGATGAAACTGGGGCGGCCAAACTGCCCCTCGCCGGTTTTCGTGATTTGCATATTGCGCCCGCTCATGAAAGCGGCGGTAGTCGCGCCTCTCTCATCGGACCAAGCCAGCAGCTTTTGCAGTTCGTCAGGCGCAAAAGCGCGTGGGTCGTTGCTGCCGAAGCCGCCGAAGATGCTGTCGTTGCGAATCAGCAGATCGCCCTTGACCTCGACGCGCACATTGTTGGTCAAGGTATCGCCGACTGCCAGGCCCAGCGAGCGCAGAGCCACAATCGTGGCTACGCCGGCGGTGATGCACAGAATCGCCAGCGTCGTCCAACGTCCTCCGCGGCGGATATTGCGCATGGCGTAGGTGATGTAAAAGCGCAATCGATGAATCAAGGGGGCCTTCCCAAGCAGTATTCAATCAAGTGTAGGCTAAATGCGCCGATTATTGTAGACACACATGCGGCAAAGCCACAGCCCACGCAAAATACCTTACTTCGCGCAGTGTATTGCTCCCCTCGCCGTCGAAATCGGTAGGGGCGACTCGGTGAGTCGCCCACCAGACCGCAACGTAAACAGGCACACATTGCCCGTTTGGCATACGTTGCGCGCGGCGGCCGGTTGCGCGGCTATGGCTTGTCGCCCTGTGCCCCGTCGACTATATTTGAAACCTGTACAATGAGAACTCGACCTCAGGGACACGCAGATGAGCAAACCACTGATCGGCATCACCACGGGCGGGCGCAGCGAAGGCTATATCCAGTCGCGGCATTATCGCGACTTCTTCAGTACACCGGCGCCTTATGTCGATGCCGTGCGGCGGGCCGGGGGAGTCCCGCTGCTGGCGCCGTCGCCAGTCACCGAGTGGGAGCAGCTGCTGCCCCTGTTGGACGGCATCGTGGTGACGGGCGGCACGGATATTGACCCCGTGGAATACGGGGGCGATCGCGGGCATCCGCATGTGCTGTTGCCCGATCGCGAACGGGATCGGAGCGAATTGGCGCTGGCGCGGCGACTGCTCACAGAGCGGGGGACGCCGGCGCTGTGTATCTGCCGCGGTTTGCAAGTATTGAACGTGGCGGCGGGCGGCACGCTCTATGAGCACATCCCTGATATACGCGCCGACGATATCCATCGCGACGAAGCGGGCTTGTGGGCGATGCAGGAAGTACATGTCGAGCCCGACAGCATGATAGCCGGAGTCATGGGCAAAACGGCGCTCCGCACCTCGTCGGGCCATCATCAGGCAGTGCGCGATTTGGGCGCCGGCTTGCGAATTGTGGCCGAGGCCGAGGACGGCATCATCGAGGCTTTGGAAGCCCCGGCGCATCCCTGGCTGATCGCCGTGCAATGGCATCCTGAGGTGACTGCAGCGCATGACAAAAGCCAGCAGGCCCTATTTGACGCTTTGGTAGCGAAAGCGCGCGAGCATCAGCAGGAGCGAGTACCAGGCTAGGCGCGCGTCCAGCGCTACTCGATCGTCAGCCGGCCCATATCGAGCGCTCTTTCGAAGCGCGCGTCGCTGTCGCGTAGGGCGCCCGGCACGCTGACGCCGGTTTCATAATTGTAAACAACCGTCTTCACCTGATAGTCTCCAGGCGGCAAGTCGGCCAGGTCAATGCGATGATGCTGTAGCGACTCGCGTCTGAGTACGAAGTCCTGGTTGTATGCCTTTTCGTCGGCGCTGAAAAACTGCACGGAAATGGCGTGCTTCCCCGAGGGAAGCCGATTCCATTTGAAGAAAGCATCAAGCGCGTCCCCGGTACGCCGCAATATGACATTGCCGAGCTGGTAATTGTTGGCGTAATCGATATCGCCGAATTCGTCGTCGACGATAAGGTCGCAGGGAAAGTCTGGAGGTAAAAACAGCTCCGCCAACAGGTCGTCACTCTCGAACAGGCGACCACAAGACTCTAAATCCCGCTCGACCCAGGTTCTGTATTCGGACACAAGGTCTGGGTCGGTTTGGCGGGGGTCTGACGCGAAGATTACGATCTGATTTGCCGCCAGCGCGTCAGCTGGTTTGATGTTGGGAGCGTCAATCCGGGGCGTCTCGTCGGCTCGCAGGTCCCTCGTATGCATTGGAAGAAGCTCGACGGATGCCGGATTCAACGCTGAATAATAATCGAGTAGTTTGCCGCTCTCCAATTGGCGCGAGTGAATACTCAGGACTGCTACGGATAGGTCGGGCGTCGCCATTTCGAAGTCCAATAGCAGAGAAAGGCTCGGTTGAGGTCTTTGATGCAGCAGCGCGGTACTGTCGCATGCCGAGTCCAAATCGTCTATACGATAGATTTCAACCCAGTCATCCGTGTAAGCCGGGGTCACATGCTTGAAAGTCTGAGGAATCGATTTCAAATCTTCCAGATTTTGATGCGCAACGATATATGTAAACCGGTCGCTTTGCAGCTGCTGCAAACTCCGTTGGAAACCGCCGTCCGCGCTGGGCAGGCAGTGAATCGGCTCGAATCGCCGCCATGTACGCAAGAGCAAGTTGCCTTCAATGTAGTCGTAGGACGCGGCCGGGGTCCGGGCCGCCAGACCCTCTACCTGCGGATAGCCGTTGAAAGTCTGGTAGAATCCATATACTTTTGAACTCCCCCTTCCCATCGGCAGGTTGATGATGTGTATGTCATCCTGATTCGGTTCGTCAGCGAGCCAATCTATGAAGTCTAATCTCGCCTGCGGAATCGTCAGGCCCGGGAGTGGCACATGATAACGCTCATAAGCGCAAAGTAGCAGGAGCGCCAGAATAACAGTCGAACGCCGGCGCAAAGGCAGGCGCGCTGCAATCTGTTGAAGACCATAAGCGAACAAGACGGCTGCCGGAAAATGAATGCCTATCAAGTAGTGCTCAACTGCCCAGAAGCCCTTGAACAACCAGGGAAACCAATTTGTGAGATAGAATCCCGGCAAACGAATGCGCTCGTAGACATGTCCGTTGATTGTGAGTGTCATGCCCAAGCTCATAATCGCGAAAAACAGCAGCCCCAACAGCCAAGGCTGAAGACGCCTGCGACAACTACAGGCAATCAACCCATAAGCAATCACAGCAAAGCATAAGAATCCGAAATAGCTGTGGCCGCTATTCGCATGGTGAGGCACTCCATCAAATACAGTTGACAATAATGGACCCGTTTGGGGATGGCGCGGATTCGTTACGTATTCCAGCAGGTCGGCTGACAAAAATTGACGGTTGCCCTTTGCAAGCGCTTCGTCGAGACCTGGCGCATCGACCAGCATGGGATAGACGCGAATCATGCTAATGGCAGCGGCTAGACTCAAGACCAGAGCCACGCCGCGCCAAAACCAGGAATTCCGCCAAAACGTCGCAGCCAGCCATAGGGTGTAGATGCCAAGTAGAATCAGCAGACAGATGAGGATATACATGCCGATGAACGCGGTAAGTCCGACCAGGCAAGCCGATGCCGCCAGCCACAGCCTGCGCCGCGCCCTGATTCCGCGATCAAAGGCGTAAAGCGCTAGCGGAATCGTAACGAGAAAGACGACTTCCGGATTCTGCGAGTGATTGATGGTGAAAGGATGCATGCCAAAGACAACCGCGCCGGATAACGCCACCCATTTGTCGCGAAACCAAGCCAGAAATACAACATAAGCCGATAAGACATTGGCGAAAATTGTCAGCAAGTGCGTCAAGCCATAGGCCGCGTCGGGGAGCATGACGCCTTGAAGAGCGCCGAAGACAAGCATTTGAGGCAGGCTGAAATTGTGGAATACGAGTGACAGTCCGTCCGGATGAAATTGCAGATCCGTAGCGTAATATTCAGCGTTACTAGCCAGCAATGACTTACCATACCATCCATCCCAGTATTTCATAAATACGTCCCGACTTTGCGTCGGCAGCCAAAAGGACTCGCCATCAAACAGGTTGGGGAAGATGGGCCAGGTCACAGCGATGATGAGTAGCGGGACGATCACGATGAAGTGAAGATGACTGCGTAGAAAAAGGTTGAGAGATTTCAAGCGCTGGCGCACTCCAGAGGCGGTAGCAGGGAATTCCCGATCTCTACTATATCATGGTTCACACGGCCTGCAGCGCAGGCGCGCGATTAATCTCAGAAGGACAGGGTTGAGATGTCGAGCTCTCGGTCGAAGCGAAACCCGCTGCTAATAATCTCGCCGGATACGCTGGCGCCAGTCTCGAAATTGTAAAGAATCAGTTTCACGTGATAAATCCCCGGACTTAAGGAGGCAAGATCCACCCGGTGCTGAGCCAGGGGCTCGTCGCCCAGCACAAAGTCCTGATTGTGTACCTTGCTGCCCGCGGCGTCGAAGAATTGGATGGAGACCGAGTAATTCTCCGCCGGCAAATGATTCCAGAGGAAATAGATTGCGAGATCTGAATCTTGCCTTTCCAAAATTACATTGTTCAGCACGGCCTCATTGTCGAAATGCACAGCGAGCGGATCGGCGTCGGTGGCGAGCGCGCAAGGGAAGCCGCTGCGCAAAAATAAAGTGACCTGGGCGCTGGACGACTTAGTCAAGGCGCCGCACGCTGTAAATTCTCGCGAAACCCATGCTGCGTATTCATCGACGATACGCTGGTCGCTGTGGCGAGGATCGTAAGCAAATAACACAGTGGCGCTTGCCGCCAGCGCCGCTTCATGATCGATTAACGGCAGTCGAGGGCTTGACATTCTTTTGGCGGCGAGATTTTCCAGTCGAAGCGGGAAGACATGAGCTGGACTCTGGTCCAACGACAAATAATATTCGAAGAGCTGTCCGTCGGTCATCGCATAATCGTGGATGCTCAGGGTAATATCGTGAACCATTGGCAAGTCCGCGTCAGGTTCGTAGAGTTCGGCAAAATTGTGCTGTGCACCCCTGCTCAAGATAGCCGAACTGCTGCAATTGAGATGCAGGTCTTTTACGCGGTAGATTGATACGGAATCGTCTTCGTAGGCGGCCGGCAGATAGAGGAGGGCTCGAGCTTCGCTGGCAAGATTGCCAAAGTAGCGATGCAAGATGACATGCGTGAAGCCGTCTGCAAGCAGCTGATTCCGGGCTTCAACGAAGGCTGCGTGGTTGCCGGGCAGGCACACGACAGCGCCTTCGCTGTTCCAGGCGCTGAGTATGGGATTACTCTTGATGTAATCGAAGGCCGTCGCGGGCGATCGCGTTGGGCGGCCGGCAGCATGGGGATAGCCATTGTAGGTCTGGTAAAGCCCGTATACCTTGTGACGTTGAGGTCCAAAGGGCACGTTAATCAGGCGGATAGACTCCTGATCCGGTTGCCCCCGCAGCCAGGCTATGAAGTTCAGTCGCTCGGCCGGGAATACGCCCGGGAATTGCGAATGGTAGAGCTCAAAGGCCGTCGCGCCCGTCAGAAGGAGTACCACGATCAGCCGACGCTGCGCAGGCACGGCGCGCAACGCTCTCGTCAATCCAAAACAGGCGAGGACGGCAAAAGGCAACAAGACGCCGGCATGAAAATTGTCCACAGCCCAAAATGGTTTGAAGAGATGAGGAAGAGCCGCAGTCAGAAAATGCTTGGGTAGGACAAAATGCGGGTAATCGACGCCATTGAGCGTAAGAAAAGACCCGAGGCGCAATATCCCAAAGACCAGCGCCAGCGCCAGCCAGGGCAGTAATCGCCGGCGATTGTCACTGCGAATGAAGGCCCAAGCCACCAACAGCATGGGAATGTAACCGAGGAAGACCACGTTGCGCCAGGCGCGATCAAACTCTTTGATCGGAAGCAGGCTGGCGAGCAGCGGCTGTGTAATCGGATGCTGGGTGTTGACGACATATCCCAGCAGATCCTTGCCGCTTTCTCTGCCGGTGTTTTTGGCGAGGGCGCCAGAGATGCCTTGGGGATCGACCAGCATTGGATAGAAACGCAGGACCAGGAAGGCGCAGATGACAAGCGACATCAGCAAGATTTGCAACCAGAAGCTGCGTTGATTCCAGCGCCGACAGGCGAAGTACAACAGGTAAGCCAGCAGCATGATCAGCAGGCAGACCAGCGTATACATGCCAATGAATGCCGTCGCGCCAACCAATGCGCCGGCGATGAGCAGAGGTTTCAGGCGTTCTTCAAGCAGTCCCCGATGCAAGAAGTAGAGCGACAGCGGGATTGTGGCGATATGAGCGATATTGGGATGGGCCGGCCGCCACAGTATGAAGGCGCCGGCGCCAAAGACCACCGCGCCGAATAACGCGACCCACTTGTCCCGGAACAGGTAATTCAAGTAGATGTAGCCGGCCGCCGCCGTGGACAAGGAAAGCAAAAGGAAGGTCGCGTTAAAGGCGTTGGACGCCGGCACGACCCCTTGCAAACCGGCGAAGAGGATCATATGCGGCAGGCTGAAGTTATGGAATGCCAGCGAAACGCCAGTCGGATGGAAGAGCAAGTCCGTGAGATAGAAGTCAGCTTGGCCAGCCAGGATCAGCTCTAGATACCAGGCATCCCAGAAGAGCATGTAGGCGTCCCAGTTGCGCTGCGCCAACCAGAAGCTACCGGTGTCAAAGAGCTTGACGAAGGTCGGCCAGGTCATCACCATGATGATCAGCGGCATAAGGACAAGAAAGTGCAGGTGCTCGCGCAGCGATTCAGCCAGCCTTTTCAATTGCACTGACGGCGCCCCCTACAGGTCGTTGGCGGATATATTGCTCGGCGGCACAAGGCATTTACTGGCGAGAGGCGCAGGCGAATGCCCGCTCCGCTCTCAGAGGTCGGTGGCGGCTACGTCTGCAGCCAGCGCACGGCGTCCTTGGCAAAATAGCTGATGATCATATCGGCGCCGGCGCGCTTGATACAAGTGAGGTTTTCCAGGGCGGTCGCTTCGAGATCCAGCCAACCTAGCTTTGCGGCGGCGTGGATCATGGCGTACTCTCCGCTGACTTGGTAGGCCGCCAGCGGCAAGTTGACGATACGGCGAGCCTCGGACAGAATGTCGAGGCTGGGCAGCGCCGGCTTAACCAACAGCATATCGGCCCCCTGCTCGACATCCAGAGCAATTTCCCGCAGCGCTTCACGCCGATTGGCGGGATCGAGCTGATATTGCTTGCGGTCGCCGAAGCTCGGGGGGCTTTCGGCGGCATCACGGAAGGGATTGTACAAGACGCTCGCCAGTTTTGTCACATAGCTCAGGATCGCCACTTCGGTGTGACCATCGTCATCCAGCGCGGACCGAATCGCTGCGACCATACCGTCGACCATGCCGGACGGCGCGATGATATCAGCGCCAGCGCGAGCATGGGCGACTGACGCGCGGCCCAGCAGCTCCAGCGTCGGGTCGTTCAGCAAGTAACCGATCGGCAGCTTGGGATCAAAATGGGGGCTGCCCGGCGAATTAATGACGCCGCAATGTCCGTGGTCGGTGTATTCGCAAAAGCACATGTCGGAGATGACGACCAGGGAGGGCGCTGCTTCTTTGATGACGCGAATCGCCTGCGGGATGATGCCGCTGTCGCTGGTGTTGTCGCTGCCGCACTCGTCCTTATGCGCCGGGATACCGAAGAGAATCACAGCGCGTATACCCAGTGCGGCGATGGCCTGAGCTTCGGCGGGCAAGCGGTCAAGCGTCAATTGGAATTGACCGGGCATAGACTCAATCGGCAGCTGCAAATCGGCGCCATGACGGATGAAGAGCGGATAGATGAAGTCCGCCGGACCGAGCGACGTTTCGCGGACCAGGTCGCGGATAGCGGGAGACAGACGCAGACGCCGCGGGCGCGATCGCGGCCGCAGCGCGGATACCTGAGCCTCTTTGTTCATCTCTAGCGATAGATCTTCCACAGCGGACGCGCCTCTTGCTTTGTTTCCCGCGACTGCACCGGCTACCAAGTTTCCCAATGCACGACATCGTCTATGCGGCGGCGACCACCCGCTTGCAGGGGTTGGCTAGCGGCGGCGGAATCGACGGGATAGCCAAAAGAAATCACCAGCCGCGTCTGAAAATCTGCCGGAATGCCGAGCAAAACTCGCGCCTTATCGGGCTGGTAAATCGTACCCAGGCAGGAGCCGATGCCGATCTCCGTACCAGCCAACTGCATATAGGCCGCGCTCTGGCCGGCATCAAAGAAATGCCACAGCGTACGTTCGTTCTGCGTGGGCACGACAATCACCACACAAAGCGCGGCCCCGGCGACATGCCCCATGCCCGCGCCCAGCTCGGCGATCTGTGCCAAGCGAGCCCTGTCCTGGACGGCGATGAAATGCCAAGGCTGGCTATTCTTGGAACTTTGCGAACGCCGGCCGGCATTGAGAATGCGGTCGATATGGGCCGGCTGCAGCGGCTCATCGCGAAATTGGCGGATGGCGCGTTTACTCTGGATGGCATCCCATACATTCATAACTGTCCTCATTCAGGTAGATAATTGGCCGCTGTATTCGGCGACCGCTTTGAGTAGGCGGTTAATCGTCGACTTTGGTGGTCGGCACGGGCGCCGTGGCCAGCAACGTGCCATAAGATTGCATTTCGTTGCGAAGCATGTCGTTGATCTCCGCCTCGTAGACCATTTGCGCTTCAACATCGGCTTCCAGGGCAAACTCTATCATGACCTCGGCGACCGAGTTCTTTACCGTACGCTTGATCAAATCCTCCAGCTCACTCACGGTTAACTCAGCGATGGCTCGTTTGTCCATATTTCGTGGGCAGATCACTCATCTGCGATTGACCGGCCCAACTCCTTTCGTCTGCAGATATAGTGATTGTAGCCCCAATTGCGCTCTTTCGCCTTTGCAGCCTGAAATTTTTACACGCTTCTGACAATTGGCGCGATGCGCGCGCTCACTGACATATACGGCGCGACCGGGTAAAAGGCGCATCGCCAAATAGTTAGCTATCACAGAAGTAAGTAATCTTAGAAATAAAGTCCTTGTCCATTGCCGATGTCTGTGTGACACTGCGCGTCGCGCTTCGAAGGCGCATTGGAGGGGTAGTGCCGCTGATATTGGCCGGACTCATCGTGTTTGGGGCCAGCATCGTACAAGGCGCCATCGGCTGCGTGTTATTGATGATTTCGATTCCGCTGCTAGTGGAAGCCTGATACAGCCTGTCGCAGGCGGTGGCGCTGGCCACGGTCGTCACTGGCATCCAGGAAGCCTTCGGCGTCTGTGATTTGCGCGCGCATATTCCCTGGGGCGAGGTCAAATGGGCGGCGAGTGTACGTTTTGTGGCATTGGCTGTCGGCGTACTGCTTTTGCGGTCGGTCGAGAGCCTGGATGCGAAACTGATCAAGCAGATAGTCGGTGTAGCCGTTTTGCTCGGGGTGCTGATTCGCATCGTAGGCGGGCGCAGAGCCAAAAGCGAATGTCCAAAGCCTGTTTCAATCGCGCCTTCAGCATCAGCGGCATTCTTGCGGGGTCCGTTGGCACGGGCGGATCGCCAATCGCGCTTTGGGTGCCCTCGCATGAATTTCCGGCAAAGCAAGCGCGCGCCTTTACCATGACGCTGCTGCTGATCAATGCGCCAATTCAGATTCTGCTTATGCTCTTGCTCACGCAGACCATGACGGCCGAAATTTTCCTGCTGGCCGGCATCATGACGCCCGTCATCTATCTGGGCGCAGAAATCGGCGTTCGAATCGGCAACCGTTTTGACAAGCCGATGCTCACCCGAATTGAGCTCTTTGTTCTGGCGCTGGTTTGGCTGGTCGCCATCTTCTAGCCGACCGTCAAGCGCTATGCCGGTGGCGGCCGGAACGATTGGGCGCCGGGCAAACATCCTTGCCGAATGCGGCCGTCTGTGTGACACTGCCCGCTGAGAGTCGAAGCGCCATCGGAGCGGGACGTGTCGCTGCTTTTAGCCGGCGTCATCATGTTTGGGGGCAGCATCGTGCAAGGCGCGATCGGCTTTGCCTTGGGCCTGATCGCTGTGCCGCTGCTGGTGGAGGCGGGCTTCAGCTTGTCGCAGTCGGTGGCGCTGACGACTCTGGCGCTCGGCATTCAGTCACTTTTCGGCGCCAGGAAGTTGCGGGCGCATATTCCCTGGAAGGAGGTGCGGCTGGCGGCCGTCGTACGCTACCTTACCGTACCGCTTGGCGTCCTGCTGCTGATATCCGTCGAGAGCCTGGACACAGCCACGGTCAAGCGCCTGGTCGGGCTGGGCGTTCTGCTGGGCGTGGGCTTGCGCATTTTGGCGCGCAGCGAGACTTTCCGCGAATTGCCGACAGCGGTGTCCGCAGCTGTGTTTGGCCTCAGCGGCGTATTGCAGGGTCTGGTGGCCATGGGCGGCCCGCCCCTGGTCTTGTGGATGACGACGCGCGACTTTCGGGCGAATCAGGCGCGGGCCTTTACCCTGACGCTGTTTCTGCTGAACGCGCCCTTGCAGGTGCTGCTGCTGCTGATTTTGTCCCAGACGATGACCGTTGACGTGCTGGCGATGGCGCTGCTTCTGACCCCGGTCATCTACCTTGGCGCCATGATTGGCATACGCATCGGCGACCGATTTTCCAAACCGTTGCTCAACCGCGCCGCCTTGAGCGTCCTGGTTGTCATCGCGGCCAACGCCATCTTGTAGCGAGGACTGCCAAGCGATGAGTAAGCGAGAAGCGTTGGCCTTCAGCCGCGAAGAAATGCGCGAGTTCGGTTATCAAGTCATCGATCAGCTCATAGACTATTACGAAGGCCGCGCCCAGCAGCCGGTGACGGGCGAGCTGGATCATGCAGCGCTGGACGCGATTCTGCGCGAGCCGCTGCCGCGGGCCGGCGAACCCTGGCGCGAAGTTCTGGAGCAATTTGAAGCGCAAGTGGTCGCGCCCACCAATCATGTCGACCATCCGCGCTTCTTCGCATACATCCCGCTGGCCAACAATTTCGTCGGCGTGATGGCGGATGCGCTGGCCGCCGGCTACAACATCTTTAACGCGGTTTGGCTGCAAGGCGCGGGCGCGGCGCAAGTCGAGCGGCTGACGGTGGACTGGCTGCGGCAGATATTCGGCTTTCCGCCGGATGCGGGCGGTACCTTCGTCAGCGGCGGATCCATGGCCAATTTGACCGCCCTGGCCGTGGCGCGCCAGGTGCGACTGCAAGGCAATATGCGCGATGCGGTCGCCTACTGCTCGGACCAGATTCACTTTGCCATCTCGCGGGGATTGCGAGTCCTGGGCTTCGCGCCGGATCAGCTGCAAAGAGTCCCCGGCGACGAAAGCTACCGGCTGTCGCTACCACGTCTGCGCCAGGCAATAGCGGAAGACCGCGCGGCCGGGCGCAAGCCCTTTTGCGTCATTGCGACGGCGGGCACGACCAATACCGGCGCGGTAGACCCACTGGAGGAGCTGGCGGACTACTGCCAAAGCGAAGACCTTTGGCTGCATGTCGATGGCGCCTATGGCGCGCCAGCGATGTTGACCGCGCGGGGCCAGCGAGCCCTGAAAGGATTGCAGCGCGCCGACTCGCTGGCTCTGGACGCGCATAAGTGGCTGTTTCAGCCGATTGAATGCGGCGTTGTATTGGTGCGGCAGCGGCGTTGGCTGAGCGAGACCTTCAAGGAGCAGGGCGAGTATCTGAAGGATGTCGAGCAGGCCGACGACGAGCTCAATTTCATGTATCAGGGTGTGCAGCTCACGCGGCAATTTCGCGCGCTAAAGCTGTGGATGAGCTTCAAAGTATTTGGCTTGGACGCCATCAGCCAGGCGATCGAGACCGGCTTCGACAACGCCGAGCTGGCGGAGAAGCTGTTGCGGCAGGCGGGCTGCTGGGAAATTGTGACGCCGGCGCAAATGGCGATTGTCACCTTCCGTTATAAGCCGTCGGGCGGCGACGAGGCGCTGGCAAACCGCGTAACGCACGACCTGGTGGGGCGGCTGCTGGATGACGGCTTCGCCTTCGCCTCAGGCACACAGCTGCGCGAGAAGACGGTGCTGCGAATGTGCGCGAACAATCCGCGTACAACAGCGGAGGATTTGGAAAAGACGGTGAATCTGATGGGGCGGCTGGGGGCTGAACTGGAAGCCTCAATTGTAGCATCAACGCTGAACTAAACAGCCGACGGGTTCAGTCCTTAGTGCATACCGCAAGTTTCCACGCATCAAACAACTTTCGAGCGATACTGGACTTTCACTTTTTGCCCAAACCACATATCTATGTACCGGGAACTGCTGCGAATTTTCATGCTCTGGGGCGATCCGCCGCGTTACTGAAGTTAATTGTACTCTTCTTACTGTGTTAGACTTGGCAAGGTATTTTGTATGGGAGAATTTTATATGCACGGATTGAGTCCGCGAGACCAAATAAAACTCGAAGCTGATGAAATGCGCGAGATGGGCTACCGCATCATCGACATGCTGGTGGACTATAACGGGGCGCAATCCCAGTTTCCGGTAACAAGAGCGCTGGATCAAGTGACCTTCGATGAAATTCTTAGCGAGCCGCTCCCGGAAAACGGCTCGTCATGGCAAGACGTATTGGAACAATTCGAGCGACAGGTGCTATCAACAATCGACCACCTGGATCATCCGCGCTTCTTCGCTTACATTCCATCATCCAGCAACTTCGTTGGGGCCATGGCGGACACGCTGGCTTCCGGCTACAACATATTCAACGCCTTGTATCCGCTGGGGACTGGCGCTGCGCAAATCGAAAGATTGAGCGTCAGTTGGCTGCACAAGCTCGTCGGCATGCCGGAAGGGGCGGGCGGCCTGTTTGTCAGCGGGGGCGCAGTGGCGAACTTGACGGGATTGGCGGTGGCGCGGCAAGTGCTGCTCAAGGGCGATATGCAAGATGCCGTCATTTACTGCTCGGATCAGGCGCATTTCGTCATTTCCCGCGGCCTGCGCATCCTCGGTTTTGCGCCGGAACAACTTCAGGAAATTCCCGCAGACCACAATTTCCGACTGCCAGTAGCCGATCTTGAGCGGGCGATTGCGGCGGACCGAGAGGCGGGCAAGCGTCCGTTTTGCATTGCGGCCACGGCGGGCACAACGAATACGGGAGCGGTGGACCCGCTGGCGGATTTGGCAGATTTCTGTGATCGCGAGAATCTGTGGCTACATGTCGATGGCGCCTATGGCACGTCCGCCTGCCTGACCGACCACAGAAAGATGGAGTTGGCTGGCATTGAGCGCGCGCATTCATTGACCTGGGACGCGCATAAATGGATGTTCCAGCCAGTCGAATGCAGCGCGGTGCTGGTACGGGATCGTCACTGGTTGGGCGATACTTTCAAAGATACAGCGCATTTTCTCGCTGATGCTGAAACGCATAGCAAGAAAGAGGCTGGCGAAGAGATGAATTACATGTATCAAGGCATTCAGTTGACGCGTTATTTTCGTGCCCTGAAATTCTGGATGAGCATGAAAGTATTCGGCCTTGGCGCTATGCGGCAAGCGATTGAACGGGGATTCAAACTGGCGGAAATGGTCGAATCGCTTCTACGAGATGCGGGTCAATGGGAAATCGTCACCCCGGCGCAAATGGCAATTGTGACTTTTCGGTACAAGCCTGACAACGGTGATCAAACTCTCGCCGATGCGGTGACGGACCAGCTGATGGGCGCTATGGCGACTAACGGTTTCGCCTTCGCTTCGACTTCCAAGCTGCTCGGGCGGCCGGTTATGCGTATGGTCACGAACAATCCGCGCACCACGCCCTCCGATTTGCGGCAGACCGTTACCCTCATGGGGCGGCTGGCAGCCGACTTGGAGCGGCGACTCTCGCGCACGCAAGCAACTCATTAGCGCTCCAGACTGTACAGACTGTACAGATTGCCCTTCCTTGCTACAATACGCGCGCTTTCGTACACAGCTCAATTCTTGATTCCCGTTTGACCAGCCGCTCGGCGGCAGCGAGAATGGCTACCGCGCTCGCGCGAAATTTCAGACGCCCTCGGCTACCGCAAACGGCGGTTTGACAAAAAAGAGGACACGGCTTTGGACATTGACTTTCTGGCGTTTTCCCTCGCCAGTTTCCTCTTCATCGCCCTCGCGGCATTTCAGATCGGGAAGCTGGCGACATATTTTCATCTGCCGCTGATCAGCGGCTATCTGCTGGCGGGCATACTTGCCGGTCCCTTCATATTTCGCTTCATTGAGACCTTGAATGTAGAGGCGCTGCGCTTTCTGGACGAGACGGCGCTGGCTTTCATCGCTTTCGCGGCGGGCAGCGAGATGGCGCTGGACGAACTGCGCGGGCGCTATCGCAGCATCGGCTGGAACACAATCACACAGATCGTGTCCGTATACATTCTGTGCGGCGCGGCGATTCTGCTGCTGGCGGATTTCATTCCTTTCATGCGTGACCTGGCGCCGGCCGGCCGGATCGCGGCGGCGCTGCTGGGCGGCACCATTTTGGCGGCGCGATCTCCATCCTCGGCCATCGCCATCATCAACGAGATGCGAGCGCGCGGGCCTTTTACCAAGACCGTGCTGGGCGTGACCCTGGTCAAAGATGTGCTGATTGTTGCGCTCTTCGCCATGAGCACATCGGTCGCGGCGACTTTGCTTACCGGCCGGCAATTCGATATTGGTTTCATCATCCTAGTCTCTTTCGAGATTCTGGCGTCGATCGGCCTGGGTATCGCCGTGGCGCGATTGATGGCGCTCATCCTGCGCAATCACTGGGAAGACTGGCTGAAGATTCCGCTACTGCTGTTAATCGGCTATCTGGTGTTTTTCTTCGCCGGCGAGCTGCGGCATTGGAGCCACGACCATCTGCCGGTTGAACTCCTGTTTGAACCGCTGCTGATCTGTATGGTGGCGAGCTTCTGGCTGACCAATCGCACGCCCTACCGCACGGAATTGCGCCATCTGCTGCATCGGGTGGAGATGCCGATTTTCGTCATCTTTTTCACGCTGATCGGCGGCTCTCTGGATATCGGCATCGTGATGGCGCTGCTGCCAATCACAGTCGCGATATTCGCCGCGCGCTTGCTCGCGCTCTTCATAGGTGGCTACCTGGGCGGCCTGGTCGCGGGTGATCCGGCGCAATTCAACCGGCTGACCTGGATGGCCTACATCACGCAGGCCGGCGTCGGCTTGGGTTTGGCGAAGGAAGTCGCGAATGAGTTTCCCTTGCTGGGCAATGATTTCGCGACGCTGATGGTGGCGGTCATCGTCATCAGCCAGCTGACCGGACCGCCCTTCTTCAAGTTCGCCATACGGCTGGTGGGCGAATCTCATTTGCCCAAGGACATTCGGCCGGACGAGATACTGGATGTGGTCATCGTCGGCATCGAGAGCCAGTCGCGACAGCTGGCGGAGCGGCTGCTGGATCATGGCTGGCGCGTCAAGCTGGTGGATGTCGATCAGTCGCACGTCTCAAATGCGCCGGCCAGCGACGGGCTGCGACATGAGTATTGGCTGCCGGAAGTTTCGACCGCGGAAATCGCAAAGATTATCGAGCCGAAGACGGAGGTGGCGGTGACAATGCTGCCGGACGATGCCGATAGCCTGCAACTCTGCCAGATCTTTTACGAAGACTTCGGCATCACGCGGCAGATCGCCCGGCTCAATACATACAATTTGCTGGAGGAATTCCGCGAATTGGGTGTACATGTGCTCGACCCGACCAATGCCATGGTGCACCTGCTGGATCACTTCGTGCGAGCGCCGCAGCTGGCAGCCATGGTCTTTGAAGACGACCCGGATCACGATGTGATTCAGGTGACAATCACCGATCCGGGCATAGACGGCTTGCATTTGCGCGAACTGATTTTGCCCGACGATGTCCTGGTGATGGCCATTGTGCGCCGCGGTCACTCAATCGTGCCGCATGGGTATACGAACTTGCATCTCGAGGATGAGCTGACCCTAATCGGACCCACAGACGACCTGGAAGAGGTGGCGCTGAAGCTGGGATATTAGCGACGGACGGCCGCGGAGTTCGCGGCGTAAGATGTCTGGTCGCGCATGCTTCAGATAATCATAGCGAACGCAAACCTTCAAGGATGCCAGTCATGACAAATTTACCGGTGGCGATAATCGGCGCCGGGCCGGTCGGCTTGGCCGCGGCGGCACATTTGCTGGAGCGCGGCGAGCGCCCCGTCCTCTTTGAAGCCGGCAACTCCGTCGGCGCGAGCGTATTGGATTGGGGGCATGTGCGCATGTTTTCGCCCTGGGAATTCAACCTGGACGAGGCGTCTGTGCGGCTGCTGGAGGGCAGCGGCTGGGAGATGCCGCCCTTCGATGAGCTGCCGACCGGCGCCGAATTAGTCGCGCGCTATCTGCGGCCCCTGGCAGAATTGCCAGCGATGCGCGCTGTGATACGGACCGGCGCGCGCGTCGTGGGCGTCAGTCGGCGTCAGCGCGACAAGGTGAAAGATTTCGGGCGCGAGCAAGCGCCCTTTCAGCTTCATGTCCATTTCGCCGACGGCGCCGAAGCGCTGGTTGAGGCGCGCGCCGTTATCGACGCCTCCGGCGCCTGGCGCCAGCTGAACCCCATGGGCGCGAATGGCTTGCCTGCAATCGGCGAGGCCGCTTTGCGCCATCGTATTGCTTATGGGATGCCGGATGTCAAGGGAAACGACCGCGGCCGTTATGCCGGCGCGCGCGTGATGGTCGCCGGCAGCGGGCACTCGGCGATTAACGTGCTGCTGGACCTGATCGATCTGCGCGGCGACTATCCGGCAACCGAGATCGTCTGGGTGATGCGGGGGGACAATCTGCAAAAGGTGTACGGAGGCGGGGAGGCCGATGCCTTGGCAGCGCGGGGTCAGCTGGGTACGCGCATCAAGGCGGCGGTCGACGCTGGCGCGCTGCAAATCGTGGCGCCCTTGTCCATCATTGAGGTGGAGACGATGGACGACGGGCTGTGTATTCGCGGCGATGCCTATGGCGACGTACAGGGCTATTATGCCGACGAACTGATCGTATGCACGGGAGCGCGGCCCGACCTGGCGATGTTGCGCGAATTGCGCCTCGACCTGGACCCGGCGGTGGAGGCGACTCGCAGCCTGGCGCCGCTGATCGACCCGAACTTGCACAGCTGCGGCACGGTGCGGCCGCATGGCGAAGCCGAGCTGCGCCAGCCGGAGAAAGACTTCTACATCATCGGTATGAAGAGTTATGGACGGGCGCCGACATTCCTGATGGCAACCGGTTATGAACAGGCGCGCTCGGTTGTCGCGGGGCTCTGCGGCGATTGGGAAGCGGCGCGCGATGTGCGGCTGAATCTGCCGGAGACGGGCGTTTGCGTGACCGACTATGGGCTCGAGGGGACATGTTGCGCCCCGGCGGCAGCGGCGCAACCTGCCCTGCTCGCGCTCGGCGAGATACCGATTGCGACAGGCGAGTTCGGCGGGCAGAGCGTTCAGGTGGAGCGCTGCTGCTGCTGAAATGGAAGGTGCGGCATTGCGGTTATCCTGTTGCTTCCGAATACTATACAGGGTTATCCACCACAGAGACACAGAAGTAAGCGCAGGAAAGTCACGCAAAAGCATTTGCCACCGAGTACACGGAGTAAAATAAGAGGATGCCGAGTAACGCCTTCCGGCAATGTTTTGGCAGCGAACGGCCCTAAGTAGAGCTGTGGCATAGATTGAGTGAGCGTTGAAGCAATAAACAATCCTCTGTGCCCTCTTTAACACTCTGTGTCCTCTGTGGCAAGAAAGCATTCATTTGCATTGGTACAGGAGTCGCATAACTTACCTGGTGTTACCAAGGACACAAAGCCATTTCACACCTGATCTTTGTGTCCTTTGTGTCTTTGTGATTTAGACCTGTAGAAAGGGCGCGTCATGACACACCCTATGGTGCAGCAGCTGCGCTTCACACGCGGCGAGTTCCTGCGCTGTCTGGACGGCTTGAACCTGCCGGACGCTTATGTGCGTCACGGACAGATGAATTGCATCAGCTGGACGCTAGGGCATCTGGCGGCGCATGAGAATCAGGTCTTCGTCTTTTTGGCGCAGGGCAAGGTGATCCTGCCCGATCTGCGCAAGACCTGCGGTTTTGGCAGCCCGCCCTCGGCCCCGAAACTGGATGATATGTGGGCCGCATGGCATGAAGTCACCGCGCACGCGGACATCTTTCTAAATACTTTGACGACTGAGAAGCTGCAGGAACACTTCGATTGGAAGGGCGAGCCCATGGAAGAGTCGATCGGCTCCATGCTGCACCGAACCATCTATCACTACTGGTATCACCTGGGCGAGGCGCACGCCATCCGCCAGATGCTGGGGCAGCGAAACCTGCCGCAATTTGTCGGCAAAATGGTGGATGCGCCCTACCTTCCCCACACATGAGCAGAAAGCCGCGCATCGGCATCACGACCAGTTTCGTCGATGGCGCGCAGTCGCTGGATGCCCGTTACGCGCGCGCGGTGGAAGCGGCCGGCGGCATCCCCATCATCGCGCCTTTGCTTGAGCGGGAAGAAACTGCGCGCGCCTTTGCCGCCCTGCTGGACGGACTGATCATCACCGGTGGCCCGGGCATCACCCGCGGCTTGATTGGGCGGCTGCCGCCCGACTTGCCGGCTGTCGACCGAAGACGCGACCTCAGCGACGATTTGATCTTTCGCGCGATGGCGGATCGTCCCTTCCTGGGAATCTGCTACGGCATGCAATTCGCCAATGCCATGGCGGGCGGCAGCATTTACGGCGATGTCGAGGCGCAGGCGCAAGCGGATGCGCACAGCGTCGAGCGGGGCGCCGGCGAGCACCTGATACAGATTGCGCCGGACTGCCGTCTAAGCGTGATCCTGGGGGCGGAGCGACTGACGACCAATTCCCACCATATTCAAGCGCTGGCGGATTTGGGCGCCGGACTGCAGGTAACGGCGCGAGCGACGGACGGGGTGATCGAGGCGATTGAATCGGCTGACGGACGTATCATCGGCGTGCAATTTCACCCCGAGCGGATGTTGGATCGGGCGCTGCCCCTCTTTAAAGATTTGGTGGCGCGCGCCGGTCGCTAAAACCAGGCGATGAGCCGTGTCAGCCAATTGTCATTTATGTAGCCGTGCCGCTGATACCATTCGAAGGTGTCGCGCAGGCTGGTCTCGATATCGATCTGCGGCGCGCCCAGTTCGCGCTCCGCTTTGCCGGCGTCGAAATAAACGTGTGAACTGCCCAGCCGTGTCTGATTGGCGTCCGTCGGCGTCTGAATGCCCAGCAGGCGCAGCAAGTCGACGAGCCGCGCTGTCGGCTCCAACAGCCAGTCCGGCGTGGAGAGCAGCGGCGGGCGCACCCCGCAGGCGGCGGCGATAAGCCCGAACCATTGTTGGTAAGTAAGATTTGCCGTGCTGAGAATGTAGCGTTCGCCCGACTCTCCACGGTCGATGGCTGCCAGGTGCGCGCGCGCCACATCACGCACATCAATGACCGATATGCCACCGGATGACAGTGGCAATAGCCACTGAAAGCGGGCTGTCTCGAGGATGAAGCTGCCCGAGATGGCGTTGAGGTCGCCGGGGCCGATTATGACGGCCGGATTGAGCGTCACCACATCCAAGCCGTCGGCGACGAACTCGGCGGCGACTTCCTCGGCCTTGAGCTTGGTGTAGGCGTACCAGAAGCGCTCAGGCGGGAGGCTGAAACGGTCGGTCTCATCCGCGCTCTGCGTACCGGGCCGGATGCCGATAGTGGAAGCGCTGCTGGTGAAGACGACGCGGCCGACGCCGGCGGCTATTGCGGCTGTGAGCAGGTTGCGCGTGCCCTCGACATTGACGCGCCAGAGAGCGTCGCGGTCGTCATCCTTCCAGTAGTCAGCTTTGGCCGCGACATGAAAGACGAGCTCGCAACCGGCGCAGGCGCGCTCCAGCCGGGCAATATCGTCCAGGTCGCCGGGGACAGCTTCCAACTCCAGATCGGCCAATTGGCTCAATTTCTTTTGCGAGCGATAGAAGGCGCGCACGGCGTACCCGGCTTCAATGAGCTGCCGCGCGATATGCGAGCCGACGAAGCCGGTCGCGCCGGTGACGAGAGCTTTCATGCGCTTATCTTGCCACAGAAAACAGGCGCGCGACACGCCCAGCGACTAGAGCGCGATCAAGCCGAGCTGGGTGGCGCGGACAACAGCTTCGGTGCGGCTCTGCGCCTCGAGTTTGCCCATGATAGCGTTGACGTGAAACTTGACCGTATGCTGCGTGATGTCCAACTCCAGCGCGATCGCCCGGTTGGTCAGGCCGCGCGCGAGATGCCGCAGGACGTCTTGCTCGCGCGCGGTCAGCGGATTATTCGTTTCAGCATCCAGGCTGTGATCCGGCGCGCCCAGCAGCGCTGACAGCTGTGGCGCGATGACGGTCAAGCCGGCGGCCAGCGCATCCAGCGCGGCGACAATGACATCGGGATCGCTCTGGCGCAGCAGGAGCGCGAAGTGCGGGAATACGCGCAAAATCTGCAGCAGCGCCGATAAGGACTGGAAGTCGTCGCCGGCGGCGGTTGCCAGCACCGGCAGGTCGCTTTCGATCCGGCTGAGACGCTCACAAATGAGGCCGCTATCCCAGCCCGCGTCAACGACAAGCGCCTCCGGCTGGACGCGGTCGATATCGCGCTGCAGATTGGCGCCGTCGACCTGCGCAATTACCGCATAACCGTGTTCCTCCAGCAGCGCGGTCAAACCCGCGCGCGCCAAGGGATTAGCCGCGACGACAAGCAAATGCGCTCCCGCGTCAAAGCGAGTTGGATCAATCATGGGGAGAAGCCTGCAGCAGCCACCACTGCCATATACGTTTGCTTTAGCGCAACGTTGCCAATCTTGCTATAATGGCGCGAATCTTGAACATGTGACCATGCCCGTTCCCGACCGTCGCCAAGCCTCGGCATAGTGGATGAAGGAGGCCCGATTATGGATGAAGCGCGAGTCATGACACGCGCTAGTCATGTAACCAATACTCTGGATTTGCTAAGCGCAGTATTCGCCGATTATCCCGGGCGCGACTTCGCCATCCGGCTGTGGGACGGCACCATCTGGGAACCGCCGGGCAGCAGCCTGCATCGCTTCACCATCGTGCTCAACGGCCCCTCGGCCCTGCGGAGGATGTTTTTTCCGCCCACCGAGCGCAAGCTGGGCGAAGCCTATATGTTTGGCGACTTCGAGATTGAAGGTGAATTGTACGCGGCGATCGACCTGGCGCGTTTCCTTTGGGAAGGCTGGAGTCTGTCGGATTCGCTGCGTTTCGCGCCCAAGCTGCTGCGCCTGCCCGCGCGCGATCCAGGCAGCAACAATCAAATCGCGCACCTGTCCGGCGCCAAGCATTCGGTCAACCGCGATAGGCAAGCGATTCAATACCATTACGATGTATCCAACGAGTTCTATCAGTTGTGGCTCGATGAAAAGATGGTTTATTCATGCGCCTACTTTGAGGATCCCGCCGAAAGCATAGACTCAGCACAGGCGCGCAAGCTGGACTATATCTGCCGCAAGTTGCGGCTGCAGCCGGGCGAGCGCCTGCTTGATATCGGCTGCGGCTGGGGCGCGCTGATTATGCACGCGGCCGAACATTACGGCGTCGACGCGCTGGGCATCACCCTGGCGGAGAAGCAGCTGGCCCTGGCCAATGAGCGAATTGAGGCGGCCGGGCTATCGGGGCGCTGCCGTACGGAACTGCTGGATTACCGCAATGTGGATGAAAGCGAGCCCTTCGACAAGATCGTCAGCGTGGGCATGGTCGAGCACGTTGGGCGCGAAAATCTGGGCGTATACTTCGACAAAGCCTACCGCCTGTTGAAAACGGGCGGGGTCTTCCTCAACCACGGCATCACACTCTTCCAGGCGCCGCGGGTGGCGCAGTATGATGCGAAAGACTCATTTGTTCAGCAGTACATCTTCCCGGACGGGGATAGCCAGCATATCGCCTACGTGTTGGATGTGGCGGCCAAAGCGGGCTTTGAAGTGCGCGATGTGGAGAGCCTGCGCGAGCATTACGCTCTGACGCTGAAGAGATGGCTGCAGCGCTACGAAGCGCACGAAGAAACCATACTGGATATGCTGGGTCCGGTTGGCTATCGGCGCTGGCGGATTTACCTGGCCGGCGCGCGCTGGACCTTTGAATCGGGCTACAATTCGATTCATCAAGCGCTGCTCTACAAATCGCGCGCTGGCAAAGGCGCGGCGGACGATCTGCCGCTCAATCGCGGCGATTGGTACAGCGACAACTGATCGCCAAACAGCCTAAACCAGTCGCGGCTGCAATTCCGCCAGAAAGACCGCGCTGATTTCCAATTCGTGGCGTTCGCGGTCGATAAAGTAGCTGACGCGCTCGTAGCCGGCGTCTTGCAGCTGGGCCAACGCTTTGTCAAAATCGGCGCCGACGCGGTGAGCATCGTGCGCGTCCGAGCCGAGCACGACGGGAATCCGCCGCAGCGCCATCTCCCGCAGGATTTCAGCCCCGGGATTCATCTCCGGATATGGTTTGTTCAGGCCGCTGGTATTCAATTCCATGGCCGTGCCGGCGCGGGCGATGCGGTCGAGAACGCGGCGAAGCGTGACCATGTGCTCAGCCACCCGATACTGTTTGGGGTGCACAATCTTGACGATATCGGGGTGGCTCAGGCAATCGAAGAGACCGCTCTCGGCGGCGTTAGCCAGATTCTCGAAATAGCTCTTTTCGTATTCCAGCCGGTTCGAGCCTTCGAGGTACATCGCCTGGTATTCGTCCGTCTGCGGGTGCACCGAGCCGAGGATGTAGCTGAAGTCAGCGCGGCTGTGCAGCTCGTCCAGCCAGCTTTCCATGCCTGGCAGGTAATCGCTCTCCAGGCCCAGCCGCACATCGACGCGCCCGGCGAAACCCTCGCGCAGCTCCGCCACCATGTCGAGATATTGCGGGAACTGCTTGCGCGTCATGCGCGCTTTGGGATTCCAGCCGAAGGGCATGGGGCTGTGGCAGGTGACGGTGATGCCGCGCAGTCCCCGGCGCTCGGCTTGCTCGGCGTAGGCGCTGAGCGGCCCGCGGGCGTGTTTGCACAGGGTCGTGTGCATGTGCGAGTCATACATATTGCTTTGGTAGGTCATGGGGTCTCCCGGCTGGGGCAAGCGCGAGCTATTGTGCTGGAGAAGCGAGAGGATGTCTATTGCGGGTTTAATGGCTCATCGCGCGGGCTTTACTCCCCGCAGTCGCCGCGGGTGTAGACATAATCGCCGCTGATCCAGCCCTCAACCCCCCAAAGCGAGACTTTGAAATAACCGTAGCGTTTTTCCTTAACGGGCAGCCAGTTTCTGCTGGCGGTTACGCCGAGGACCCGGCCGCCAGGCGGGCTATGGCGGAAGTTGAGGTCCGCCCAGGGCCGCACTTCGCAG
>WTGO01000123.1 GCA_011523515.1 Chloroflexota bacterium
TGTTCATCCAGTATACTCTCTTTACTAGGTGTCCAGTTTTTCGGGACCACTACACGGGTTTTGAGCTATTCTCAATATCCGCCGCTGAAAGATAACGGGACCCGTCGCTGCTGCCCATCTGTCAATTCAGCTTTGTCTGTGATCTCTGTTCTGTCGGTGTCCTCGGTGATAAATGTAGATTGAAGCAATTGCCCTGCATCCTTGCATACCCGCTATAATCTTGAGGCGCATCTTCTGAAACCAAGATGGAGTACGTAGAAATGACCTACACACTCAAACGCATCGGTTTTCTCTCCGCCGTGAAGATCGCCGCCATCATCTCGGCAGCGGCCGCCGTCCTGCCCATCATCCTGCTGCTGCTGCTCAACGCGGTCTTCAAATTCCTCGACATCGAAATCTCGTCCGATGTGCTCGGCCCGCTGCTGGCGCAGACCGCCCTGATCGCGGCCGTGCTCGGCGGCGTCTCCACCGCCCTGACCGTCTCAATCTACAACGTCTGCGCACCCATCTTCGGCGGCATCACCCTCGAGCTCAAAGCCCAGCGCCCGCCGTGCAAAGCCAAAAAAGACGTCGACATCGACTAGTCCCGACGTAAGCCTTTGACTGATGACAAATTGCCTGACATAATGTTGTTCAAGTCATCATAGGAGAAATTCATGGACAACATCGTTGTACAGCAGCACGGTGAGCGAATCGCCGGTCTGGAAGCGAGTTACCAGCATTTGGCGACCAAAGACGATATCAGCCAACTGCGCTTGGCGCTTGAGCAAAGTGTCAACCGGCTGCAAGCCAATATCGATGCCTTGAAGTGGGTAATCACACTAGGCATTGGGGGCGCGGCTGTTGTACTGGCCGCCATTCAAGTTGTATTGGCACTGGCGCTGAGAGGCTGAGAATGACCACCAACCTGAAGCAAGAATACGACGAAAAAGGCTACGTTATCATCCGCAACGCCATCGACGCCGACCTGGCCCGCGAAACCGCCGAGCACGTCCACTGGCTGGCGGAGCGCAACCCCGGCGTCCGGCCCGAGAAGTTTGGCCATGACATGCTGGTGGCCGACCCCTTCATGCACCGGCTGGTGAGCGACGACCGCCTGGTGGATATCGTCGAGCAATTCATCGGCTCGAACTGCGCCATGTGGGCGGCGCATTATATCGCCAAACCGCCCAAGACCGGCCAACGCGTCCTCTGGCACCAGGACGGCAGCTACTGGCCGCTCGAGCCCATGGAAGTGACAACCATCTGGCTGGCCGCCACCGAATCCACGCGCGAAAACGGCTGCATGCGCGTCTTGCCCGGCACGCAGAACAACCGCTTGCTCTCGCGCAAGGAGATGGTCGATGTGCCCGATGGCAAAAATGTGCTCGCATCCGGCATCCACCCATCCATGATCGACGACTCCGATGTGGTCGATTTCGAGCTTCAGCCGGGCGATGTCTCGGTGCACAATCCCAAAATCATTCATGGCTCGGAGGCCAATACCTCCGACAAATGGCGCATAGGGCTGACCCTGCGTTATATCCCCACCTCGACCCGCGTTAAACGCGAAGGCGACCGCGCCATTCTCGTGCGTGGCGCGCCCGACCCCGGCAATAACAACAAATACGCCGACCGGCCCACATTCGATCCGGATGTCCACATGCCCTTCCGCGGCGTGGAAGATTGGATGCCGGCTTAACTTGCAGGCGCATGACCGTTGTGAAACTTGGTATGCGGGCGAGCCAAGGCTCGCCCCTACACGAGCTTTCTACTACTCTGTGCCCTCTGTGGTCTCTGTGGTTAAACATAAACTGACGAAACCCACCTATGCCCAAACCGAACATTCTCTACATCCATTCCCACGACAGCGGCCGTTACCTGCAGCCCTACGGCCACGCCGTGCCCACGCCCAATCTGCAGCGCCTGGCCGAGCGAGGCGCGCTCTTCCGCCGCGCCTACTGCGCCGCGCCCACCTGCTCGCCCAGCCGCGCCGCGTTACTCACCGGCCAATCGCCCCACAGCGCCGGCATGCTGGGTCTGGCCAATCGCGGCTTCGTCCTGGGCGATTTCAGCCAGCACATCATTCACACTTTGAAAGGAGCCGGCTATACCTCGGCCCTGGCCGGCATTCAGCATCTCACCAACGCGAAATACCATCGCGGCGCCGAAGCCGTCGGCTACGATCGCATCTTGACTATCGATTACGATCAGGCGCATACCGCCGCCGCCGACTACATCCGTTCCAAGCCGGCTGAGCCATTCTGGCTGACTGTCGGCTTCTTCGAGACGCACCGCGAATTCCCGACCAAGCACGTTGTCAACCCCGCTTACGTGCAGTCGCCGGCGCCCTTTCCCGATACGCCCGCCACGCGTCAGGACATGGCCAACTACATCGCCATGGCGCGAATCCTCGATGACAAGATCGGGCATGTTTTGCGAGCGCTCGACGACAGCGGCCAGCGCGAGAATACGCTGATCATCTACACCACCGACCACGGGCTGGCGTTCCCGGGCATGAAGTGCAGCCTGACCGACCACGGCATCGGCGTGGCGCTGATCATGGATGGCCCGGCGCCCTTCAGCGGCGGGCGCGCCATCGACGCCATGGTCAGCCATATCGACATTTTCCCGACCCTCTGCCACCTGCTGGATATCGACCCGCCGGCCTGGCTGCAAGGGCGTTCCATGCTGCCGCTGCTACGGGGCGAGGCCGAGTCCATCCGTGACGAGCTCTTCGCCGAGGTCAGCTACCACGCCGCCTACGAACCCAAGCGCGCCGTCCGCAGCGAGCGCTACAAATACATCCGCCGTTATGACAATCGCCAGTCGCCCGTATTGTCCAATATCGATGATGGCCCCGCCAAATCTGACCTGGTCGCCTTCGGCTTTGCCGAGCAAGCGCCCGCGCCCGAGCAGCTTTACGACACGCTGCTTGATCCCAATGAGCGCGTCAATTTGATCGACGACCCGGACCACGCCGCTGTCCTGACTGATATGCGCGCCCGGCTCGACCGCTGGATGCGCGACACTGACGATCCCCTGCTGAAGGGTCATATCCCGGCGCCCCCCGGCGCTGAACTCAACGATCCCGATGGCATGTCGCCGCGCGATCCTATGACGATAATTGGCGACAATGACCGAACAATGTAGACGTACGCGCGGCAAAGCCACCGCCCACGCAAAATACCTTGCATCACGCAGTGTTTTGCTCCCCTCCCTGACTCGTCGGGGAGGGGCCGGGGGTGGGGTAAGATGCCCGTAGAGTAACCGGGAACAGACATGACCGAATTGCTGCAACACCAAATCGACTACTACCGCGCCCGCGCGCCTGAATATGACGAGTGGTTTTACCGCCTGGGCCGCTACAACCGTGGCGATGAACATACGCGCCAGTGGGGCTGCGAAGCCCAGCAAGTCCGCGATCAATTGCACAGCCAATCAGACTTCGCGCATGTCCTGGAGTTGGCGCCGGGCACCGGCATCTGGACCGGCGAACTCATCCAAATCGGTGGGCGCGTCACCGCCCTGGACGCCTCACCCGAGATGATCAATATCAATCGCGCCAAACTGCAATCCGACCAGGTGGACTATCAGCTGGTGGACCTGTTTGAGTGGCGGCCGCAGCGGCAATACGACATGGTCTTCTTCGGCTTTTGGCTGAGCCACGTGCCCGCCGACAAACTCGCCGCCTTTCTCGGCGCCGTAAACACCGCGCTCAAACCTGGCGGTCGCCTCTTCATCATCGATTCGCGCGCGCCCGATCTCGCCACGGCTCACACCGGCACGGAAGAACTGGGCCAGGACTTGCAGAAGCGAGTGCTAAAAGACGGGCGCCGCTTTGATATCGTGAAAATCTACTACGAGCCGCAGGCGCTCACCGAAATCTTGCGTAGCCAGGGTTTCGCAATCGAAGCCAGCGCCACGGACAACTTCTTTCTCTACGCCGACGGCGTCAAGGCCGGCTGGTCCAGCGCGCCGCGATAGACCTCGATCACCTGATCGGCTACGCGCTCCCAGGTTTGTGTACGCGCTCGCTCGTGCCCGGCCGCTCCCATGCGCGCCGCCTTTGCCGCGTCGTTCAGCAATTCGAGCAGCGCTCGCGGCAGCGCCTCCGCCACCTGCGCCTGCGGGATGACCAAGCCGGTCACCCCATCGTCGATGGCGTCCGCCACGCCACAGTTGTCCGTACCAACCACCGCAGTTCCGGCCGCGCTGGCTTCCAGCACAGCCAGGCCGAAGCCCTCGAAAAACCAGCCATCGTTCATCGCCGGCAGCGCGAAGACATCCGCCGCCGCTAACCAGGCGCGCATTTGCTCCTCGTCGACGAAACCCATGATTTGTACGCTGTCCGCCAGCCCCAGTCGACCGATCGTTTCGCGCACCTGCTTGGTATAGGCGCTGCCCGCCTGCGGATTGCCCATGATCAGGCACTGCGCGTCCGGCAGCCGCTCCCGCACAACGGCCATCGCGCGCACCAATTGCAGCGTGCCCTTGCGCGGCTTGATCTCGCCCAGGGTGACCACAGTGGGGCCGACCTTCTCAATCTCAAGTGTCGGGCGCTGCAGGAATCGCGCGGCATTCAGACCGTTGTTGATCACATGCGTAGTGATGCCCGGCAGTAGCGACTTCGCCACATTAGCGGTATGCCGGCTCACGCAGATCAGCTCCGCTCGCCGGAAGGCCCGCCGGTAGAGCTGCGCCAGCGGGAAGCGCCGCATGCGCGGCAAGTTGACGTAGCTGCCATGCGCTGTGACGACCAGCGGTCGCCGCCCGGCTACGGCCGCCGCCAGAATCGCGTAGGGTTCAATTGTGCTGTGGATAATATCGCAGTCGCTGAACAGACTCCTTACGCGCGGCGCCTGTCGCATAGCCTTGAGCAAGCTGTGTCGCTCCGGCGGCGCGACCGAGGGCAGCAGGCCGTGCGCCTCAAAGTCGACGGGCGGGCTGTTGCGCGCGCAGGCGACCGTCACGCTGTGTTCGCGCGCCCGAAGCTGCCGAATCAGATTGAGGCTGTAATTGGCCCAGCCATTTTTTGTACTGAGGTCGGAGGTAATCAGAGCAATCCGCATGCGCCGAGGCTTGCGCTGGATTTAGCTGTCGCCGTTGTCGGAGAGGGTTTGCGCTTGCTCGCGGGCGGCCAGGCGCGCCCGCCAAGCCAGGACCGCTGACGAATCTTCTGCAGCGACTTCGCTATGGAAATCCTCCATCGTGCCGATCCTCATCACCGCCAGCAGCAGCGCGATATTCAACAAGATGATTACAGCCATCACCGCTATCGCCATTGCCATCCTCCCCATCAGAAGCGATCGCTCTGACACAATTATGACCGACAATCCGAGACAGGTCTAGGTGACTTTGCGTCGCTTCCTCTGTGTTCTCAGTAGGGTCAAGTAATAAATTGAACACTTACGAATTCGGGTTGTAGTGGTCCCGAAAAACTGGACACCTAGTAAAGAGAGTATACTGGATGA
>WTGO01000079.1 GCA_011523515.1 Chloroflexota bacterium
GGACATTTAATCATAAACCCAGTCTACTCATATCCGCAATATTCACCACTCCCTGTATGTATGCACACTTGCAACTGTCGCCCAAATGTGCTATTATCGGGCCGATTGTTAATCTAGTTGGATCACACGAAACGGTGCGCACTACGCCAAGGTCTTGCTCATTACTCTGCCAGTGCAAATATATGAATGAAATATGATTCACACAGATAAGGACGTGTTGTGAACCCTACTACAATCACTATTGGATTCGCTGAAGCTCTCACGATTGTTCTGGCTCTGGTTGGTGGCTTCGCTTTTGTCTGGCGGGCGTCAGCAATCGCTCACAAGGAAATTATCGGGCGACTAAATGGCTTTGAGGGTCGACTCTACAACCTTGAAGGAGATATGAAAGTTGTAAAGAACGACCTGGATTGGCTGAAACACCATGCCCGCACAGGAAATCCGCCTGACAAAGAATGATACTAGGCATGCCTAACCGGACCGCGAAGGCGGTTTTGCTCTTAGCCTGCTTTGGCTGATAATTTCCTCAAATATTCACCTGATTCTGCGGCAAGATGACTAGGTCGCGGATGGCGACGTGGCGCGGCTGGCTCAGCATGTAGAGCAGGGCTTCGGCGCAGTCTTCCGAGGTCAAATGACTGCGCTCGCCGGCGGAAACCCGCGCGATATCTTCCGCCTCGTGGAAACCCCAAAGCGCGTTCGCCACCTGTCCCGGCGCCAGCGACATGACGCGGATGCCATCGCCGGCCAGTTGACGGCGCACGGTATGCACGAAGGTCTGCACAGCGTGTTTGCTGGCGCTGTAGATCGGCTCCCAGTGCACATCGATAAAGCCGGAGATGGAGCTGGTCACCACGATGTCGCCGCTGCCCTGCGCCTGCATCTGCGGGATGACGAGGTGGGCGCAGCGCAGCACGGCGTCGACATTGATGTTGAGCATGCGCGTCAGCGCGTCGATATCGCCATCGCCGAATTCACCGGGCACATAGATGCCGGCGTTGGCGAAGAGCACGTCGATGCGCCCAAAGCGCTCCAGCGTCGCGTCGACCATCCGCTTGATATCAGCCGGGGAGGTCATGTCGGCGGGCGTGACCAGCGTCTCGGCCGACAGCTCGCGCGCCAGCGCTTCCAGCTTGTCGACGGAACGCGCGGCCAGCGTCAGTTTGCAGCCCTGCCGGGCCAGCAGGCGCGCGCAAGCTTCGCCGATGCCCGAGCTGGCGCCGGTGATGATGACAATTTTGTCGGATAGAGTATGTGTCATAGCCTTTTCCTGAGCTGTCTGGCGACTCACAGAGTCGCCCCACATCAGCCTTATAGTGTTGCCAAAGGGCGAGCCAAGGGGCGCGTAGACACTGCCCTTCGCTCGCCCCTACAAAATCCGTGTGAATGACAGCCATCAGACGCGGTTGTTCTGCGGCAAAATGACCAGATCGCGAATCGTGACATGGCGCGGGCGCGACAGCATAAACAAGATCGCCTCGGCGCAGTCCTCAGAGGCCAGATGCGAACCCGTTTCATGCACGGCGCGCTGGATGTCTTCGGGCGTATGGAGCCACTGCATAGGGTTGGCCACCGGGCCCGGCGCCAGCGACATGACGCGGATGCCATCGCCCGCCAACTGGCGGCGCACTGTATGCGCGAAGGTCTGCAGGGCGTTCTTGCTGGCGCTGTAGACCGGCTCGCCGACGATGTCCATGGTGCCGGAAATCGAGCTGGTGACGATGATGTCGCCGCTGCCCTGGGCTTTCATGCTTGGGATGACGGCGTGGGCGCAGCGCAGCACACCATCTACATTCAGCGTGAACATGCGCGTCAACTGCTCGATATCGCCCTCGGCGAATTGCCCGGGGATGTAGACGCCGGCGTTGGCCAGCATAATATCAATACGGCCGAAGCGCTCCAGCGACCGCTCGACCATCGCGCTGATGTCGGCCGGGATGGTCATATCGGCGCGGACGACCAGGGATTCTGTGGGCAACTCCGCCGCCAGTGTCCGCAGTTTTTCTTCTGATCTCGCCGCGAGGGTCAGATAACAGCCCGTCCGGGCGAGCAGACGGGCGCAGGCTTCGCCTATTCCGGAGCTTGCGCCGGTGATGATGGCGACTTGACCCGCAAGCGTTTGCATGCGCGGCTCCTATTCTGTTGCCGGGCGGCATTCTATTCTTCATCGGTTCATGAGAAAAGTATAACTGCGACGCTTGAGAAAGGCGACCGGCGCTGTGCTAAAGCGCAGACACGCAAACAAAAGCCCCCGCTCAATCAGGTTGAGCGAAGGCTATTTCGCTAGCGCTAGCTGCGGCGTCGCTGCCGGGCAGGTTTACCACTTCGCGAATTGTATGGTGCGCTTGTCATATACGCTGAGACCCTTAATCCAGCATTTGACAGGCGTGTCTACTATGAGCATGGTCGGTTTGGCAGTTGACCGGGGCCCAGAGCGATTATACTCTTCCGAATCGCCCATGCAGACTTGGTAACGGGGTCTGGTATTGTCGACCACATAGCCATTGTGGCCGCCTAGATAGCTGTACCTGCCTTTGCTAAAGTGGACTTGAGTCCAGTTGTTAGAGAGTTTGACTGACTTGTGTTTGCGTACCGTACGCAGCGCCACCCGAGTGCTGGAGCGCGGACCTTCGTGGTCATAACTTAGCAACTCGAAGTGGACTATACAGCGTGTGCCGAGAATCTCGAATATGCCCATCGATCTCACGCCGTGGAAGGTTTTCTGTGCCCTGCCATCACTTACTGTGAACCCCTTTAATCTCTTTATCAGACAATCGGGTGCGCTCGTCCGCTGTGCATAGATGTCCCAGTTGCTGTAGTTGACATATACCCCAGGCGGAAGACTGGTGGTGAATGTGGCACCGTCCTGCGCCAGTCGGGCCGGCAAGACGGTGGTCTGCGCCATTGCCGGTAGCGTGAACAAAAATACCATGACAATGAGTAGTAGCTTCTTCATCGTAGTCTCCATAAGGTTGGTTGTGAAATTCAGCATTCTAGGGCGAACAGTTCCGATGTCAAGGGCTAATCTAATGGGGATTAGATTACTGGGCGCATCGCAAGCGGGGCGCTCGCGCGAACGGCGCCCGATGCCTTCGCCTTCTGGCTCCGCTAGGGTGTCAGGGTGACTTTGACCGATTCTGTCCCGGCCGCGACCATGTCCATGCCGGCGTGGAACTCGCTCAGCGGCAGGTCATGCGTCATGATCCGGTCCATTGGCAGCAGGCCCTTTTTTAGCATATCAATGGCGATGGGATAGGTGTAGGGGCTGAGGTGCGAGCCGTGAATGTTCAGCTCTTTAGTATCGCCGATGATGGTCCAGTCGGCGGTCACTGGCTCGCGCATGACGCTGAATTCGACGAAAGTACCCAGCTTGCGGATCATCTGCAGGCCTTGCAGGACGGCGGCGGGGTAGCCGGTCGCCTCAATATAAACATCGCAGCCGTAGTCGTCGGTTAGCTTGAGCACTTCGTCGATCACATCGATTTTGCGCGGATTCAAGCTCATGTCGGCGCCGCAAAGCTCGGCGATCTCCAGCCGGTCGTCATTCAAGTCGATGGCGATCAGCAGGCGCGGGTTCTTGAAGCGGGCGGCCGCCACCATACCCAGGCCCAGCGGGCCGCAGCCGGCGATGACCACCACATCGTCCAGCTTGATCTCGCCGCGCTGCACGGCGTGGATGGAGCAGCCCAGCGGCTCGATGAATGCGGCGTGACGCGCGGGCAGGGAGTCCGGCACTTTGTAATTGAGCGAGCCGACCGGGAAGAGCATATACTCGGCCATGGCGCCGATGGTGGCTTGTCGAAAACCGTAGACATCGTGCTTGTCCTGGCACATCCAGTACTGGCCGCGCGTGCAGAAGCGGCAATTCCAGCAGGGCACAATCTGCTCCGAGACGGCGATATCACCCAGCTGCAAGCCGTATTTCTCGCCCGCCCCTTCGCCCAGCGCGACCACCTCGCCGACAAATTCGTGACCAGGAATGACCGGCGGCTGGCAATAGCCCTCGCGCGACTCGTCGCCCCAGAAGAGCGGCGCGCCTTGATAGCACTTGAGGTCGCTGGCGCAGATGCCTACGGATTGTACGCGGATGACGACCTCGCCGGCTGCGGGGCGCGGCACGCGCCATTCATCCAGGCGGTAATCTTCCGGCCCATGACAGACGATCGCCGGCATGGTCTTGGGCAACGGTTCGCGAGCTTGATAATCCATCAAGCAGCCTTTCGATTGGATAAGCCAATATACCGCTATTCTAACGCCAGAATGAGCAGAATCAAAAGAGCCGCAGCAAATCACTTTTTGCGCTCTTCGCGCCTTCGTGTCTTTGTGTAAAAGCTGTGTGAATGCGATTCCCCTGCGGAGATACGCCCTTTTCGGGTACAATCCAGACACTTGCCAACCTACACCCGCGGCTGCGAAAAGGAAAACCGATGACCAGGGTGCAGCTGGAGAAAGTCTCGAAAGTCTATCCTGGAGGTGACGAGCCGGCCGTGGCGGACTTCACGCTGGAGATCCCCAGCGGGCGCCTGGTGGCCTTCCTGGGTCCCTCCGGCTGCGGCAAGACGACCACGCTAAAGATGATCGCTGGCTTGATCCACCCCAGCGCCGGGCGCATCTTTTTTGACGGCGAGGATATCTTGCCCATCCCGGCCGAGAAGCGCGGCGCCGTCATGGTCTTCCAGAATTATCTGCTCTTCCCCTATATGTCGGTTGGCGACAATGTCGGCTTCGGGCTTAAGATGCGCGGCGTCAAGAAGCAGGTCATTGCCGAGAAAGTGGCGGAAATGCTGGCGCTGGTCAAGCTGCCCGATATCGCCAAGCGGCGGCCGACGCAGCTTTCCGGCGGGCAGCAGCAGCGTGTGGCCTTGGCGCGCGCGCTGATCACCGAGCCGCGCGTGCTGCTGCTGGACGAGCCGCTGAGCAACCTGGACGCCCATCTGCGCGACGAAATGCGCGACCTGATTCTCTCGATCCAGCGCGAGCTGGCGGTCACGACTGTCTTCGTCACCCACGACCAGGAGGAGGCGGTGCTGCTGGCCGACCAGATCGCGCTGATGTTTGACGGCTTGCTGATGCAATACGCTTCGCCTTCGGAGTTTTATCAGCGGCCCATCAGCGAGCGCGTGGCGCGCTTTTTCGGCGGTCTCAACTTCATTCCTGCGCAGCGCAGCGACGGCCTCGTGCGCACCGGCATCGGCGATTTTCACTTTGACGCGGCCCACGATGAGCAGGCGCCCAGCGGCAATACGGTGCTGACTATCCGCCCCGAGCAGATCCGCCTGAACGAAGCGACCGAGGTCAATTCGGCGGCCGGCCGCGTGCGTGAGCGCATATACGTGGGCAAATACACCCGCTACAAGATCGCGCTGGGCGAGGTTGAGGTCGAGGCGGTCAGCAGCGCTGAATTACCGGATGCCCTGGGTGTGGGCGATGAAGTGAGGGTTCACTTCCCGCCCGACCGGATTTGGGTGGTGCCGGCTTAAAGCAGGTTGGCGGTAGCGCCGTCGCTCAGCCCCGTTTCGCCTTCTGCAAGAGATTGACAAGTATCAGCACGGAGACTGCCGGCAGTAGGGTTAAACTCACTCCGATGCACGTGATGAGGCTCTCGTCGAGAGGTTGATCCCAACCTGAGAATAGCATTTCGACCGAATCCGTAAAATAGGTGCCCAAAGCAAAGCCGGCGACTAATACTAACAATTTCAGCGCCACCGGTTCGCGCGCGCCAGTTGTCAGAGCCAGCGCAAACTGCTTTAGGTTGCGCCACACCGAGTAAAATTGAGACATAATACCCTCCTTCCGCACGAGTTGAACTGTTGAGCGAGGCCTGTTCAACGTATCCAATCGCATACGAACAAGCCTCAACTCTGTTCATTCAATTGCGGATCAGTGTTGCTTCGTTCGCTGCCAAAGCATCAGGAGCAACGCAAACGCGAGCATAGGCATGAGCAGGCTGTTAAACAGAAACTCCATGTTGTCTGCGAGTTTGTTGACGTTTCCTGCAAGTTCGCTAGAGGGACGGCTGACTCCGGGAATGTACCAGAACCGATTTGACACAGCGAACAACAGTGTTCCCACATTGTCAAGCAGAATCCCCGCTACAAGACCTACAATGAAAATGGCCGCCATCGCTACACTCCGTGTTCGCTCTTATGCAACCAAGGCCAACCGCTCTGGCTCACTGTGCAGACTGCGGTACGTTGCGCCAACCCTCGTTTCACAGTGACGTAAACTTTGTTTGTGCCTTGTTTACCATAGTGTACTGTACTTTAAGGATTGCGCACTTTTTGTTAAACTCGATTTAATATTGATGACCGGACCAGGCGGACCGAGGCATCCCTTGCGGACAATTCTCAGCAGGCAGCAGACCTTGATGGTGGGGGCCTTATGCGCCACTTACGGCCTTTTCTATTTTGGGCGCGTGAATCTCAGCGTGGCGCTGCCCTTGCTGGCCCTCGAGCTCAACGTGAGCCGGGCGGAAGTCGGCATCCTCGGCACCGCGTTCTTCTGGACCTACGCCTTCGGCAATTTCGTCTGGGGCGAAGTCGGCAGTCATGTCCGTCCCTTCTACGTCATCGGTTTCGGCTTGCTGGCCAGCGCGCTGGTGAATCTGGCCTTCGGCTTTCAGGCGTCTTTGGCGGCCATGCTCTTGCTCTGGGCCATCAACGGTTTGGTGCAAGCCGGCGGCTGGTCGCCGATGGCGCGGATCCTGGCGGAACGCCTCGACCCGGCTCATATCAAACGCGTCTCGACAGTCTTGCCCTTCAGTTATGTTAGCGGCACCGTGATCACCTGGGCCCTGATCGGCGCGGTGGCGACCGGCGTCAACTGGCGCGTCGCCTTCTGGCTGCCGGGCGTGGTGCTGCTGCTGGCCGCGGCCGCCTGGTGGAAGGCGGGCATCGACGCGCCCCAGAGGAAATCGAGCGGTGTGCGCCTTTCCGTTATCATCGGCGAGGCGCGCGCTGCTGCTTTCGCGCTGATGGTGGCGGCGTTTTCCGGTTTCGTGCGCAACGGTTCCATTATCTGGTTGCCCTCTTTCATCCTCGATACGGGCGTGGTCCCGGATAATCTGGTCGGCGCGGTCGCGGCGCTGACGCAGGTGCTCGCCCTGGCGGGCATCTTTCTGGCGCGCCGGGGGGTGATGCGCAGCAATCAAGTCTTTCTGACGGCTGTGCTGATGTTTGGCGCGGGTGGGCTGGGATTCCTGCTTTTGACGCTTACAGCCGACCTGCTTTCGATTGTAGTGGTCGCCCTCGCGTTGATGATGCTGAACGGCGGCTTCGGCATGGTGACGAGCGCGCTGCCGCTACTGCTAGCCAGCCCGGGGCGGGCTTCGTCGATCGCGGGCACGCTTAATATGATGGCGACTTTCGCCGGCGGCTTGGCCGGTTTCAGCATGGGCGGTCTGGTGGAGTTGAGCGGTTGGGGCGCGGTTTTCACTTTGTGGGGCGTCTTACTGCTGCTGACTTCGCTGGTGTTTTGGCGTCATCGTCACGAAGAAGATGCGCGCGCCCTTGCCGGCCCAGCCTGATTCACACTGGCTCGTTATTAAATGTTCGCCTGCGTTGAATGCTGTTGACGAGACGAGAGTAACCTTGCCTTTTCACTATCTCTGTGCTCTTTGTGCTCTCTGTGGTTAACCCACCCGAACTGAGCCCGCAACACGTCCCATGTCTGTAAATCGCGCCAGTATCAGATCCTCCCGTGGCAAGCGACAGAACGCCATCGTCGGCACACTTTGGATCACCTACGCGCTTTTCTACCTGGGGCGGGTGAATCTGAGTGTGGTGCTGCCGGCGCTGGCGCTCGACCTGGACCTTAGCCTGGCCGAGGTCGGCGCGTTGGGCACCGTCTATTTCTGGGTCTATGGAATCTTCCACTTCATCAGCGGCCAGGTGGGCGGCCAGGTCAGTCCCTTTCGTATGGTCGGCATCGGCCTGCTGGGCATCGCCCTGGTCAATATCGCCTTCGCCTTTCAGGCCTCCTTGCTAGTTATGCTGCTGCTTTGGGGCCTTAACGGCGTGGCGCAATCGGCCGGCTGGGCGCCCATGTTTCGCATCCTGGCCGAGCGCTTTGACCGGGGGCAGGTCAAGCGGATTTCCACTGTCATGCCCTTCAGTTACGTCTTCGGCACGGCGCTAACCTGGACCTTTATCGGCGCGGTAGCCGGCGGCGATGATTGGCGCATCGCCTTTTGGCTGCCGGGATTGCTGCTGTTGTTGGTGCTGGTTTTCTGGTGGATAGCGGGCATAGACGCCCCCAAGTCGCAGCCCAGCCGCTTTCGCCCCGCCGCCGTGATCGCTGAAGCGCGCGGTATAGCTTTCGCGCTTTTCGCCGCCGCGCTGGGCGGTTTTGTCTTCAACGGCACGATCATCTGGCTGCCGACCTATATTCTGGATACGGGCTTGATCGCCGAGCGCCTGGTGGGCCTGGTGGCGGCCGCCATGCAAGTGATGGCGATCGGCGGTTTGTTCCTGGCGCGCTTCCGCGTCGTGCGCGCGAACCAGGTCTTTGTCACGGCGGCGCTGCTGCTGGCGGCGGCCGGGGGCGCGCTGCTGCTGCTGACCGTGACCGGCGGCGCGTTGGCGCTCTTGGTGGTCGTGCTGGCGCTAATTCCGCTCAACGGCGCTTTCGGCTTGACCGTCAGCTCCCTGCCACTGCTGCTGGCGCCGCCCGGGCGCGCTTCGTCGGTGACCGGCAGCATCAACATGATGTCCAATTTCTGGGGCGGGATGGCCGGCTTTAGCATCGGCGCCCTGGTTGACGCTAGCGGCTGGAGCGCGGTCTTCGGCTTGTGGGGCGCGGTGCTGCTGCTGGCGGCGCTCGTGATCTGGCGCAAGCGGGCCGAGGAGCATCGCTGGGCTGAATGACGCGCAGTCGCGCCGTATTTTCTCTACCACCGAGTACACCGAGTGTATGAAATTGGCGCCGACAGAGCAATGAGATTCCACTGTATAGTCGGCTGTAGGGGCGACACTGTGACTCGCCCGATTTCTATATTTCGTCGGCGGGCGATTTACAGAATCGCCGCCACGACGTTTCAGAATTCGACGCGTTCGCCTAACGACAGGTCTCCCGCCGTGGGCAGATATGATGTAAGCTGTTCTACCAGCATCAATGCGACAGAATAAGAGGCGGACATGAGCGACAAGGCGCCCTTGAACGGCATCCGCGTGATCGACCAGACGCAAGCCCTGGCCGGCCCCTACGCCACCATGATTCTGGGCGATCTGGGCGCGGATGTGATCAAGATCGAGCGGCCCGGCGTCGGCGACAACTCGCGGCAATGGGCGCCGCCCTATATCGGCGATCAAAGCTGCTACTACCTGGCCGTCAATCGCAACAAACGCGGCATCGCCCTGAACATCCGCGCCGAGGACGGGCGGGAGTTTATGCGCCGGCTGGTGGCCGATGCCGATGTCTTCCTGACCAATCTGGCCACAACCGGCTCGCTGCAGCGCTCGGGCATCGACTATGAGACGCTGAGCGCGCTCAATCCGCGCCTGGTCTACGCCTCGATCAGCGGCTATGGACGTACCGGCCCGCGCGCCGGCCAGCCGGGTTACGACCTGGTCTCGCAAGCCGAATCGGGCACGATGGCGCTGACCGGTGAAGTCGATGGCGCGCCCATGCGCTTTCCCACGCCCATGGCCGATATGACCTGCGGCTTGTTCACCGTGATCGGCGTGCTGGCGGCGCTGCGCGCGCGCGATCAGAGCGGCCGCGGCCAATTCATCGACATGTCGCTGCAAGAGGGGCAGATGACCTGGCTGGAGAACCTGGCCGCCGAGCATTTCGCCCTGGGCAACGATCCGCCGCGGCGCGGCAATCGCCACCCGCAGGTGGTGCCCTACGAAGCCGTGCAAGGCAGCGATGGCGACTGGTTCATCCTCGGCGTCGGCTCGGATAACGTCTGGCAATCATTTTGCCGGCATGTTGGCCGCGAAGATTTGGCGAATGATCCGCGCTTCGCGACCAATGTCGAGCGCATCGCCAACTACGAGGCGCTGCTGCCGGCCGTGCGCGAGATCATCCGCGGCAAGACCAGCGAGCAATGGCTGACCGAGCTGCGGGCGGCCGGCGTACCCTGCGGGCGCATCAACACCGTGGCCGAGGCGCTCAGCGACCCGCACGTCATCGAGCGCGGCATGATCGTCGAGCTCGAGCATCCGGCGCTGGGCCTGGTCAAGTCGCTGGCCACGCCCGTGCACCTGGCCGATACGCCCCTGGTATATCATCGGCATCCGCCGCGCTTGGGCGAGCATAGCGATGAGGTGGCGGCCGAAATGGGCTACAGCGCGGACGAAGTGGAGGCTTTGCGGGCCGAAGGCGTATTGCAGTAACGAGTACATCCGGTCGCGCGCTTGGGTAATTGGAACAGATGTTTTCATCACCTCCCACAATAACCGATGACGACCGCGCGTGAGATAATAGTGCCGACCAAATACTGCAGGCCAGACAGACCCGAAACATCGACCCGTTGCGAAGCGCCCCCAAGGCGCGTTCGCAAGCCGCCGCGGAGAGACGCGATTCGGACTTGGCTTGGGCACGGGGGTCTGGCCGCCGAGCCCCAACGCCAGAGACCGACGACAGGACAGGCTACCAGGAGAGGCGACGACGATGGAGCATCTGCAACAGTTTCCCAAATTGAGCCGGGCGCAATATGAGCGGATGCTGCGTTTGCCAAGCGGGCGCATTCGCTGCGTCATCGACACCGATACGCGCAACGAAATTGACGACCAGTTCGCGCTGGCCTGGGCCCTGCTCTCGCAGGACAAGCTCGACATCGCCGGCATCTACGCCGCGCCCTACTCCTTTCTGCGGCGCTGGGAATCACTGCGGGCGGCCGCGCGCATCAAGGCGAAAGCAACCGGCGCGTCCGAGGCCGATGCCGCGCTGCTGGCGGAGCATCGCGGCCAGCTGGAGCGATTGGAACAGATCGGCATCGACGTCCATGACCGCGAATCGATTGACCCGCAGGGCGTCACCCTGGTTGAGCCCGGCCGCGGGATGGACATGAGTTACGACGAAATTTTGCTGGTCGCCGAGAAGCTGGGCGTCGACTGCGCCGACAAGGTCTTTCGCGGCTCGGACCGCTATCTGAAACGCTACGACGAGCCGGTGGCGAGCGCGGCCGCGGCGCATATGATCGAGACCGCCCGCACCGCCTCAGCCGAGACGCCGCTCTACGTACTCGCCATCGGCGCCCTCACCAATGTGGCCTCGGCGCTGCTGCTGGCGCCGGAGATCAGCGAGCGCATTGTGGTGGTCTGGACGGCGGGTTACCCCACTACCGTCACCAACATCACGCAGCCGTCGTTCAACATGGAGCAGGATATGCTGGCGTCGCAGTTGCTATTCGATAGCGGCGTGCCTCTGGTGTATCTGCCCGGTTTCCACGTGGGCGCACAGCTGGGTCTGTCGCTGCCGGAGATGGAAGCCTGGGTCAAAGGCCGCGGCGCGATCGGCGATTATCTCCATTGGCTGTATACGCATAATCCGCATTTCCCCTTTAATGGCTTGAGCGAGCACTTCGCGCGCAGCTGGATCATCTGGGATCTGATCAACTTCGCCTGGCTGATTGAGCCGAGCTGGGCGCCCTCGCGGCTGATTGACGCGCCCTACCTGAGCGCTGATACACGCTGGTATCGGCAGGCGGCGCCGCGGCATGTGATTCGCGAGGCCCTGGATATCAACCGCGATGCCATCTATCGCGACTTCTTCCGCAAACTGGCGCAAGCGGCCGGCTGATCACGCTCAGGTCACCATGTCGACATCGCGGTAACTCGGAATGCCTTCTTCGGCGAAGATACGATCGATGGCCTCGCAGTCGTCGTCACTCAAACGCCAATCGGCCGCGGCCACATTCTCCTTGAGCTCGCGCTCGTTGCGCATGCCCACCAGCGCGACCGTGACGCCGGCCCGGCCCAGCAGCCAGGCGATCGCCAGCTGCGCGGTGGATTTGCCGTAATCCGCCGCCAGCGTTTTCAGCCGCTCGACAGCCCGCAGCTCTTTGAGGAAATGCTCGCGCTGGAAGAGGGGCAGGCCGAAGGCATCGCCGCGGCTGCGCCAATCCCAATCGACGAAGCGCGTCTCCGGCGTAAAGGCGCCGCTGAGCAAGCCGAATGCCAGCGTGCCGTAAGCCATGAAGCCGATGCCCTGCGCCCGGCAGTAGGGCAGGACGGTTTTCTCGACGCGCCGGTCGAAGAGGTGGTAACCGACTTGGTTGGCGGTCAAGTGGCCATGCGCCTGGCAAGCCGCCAGCATGGGCGCGCTGTAATTGGAGACGCCGTAGTAGCGGATCTTGCCGGCGGCTTGCAGCTGCTGCAGGCCCCTCAGCGTCTCTTCGTGCGGCGTTGTGTGATCGTGGAAGTGGATCAGCAGCAGGTCAATGACATCGGTCCGCAATCGGCGCAGGCAGCCCTCAAGGCGCGCGATGATATTGCCCGCCGATGAATCGCGACTGTGAATCATCACCTGGCCCGGGTGGTCGGGATCGTCCTGAAAGGTGAAGCCGACTTTGGTGACGAGAATCACATCTTTGCGGCGCGCGCCCAGGGCTTTGCCCAGCAGCCGCTCCGAGTGGTAGGGGCCGTAGGTCTCGGACGTGTCGAAGAGCGTGACGCCCTGGTCGATGGCGCTCTGCGCGGCGCGGGTCGCCTCGTTGGCATCGATATGCCCGTACTGGCGCGCGCTCATCTCCCAGGCGCCGAAGCCGATGGCCGAGGTGTGCAAGTCGCTGCTGCCGAAGCGGCGCTGTTCCATTGCTTATTGCGATGTCCTGTCACACTTCTGCCACAGAGTGCGCAGAGTTTTAATGAGTACACAGAGGTAGTTCAAATTGGGTCATGCAAATCCCACGTCAATGAAACGAAAGATCTTTTGCCGCCGAGGACACAGTGGATTTTATGAATCCTTTACGTTCACGCATTTATCCTGGCTCCCACTAATTGAAATTGTCGCTGCCAGAACGTAACAAAATGGCTTTACTCTGTGTACTCTGTGGCAATCTTTCAATCCTCCACTCAGGAGTAGCTCTCATACCAGTTTTCCAGCGGCGCCGGCGCGGCGTAGAATTCGCTCCAGGGGCGCGCCTCGGCCGCGGCGATGTCCAGCAGCTGGCGCAGGCGGTCGGCGGCGATGTCCTGCAGAAAGTCAGCGCGATCGGCCGTCGACATGGCGGCGGCTTCTTTCCAGATGGCGCGGCCAGCCAGGAAGCCGCTGGCTCCCGCTTGACAGGCGACATCGACCTGCGGCTTGAATTGCTCAAAGTCGACGCCAGCGCTCAGCAGAACCCAGGGCGCGCATGAGGCTTGGCTAAGCTCATGGCAAGCCGCGCGCCACACGCCGCGGTCTTGATTGAATTGGATATCCAGCGGGAATTCCATTTTCAGGACATCGGCGCCCGTGCCGGACAAGCGCCGCGCCGTTTCAATGACCACCCGCGCGCGACCGGCGGCGAATTCGGCGCTGTCTTTCGACACGGCCGGGTCGAGGCTGTATGACATCGGCTCGAGGAATACCGGCAGGTCCCAGGCGTGGCAGTCGGCCACAACTCGCCGAATCAGCGCTTCCAGCTCGTCAGCGAGCGCGCCGCTGTCTGGATGATAGTAGACCATGAATTTGACCGCGCTGGCGCCGGCTTTGCGGATTTTTTCGGGCGTCCAGCCCGGCAGCAGCTCGGTCCTGCGATAGCTCGAATCGCCGCTGTAGCCGCTCTTCTCCAGCGCCAGCAGCAGGCCCGCTTTCGGGCTCATCTGCATGGACGGGCGCAGGCCGTAGACCGGGTCGGTGAGGATGGCGCTGGCGTCGACCGAGAGCGCGTCGATGATCTCGCTCTTGACCTGGACCAGCTGCTCGTAGCCGGTATCCGGCGGCAGCATCTTGCGGTAGCTGCCGCGCTGGTCGAAGGCGATGATGCCAAAGACGTCAGCCTCGGCCAGGCTGGTGGCTTTCAAGCCGCGGTAGCGTCCGGGCGTGAGGGTGTTGGGCATGGTTACAATTTCAGTCAAGATCGGAATACCTTTCGCCCGAGCTTTTACCGCTTAATTCTCGGTCCATACGCTGTATTCTTTGCTGCACTTCATAAGCATTTGCATCGTCCTGGTCAGTCTTGGAATAGATCGTAACCAGGTAGATCATATCGCTTTGACCCACAGCATAATACACTCGAAAACCGCCGCTCTTCCCCCGCCGCGCCGAAGGATTCGGCAGCCTAACCTTGTAGGTTCGCATGAACATTTCGGGAACTCTGTCGCCCGGCAGGTCTCCGTTACGCAATTGTGAGACCAGCCCTCTGACCTGGTTGGAGACTAGCGGAAACCTGCGTTTGAGTTGCCGCACTTCCCTTTCAAATTCGGCTGCGGTGTGGACAGCTCGCAACATCATAGTTTATTCGTTGTCAAGCTCATCAAGAAATTCTTCCACCGGACGAGTGTTCCCAGCAAGAATATCGCGGAATCCACGCTCAATGCTGTCGAGGATTTCTTCCTTGCTCATTTCGTAGTCGTCAGCGACCGCTCCGTCGTCCGGGTTTATCGACTCAAGCTCTTGAGTATTCTTGGGTTTCGTCTTCGGTACTCGCATCGCATCAGCCTCCATTGCGACCCTGACGACATGGGTCGATTGTAGCAGAAAAGATGGGGCAACGGAAAGTCGCGTCATGGCATGGCGCCGGCCGGGCGCGAGGTTCAGATCATCACCGCGTTTTCGCCGTTTTCGGCGCTGCCGACGATGTGGCGCACGATCAGCTCTTCGCTGGCGTCGGCGCGGGTGATATTGGCCACGATGCGGCCGCGGCGCATGACGACCATGCGGTCGGCCACCGCCATGACATCGTGCATGGTATGGCTGATGAGGATGACCGGGATGTCCCCCTCGCGCAAGGAACGGATCAGCGCCAGCACCTTGCGCTGCTCGGGCACGCCCAGGGCGGCCGTCGGCTCGTCCATGATGACCAGCTGGGCGTTCCAGTACATGGCGCGGGCGATGGCGACCGCTTGTCGCTGCCCGCCGGAGAGGTTGACCAGCTTCTGCTTCAGCGACGGGATGTGGATATCCAGCTCGTCCAACGCGCCGGAGGCTTCCTCACGCATGTAGTTGTCATCAGTCACGGGAATCAGCCCGAAGAGCCGGCGCGTCTTCTCTTTGCCCAGGAAGACATTGGCGCCGACATCCAGGTTCTCCGCCAGTGCCAGGTCCTGGTAGATGGTCTCGATGCCGCGGCTGCGGATATCGGCCGGGGCGTGATGCGTGATGTCCTCGCCGTTGAAGACTACTTTGCCCTGCTCGGGCCGGTAGACGCCCGAAATGCACTTGATCAAGGTGGATTTGCCGGCGCCGTTATCGCCCAGCAAAGCCACGACTTCGCCCGCGCTCACCTCGAAGTCGACTTCGTCGACCGCGGTCAGTCCGCCGAAATGCTTGCTGACGCCGCGTGCCGTTAGTACCGGATTGATTTGCTTAGTCATGAGTTTGCAGCCTCTCCAGCGCCGCTTGCAGCTGATTGACCAGCACGGCGATGATGATGACCACGCCGACCACGATGAATTGCCAGATAGAGTCGATATTCAAGATGACTAGGCCGGTCTGCAAGACGGCGATGATCAGCGAGCCGACCACCGCGCCCATGATATCGCCCTCGCCGCCGAAGAGGTTGGTGCCGCCGATGACGACCGCGGCCACCGATGAGAGCAGCGCCGCTTCGCCCGCCTGGGGCGCGCCGGCGGTGAAGCGGAAAAGGTGCAGCACACCGGCGATGCCCGCAGTGAAGCCGCAGATGACATAGATGATGAGCAAGTGGCGGTCGACGTTGATGCCGGAACGGCGGGCGGCTTCTTCGCTGCCGCCGATGACGTAAGTGTGACGGCCGAATTTGGTGCGCGCCAGAATGAAGGCGAAGATGACGACCACCAGCGCCGTGATGATGACGGGGTAGGGCATGAGCTGCGAGACGACGCGCAGCTGCTGCGGCTCCAGGTCCGGCGGCAGCGCGAACCAGTGAAAGCCATCATCGGGAATGTAATAGAGCAAGCTGCCATTGCCGATGCCGCGCAGCGCCTCGCGCAATTCCGCCGACAAGCCGCGCACCACCTGTTGGCCGTCGGTGAGCAAAAAGGCGGCGCCGCGCACGATGCCGAACATGCCCAGCGTAGCGATGAAAGGCGGCACCTTGACGCGCGCCACCAGCACCCCGTTGACCAAGCCCGGTATCAAGGCCACGAACAATCCGGCGAACATGCCCGCCAGCATGGCGAAGGCAATGTCGTTGCCGCCGGCGGCCAGGTCGCGCATGACGCGCGCGGTGGTGACGGAAGACAGACCAACCGTCCAGCCGATGGACAAGTCGATGCCGGCCGTAATGACGACGTAGGTCTGCCCGATGGACATCAGCATGATCAGCGTGCTGGTGGTCAAAATCGAGGAGAAGTTGCGAACGGAGAAGAAGCCCGTGCCCACCAGCGAGAAATAGACCACCAGGCCCAGCAGAAACAGGTAGGACCAACTCTTGGTCAGGATCTCAATCGAGCGCGGACTGATGAAGGGAAGACGCTGGGCTTTCACCAGCGGGTTGTTCGCTGCCATTCGCCTTTCCTTGTCATGCTCTTACTGTAGGCGCCGTGTCTGCGCCGCAACCGTTATGTGACGGGCGACCCACTGGGTCGCCCCTACGATTGTATTGTAATTTCAGTCCGCTCGCTTCAACAACATTCCCCCTCCCCCTTCATGGGAGAGGGGGCTAGGGGGTGGGGATTAACCCGCCGTATAGATGAAGCGCGCCACGTCCGGATCATCCACATTGTCGATGGTGATCACGGCGTAGCCGGTGCCGACGCGGGCCGGCATGGACGTCACGCCGCGGTGGTTGGCGACCTGCGCGACTACGCCCAGATAACCCATATCGGCCGGTTTCTGCGCGATAACGAGTGACACGATGCCATCCCGCAGGTAGCCGATATTCTCTTCGCTGGCGTCAAAGAGCGCTACTTCGACCGCGCCTTGCAAGCCGGCGTTCTGGATCGCAGCGCCGGCGCCCAGCGCGCCGAAGGTATTGGTGGCGAACATGCCGACGATGTCGGGGTTGGCTTGCAGTACCGCAGCCGTCTGCTGCTGCGCCATATCCGCGCTGTTCTCGTTGTAATCGACGCGCGCCACGACCAGTCCTCCGGCTTCAGCCGCCGCCAAACAACCCTCTTCGCGTTGGTCGGTGGTGCTGATGCCCGGACGGGTGTTGGTGACGTAAATCTTGGCGCCTTCGCCCAGCTTGTCCGCCAGCGACGAACAGGCAATGTAACCGCCCTGGACGTTGTCCGAGCCGATATAGCTCAGCGGGAAGGTGACTTCGCCATCAGCATAGTTGCCATCGCCGATAAAGGTGTCGACCGTCAGCACGGGAATGCCCGCATCATGAGCGTCTTGCAGCACGGGTATCGACTGCTCTTTGTCATTGGGCGCCGTGACCAGCGAATGGATGTCGCCGCGGGCGATCAACGCGCGGATGATCGGTTCGGAGACGGCCACATCGAATCGTTCCGGATCCTGTTGGATGACGTTAAGTCCCAAACGGCCCGCCGCCGCGTTAACGCCGCGCGACATGGTGATGTAGAAGGGATCGGGATTGACGCCGGGCACGAAGGCCAGGTTGTAGCTGTCATCAAGCGCGGGCGCCGGATCGCTGGTATTGCTGGTATAGATGAAGCGAGCCACATCCGGGTCGTCCACGTTGTCGGCGGTGATGACAGCATAGCCGGTTCCAATCCGTGCTGGAACGCTGGCGACGCCATCGAGTTGAGCGACAACCATTGCCACACCCAGATAACCCATATCAGCCGGTTTCTGGGCGATGACCAGCGAGACGATGCCATCATTCAGGAAGCCGATGTTTTCTTCACTGGCATCAAAGAGCGCAACTTCTACTGCGCCTTGCAGGCCGGCGTTCTGGATAGCCGTGCCCGCGCCCAGCGCGCCAAAGGTGTTGGTGGCGAACATGCCTACGATATCGGGGTTGGCCTGCAATACGGCCGCGGTCTGCGCTTGCGCGGTGTCGGCGCTGTTTTCGTTGTAATCGACGCGGGCGACGACCAGGCCGCGTTCTTCAGCCGCTTGCAGGCAGCCCTGCTCGCGTTGATCGGTGGTGCTGATGCCCGGGCGCGTATTCGAGACGTAAATCTTGGCGCCCTCGCCCAATTTGTCGGCCAAGGCGGAGCAAGCGATATGACCGCCCTGAGTGTTGTCGGAGCCGATGTAAGAGATGGGGAAGGTGACCTCGCCATCCGCATAGTTGCCATCGCCGATGAAGGTGTCGACTGTCAGGACGACAATGCCGGCGTCGTGGGCGTCTTGCAGCACGGGGATCGACTGCTCTTTGTCGTTGGGCGCGGTGACGATTGCGTCAATATCGCCGCGGGCGATCAAAGCGCGGAGGATCGGTTCCGAGACGGTGACGTCAAATCGCTCCGGGTCTTGCTGGATGATATTCATACCGAGGTCTGTAGCCGCTTGATAGACGCCGGTACTCATCGTGATGTAGAAGGGATCCGGGTTGACGCCCGGAACGAAGGCGATGGTGTAGCCATCGTCTTGCGCCAAGGCCCCGGGCACGAGGCTGAGCACAAACAAAAGTACAGCTGAAATAATCAGTAACCTCTTCACAGCAAATCTCCTTTTCTTGAACGGAATGTGTACGGGCGCAAGGTCACAAGACGTGAGCTGCGCCACAAGTCCCCATAAGTTAGCGCATTCGCAACTCATATGCAAACAGCGGGCGCTTTTGCCGCGGGCGGGATGTCGGCTGAATGGCCATTATCGGGTATCATCAGCGGGGCAAGCGGCAATCGAGAAGCGGAACGGGCGGCGAATGAAAACGGCCATTGTCGTCAGCGGCGGGGACGCGCCCGGCATCAACGCGGCCATCGAGGCTTTTGCCCGCCTGGCGCAAGACGGCGGCGATCATGTTGTCGGTGCGCAGGATGGTTTCGCCGGCTTGCTGGAGGGGCGGCTGACCGAACTGGATCGGTCGCTTCTCTCGCGGCTTTCGGGAGGAGGCGGCTCGATCCTGCGCTCCAGCCGCGAACCGGTGTTGAGCCAGCCCGAGGCCGCCGAAAGACTGCGCGCCGTCATGCGCGCGAACGACATCGACAACTTGCTGGTTTTCGGCGGCGATGGCAGCTTGAAGCATGTGCTGCCGCTGCTGGAGCGCTGGGGCGCGCCCGCTGTCGCCTTGCCGACCACGATTGACAACGATGTCGCGGGCACCGACTACACCCTGGGCCATGATTCAGCCTGCAACTACGCGCTGCAAGCGGTAGAAGGCATCCGCGCCACCGCGGGCGCGCTGCCCGGGCGCATCTTTATGCTCGAGACCTTGGGCGGCCACACCGGCTATCTGGCCCTGGCGATAGCGCATGCCAGCGGGGCGGACGCCGTCCTGCTGCCCGAATACGAGTTCGAGCTGGACTGGCTGGCGCAGCGCGCCCGCCGGGTGGTGCAGCGCGCGGGCTATGCGCTGGTGGCGCTCTGCGAGTTCGTGCCGGGGATTGACAGTATCGTAGAAGAACTTCCGCGGCGCAGCGGCATCCGCTTGCGTTATACGGCGCTGGGCCATGCGCAGCGCGGCGCCGATGCCTCGCATTACGACCGCACTGTCGCCCGCGATATGAGCCGCTTGGCCTGGCGGGCGCTGCAAGACGGCCTGAGGCTGGGCGTGGTCGCGCTGCAGGATGGCCGGCTGACGATGCGCGAGGGAACGATGCCGCTCCATGACAAGGCGCCGCCTGATTACGATCTGTACCAGCAGATCAATGGCTTATGACGACGCATTTGGCCATTGACTTCGGCGGGACGCGCAGCCGCGCCGCGCTATTCGATGATGATATGCGGCTGCTGCGGCGGGAAGAGATGCCCAGCCGCGTCGTTGATGGGCCGGAGGTCACGCTGCGGCGTTTGGCCGCTTTGGGACGGTCGCTGCTGGAAAGCGATACGGCGCCGGCCTCCATCGGCATCGCCGCGCCCGGCCCATTGGATACGGCGGCGGGTGTCATCATCAAGGCGGAGACCCTGCCCGGCTGGTCGCAGGCGCCAATCGCGCGGACGCTGAGCGACGCCTTCGACGGGGCGCCGGCCTTCGTCGAGAATGACGCTAATCTGGGCGCGCTGGCGGAATACCGGCTCGGCGCCGGGCGGGGCGCGGACCCTATGATCTACCTCACCATTAGCACGGGCATGGGCGGCGGCGCTATACTTGGTGGCGAGTTATTCACCGGCGCAGGGGCGCTGGCGATCGAACCGGGGCATATGCGTTTGACCCGGCCCGACGGGAGCGTACGCCGGCTGGAGGAATTGGCCTCCGGCACAGCGCTGGGCGATCTGGCGCGCCGGCGGCTGCGGGAAACTGACCAGCCCTCCAGCTTGCGCGGGCGGGAGCGAGTTGACGGACAGGCAGTAGGGGAGGCGGCGCAGGCGGGCGATGCGCTGGCGCAGGCGGTGGCGCGGCAAGCGGGTGAGTGGCTGGGCTTGGGTCTGGTTAATCTGCTGCATCTCTTCAATCCGGCGGCCATTGTGCTGGGCGGCAGCGCGGCGACACTGGGCGACTTGCTTTTGGAGCCGGCCCGCGGCGTCATGCGCGAGCAAGTCTTGCATGAGGGCTTTCTGACGCCGAACCTGCTGCGCCTGGCGCATTTCAAAGACGATACCTGTTTGATCGGCGCGGCGCTGCACAGCAAAGACATGCTGGCGCGCGGCGTAACACCAGAATACAGGAGCTAAGACATGAGCGAAAAAGCGACCCTCACGATTCAGCCGGACGAAATCATCGGCGGCGTGCACGACCATCTCTACGGCGCCAATCTGGAGCATATCGGGCAGGGCATCTACGGCAGCCTCTGGGCCGAAATGCTGCGCGACCGCAAATTCGCTGGCAACGACCGCATGTATACCGCGCCCAGTGAAGGCTTGCACAATGTGCATCCCAGCATCGGCATTGTTGTGCCCTGGGAAGCGCAGAACCCTGACTACGAAGCGGTGCGTTATGTGCATGACAACACGACCTTCTACACCGGCCGTCAGTCCCAGCGCATCAGCATTCGCATTCCCGACGGGCAGCAGCGCGGCATCAAGCAGGGGGGGCTGTACCTGCAAGCCGAGCGCGACTACGAGCTGCGGCTGGCGCTCAAGGGGGAAGGGCAGGCGCTGTCTGCTCGGCTGGGCGATGAAGACTGGCGTATTGACGCTGTCGGCAGCGACTGGACGACCTTGCGGCGTACTTTCCGCGCCGCCGGCGAGAATCCGCGGGGCGAGTTGAGCTTGACCATCGGCGAAGGCTCGCTGTGGATCGGCTGCGCCTCGCTGATGCCGACCGATAATATAAAGGGTTTCCGCGCCGATGTGATCGAATCCATGCGCGATTGGTCGCCGACGCAGCTGCGCTGGCCCGGCGGTAATTTCGTTTCGGCTTATCATTGGCGGCCGGGCGTCGGCGATCGCGACCTGCGCCCCACGTACCTCGACCCGGCCTGGTGGCTGTGGGAATCGAACGATGTCGGCACCGACGAATTCATCGACCTGTGCCGGCTGATCGGCGCCGAGCCGGTATTGACGGCCAATATGGGCACGGGCACGGCCGAAGAAGCGGCCGCCTGGGTGGAATACTGCAACGGCGGCGCGGATACGGAGTATGGCGCGCTGCGGGCCAGCCACGGCTACGAACAGCCGCATGATGTGCGCGTCTGGTTCGTGGGCAACGAGCAGTACGGCAATTGGCAGGTGGGGCATTGCGACCCCGAGACCTACGCGCGGCGCTACCTGGAATTCGCCCGCGCCATGCGCGCCGTGGACAGCGGGCTTTCGCTGCTGGGCGTTGGCGTACCCTCCAATCTCTACGCCCATTGGAACGAGGTGGTCTTGGGCATGGCGGCCGCCGAGATGGACCAGTACAGCGTGCACTATTATTCGCTGCGCACGGAAAAGCTGGACGTGACGCCGGAGCGCGAACTGATGTACTTGCCCAAAATAGCCTGCTGGTATGAAGTCGAGCAGATGCTGGACGCCACTATAGCGGTCATGGATCGCTACGGCGGCGGGTCGCTGCCCCTGGCCTTTGATGAGTGGAATACCTACGTCGGGGCCAAGCCGCCCGATTACATCGAAGATTATACGCTGGCTGACGCGCTTTACACCGGCGGGCTGTTGAACGCCTGTTTGCAGCGGGCCGACCGCATCAAATACAGCGCCATTTATCACCTGACGAATGTGATGGGCAATTATGTGGCTGCGCCGCTCTACGAATGGGAGAACGTCTTTATGGGACGGCGCGGCGGCTGGGTGCCGGTGTCCACGGGCGACGATCCGCTGGAACCGGCGGTGATCAAAATGCCGGCGACGCTGGTGCTGGAGTTGATGACGCAGCATCGCGGCGCCGATGCCGTGCGCTGCGTCGTGGACTGCGGCAGTTTCAGCTGTCCGGAGGCGGGCAATATGCCGGCTTTTGGCGATGTGCCGCTCGTGAGCGCCGCCGCGACTTATGACGCGGAGAACAAGCTGCTCTTCATTTCGGTGGTCAATTGCGCGGTTGATTCGCCGATGCGCATTGAGCTGGCGGGCATTGAGGTCGCTGGTCCGGTAGACATAGACTTGGTCGCCGGCGACCACCCTCTGACGACCAACGACTTCGCCGCGCCGCAGCGCGTGGCTATCGAGCGGCGGCAGTCATCCGCCGACGACCTCGAGTTGCCGCCGCATAGCTTCGCCATGCTGCGCGTCCCGCTGCGCTGAGTTGTCGAGTTCATCCGTAGGAGATTGTAGGGGCGATTCTGTGAATCGCCCGTTGCTACAATTGTAACTCTTTGGGTGACACACAGTGTCGCCCCTACATAAACCCCTATGCGTCTGTGCCTCTGTGGCCAATCCTGCCGTCGAACCTGCTCGGCAGGCGTAGCGCTTGTAGCGCTCGCGCTGCGGCGATACACTTGTCGCATGAAGTCCCTCTGGCGCATCTCGCGCTTCATGAAACCTTACAGCTGGTATGTCTTCTTCGGCTTTTGGACGACCGTCTTGCCCGTGGCCATGGAGCTGAGTGTGCCGCGCCTGCTGCAATTCATGATCGACGAAGGCATACGCCCGCGCGCGTTGGACATGATCCTGTTGGGCGCCTTCTGGATGTTCATCGCCGCCATGATCGGCGCGGCCAGCACCCTGGGGCAGGGCTGGTGCCGCGCGGTCGTATCGCAGGGGGTGGCCTTTGATCTGCGTCACGCCCTGTTCCGGCACATCCAATCGCTGTCCTTCGCCAACCTTGACCAGATGCAGACCGGGCGCTTGATGACGCGCGTCTCGAGCGATGTCGATGTCGTGCATATGTTCGCCAGCGCGGGATTGGCGCTGCTGCTGCGCGTTTTGCTGATGATCGTTGGCAGTATGGTTATGCTGCTGCTGACCGACTGGCAGCTCTCACTGATTATGTTCGCCGTGGCGGGCGTCTCGGCCGTTTTCATCCGCTACCTCATGCAGCGCGCCACCAGTCTCTTCACGGTCGTACAGCGGAAATTGGGCGAACTGAATACGCTGGTGCAGGAGAATCTGGCTGGCATACAAGTGGTGAAGGCTTTTGTGCGCGGCCGCTTCGAGATCGAGCAGTTTTCCGCCAGCAACGACGATTATCGCGAGCGCAACATTGAAGTCGGCGTGTTGATCGCGGTATCCATGCCGGTGCTGCAACTGCTGACCAGCGTCGGCACGGTGGCGGTGCTCTGGTTCGGCGGCGCCTCGGTGATTGGCGACCGTCTAACCGTGGGCGAGCTGATCGCCTTCAACAACTACTTGATGATCGGCATGAGCCCGCTGCTCTTCCTGGGTCACTTGCTGCTGATGGCGGCGCGCGCGGAATCCTCCGCCGAGCGCGTTTTGGAAGTGCTGGAGACGGAGCCGATACTGCAGATCGCGGACGATGCGCATCGCGCCGAGAGCGTTCGCGGGACTGTGGTATTCGAGAATGTGTCCTTCCATTACAGCCGCAGTGACGATGGCAAATCCAATGGCGCGAGCGGCGTCAGCGGCGATGATGTGCTGCACGGCATCAGCTTCGTGGCCGAGCCCGGCATGCAGGTTGCCCTATTGGGCGCGACTGGCTCCGGCAAGAGCACGCTGGTCAACCTCATCCCGCGCTTCTATGACGTGAGCGGCGGCGCGGTGTCTGTCGATGGCGTAAACGTGCGAGATTGGGAGCCGGCCGCCTTGCGCGCGCAAATCGGCATGGTGCTGCAAGAATCGACGCTCTTCAGCGGCAGCGTGCGTGACAATATCGCTTACGGCGCGCCGGACGCCACGCAGGACGCGGTCATCGAGGCGGCGCAGGCGGCGCAAGCGCACGACTTCATCATGGCCATGCCGCAGAGCTATGACAGCGTGGTCGAGGCGGGCGGCGCCAACCTCTCGGGCGGGCAGAAGCAGCGCATCGCTATCGCCCGCGCGCTGCTGATTCGGCCCGGCATCCTCATATTTGATGACAGCACCAGCGCGGTCGATATGGAAACGGAGTACAAGATCCAGGCTGCGCTGGCCGAGCTGGCGGCGCAGACGACCAGCTTTATCATCGCGCAGCGCATCACCAGCGTATTGGGCGCCGATCAGATTCTGGTGCTGGATCACGGGCGCATCGCCGAGCGCGGCACGCATCAGCAGCTGCTGCAGCAGGGTCCCATATATCGCGAAATCTACGAATCGCAGTTGGGCGAAGCTGCCCGTGACAACGGCGGCGCGCTGTGACGCACACGGAAAAAGCTTACCACCGAGTACACCGAGTTTAAGTGAGGACGCCGAGAAATTGGTCAAGAAGATCGGGGAGAGGTTTCCTGGCGGGGGGCTTAGGTCTGGCGGGTATGAACACGACGACTTAACCTACCGAATCATCGGAGCTGCTATAGCTGTCCACAGCGCATTGGGACCGGGCTTATTCGAGGGAGTTTATGAAAACGCTCTCTGCGTTGAATTCAAGAAGCGTGAGATCTGTTTCCAGCAACAGAGTCGCTTTCGAATTCAGTACGGTGGCGAGGATGTCGGTGAGTTGATTGCCGACCTGGTTGTTGAGAACAGAGTGGTCGTGGAGTTGAAATCCGTACAAGAGTTACTGCCCTTGCACGAAGCGCAAACTATTGCCTATCTGAGGGCAGCCAAAATGAAGACAGGTCTTCTGATTAATTTCAACGTCCGCTCTCTAAAGTCAGGAGTACGAAGATTAAGCGTTTAAGCATTTCTCTGTGCCCTCACATTAACTCTGTGTACTCGGTGGTAAAACTGTCGGGATCACGCACAATCAGGAGCGCGGCATGAGCAATCAGCGCGGATCGGAGCAGCGCGGACGCATCATGGGCGGTGGGCGTCCCACGGGCGAGAAAGCCCGGGACCGGCGCGGCACGCTGCGGCGGCTGGCAGATTACCTCAAGCCCTATCATGGACGGCTCGGGCTGGTCGCCGTGCTGGTGGTTGTGGCGACGCTCTTCGGCTTGATCGGCCCGGCGCTGCTGGGGCGCGCCATCGACCAGTATGTTGTGCACCACGACCTGGAGGGCTTGCTTCAAGTCTCGCTGGTGATGCTGGGCGTCTACCTGGCGCAGGGCGTCTTCACCGCGATTCACGGCATCATCATGATCCGCATCGGCCAGTACTTCGTAGCCGATATCCGCGCGGCGCTCTTCCGGCATTTTCAGGCGCTGTCGATGGATTATCACGACCGGCATCGTACCGGCGACTTGATGAGCCGCATTTCCAACGACAGCGAGACCATCAACCAGATCCTGTCCAACGGCTTGATCCAATTCACCACCAATATTCTGTCGCTGGGCGGCATCATGGTGGCGATGCTGCTGCTGAATCTGCCCTTGGGAGTCGGCACCTTGATCATCCTGCCGATCATGCTTTGGTTCACCTCGCAGATCACCGAGCGGACGCGCAAGTCCTTCCGCGGCATGCAGAAGAATCTGGGCTGGATGAACGCGGTCATGGAGGAGAATATCACCGGCATCCGCGCCGTGCAGGCGTACGCGCAGGAAGACGCGGCCATTGAGCAATTCCAGCAAGCCAGCTGGGCCTACCGCAAGTCAGCCATCCGCGCGGTATTTATCACGGCGGCGCTGGGCCCCATGTTCACCACCATGATGATCCTGACGGTGGCGGCGACCTCGCTGCTGGGCGGCTGGCTGGCGCTGCAGGACATGGTCACCGTCGGCGTGATCGCTACTTTTGTGGTCTATATCATGAACTTCTTCCGGCCCATGCGCGGCATCGCCATGGTCTACAATCAGCTGCAATCCGCTCTGGCCGGCGCCGAGCGCATCTTCGCCGTGCTGGACGCCGCGCCGACTGTCACCGACGCGCCCCATGCCCTGCCGCTGCGGGATATCCGCGGCGCGGTCAGCTTCGAAGATGTCGACTTCGCTTATGAGCCGGGCAAGCCGGTGCTGGAAGGCATCAGCCTGGAGGTGGAATCCGGACAAACGGTCGCGCTGGTGGGGCCGACCGGGGCCGGCAAGACCACCATCATCAGCCTGCTCAGTCGCTTCTACGATGTCAGCGGAGGCAGCATCCGCATCGACGGGATGGACATTCGCGGCGTAACGCAAGATTCCATCCGCGAGCAGCTGGGCATCGTCTTGCAAGACACCTTCCTCTTCAGCGGCACGGTGATGGAGAATATTCGTTACGGACGGCTGGACGCGGACGATGACGAAGTGATCGAGGCGGCTAAACTGGCCAATGCCGATGACTTCATCCACCTGCTGCCGCGCGGCTACCAGACGCAAGTCTCGGAGAAGGGGCATAATTTCAGCCAGGGCCAGCGCCAGCTGCTGGCGATTGCGCGCGCGATCCTGGCGGATCCGCGCATCCTGATCCTGGATGAGGCGACCAGCAGTGTCGACACCCGCACCGAGATCCATATCCAGGAGGCGCTGCTGCGGCTGCTGGAAGGGCGGACGGCCTTCGTCATCGCCCACCGGCTCAGTACCATCCGCAATGCCGACCAGGTGCTGGTCATTAACGATCATCGCGTCATTGAGCGGGGCGCGCACGACGAACTGCTGGCCTTGGGCGGCTTCTATCACCAGCTATATACGAGCCAGTATCATCGGCTGGCGGAGCTAGAGGCGATCTAGCGCTCCGTCTACCAAGCCAGGACGCGCTGCGGGTTCAATATCGTAACCAAATCCAGGGTCTTGTCGTCAACGCCCCGGGCGCGCAGCATGTCGAAAAACTCGGAAAAGACATAACCATAACCGACGCCGCCAAAGGCGCAGAGGTCGCTGCGATGACAGCGGTCACTCGATAGCAGCAGCTGCTTGCCCCAGCCGAGCCGCAGCAGCTCAACAAACGCGTCCGCCCGCCGCGAATCGGGATTCATGTGGTTACGGCCGACCGTGTCGAATTGCACATAAGCGCCGGCTTCCAGGATGGCCAGATGGTAGGCTTGCTCGAGGTAGGTATCGCAGTGGCCGATGATGACTCGGCTCATGTCCACGCCCTCGTCCCGCAGGATTTCGAGCTGCGCCAGCCCCACCGGGTACATGGACGCGTGCGTGGTCAGCGGCGCGCCGGTGGCCTTCTGCGCTCTCGCGGCGGCGCGCAGCACCCGTTCCTCTTGCGCGGTGGCGTAATCCAGATCAACGCCGATCTCGCCGATGATGCCGGCGCGGATGCCCGTGCCCGCGACGCCCTCGCTGAGCTCCGCGATGATGACGTCGGCCAGCTGATTGGTCGTCAGCCGGTCGATCTCGGGCGGATAGAAGGGCTGGCGGTACCAGCCGGCGCCCATGATGATATGCAGCCCGGTCCGCTCGGCCACTCGGCGTAACGCCGCCGGATCGCGCCCCAGGTCGGTCGTCGTCACCTCGACCAGCGCCGCGCCGCCCGCCTGTCGCAGCATTTCCAGTTCGGCGACAGCCAGCGTCTCATCGTTCAGCAACTCGTTCAGGCGCCTGGTCACGCGGTAGACGTCGCAGAAGACATGCTCGTGCATGAGCGCCCGGCCCAGCGCGGCGGGCTCTATCGCGCCCAGGACGGTATGGATTTGCCGGGCTGCCGACATAGGCGGATCAGTCGTCCGCCAGGCTGAACTTGATGATTTCCGCGCCTTCCATCAGCACGCGCCGGCAACAGGTCGCCAGGGCATCCAGCTCGTCATCGATTTGGGCGAAGACGTTGACCGGCTGCTTCATATCGACGGTCAGCCCGCGCGAGATGAAAATGCCGTAGGCGATGTAAATCTCATCCGGGACCAGGACCGGCTCGTCGGCGACCAGGAATGACAGCGCGCCAGGCGGCACGCCGGCCACATACTGGTTCTCGCGCTCCACGGTGAGGTCAGGGGGGAGGGTCACCAGCGCCTGGCCGGAAACGATGCTGTGATAAAACTGATGCTCGAAAGGCAGCCGCGCCTTGATCGTGGCGCAGGTCTTTGGCGCTGCCGCCTCGAGCAGGCGCGCGTAGAAAACGCCGCCGCCGGAAAACTCAATCTTCATGCTGGACATATCGGATGGACTCCTTCATATCATTTCTGGCATGGAATCTAGAATGGATGCTGGCAGCGGGCGCCTCACAGCGATGAGCGTAAGCTGTCAGGGCCCGGCCAGTGCTCAGAAAATGCGATGCCTCATCCAGGCGGCGCTGTTAAAAAAGCTGGCGACCGCGCTGCCAGGCGGCACGAGTTCATCGCAAGCCGCCGCCAGGTCGTCGCCGAGCGACATCTCCAGCACCGGCAAGGCATGCTCAAGCTGCTCCAGCGTGCGCGGGCCCACCAGCGGCGCAGTGATGCCCGGCTGATCTTTCACCCAGAGCGTCGCCAGCTGCGCCGCGGACAGGCCGTGCGCCGCCGCCAGGTCGACCACTTTGTTGCCGACATCGATGCCCACCGGCGTGATTCGCTCGGAATAAATGCCTCCACGCAGGGCGCCGCGCGAATCGGCCGGCAAGTCGGTCGCGCTGGCATAGCGCCCGGCCAGCACGCCCTGCGCTAGGGGCGACCAGGTGATCAGACCCAGCCCATGCGCCTGGCACATCGGAACGAGTTCGTTTTCGATGCGCCGATCCAGCAAGTTGTAGGGCGGCTGTTCGCTGACAAAGCGCGCGTAGCCCTTTAACTCGCTGACCATGATGCCTTCCATAATCTTCCAGGCCGGGTGGGTCGAGCTGCCGATATAGCGTACCTTGCCCTGTTGCACCAGGTCGGTCAAGGCGCTCAGGGTCTCGTCAACGGGAATGGTCGGCGAGGGTCGGTGTATCTGATACAGGTCGATGTAATCCGTCTGCAGCCGCTGCAGCGAGTCTTCGCAGGCGCGGATGAGATGCAGGCGCGACAAGCCTTCGTCGTTGGGCCCCGGGCCGACCTTGTAAAACACCTTGGTCGCCAGAATCGCTTCGTGGCGGCGCTTGCTCCTGGCCAGGACGCGCCCGATCATGCTTTCGCTTTCGCCCGCCGAATAAGAATTGCCGGTATCAATCAGATTGATGCCGGCATCGAGCGCTCGCTGAATGATGCGGTCCGCTTCATCTTCCGGCGTGGGGTCGGCGAAGTTGCCCGTTCCCAATCCCAGCGGGGCGATCTTGACCCCGCTGCGACCCAATTCACGATATTCCATGGTCGCGTCTCCTTGACGACCTTATCAATCGCTTCAATTTGCAACACAGAGTGAAACCGACGCCCTTGCAGCCGAATCCCGTCCTGGCTGTCGCCCGAATCTGCTAGACGCGGCGGCAGGCGGGCGACCAGATTGGCCGCCCCTACGAGGGGCCCCTACAAAGCTCGCCCGCCGAAAACAAAGAGAACCTGACGCCGATTCCTCGATTCGCGCCCTGCGCTACAGGTGGTGGAAGCCGTAGCCGTCTTCCAGCCTGTTGGCCGTGCTCATCAGTTTGCCGTCCAGATAGATGTCCGGGTTCGCCATCATGATATCGGCGTGGTAGGGACTGTAGCCGACTGTGCCGCCAAACTTGGGATCTTGATAGCCGAAACCGAAGTCGACCGACGCCAGCACCCGCTCGTCTTCCATTAAATGCCCCGAGATGCCCGCTTGGGGGTTCAGACCGATGCTGAAGTGGCAGATCTTGTAAATGACGTCGTCGTTGCGCGTCGCCAGCCAGGTCCGCATGGCATCGCCTGCGCCATCGCCGACAACATCGGTAATCACGCCGTCGACGACGATCAGCGAATAATTGTTGTGGACCAGCCCACTGACGTTGTCGCTGGCATCGACTACGATGGTGCCGTTGATGCTTTCTTCGAGCGGCGCGATTGAAACTTGCGCGCCCGGGTAAAAGTCGACCTCGCCATCGTAAGTCAGCGCGCCGTCGCTCACCAGGCTCGGGCGCCCGCCCATCTTGAAGCTGATGTCCGTGCCATAAGGCGATGTGACGCGGCATTCATCGGTCTCTTGCCAGAGTTTGGCGATGATGTCAGCGTTTTCGAACATCTTGTCCAGATCAACATTGAGCAGGGCGGCGATGCAATAGTCTTCGATGCCTTCCACCACCGTGGACAGGTGGCGCGTGCCGTTTCTGCGCGCTTCTTGCATGGCCGGGGCGCGCACCATGCCGCCGCACAGCGTCAGCACATACCTGCTGTTCAACACAGCATTGTTCACGATAGGACCCGGATCGCTGACCGTGCCTTCTTCGTACCAGTCTTTGACGATCAGCGTGGTGTTGGCGCCGGAGCGCAGCCCCGCCGAAAGCAGCGCCTCGGCCAGATTGAGATCGTTTTTGGGGTCGGCGACAATCAGGAAAGGCTCGCCCTTCCCCGGATTGACCAGGCGATTGACCGTAATATCGGCAAATTGGTCCCAAAACAGATGTGAACGCATGACAAACCTCCTCTAGTAGACAAATGGTGTTCAATACTTGTTTCCCACTTATTCGACTCAACAGAATGCCCCGATGGATTTTGTCCTTTCCACCCGATCAACGACGTCCTACGTTGCTGGGGTCGAGCCAGTCTCTCACCAGCTCGCCCAGCAAATTGAAGCCGACCACAAACATAAACAGCGCCAGGCCGGGGAAGGTCGACGCCCACCATTGGCTCAGCAAGTAATCGCGCCCCTCCGCCACCATGCGCCCCCACTCGGGCGTTGGCGGTTCAATGCCCAGGCCCAGGAAACTGAGGCCGGCGGTCGTCAGAGCGACGAATCCCACATCGATGGTGATGTTGACGATAATGGGGTCGAAACCATTGCGGATGATATGCCGCGTCACGATGCGGAAATGACTCGCGCCCAGCGCCCGCGCCGCCAGCACATATTCTTCGTTTTTCACGCTCAAGACTTGCGCGCGCACCAGCCGCGCATACGAGGGCCACCAGGAGAAGCCAACTGCGATCACCGTCTGAAACAAGCCCCTTCCCAAAGCCGCGTTCAAGGCGATGGCGAGCACAAGCGAGGGAAAGGCCATCCAGACATCGGTCATGCGCATCAGGAAGCTGTCGACCCGGCCGCCCAAATAAGCCGCCAGCGAGCCGATGATAAAACCCAGGCCGGTGGCGATGCTCAAAACCACGCAGACCACCCAGATCGTGGTCCGCGCGGCGTAAACCACGCGTGAGAAGATATCCACGCCCATGTGATCGGTGCCGAAGGGATGATCAGCGGACGGCGTGAGGAATTTGTTTCTCAGGTTGAGCAGGGTGGCGCTTTGCGAAGTGAAAAGCTCCGGCGCCAGCACCATGACGATCAACAGCGCCAGAATTAGCAAGCCGAGAATCGACATCGGATTATGCCGGACTGCAAAAGCAAAGCGACTGCTCTTGAAGCGTTGCCAGGCCCCGCTTTCTCGCTGCAAATCGAGGGCTGAAAAATCGACTGTAGCTTTGGTTTCCGCGCTCATCGCGCCGAGACTTTCGTGGAAGTGGCGAACTCTTGATACGTAAAGCTCTCCCCCATCC
>WTGO01000015.1 GCA_011523515.1 Chloroflexota bacterium
TTCCCCCACCAGGAGGGAAAGGGAGCCCTGCGTGGACGAAGTCCCTCCCTCATTTTGGGGGAGGGATTTAGGGTGGGGGCTAATCAAGCTGCCGCCGCCCAAGCCGATGGAGTAGGTATCGGGCATGCGGAAGTTGGTGCGCACGCCGCCGATATCCACCGCCAGCGCCGCCACCCGCGGGAAGCCATGCTGCAATACGCCGATGTCGGTGGTCGTACCGCCCACATCGACCACGATGGCATCGCGCAGGCCGCTGAGAAAGGCCGCGCCGCGCATGCTGTTGGTCGGCCCCGATGCGAAGGTGAGCACGGGGTATTCCTTGGCAAATTCGGCATTCATCAAGGTGCCGTCGTTCTGACTGATGTAAAAGGGCGCAGTGATCTGCAGCTCATCGAGCGCCGCCTTAAAGCCGTCGACCGTGCGCGCGGCCAGCTGACGCAAGCAGGAATTCATGATGGCGGCGTTTTCGCGCTCCAGTAGCCCGATGCGCCCAATCTCGCTGGACAGCGTGATATTGGCATTGGGAATGACATCGCGCACGATATCGGCGCTCTGCTCTTCAAATGTCGCGTTGACCGGAGAGAAGACGGACGAAATCGCCACGGCATTCAAGCCGGCGTCGCGAATCTTCTCCGCGATACCGCGCACCTCATCGGGTTGATAGGCGGAGATTTCGCGGCCGTCGAATTCGTGCCCGCCATGCGCCAGGTGCGCGTTGCCGCCGACCATATCGCGCAAATCATCAGGCCAATCGACCATCGGCGGCAGGCAGACCGTGGCCGGCAATCCCAACCGGATGCAGGCGGTGGGCGTCAGATGCTTGCGCTCGACCACGGCGTTGGTGAAATGCGTCGTGCCGATCATGACGCCGTCGATGGCGGCCGTGTCGATGCCGGAATCGGCGATGACCGTGCGCAGCGCTTTGGCGATGCCTTCCGATACGTTGGCCGTGGTCGGTGTCTTGGTCGAGCTGACAACCGTCGTGCCGTCCATCAAGACGGCGTCAGTGTTCGTGCCGCCTACATCTACTCCGATTCTCATTTGCGATCTCCTTGTCTGCCTTAGGTCGAGGTGAAGCCGCGGCGCTACCGCCACCATTGATAATCCGGATTGTCTATATTTGCGAGTACCACCGGCAAGCCAAACTGAAAGCTGTCCTGCGGATTGATTATGGCCAGCGCTTCCAACTGAATCTGCGCGCACTTGCGCTCCGCTTCCAAACCATAATAAACCTGCCCGGCTTCAAACTGATGTACATGGCACGCGTCGTGCACGATGATGCTGGCCAGCCATTCGTCACCGGCCGCGGCATGGCGCGCCGTGACATTGAAGGTTCGCAAATGAACCCATACACCCGCGCCATAGGTCTCGGAAACTTGCTTGATTCTGGCCAGTCCTCGGTCGGCGTAGGCATACCACTGCGGCGCCGACTCCTGCAATAAATCAAGCGCGGCCCGAACGCGGGCGACAAAAATTTGGGAGCCGTAAACTGCGAAGCCCGGATGAGAGCAGAGTTGATCGCGATAGGCGTAATAGCCGCGTACCCACTCGGCATCGCCGGCGCAAGGCCAATCGAGGAAGCAGCAATTATCGACGGATCCCGTTTGTTCCTGCTCGTCATCAAGACGCGCGAAGCCGACCCAGCCTGCCAGCCATAGCGCCTTCCCGTTTCGGTCAACCTCCAGCCATTTACCCCGCGAGCCTGTGACGCGCAGTACTGATCCCGCTGGCGCGATGACGTAAACCGCGTTGTGCAAGCCCGGTCCTGTCCTCAAGTTTGTATGCCAGTCCAGGCGAATGGAATAACCCTCCGCCAACGCGACGCCGCAGATGACAAGAAAGACTATTAGTGCCGCTATTGCCCTTTTATTCAAGACAGAGGCACAGCGGGCATAGAAATCTCTTCTTGATTCCAGAGTTGAGAGTACCATGAAATACGCTGCTAGCTTTGAACTCTTGCAGAATATGCAATAGTTGCCACAATTCCTAACGCACTCTTCTAACTATTCGGGAATTCCGAATCGTTGTCTTTCTTTCATTGTTTTTCTCTGTGCCCTCAGATTAACTCTGTGTACTCGGTGGCAAAGCTTTTTTTCCACATCATCCAGCGTCGGGTCGCAAGCCAATCACCCCGCCCGGCAGCGGACGGAATTCGACATCGTAGCCGAAGGCGCCGGGACCCACCACCTTCAGCGCGGCCTCGCTCTTGAGTTGCGGTGGCGCCGGCGCCGTGATCACCGCCACGCGCGCGCCATAGCGCAGCACCTCAGTCGTCACCGGCTCGCCTTCCTCTTCGGTGACGATGCAGATCAGGTCCGGCGTAGTCGCCGCGACTTCGCCATTGATGAAGGCGATCAAGAATTCGTTCTGAAATTCGATCTCCAGTACATCGGCGCCGTGAAAGCTCTCGAAGCGAACGCCGCCACGGGCGAAGCCTTTGCTTACGCGACGATCAACATCGGTGATCTTGCCCTGGAATATGACTTCGCCCTCGAGCTCAGCCGCCACCACCGCCGGGACATTTGACTTCTGCCGCTGCGCCTCAATAACTTGCGCGCCCAGATGATGCGCCAGGCTCAAACTGTAGTGGACGCCGGCGGCTTTAACTTGCGCGCCGCTCATGATGGTGCCCGCCAGCCCGGCGCGCGCGCCCATGCTGATGGCGATATTGCGCGCCATCTTCTCCGCCCAGACATCGCTGACCGCCGCCGGAACCACCGCCGCATTGTCCGCCGCATCAACCATCGCCAGCGGCGCGGCGGTCGCGTCCGTATCAAAGAGAAAGGACGACATCTGAATCTCGGGGAAGGCGCGGCCCATGCTGTCGCTGTCGACCGTGGGTATGCCCGCTTGCAAGCCGCCGATCAAGGGCTGCATTGAGTTGGCGCCGCCGATCTCCGCGATGGCGACGGCGTCGAATTGCCGGCCGATATGCGCTTCCAGCAGGCGCAGCGCCCGGCACATCTCCGTGCCTTCGGGCAGCTTCTCGATGCTGACAGTGGGCGCGCCGATGCTGCCAACCACGCAGCAGAGGGCGTCATCGGCCAGGTCGAAGGGGTCGACGATGGCTTGCGGTCCGCGCTCGCGGATGATCGAGGCCAGGTGCAGGCCGCCCAGATAGGGGTTGCCGCCGCCGCCCGTGCCCAGGATGCCGGCGCCGATGGCGATGGGGCGAATGTCATCTAGCGTGACTTGACGCAGCATCCGGCCGTCTCCCATGTCGATTCAATGTCCATGTATTCAGGCCGGTCTTTCCGCTTCCTGCGCCATGAGTTGAATCATCTCGCGGTAGAGCAGCAAATCCTGCCGAAAATCTTGCGGGGACGCTTTCGGCGGCTCTCCGCTGACGAGGCTATGGTGGAAGGCGCGCCATTCTTCGGTGAAAGCATCGCCCCAGCCCGGCTGCGTCAGCGACTCGGTCATTTTCACGCCGTCCCGGCTTTCCGTGATACGCAGCGTGATGGGCAAATTACGTACGAAAGGCGTATCGTAATCCACGCGAACCACGCGCTCCTCGCCATAAACTTCCAGAAACGTGTCGTAGCGCGGGATATTATCAGCGCCGGTGGAAAATAGGCAGACGAAATCGCCGTAATCGAAGACGGCGGTCAAAGCGCGCCCTTCCTGCCGCTGCGTCGCGTGCAACACACACTTGGGCATGCCCAGCATTTCGCGCATGGCCGAGGTGTCATGCGTACTCAGCCCCAGCAGCATATTGTAAGCGGTCGTCAGGGCGGGGGGCGCATCGCCGATGGCAGCCTGCATCAGCTCGCCCTGCCGCTGCCGCAATGAGGCGCCCGCCGACTCCGAAATGTCGTCGGCTGGTATCACTCGCGAGGTTGGCTCAATCACCAGCGAGTTGCGGCCGATGATATCGTGCGCGCGCGCCAGGCGGATACCATCCATGTCCTGGACGATGCGACAAGCTTCGATGAAGGCCGGCGCGTAACGGCGCATCGTGCCGACTTGCACGATTTTCCCACTGCTCGCCTGCGCCGCGATGACGGCGTTGTTTTCCGCCAGCGTCATGCACATCGGCTTCTCGACCAAGACATGCTTCCCCGCTCGCAGAGCCGCAATGGCGGCTTCGGCGTGATAGGCGTTGGGGTTGGCGATCAAGACAGCGTCTACTGTGTCGAGCGCCAGCAAATCCTGATAGTCGCGACTTCGCGTAGCGACGCCCCAGGCAGCGCCAACGCCGGCCAGCACCTTGTCGCTGACATCGCAGATTGCCGTGACTTCGAAGAGATCAACCAGCTGATACAGCGTGGGCAGATGCGCAATCTGCGCCACACTACCGCAGCCGATGATACCGATTCTGAAGCGTGGCACAGCCCGCCTAACCTTTCAAGCTGACCGGCATTGCCGGATGCAGGTGACAGGCTACTTGATGCAGCTGCTCTATTTCAATCAGCGGCGGCGGCGCCGTCTCGCAGGTCGCCAGTTTCTCGGCGTGGCAACGCGGCGCGAAAGGACAACCATGCTGCGGGAAGCTATGGGACAAATCGCCGCGGATGATGATTTCCTCGCGCTGAATATCCGGGTCGGGCTCGGGTATGGCCGAGATCAACGCTTGTGTATAGGGGTGCTTCGGCGCCTCGAAAATCACTTCAGTCTGCGCTACTTCGACAATCTTGCCCAGATAGAGCAGCGCCACTTCATCGCACATGTAGCGAACCACGCCCAGGTCGTGCGAGATGAAGAGATAAGTCAAGTCGAATTGGTCCTGCAAATCTTGCAACAAGTTCAGAATCTGCGCTTGCACCGAGACATCCAGGGCCGATGTCGGCTCGTCCAGCACGATCAGGCGCGGCTGCACCGCCAGGGCGCGGGCGATGCCGATGCGCTGCTGCTGGCCGCCGCTGAATTCATGCGGATAGCGGTAATAATGCTCTTCCTTGAGGCCCACAACATGCATCAATTCCAGCACGCGCGAGCGCGCCGCGTCGCCTTTGAGGCTCTCGTGGATCCACAGCGGCTCGCCGATGATCTGACCCACCGTCATGCGCCCGTTCAGCGAGGCGGCCGGGGCCTGATAGATCATCTGGATTTCGCTGCGCAGGCGGCGTAAATCGCGCGCTTTGATATGCGTGATGTCGGCGCCATCGTAGAGGATCTGCCCGGCGGTCGGCTCCAGCAAGCGCAAGATGCACTTGCCGATGGTGGTCTTGCCCGAGCCGGACTCGCCCACCAGGCCCAGGGTCTTGCCCTCTTGCAGCGCGAAGCTGACATCATCCACGGCGCGGAAATCCGCCAGGCGCCGGTTCAGCAAGCCGCCACGCACGGGGAAGTACTTGCGCAAGTTGTTGACTTCCAACAAGTGGCTCATGGGGAGAACCTCTCCCCCATCCCCCGGCCC
>WTGO01000087.1 GCA_011523515.1 Chloroflexota bacterium
GTATATTACGTGAAGTCCCTCCCTCATCTTGGGGGAGGGATTTAGGGTGGGAGCTAAACCCTTGCTTCCCAGCGCGCCTGAACCGCATCCCATACTTCGGGATTGAGTAGATGCGGCGGCCGCTCGCCACGCAGGACTTGCAGCGCCTGCTCCAGCGCATGAACCACCAGACGCCGTTTGCCGACCACGGTCGCGCTGGCGACATGCGGCGTGATCACGACATTGTCGCGCCTCAGCAAGGGATTATCCGCGGCCGGCGGCTCGATATCGGTCACGTCCAAACCCGCGCCGAAAAGCTGACCGCGATCGAGCGCGGCAGCCAGCGCCGCTTCATCGACGTGCCCGCCGCGCGAGACGTTGATGAAAACCGCGCCCGGCTTCATCTGCGCGAAGCGCTCGGCATTCATGATTCGGTAGGTCGATTCGTCAAGCGGCAGATGCAGCGAGACAAAATCCGAACTGCTTAGCAGCTCCTCTAGCGAATTCGCCTTGGCCACGCCCAACTCGCGAAAGCGATCGCCGCTGACAAAGGGGTCGTAGGCGACCACGTTCATGCCGATGGCGCGGGCGATGCCGCTGACGTGCCCGCCGATCCGCCCCAAACCGACCAGCCCCAGCTGTTTGCGGTCCATCTCCAGCGCCACATACTCGCCCCAGAGGTTCGTACTCGCGCCGCTCTGCAGCATGCGGTCGAGCTCGTTGGTGACGCGCTTGATATTGCGCGCCACCGTCATCATTAGCGTGACGGCTTGCTCGGCGGTGGAGACCGTGGGCGCGTCAGGCGCGTTGGCCACGGCGATATTGCGCGCGCTGGCGGCATCCACATCGACTTTGTCATACCCGACGCCGGTGCGGGCGATGATCAGCAGTCGCGGGGCCCGGTCCATCGCCGCGCCATCATAAGTGCGCCCGCCTGCCATGACGCCATCGGCTTCTTCCAGCCGATAAAATGGATCGCTCGCGGCGCGCTCCCCCGGCGCGATGCCTTGCGCAACATCTTCAAACAGGGGCCGAAACTCGTCCGGGACTTTCGACTCAAACCAGATCTTTGGCATTTTGCAGCTGTCCTTTATTGTGCGAGATTTAGAAATGGACGTTCTCATCGACGATTTGTCCGACATCGTCTGTCTCCGCGCGGATCTGCTTGAATTCCGCCGTCAGCGCGCGATTAAAGGCCGAGATGTCGGAGCTGTGCATGACCAGGTTGGCGCCGGCGTTGATCCAGGCGATTTCGTGATGAGCGAAGTTGTGATGAATGCCGATGCCGACGCCGGCCGCACGCGACTTGCTGATGATCTGGCGAATCGCCGCGTCAAAGGTCGGATCGTCGTATTGCTCGGGCAGGCCCAAACTGCAGGACAGATCGTGCGGGCCGACCAAAACGCAATCGATATAAGGCAGTGCGAGAATGTCGTCCAGCGCGTTCAGCGCCGGTACGCTTTCAATATTGATGAAGAGCGCCTTGTTGGCGTTGCGCTCCGCAAGGTAATCGGCCAGCTCAGGCTCCAGCTCGCTCTCGCCGTCCAGCGCCGCGCGCAGTTTGTCGCCTTTCAGCGGACCGAACTTGACCGCGCCGCCCAGCTCCTTGACCTGTTCCGGCGATTCGATATAAGGCGCGATGATGCCATGCGCGCCGCCGTCCAGCGTCATCTGCGCCAGGTAGGGGTCGGGCTCCGGGATGCGCACCACCGGCGCCAGGCCCAACGCGGCGAATGTCTGGCACATCCAGGAAATCATATTGCGGTCTTGCGGCGTGTGCTCGGTGTCGATGAAGACCATATCGAGATCAAGGTTTTGCACCACGCGCGGCCAGATCGGCGAGGGCGAATAAATCGCCGTACCATATACCCGCCGCCCTGAACGTAAAGCTTGTATCAACTCTTGTCCATGCATCCTGTCTTCTCTCTCTTATGTCAAACCGCCACCTGCGGTAGCCGAAGGCCTTTGAGTTGTTGCGTGAGCGCGGTAGCCATTCTCGCCGGTTACGCGCCGAGCGGCTTGTCGCTTCGGCTTAACAGTCAGTCAGGAATATTAGCCACTGCCGCGGGATAAGTCAAAGTGGCGAATCCAGTCTGCCTGTCGCTGAAAGCTTGAACGCGAGCGGAAATGCTAATTGCAGGACGGATTATCGCGTGTACGCTTGCAACAGTTGGCATCGCAACGCGTAATTGAACTGAAGCTGGTGGACTTCGGCCAGCCATTTACTCAGGAGATCACGATGCGCTTCTTCAGTTCAAAGCGAGAGCGCCGGCTCTGGTTTGCGCTTGCCATCGTCTTGTTGGCGATATACTCGACGCTGGGTCAGGTGCCGGCCATGGTAGCCGCCTTGGGCACAGACCTGGTCGAAAGCGTGGAAGCCAACCTCGTCTTCGCGCTACTGATACTGCTGGTCCTGATTCCCGTCTTCTTCGTGGACAAGCGGCTCGCCCGCCTGGAGCTTGCGGTCGGCATCGGCATCCTCGCTGTCTTCCTGATAACCTGGCTGCGACTGGGCTCCTGGGAGGAGCGCACGCATTTATTCGAGTACGCGCTGGTCGCGGCGCTGGTGCATGAAGCGCTCCTCGAGCGGCGCGACCAGGGCCGCCGTGTTCCCGCGCCAACTGTGCTTGCGCTGCTGATTTCCCTGCTCTTGGGGCTGCTCGATGAGGGCGTTCAATACCTGCTGCCCAATCGCGTATTCGATCCAGTGGATGTTGCCTTCAATTCTCTCGCCGCTACTGTGATAATCGGGTCGAGATGGCTGTTCCGGCTGCTGCGGGCATGGGTTGAGCGGCGCCGGGGCTGAACAAGACCCGCAACTGAGCAGCGGAACGGGAATCAGGAGGCGCCTACATGCGACTGGGACTCAACATCGGCTACTCCGGCGCGCGGATCGACCTGCCGCTGGACCTGATACAAGCGGCCAACCGGCTGGGCTACTACGCTGTCTGGGCAGCCGAAGCCTACGGCTCGGATTGCATTACGCCCCTGGCCTGGATCGGCGCCTTGACGCAAAACATCAAGCTCGGCTCTTCCATCATGCAGATGCCCGCGCGCAGCCCGGCCATGACCGCCATGACCGCCATCACGCTCGACCAACTCTCCGGCGGACGCTTCTTGCTCGGGCTGGGCCTTTCCGGCCCGCAAGTCGTCGAAGGCTGGCACGGCCGCCCCTACGGCAAGCCCCTGGGCAAAACCCGCGAATACGTCGCGATCGTACGGCAAATCCTGGCGCGTGAGTCGCCGCTGGTCCACGACGGCGAGCATTACCAGATTCCCTATCAGGCGGCTGACGCCACCGGACTGGGCATCCCGCTGAAGAGCATCATCCACGGCCGCGCCAATATGCCGATATACCTGGCGTCGATCGGCCCCAGGAATGTCGCGCTCACCGCCGAAATCGCCGATGGCTGGCTGCCGATCTTCTTCTCGCCGGCGCACTACCATGCAGCCTACGCGCCTGCGGTCGAGGCGGGCCTGGACCGTGCCGGCAACGGCAAGAGCCTCGACAGCTTTGATATCGCGCCCTCTGTCACAGTCGTCATCGCAGACGAGCCAGAACTTGCTTACAATCAACTCAAGCCGGTGCTGGCGCTCTACATCGGCGGCATGGGCGCCAAAGGCAAGAACTTCTATCATGATCTGGCTTGCCGCTTCGGCTTCGATGCGGCGGCCGACACGATTCAAGACCTCTATCTGCAAGGGCGCAAAGGCGAAGCCGTGATGGCCGTGCCCGATGCCCTGGTCGACGCGGTGGCGCTGGTCGGCTCAAAGGCGCGCATCCGCGACCGACTGCAACTCTGGCGCGACTGTCCCGTCACAACGCTCAACATCACGGCCTTTTCGGTCGACGCCCTCCGCTTCATGGCGGAAGAAGTGCTTTAGTCGTCGCTTTACGGCGTCAGGACGGGCGACCTGTTACATCGCCATTAAGCATCCTTTGTGCCCTTTGAGTCTTTGAGTCTTTGTGTCTTTGTGATTTCGCGGCGCGCTCTGTGTTCTCTGCGCTCTCTGTGGTTAAATTCTCGTATCATGCTCGCACAACCACGGACCGCCCTCAAATCTCTGCGCATCGGCGATATCGTATTCGACACACCGCTGACCCTTGCGCCCATGGCCGGGCACAGCAACTTCGCCCTGCGCAGCCTCTGCCGCGAAATGGGCGGCTGCGGCCTGGTCTGCACCGAACTCATCAGCGGCAATATCGTCAAGAATTCGCGGCGGCGGGCCCTGCAGCGCTTCGATTGGCGCGAGAGCGAAAGCCCGGTCGCTGTCCAGCTCTACGGCGTCGAGCCGCAGATTGTCGCTGAAGCGGTGCGCGTCGTCGTCGATCACGGCGCCGACATCGTCGATATCAACATGGGCTGCTGGGTGCCCAAGATCGCAAAAAAGGGCGGTGGCGCCGCGCTGTTGCGAGATGTCAAGGCGGCGACCGCCGTGGTCGAAGCGGTCGTGAAAGCGGTCGCAGTGCCGGTCACGGTCAAAGTGCGCAGCGGCTTTGAGGACGGCGTCGTCACTGCTGTGCCTTTCGCGGTCGCGGCCGAAGCCGTGGGCGCGCAGGCGGTGGCCGTGCATGCGCGCTTCGCCGGTCAAGGTCACGGTGGAGCGGCCGATTGGGATGTCATCGCCGCGGTCAAAGACGCCGTGCGCGCCATGCCCATCATCGGCAACGGCGATGTCCACTCCGGCGCGGACGCCCGGCGTATGCTGGACGCCACCGGCTGCGATGCCGTAATGGTGGGGCGGGCGGCACTGGGACGACCCTGGCTTTTCCGGCAGATCGCGACTTACCTGTCAACTGGGCTCAACCTGCCCGAGCCGTCGCGAGCGGAGCGCGCCCGTATTGCCCTGCGCCACGCGCAGTTGACGCTGGAGACGACCCATCTGCCCGAGCATGTCGCCGTACGGGAACTGCGCGGGCAGATCAGCAAATACAGGCTGGACGCGCCCGGCTCCGCCCAAGTGCGGAATCGGCTGGTGCGGATTGTATCCTTTGCTGAACTCGAGTCGATTCTGCTTGAAGTCGCAGCTGAGGATTAGTTCCGCGCAGGCTGTAAATATCTTTGGTTATCGGATAGGGTTGTTCTGAAACTGACCGGCTGCGTTTGGCAGGGTAGAAGGCGCGCATGACCACTCTCGTCACCGGCGGCGCCGGCTTCATAGGCAGTCACGTCGCGGCGGCATTGCTCGCTCGTGGCGAATCCGTCGTCGTCATCGACAACTTCAACGATTATTACGACCCCGCCATCAAGCGACACAACGCCGCCCGCTTGACTCATTACGAGTCTTGCACGCTGGTGGAAGGCGACATCCGCGATGCCCAGCTGGTCAAGCGGGTCTTGGCTGATCAGCGTATCACGCGCGTCGCGCACCTGGCGGCTCTGGCCGGGGTGCGCGCCAGCGTCGATCAGCCGCGCCTCTACCTGGATGTCAACCTCACCGGCACGCTCAACCTGCTCGAATCCGCCAAGCAATCCGGCGTCGAACAATTTGTACTGGCGTCGACATCGTCTGTTTACGGCCGCACGCCGATCCTGCCCTTCGTCGAGACCGATACCGCCGACCGGCCCTTGGCGGCTTATCCGGCCAGCAAACGCGCTGCCGAACTGCTCGCCCACACTTACCACAACCTGGCCGAAATGCCGGTTACGGCGCTGCGCTTCTTCAACGTCTATGGGCCTGCCGGTCGCCCCGACATGATGCCCTGGCGCCTGCTGGAAGCGACTCAGACTGGCGCGGCCATCAAGCTTTTCAACGGCGGCGACATTCATCGCGACTGGACCTATATTGCCGATACGGTGGACGGTGTATTGGCCGCGCTGGACAAGCCGCTGGGCTACGAGATCATCAATCTGGGCTGTGGCGCGCCGATCTCGCTGACAGACTTTGTCGAGATCATCAAAGACTATGCTGGTAAAGCTATCAATACAGTATCTGTACCTACGCCGCCGAGCGACCCGCCCATCACCTACTGCAACAACGACAAAGCCCGCAAGCTGCTGGGCTTTGCGCCCTCGGTGTCCATCCGCGACGGCCTGCGGCGAACTTGGGAGTGGTATCGGGATTATCGCGGGCTGTAAAGTCTCGGGCGGTCAATGCCGATAGCGCGCGCGGGCAACCCGCTCTCTACCGAACGGATGCAGGCATCGGCCACAACGAGCGACATGTAGCCATCCCAGGCCGACGGTCCAGTAGGTTCGCCCGCGCGGATCGCGTCTACCCAAATCTGAACTTCATCAATGTAGGCTTGGGCGAAGCGCTGCGGCCAATTCGGCGTGACGTCTTGCGAAACCGTATGCCCTTGCCGCAGGACTGGGCTGACGTGGCCGACAGTCTGTGCCGTTCCGGTCTCGCCGGTGATTTTCACTAGGATCTCGTAGCCGTAACCGGAATCGCCGTTCCATGCCAGTGTGCCGATGGCGCCGTCGGCGAAGGCCAGATGCGCGATGGCGTAACGCGCGCTGCGCGGCCGGTCAGGCTCGGATGGCACCCACTGCACAAAGACCTGGCTGATTTCCGCGCCCATCAGCCAACGGGCGGAATGAATGTCGTGAATCAGTGAATTGACGATCGCCCTGTCGATCGTCGCGCCGGCGCGCCAGGGGTTGATGTGCTCGCCACAGAAAGACAGCGCTCTGCCGATTTCGCCCTGCGCCAGCAGGTCGTACAAGTCGGCATGAGTTCGGTCGTACACGCGCATAAAGCCAACCTGCGCCAGCCGGTAGCCCGCCGCCAGCTCCGCCCGCAGCACGCGCTCGCCATCGGCCACAGTGGTCGCCATCGGCTTCTCGCACAGCACCGGCTTGCCCGCCTCAATACACGCGATCGCCTGCTCGGCGTGAAAGGCATCCGGGCTGGCGATCAGCACGGCATCGACAGCCGGATCAACGATCAGCTCAGCCGCGTCGCTATAGACTGTTGCGCCGCAATCGGACGCCACAGCGCCCGCGCGCGCCTCGTCAACGTCCATCACCGCCGCCACCGCCGCGCCCGGCGTCCGGCTGATATTCCGGGCGTGCACAGCGCCGATCACCCCCACCTGCAGCAAGTCTTTTTTCATGGCGCCGCCTCCCTGCCTTCAGCCCGCTGATATTTGCCCAGTGTAACGTGTTTGGGCGGCGCTGCAATGGCCGCAGGCCAGTGTAAAACGAAGGTGAGTGGCAGCCAAATGCGAGCCGTAATTGGTTTCAGTCTTAAGCTGCGCTATACTCAGTGCAGGCGCTGGCAGGTGTCGCGACTGTCGCGCCTTTTTTTGACGACTATTCCCACGAAGGAGATTTTCCATGAAACGCCTAATACTTCTACTCGCCGTCTTTGCGCTGGTTATACCGGTTGCCGGGCAAGACATGGGCGGCTGTATGCTCGAAGCGCCGGAGACGGCAGCGACGATCAACATGATCGGTTGGACCTACCCCATCATCGACTTCTACGCCGACGAACTTGAAGTCTGCAACGATGTGGACAATATAGATGTCAACACGCAGTTGCTCGATTCCGGCGCCGCGCATGACCAGCTGCGCTTGGCATTGGGCGCTGGCGGCACATCGCCCTACGATATCATCATGGTCACGCAAGGCGATATCGAGTCCTATGTAAACGAAGGCTGGATGATGCCGCTCAATGACCTGGTCGACAAATACGAAGATGCCTACCAGATATCCGACATCCTTGGCCTGGCGGATATGACGGTCGATGGCAATATCTACGGCCTGCCGATGGAGCAGAATACGCGCCACATGTTCTACCGCCCCGACCTGCTGGAGAAGCACGGTATCGCCGTTCCCGAGACCTGGGACGATGTGATTGCCGCTTGCGGAGTGCTGGAAGCCGAAGACAGCATCGTCATTCCCTTTACCCTTCAGTTGCACGCCGGCTGGGCCTGGCGTCTCGAATTCAGCGATATGCTGCTTGGTTTTGGCGGCAAGCCGCTCAACGATGACATGACACCGGCTTTCAACAGCGATGAAGGTGTCATGGCGCTGGAGAAGATGGTCGAAATCGTTGATGCCTGCATGGGCGAAGAAGGCTTGACCTACAGCATTGATGACAGCCAAATTGGTATTGCTACCGGTGAACTGGCGATGGCCTTCACTTGGGCCAGCCGCGCCGCCGCCATGGACGATCCGGATTTCTCCGATTATGTCGGTGGCATCGAATTCGCTCCTGCTCCCAGAGTGACCGAGGACGGGCTTTATGCGGCGACCGGCGGCACCGGCGCAGGTTTGGGTATCCCGGCGAATATCGACGACGATCCGGACCTGGTCTTCCAGGTCATCCTGGAGGCGATGGATGAAGAAAGCCAATTGCGCGGATCAAATTACGGTGTGATCACCCGTCAGGCCGTGGCTGCGACTGCCGATGCGCGTTACCTGCCCGCTGTCTTCGCTACCATTGCCGGTGGTGTAGAAGGTACTCCGGTACCCGCTATCGGCGCAGTATTGAACCCGGTATGGGGTCAGTGGCTGCCGCAGATCATGACCGGAGAAATGTCGGCCGCTGAACTGCTTGACGCCGCCGCCGAGGCTTACACGGCCGAAGCGACCGCCCAGGGATTCATCGAGGGTTAGACCGATCAACATATCTTGACCCCTTCTCCCCGCATAAGAGGAGGGGTCATTTGTCTAATGACATCGCAACGCAAGCTTGGTCAATACATTTTGTGGCGGAAAGTTTGAACCTCTAAATTAATAGGAAGATCGCTTGTGAAAAGTGGTGCATTCGCGTTCTTTGTCGGCCCCAGCGTATTTATCATGTTGGCACTGATGACCCTGCCGCTGCTGGCGTCAATCGTTCTCGGACTGCACTACATCACCTTCCGCAACCTTAATGAACCGCTCTGGGTCGGTTTTCAAAATTACCAGGAAGTACTGAACGATCCTGAGTTTTGGGACTCGCTTGAATTCACCTTGCTATTCATCGCTGTCGCTGTGCCGCTGCGCATCCTCTTCGGCTTGCTCTTCGCCCTGCTCCTCGACCAAATTACACGTATACGCGGCGTATTTATCGCCGCGGCCCTGGTGCCTTTTGTTATGACGCCGGTTGTCGGCACCCTGATCTTCCGCGATATGTTCGACCGCGGCGGACCCTACTGGTACTGGATGCAGCAACTCTTCGACTATCGCCTGTTCATGAATAGCACCACCGTGCCCCTGCTGATCATCTTTCACAGCATTTGGACAGCCACGCCTTTTGTCATGATTGTGCTCTTCGCCGGCTTGCAGACGCTGCCGCAAGAATCGCTGGAAGCCGCTCGCGTTGATGGCGCCAGCTGGCTGCAGCAACTCTGGCATGTCGCCATTCCACACCTGCGCTCGCTGTTTGTCTTCATCGGCTTGATCTCTATCATGGATTCTTATCGCGTCTTCGACAGTGTCTTCGTGTTAACTTCGCAGAATCCTATTTATGACGCCGAGACAATCATGTATTACAATTTTCAAGTCGCGCTCAGTTTTGGCCGGCTTGGCAAAGCCAACGCCATGAGCGTGCTCACCGTGATCGGCATCTTTGTCGTGCTCATACCTTTCCTTGTCATAACCTATCGCGACCAGGTGGAGGAAAGCTCATGACCCGCACGAACAACCCTGTTGCGAGAATCATCATCTATATCGCGCTGGCGCTGTTCACGCTGTACAACATCCTGCCTTTCACCTGGACAATCATGAACTCGGTCAAACTGCCGAAGGACGCCAACGCCAGAACGCCACGCTTCGTCTTTAGCCCGACCGGCGAAAATTATGCCGATCTCTGGCTGAATATACCGCCGGAAGACTTTGCGCCCTATGGCTTGGCGCTCATCCTCATTATGTTTGCCTTGGTGGTGATCGGGCTTTCCGCGAACCGCATCCCCGCGCCCAATTCGGTCGTCTACATCGGCTGCATCTTCGCCGGGGCCGCCGTCGCGCTGATCTTGCCGGAGATCATCAATACAGCAGAGTTTTATGACTACTTGATCAACAGTGTCATCGTGACGATGGGTACCCTCTGCATCTCGCTGACTATCGGCGCGCTGGCGGGTTATGGGCTGGCGCGCTATCGACACGTGGTTTCGGTCTATATTCTGGTGATCGCGCTGGCTTTTCGCTCGCTGCCGAGCCTGGCGCTGGTGCTGCCCTTCTATTACCTCGGTCAGCTTTCCGGCTTGTACGATACGCATATCTTGCTGATCCTCTGTTTGGTCGCAACCAATCAGCCCTTCACCATCTGGATGCTGCGCAGCTTCTTCATGGAGATCCCCAGAGAAATCGAAGAAGCGGCTATGATCGACGGCGCCAGTCGTCTGCGCTCCTTCATTTCAGTGATCGTGCCGATTATGTGGCCCGGCATCATCACCACCGGCTTGTTTACACTGCTGCTGGCGTATAACGATTTCTTGCTGGCGCGCATCCTGACCCAGATCAACTGGACCTTGCCCGTCGGCATCGCGCAATTCACCGGCGGCGAAGATCCGGGTCACGTCACACTGGCCGCGGCGGCCTCAGTGTCAACCACGCTGCCTATTCTCTTTGTGATCATCTTTTTTCAGAAGTATTTGATCCGCGGCCTGGCGTCCGGCGCTGTGAAGGGTTAACAGCGTAATTCCTCCGAATTCGTTCGGTGGCAATGTACTGCTCCAACCCATTGAGGAGAAGGCCAGAATGAATATCATCTGCGTCGTCACTGATACGCTGCGCGCCGACTACCTGCCGACATACGGCAACCAGCAGGTCATCGCGCCTTATCTGACTCAATTCGCGCAAGAAGCGCTTGTATTCGAGGACTGCCATTCCGCCTCCTTCCCCACGGTGCCGACGCGCGCCGATATCGCCACCGGCCGCTTCACCCTCACCTACCTGACTTGGGGCCCCTTGCCGCTAGACGAAATCACCCTGGCCGACCTGATGACCAAAGCCGGCTACCGGACCATGGGCATCGGCGATAACCCTTTCCTCATTCGCAACGGCTACGGCTATGATCGCGGTTTCCACGACTTCATCTGGATACGCGGCCAGCGCGAGGCCTCAGGACGCCCCGATGTCACCAGCTTGTGGAAAGAAGAAGACGACCGCTTCGCGCCCCAGACCTTCAAGACAGCCATGGATTGGGTCGAGCGCCACCATGACGAGCGCTTCTTCCTCTACATCGACGCCTGGGATCCGCACGAACCCTGGGATCCGCCCGCGCACTACGTCAAACCTTACCTGCCGGATTATGCCGGCGAGCAAGTCTACCCCGCCTATTGGGATTGGGAGGATGCCGGCTACACCGCGCGCGATCTGGAAATCGGTCGTGCGACCTACATGGGGGAGATCACCATGGTCGATCGCTGGTTCGGTTTGCTGATCGACCGCCTGAAGTCCCTCGGCATCTACGATGACACCGCCATATTCTTCGTCTCCGATCACGGCTTTTACTTCGGTGAATTCGGCGTCTTCGGCAAGAGCCGCTTTCGCTGGCCTGATAACACCATTCCCGTGATGGAAGCTATGGCGCGCTTCAAGCAGGGCGCCATCTCTTACGCCTGCCCCAAACATAACGAGATATCACACGTGCCGCTTTTCGCCAAAATCCCCGGTTATGCCCACAAGCGCGTACCAGGCCTGGTCAGCATTCCCGATATGATGCCGTCCATGCTGGAACTGGCCGGCATCGATAAGCCGGATCGCGTACAGGCGCGCTCCCTGCTGCCGCTGGCTCGCGGCGAAGTCGACCGTCTGCACGACATCGTGGTGACTTCGCAGTCGCTGATAGACACGGCTGGCAATACCACCTTGATCGTCGATGACAGCGAGCGCGTCGTCGTCGAGGTCTCGCCCAGCACCATCCGTGACGGCGAGTGGGACTTCTTCTATAGCCTGGAGGGTGAGCCACTTGCCTTATACGACGCGGTCAAAGACCCGGGTCACCAGCACAATTTAGCCGACGAACGGCCGGACGTCTGTGCAATGATGCACGCCAAATTCGTCCGCTGGATGGACGAAATGGACACGCCGGCAGAGTATGCCGCGCCGCGCCGGCGGCTGTAGCCCCGTCTGGCAATTCTCAGTTTGGCTCGAAAGGTCGGAAACAATAATTGCCTTGTGCTTGTGTTATGCAAAATATTCTGCATAGCGCATTTCCGCGTCCCTGGTGTATACTGCCGCTCTGTTTGTCGACCTAACCCGGGAAGCCCGCTTGAGTATCAGAGCCCTGCCATACGTCCTCATGCTTGGTCTCTGCTTCGGCTCATCGCTCGTCGTGTCGCGTTTCAACGTCGGCCAATTCGACCCCGCCGCCTACATCGGCATTCGCATGGTCATCGCCAGCTTGATGTCCCTGGGCGTTTACGCGCTCGTCACCGGGCGGCGCGTGCCGCGCGACCGGGTTTTGTGGTGGCGGGCGGGCCTGCTTGGCGTATTTGGCACCGCCGTCCCCATGACCTGTGTCGTCACCTCGCTGCAATATCAGTCCAGCGGCGTGGCATCGCTACTCTTGACGACCGGTCCGGCCATGACGGTTGTGCTGGCGCACTGGATCTTGCCGGACGAGCTGCTCAACAAGCGCAAGATTTTCGGTGTCTGCCTGGCTTTGGGCGGCGCCCTGCTGCTGACGCTGAGCGGAGAGAGTGGACTGCCCGATATATCGCGCGCGGACCCGACGGGCTATCTGCTGGTCGTCGTGGGCATGATCTCGAGCTCAATCATGATCATCTACGCGCGGAAAAACCTGCGCCATTACGACGCCTTTGATGTCGGCAGCGTTCGTCTTTTCTCAACCGCAATCGTGATGATGCCCTTCACGCTGTTGACTGTCGGCTTCGACTTCAGCGCGGTGGACGCGGCCGGGGTCGCCGGCTTGCTCTACGCCGCGGTGGTCGGCACTTTCATCGGCTTTATGTTGTCCTTCTACACGATCAAGCGCTTCGGCGCCACGCCGGCGGTGATGACCACCTACATCATCCCAATCGTGGCGGGCGTCGGCGGTGTGCTGCTCTTGGACGAAGAAATCTCCGGCACCATGGTGATCGGCATGATCGTCATCGCCTCCGGCATCGCCCTCATCCAGGAGTATCGCAAGCCGGCCGGCTGGCTGCGGCGCTACCCCCACCGCGGCTCGTATTAGCTACTCCACATTACAGGCGTCGTATGCCTGCCGCAGCGCCGCCTTCCAGTCGCCCAGCGGCACAAATTCCTGCCCCACGTAACCCGTGAAACCAGTCTCGGCGATGGCGCGACAAATGGCCGGGTAATTCAATTCCTGCGTCTCGTCGATCTCATTCCGGCCCGGCACGCCCGCCGTGTGATAATGCGCGAACCACTGGTGATTATCGCGGATCGTCTGGATGACATCGCCTTCCATGACCTGCATGTGATAGATATCGTAGAGCAGGCGCGCATTCGGCGAATCCACCGCCGAGACGACCTGCACGCCCCAGTCCGTCCGGTCGCACTGATAATCGGGATGATTCACCTTGCTGTTGAGCAATTCCAGGATCAGCACGACCCCGGCCGATTCCGCCGCCCGCGTCAGCGGCTCCAGGTGTTTGATGGCGTTTTCCGCCCCGCGCGCGTCGTCCAGGCCTTCGCGATTGCCGCTGAAGGCAATCAGATACGGGATGTCCCACTCGACCGCCAGCTGAAGGCTTTCGTCAGCCTGCCGCTTGATGTCGTCCCAATACTTCGTATGGCTGATGCCTTGAGTCAGCGGCACATGCAATTGATGCGCCGCGATCTTCATGCCCTGCTCCCGCACCAGCGCAAATTGCTCGACCGGCGCCAGCTCCATCCCCGTATAGCCGATCGACTTTGCCGTTTGCAGCAGGTCGACCGGGTCAACGCCGAGCATGCTGTAGCACCACCACGACACCGATTGTTCGAAAGCCATTGTTCTAGCCTCGCATGTCCATCTTTAGCCAATACTCGCGGAAGGCGCGGGTCTCGCCCAAGAGCAGGTCAAGTCGCTGGCGCAGGTCCCCAAGCTCGCCGCCCGGTGGATTATCCGCCGCCCGCAGTTGGTATTCCCCGCTCGCCGCCACCTGATAGTCGAGTTTACCCAGCGCGCGCAACACTTGCAATCCGACCTGGACTGTCCGCTCGGGCTGAGCTGTCGCCGCCGCCAGCGCTTCCAGCCCGGCAGCGCCCCCGCGCCGATTGATGCTGAACTTGATCAGGCCCGCCAGCCGCCGCAGGAAACCCGCCGGCTCCGCGCTATCCGGCAGCGCGCCAAAGACGATCAGCCGCTGCGGGCTGACGGTCGCCAGCGCCGCCGACCACGCCTCGGCCGCTGGCGGCGCGGTCCACACGATCAGCGTTTCGCTCGCGCTCAGCCCCAGGCGATTGACCGCGCCCTCGAGCCGCTCCGCCTCCGCCCAGATTTGCGCCTGCGGATACCATTCGCGCGCGCTGGCCAAGGCCGAATGCGGGTCGTCGCTGCCCCGGTAGTCCTGCAGCTCCCAAGCGGGCTCGTCGACATTGATGTCGGACAGGGCGCTTTCCAGCGGTCGGAAGTCGAGCCACTCAATCAGCGCCTCCCGCTGTCCCTTGTAGGCGCTGCTGCGGAGCGTATAGGCCAGGTCGAATTTGCCGGCAGGCAGATCCTTGCCCGCGCCGCGCCACCAGATGACCCGCTGCCGGTGGCCCGCCTCGTCCTCGACTTCGACTTGCAGGTGCTCGCCGCGCCGCCCCAAACCCCTGCGGCTGGCCAGCTTCAAGTCCCGCGTCGCCAGCGTCAGCGGCGGATTGCCGTTGCCGAAGGGCGCCAGGCGCTCGATATCCTCCGCCAGCGCCAGCGATAACTCGGGCAGCTCCAGGTAGCCACTGACCGCCAGGGCCGGGGCCGTCGGCTCAGCGCCGCCCATCTCCCGCAATACACCCGAAAGCGCGCGCCGAAACTGGAAGATTTTGTCCGCCGGCAAGCTCATGCCGGCCGCCATGCTGTGCCCGCCGTAGCGCGTCAGCTGAGCCGCCACCCGCCCAAACGCCGCCGTGATATCCAGGCCCGCCACTGACCGCGCCGAGCCGCGCCCGGTCTCATCCGGCGTCGCGATCAGCACCGTCGGGCGGCCGAATTCTTCGACCAGCCGGCTGGCCACGATGCCGATCACGCCGCTGTGCCAGTCACTGTGGCTGAGCACCAGCGCGGCGTAATCCAGCAGCGAGGGCTCGGCTTCAATCTGCGCGATAGTCGATTCATAGACTTGATTCGACAAAAATTTGCGCCGCGCGTTGAAGCCCTCCAGCCGATGCGCCAGCATACGCGCCTGCGCCCGGTCGGCTGTTGTCAGCAGCTCAACCGCGGGATTGGCGTCATCGAGCCGCCCCAGCGCATTCAATCGCGGACCAATCGCAAAGCCGATATGCCCTTCGTTGAGCTCGGCCGCGGCGATCTGCGCCTGCTCCAGGATGGCGCTCACGCCCGGGCGCTGATTTTGCCGCAAGCGCTCAAGCCCGCGCTGCAAGAGATAACGCGTATCGTCCACCTGCACCATCACATCGGCCACGATGCCCAGCGCCACCAGGTCCAGCCCCTCGGCGGGGTCGCCGTCGTCCTGCGCCGCCAGCGCTTCCATCAGCTTGTAGGCCACGCCGACGCCGGGCAGCTCGCGCAGCGCGTGACCCGCGGGCAGCCGCTGCGGATTGACGACGGCGCTGGCAGCCGGTAGCCGCGCGGGCAGGCTGTGATGGTCGGTGATGATCGTATCCACGTCGCGGCTGGCGGCGTAGTCGACCGCGTCGTGCGCGGTCACACCCGTATCACAGGTTAGAAGCAAATCGACGCCGCCCGCCAGCTTGCGCTTGAGCGTCGGCAGGTGGATGCCGTGCCCCTCGCTAAAGCGATTCGGCACGTGATAACTGACGCGCGCGCCGCGCTGCTGCAGCGCCGCATAGAGCAGGGCGGTGGCCGTCTGCCCGTCGACGTCAAAGTCGCCCCAAATCAGAATCTGCTCGTGAGCGCGGATGGCCCGCCGCAGCCGCTCGACCGCCCGCTCAATATCCGGCAATTCATCAGCCGGCGCCGGTGTATAAGCCGCGGCCGACATGAAACACTGCGCATCCGCCGCGCTGACGATGCCCTTGCGCGCCAAGTGCTCAGCGACCAGGCGATGCCCGCCGACGGCGGCCCGCAGCACATCTGGCGCCGCTACCGGCGTCGGTTCCCGCCACTCGCGGCGTGGTCGCTTCTCCGCTGACATCAGCCGGCCAGCACCCGCTCCTCAAGCACGCTCACGCCTTCGTCGGCCAGATCCATAGTCAAGCCCGGCGCGGTCGGCAGGTGAATATGCCCATCGACCGGCACGAGCTTGTGTTTGTAGAAAACATTGGGCGTGCGGCCGTGCTGGATAAGCCACTCTTGCATGGGGCAGGTACTCAGCGCTTGCGAAGCGATCAGATGCGTCGACGGCCAGCCGCCGTGATGAGGGATGACCGGTATGTCATAAGCCGAGGCCAGCGCGCAGATTTTGGTCATCTCGCTCAAGCCGCCGGCCCAGGTCACATCGGCTTGCAGCACATCGACAGCGCCGGCGTCCAGCAGCGCCTTGATGCCCCAGCGCGTATATTCGTGCTCGCCGCCGCTGATGAATACACCGCGCGCTTCACGCCGCAGCTCGGCATATTGCGGGATCAAATCGGCCAGCACTGGCTCTTCAAACCAGTAGGGACGATACTCTCGCGACAGCTCGATCATGCGCAAGGTGTAGGGCACATTCCAACTGCTCCAGGCGTCGAACATCAGATCGCAGTCGGGACCGGCCGCTTCCCGCGCCGCACGGATGACCGCCAGATTCTTACGAATCCCGGGCTCGCCGTCTTTGGGCGCGCAGGGCATAAACCACTTGAAGGCGGTGAACCCCTGCGCCAGGAAATGCCGCGTCCGCTCAATCACCTTGTTCGGCTCCACCGAATAACCCAGCATGGAGGCGTAAGCGCGGATGCGCTCGCGCGACGGTCCCCCCAGCAATTGGTAGACCGGCGCGCCCAGCAGCTTGCCCTTGAGGTCCCAGAGCGCCAGATCGACTTTGCTCAGCGCCATCATAGGTGTGCCCTTGCGCCCGTGAATCGAATGCCGGTACATCTTGTCCCAGATGCGCTCGATGGCCTGTGGGTCCTCGCCAATGAGGATCTCGCCGAAATAGCGCTCGATGATGGCGATGTCTTCGGCGCCCACCGGCCCGCAAATGCCGCTGGCGCCTTCGTCGGTGTCGATCAGCAGGAAATGCGCCTCCACCGTGTAGGGCGGCCCGCCGGCCACATCCGCCACCGGCCAGCTCGGCTCAAGCGCCGCCAGCTCGGGGTAGATATTCACCGGGCGCGACAAAAAGGCCTCGCCCAACGGCTCGTGATAATCCCACTCGGCGGAAACGTGCAGGCTGCGTAGGCGGTCGATTTTCATGCTGCTGCTCCATTGGCTAGATCGGACAGACAGTCTTAAGCGGCATGCGACAGATTTTACCACCGAGGACACCGAGTGCCTTTGAGTACACCGAGGCTTTGCACGCAATAGGATTCGTGCATCATTTGCCGCCAACCTGCGTACGAAAGCTGTCGCTGCTAGGAAGATTACTATTCAGCGTTTCTCGGTGTCCTCTTTGTTCTCGGTGAACTCGGTGGTAAAGTTTTTACAGCTTCATTCTTGCTACTACACCCACCAATAACTAAAACTCTATCTCCGCTATCTGGTCGAAGTCCAGGTCGATAGCCTCGTCCCCTTCGACCTCTTCGTCAAACTCAAAATCCCGTAAATCCCCCGCCTCACCACGGTCGCAGAACGCGCGATACATGCAGAATTTGCAGCGCCGCAGCTCCTCCGTCAGCGGGAAAGCCGCCGCCGCGCCGATAGCCTGTATCATCTCCAGCAGTCGCGCCTCGTCCGCCGCCAGCTGCGCCGCCGAATACTCGAAACTGTGGCGCTGCGTCCCCTGCGCCACATAAACATAATCCATGCGAATGCGCTCCGGCGGGATCGGCCCGCGGTAGAGATGCGCGCCAGCCTGCGCCAATACGTAGCGGTAGACCACAGTTTGCAGACGCCACTGCAGCGCTTGGCGCGCAGGTACGCGCTCGCCCGTCTTCCAATCCACGATGACGGCCGCGCCGCCCGGCTCTAACGCCAGCAAGTCGTACTTCGCCACTAAGCGTTGCCCGCCGAGAGGCGCTTGCAGGGTGATTTCGGCGTGACGCTGCGCCGGCAGACTGTCCAGGTCGCCATTGAGATAGTTGTCCCACCAGCGCGCCAGGTCGGGGTCGTCATCCAGCGAGCGCCCCAGCAAATCAGCCGGCGTGCCGTTGACATGCTGCTGCACCAGCTTGTGGAAGCGATTGCCCTGGCGCATACGCCGCTCAAACTCCAGCGCCTGCTTGACCTCCGGCGCCGGATAACGCAGCCGCTTGATGTAGCGTAGCTCGAAGCGGCGGGCGCAATCGGCGTAATCTTGCAGGCTGCCCTGCGTGAACGCGTAGTCAGCGCTGAGGCTCATGCGCCAGCTCCTGCTCTTGCTCCCTTTCCCACCAGGCGCGCAGCGCCAGCAGCGGCGTGGCTTCCGTCGCCTGACCGCGGCCAGTATTCCAGGTGATCGTTAGCGCCTTGCGCGCCCGCGTGATGCCCACGTAGAGCAGCCGCAAGCGCTCGGCCGCGTAGTCGATGCGCGCCGTCAAACTGGCGAAGCCCTCGCGGTATTCCCGGCCGTCCTGCAGGGCCTCTAGTTGCGCCAGCGCCTCCGCCGACATATTCAGATCATCGCGGATGAACCACTTTTCGCCGATGAAGCTGTCGTTGGCATCGGCCGAGGGGAAGTCGTAATTGTTGACCGAGATGAGATAGACGCGGTCCCACTCCAGCCCCTTGGCTTTATGCAGGGTCGTCACCGTGACTTTTCCCTTGTGCGCATCGGGATCGAATTGGGACGCGTCATCGCCTAGGCCTGTGAAACGGCGTTTGTTGCCGGCGATGTCGTAGAGCTCGGCGGCGAAATCCGGCAAGCGCATCAAGGGATGCGTCTCGCCCAATTGCGCCAGATGCAGCGCCACCATATGCGCCGTGGCGATGTCGCTCACATCGCGGAAGATATCGCCGGCGATGGTCAAAACCAGTTGATCGATGGGCATTTCCGCCGCGCGCAGCCAACTGCCGACGAGATCGCGGAATTCGGCCATCTGACCTCGCAGCTCGCTGTAGGCATCCTCAGGCAGCGACTCGTCGAGCCAGTCGCTCAAGCGCGGCGCCACCAGGTCTTCCACCTGCTTGATGCGCTTCAGTCCGTCCGCCACGGCCTTGATGCCTGCTGCAGCCTCCGGGTCCTCGCGCTCATCCCGCCGCCAGACACGGTAGACCTCGGCCAGCAAGGCGGCTTGTTTGGGGTCGGCCAGGTAACCCAGCGTCCGCGCCAGCGCGCCCACCACCGCCCGCGTGGTCGAAGTGCTGTTGAGATTCTCGACGTACGGGACGCCCCGCTGCCGCAGAAACTTGACAATTTCCGAGCCGCGCCCGTTGCGCGCCACCAGGATGGCCGCAGTCTGATCGGGATTCTCCTGCAGCCAGCGCCCGCAAGATTCAGTCACCAACAGGGCTTCTTTGGTCGCGCTGTAGTTCTCCGCCTGCAAGCTCACCGCCGCCGGGTTGTCAGGCGGGTTGGGCTGGGGATCGCCCGGCGGCGTCGGCTGGATGTAGGGCGTGGTCAGTGGCGTACGTTCGCGTATGGCCTGATGCGGGTGCGCCAGCGACCATTCGATCAGCCGGTTCGCCAGCTTCTGAATGCTGCGTGTGCTGCGCCCGGAGTTGGGCAATTCGCGGCCCTCGACGCCGGGCGCGCTGATGAACTCGCGCAGATACTTGGGGTCGGCCGTGGTAAAGGTCTCGAAAATCGCCTGATTGGGGTCGCCAACGCGCGCCCAGTTGCCGCGCTCGCCAGCCAGCAGCCGCAGAATGTCCTCTTGCAGCCGCGAACTGTCTTGGGCTTCATCCTCCAGGATGTAGACCCATTTCTGCTGCAGCGCCGCCAGGAAGTCGCTGTCCTGGCGCAATGTATGCAGCGCCAGCCGGATCAAGTCCTGAAAGTCAACCGCCCCGCGATAAGCCAGCGCCCGATCATAATCCTGGTAAATCTGGGCGCAAATCTCGGCCAGCGGCAATTTGCCTGTCCCGCGCGCCAATGCGGCCAGGATATCAGCCGGCGCCAGCAAACCGTCTTTCGCCTGACGGATGAAATTGCGCGCGGCATCAGTCAGAATCTCAGCCCAGCGTTGGGTGCGATAGTAGCCTTTGTCGATATAATCCGGCGCCAGGTAGGCATCCGGCGCGCCGGGAAAGCGGCGCATCCAGGCATCGACCGCGTCGGCGAGGATCTCGTTGCTCTCGCGTTCGTCGACGATGCTGAATTGCTCGTCCAGGCCGGCCACGGTCGGCTTCTGCCGCACGATATCGTTGGCCAGGCTGTGCAGCGTACGTACGCGATAACCATAACCCGGCAGCAAGCCGTCATCTTTGACATATTCGTTGACCTGCCGCGCGAAGTTGGCCACCGCGGAATTGACCAGGGTGACGATCAGAATCTCCTGGCCGTCGGCCAGGTCGGTTTCAGCCAGCAGTTGCGCCGCCAGGAAGGACAGGGTCGCGGTCTTGCCGCTACCCGGCACCGCCGCCACACCCATGGCGCCGCGCCGATAGGCCAATACCTCCGCTTGTTTGGGACGTGGAATGAACATCAAGACTCACGGTTTGCCGCAGGCTGCGCCGGCTCAACTATACTGCGCTTTTATCTCAAGGGCGAGACTGGCCCGATCATGGGAATCGCCTTGTTATCGGGCAATTGTCCGAACAATCGCGCCGCTATACAGCCAAAGCATTGACTACCGAGCACACCGAGCGAAAAGAGTACCCGGAGTAGCGCTGTTTAGAAATATGATGGCAGCGATAACTCTAAAGGACAGGCAGAAGCACGCAATACTCGAGCATTGAAGCAATGTTAATTCCTCCGTGTCCTCAAGTTTCCTCTGTGTCCTCTGTGGCAAAATCTGTCGAAAGCCCTGTCCCAGCCACTGTCTCCGCGCCGCGGCTGGCCCGCGTGACGTAGAGCGCCGGCTTATTGCCGGTGGCGGCTTGATATTGCGCGCTCACCCGTTCGACGAAGGCATCGGCCGCATTCGCCCGCACCAGCGCCACCGCGCAACCGCCAAATCCCGCGCCCGTCATGCGCGCGCCATAACAGCCGGCTTCGGCATTGGCGCAATCGACGATGGCGTCCAGCGCCGGGCTCGAGACCTCAAAGTCATCGCGCAAGCTGACGTGGCTCTCAATCATCAGCTGCCCAAGCAGCGCCGCATCGCCGGCGTTCATGGCCTCCCGCGCCCGCAGCGTGCGCCCGTTCTCACTGATGACGTGGCTGGCGCGCTTGCGGATGAGGGGACCCAGTTCATGCTCCCGCTTCAGGAATGTCGGCAGGTCGATATCGCGCAAGGCCGCGATGCCGAAGTGCCGCGCCGCCGCTTCGCATTGCGCCCGCCGCTGATTGTATTCGGAATCGACCAGGCCACGGCGCGTGCCGGTGTCGAGGATGACCACCGCGGTTCCAACGGGAAGCGGCGCCGTTGCGCATTCCAGGCTGCGGCAATCGATCAGCAGCGCGCGGTCTGCCACGCCCGCCGCCGATATCATCTGGTCCATGATGCCGCAATTGACGCCCAGCCAGTTGTTCTCGGCCGCCTGGCAGGCCAGGGCCATCGCCGCCGCGTCCCAGTCAAAACCGGAGGCGCAATAGAAAGCCCGCGCCGTCGCCAGCTCCAGGGCCGCCGATGACGACAAACCCGAGCCGATGGGCACATCGCCTCCCACCACGCCCTCCCAGCCCCGCAACTCATAGCCGCGCTCAAGCAGCGACCAGGCCACGCCGATGACATAGTCGATCCAGTCGGCGTCTGCGGGTTGGGGCAAGTCGTCCAAGGCAAATTCGCGCCGGTCGTCCATGTCGATCGAAATGACGTCGACTTTGTTGTCGGCTCGCGGACGCAGCGCGATCCAGGTCGCGCGGTCGATGGCCAGCGGCATGACGAAGCCGTCGTTGTAATCGGTGTGCTCGCCGATGAGGTTGACGCGTCCCGGCGCGCGCACGATGAAGGCGGGGGGCTCGCCGAATTCGGCGGTGAAGTGGTCTTTGACCGTGTCTGCGAGTGACATACTGCGACCGTTTCTGTGTGTGAGTTGATGCGGGAATTGTAGCGCGCGCTTTCGACGTTTTTCCGCAAAGGATATTTACCACAAAGGGCACAAAGGCACAAAGGACTGTTCCCACCGCGGACAGTGAGGGCACACAGAGGGGACGAAGGATTTGACTTTGCTTCGACGCTCACGCAGCGGATGCCGCTGCCCTGCTGATGGACTCTCGCTGCCAGCATACTTTTGAATTGCTTTACTCGGTGTCCCCATTTTTCCTCGGTGTACTCGGTGGCAATTTTGCTCTGTGCCCTCAGTAGAACCAAGTTAATCGTGCGAAAATTTAATGGAAGTCTATTCAAGAGTGGGCGAGCCAAGGCTCGCCCCTGCAATCATACGATTATTTTGGCAGTTTCTTTCTTACTGCTGCGATTATCATTACTTTGTTGGAACTACTTCTGTGCCTCTGCGGTGAAATTAAACGTAAATTTGAAAAATCCTGCAAAAGCCGACATAATACTGGCAACAGTGCCAGGTCGTGTCTCTCACGGCGTTAGGTTCCCCTATCGAAAAGTGCCTGGCTGGCTGAATGAAGCAAGATTAGGGAGACACGAATCATGATTCACTACACCCTCAACGGTAAAACTGTACAGTACGATGGCGACCCGGACCGCGCCTTGATGAATGTCTTGCGCGAGGACCTGGGCATCATCTCGCCCAAAGACGGCTGCGCGCCGCAGGCGGCTTGCGGCTGCTGCGTCGTGCAGGTCGACGACCGGGCCATGCTCTCCTGCGTGACCAAGATGGAGAAGGTGGCGGGCAAATCCGTCACCACCACCGAAGGCCTGGGCGAATATCGGCAGAATGTATTCGCCAACGCCTTCGTCAAAGAGGGCGGCGTGCAATGCGGCTTCTGCATCCCCGGCATCGTCATGCAAGCGGACAATCTCATCAAGCGCAATGCCGAGCCCAGCCGCGCCGATATCGAAAAGTGCCTGACGCCGCACCTCTGTCGCTGCACGGGCTACAAGAAAATCGTGGATGCCATTGAGACCGCCGCCGAAGCCATCCGCAACGAAGAAGAGGTCGATATGCCCGAGGTCGAAGGCGGTATCGGTACGCGCCTGCCCAAGTATCACGCGCAAGACCTCGTGCTGGGGCAGCACCGCTATGTCGATGATATCCGCCTGGAAGGCATGAAGATCGGCACCCTGAAATTCAGCGATCATCCGCGCGCGTTTATCAAGTCGCTGGACCTGAGCGCGGCCGAGTCGCACCCGGGCGTGCTGCGTATCTTGACCGCGGACGACATCCCCGGCGACAAACACATCGGCTTGATCAAGCAGGATTGGCCGCTGATGATCGGCGTGGGCGAAACCACGCGCTATGTCGGCGATGTGCTGGCGGTTGTGGTCGCTGAGACAGACGCTATCGCGCGCGAAGCGGTCGCCCTGATCGAGGTCGACTATGAGGTGCTGGAGCCGGTCACGGATATGCACGCCGCCCTGCAAGAAGAGAGCCCGTCGGTGCACGAAGGCGGCAATATATTGTCGCAATCCATCACCAACCGCGGCGACCTGGAGCAGGCAATGGCGGACGCCGCCTACACTACGCGCGGCGTCTACGAAACCCAGATGATCGAGCATGGTTTCATGGAGCCGGAAGCTTGCGTGGCTTATCCTGCGGGGGCTGGCGTTGAAGTCCTCTCACAAGGGCAGGGCGTCTTTGAAGACCGGGTGCAAATCGCCAAGCTGCTGGGCCTGCCGCAGGCGGATGTGCATGTGGTGCTGGTGCCCAACGGCGGCGCTTTCGGCGGCAAGGAAGATTTGTCGGTGCAAGGCCACGCCGCGCTGGCCGCTTATCTGATGGGCCTGCCGGTCAAGGTGCGCCTGACCCGCGACGAGTCGATCGTCATGCATCCCAAGCGCCATCCGATCTGGATGGAGTACACCATCGGCTGTGATGATGAAGGCATGCTGACCTTCTGCAAGGGGCGCTTCGTGGGCGATACCGGCGCCTATGCCTCGGTGGGCATGAAGGTGCTGGAGCGCTCGGCGGGGCACGCCACCGGCGCTTATAACTTCCCGGTCACCGATATCGTCAGCACGGCGGTTTACACCAATAATCTGCCCTGCGGCGCCATGCGCGGTTTCGGCGTCAACCAGACGGCCTTCGCGCTGGAAAGCTGCATCGACGACCTCTGCGAGCAGGGCGGCTTCGACCGCTGGCAATTCCGCTACCAGAATGCGCTGGATGACGGCGATATGACGGCAACGGGTCAGGTCATCGAAGCGGGCGCCGGCGCCAAAGCCACGCTGGAAGCGGTCAAGGACGAGTTCAGCCAGGCGCAATTCGCGGGGATCGCCTGCGGCATCAAGAATACCGGCATCGGCAACGGCATGCCCGATTCGTCCAAGGTTACGCTGTCGGTGGCGCCCAACCCCGATGCGCCCGAGGGCGAGGAGCAGGCCAAGGTCATCATCGACCATGGCTGGACGGAGATGGGCCAGGGCGTGCATACCATGGCTGTGCAGACGCTTGTGACCGAGACCGGTGTGCCTCCCTCGATGATTGAGGTGCGAGTCGAGACCGGTTCCGAGATGGTCACTGGCATGACGACCGCCTCGCGCGCCACCTCGCTGATCGGCAATGCCATCATTGACGCCAGCAAGCGCTTCAAGGCTGATCTGGAGTATCACAAGCTGGAGGAGCTGGTCGGGCGGCAATACGAAGGCGAGTTCACGGTGGACTGGACGACCAAGCCGGGCGCCATGGTGGAGAAGGTCTACACGCACTACTCTTACAGTTATGCGACGCAGGTGGTCATCCTGGACGAGGACGGGCAGGTGGACAAGATTATCGCCGCCCATGACGCCGGCAAGATCTTCAATCCCACGCTCTTTGAGGGACAGCTGGAGGGCTCGATCCACATGGGCCTGGGTTACGCCATCAGCGAAGATTTGCCGATGGAAGCCGGCCGGCCCAAGAGCACCATGCTGCGCAAATGCGGCATCTTGCGCGCCAAGGATATGCCGGAGATGGAAGTCATCGGCGTGGAGGTGCCGGACCCCTATGGGCCCTATGGCGCCAAAGGCGTCGGGGAAATCGGCTTGGTGCCGACCGCCGGCGCTGTCGCCAATGCGCTGTATCAGTTTGATGGGGTGCGGCGGCATAGTCTGCCTATGAAGCTGCCGCGCAAGCGCCCGGCGCGGCGCCCGCGGGCGAATGGCAACAAGGGCAGCAACGGCTCAAACGGGAAGGGCTAGGCAACATACGAAAACTTAGTCGGCGTAGGGGCGACTCTGTGAGTCGCCCTATTCTGTTTAGACGTGACTTGAACAGATTTCAGACGGGAGAATCCTCTACGTCACCTGTAGACACGGATTCGGGGGAATGGCGCTGATACGATCTCTCTCGCATCTCTCTAAGTCTGGCTTTCAGCGTAGTGGGTAGACCTTGAATCGCCGTAAGCAAGCGCGGATCGATCTTGTTCCATAGTAGCAAGCCTGCAATCGCAAGCAGCCCGATGACGCTTCCTTGAACGATTCCAAGGCTTGTCGATACCCAGAAAGCGATTATCGCGCCAATGAGTGTGGCCACTCTCATCTTGAGTGTGCCAAAGAATCCGACGCCGAAGTATATAATTGTGACAGGGATCATGATGTGCAGGTTGCCGATGAAGTCCAGTACGGCTGTCACCAGGTAACTGATGATGCCCCAAGCGCCACCGACTATGTTTGCAGCGCCCTGTGTAGTGCCCTGAACGCTATCTTTGAGGTGGCCAAACCTCATCGAAAGATCATCTCTCCAATTGTCCAGCCCGGTTTGGAGTCGGTTGCGTATACTTTGTTGGGCTACTAATTCAGCCTGAACATGTTGATAGCGCGCGTAAGCCGTCACTGATATCAAAACCACAACTATCACGAAGATCGAGAGCGAAATGCAGGGACGGCGCCGTATTGCATCCCTTATCGTATCGGCTTGTTGCCGCGCGGATCCGTGCACGCGAGTCACCTATCTCGCTTGCGACATATTGTGGGAGCGGTTAGCTGGGGAAGATGTCGCCAACGAGGAGTTCAAAGCCGGGCAGCACATCGCCGCCGGAGAGGGTGTCTGTCTCCGAGAGCGTGACGGCGTTCTCGGCCGTTTGCGCGACGACTGTGCGGCTCTCTGGGTAGACCAGCCAGACGAGGCGAGTACCGGCGTTCAGGAGCTGCATGACTTTCAGATGCGTGTCGCTGGTTTTGTTGCTCGGTGAGATCACTTCGACGGCGAGATCGGGACCTATCTCGTACCAAGAAAAGTCCGGCGGATTCGGCAAACGCTCCTTGCTGACGTAGGCGATGTCCAGCCCGCGCACGCTATCCTTGCCAAATTCTTTCCGTTCGAGAATAAAGCCGGTGTCGCCTACCATGACACCGCCAAGATTGCCGCGCTTAACAAATAATACAATCTCTGCCGAAAGCAGGCCCACAACAATGCCATGAATGCTGGTTGGCTTTGACATCTCGATGAGTTCTCCTTCGACAAGTTCGAGGACGCGATCGAGATATTCAGGCTGCTCCATCAACTCGAAGAAGCGCTCGGCTGATATGATACGCTCTCTGACTTCCATGCGTTTCCTGAACCTTTCAGCTTTTGCTGATGCAATGATTGTACCCTGTGCGGTGGCTGATTCAAAACTGCGGAGTCTGGGCCAAAGCGCAATCGCTTCAGATTTTTCACCACAAAGGGCACGAAGGGTTTTTGCCACAGAGGGCGCGGAGGACACAGAGAGGGCGAGCCAAGGCTCGCCCCTACAAGGCTTGGGTGATATGGCAGGCATCAGCCGCAGAGTTGGGCGCGGAGTTTGGCTTTTTGGACTTTGCCGAGGGCGTTGGCGGGGAGTTTATCGACGAAGATCACTCGGCGCGGTACTTTGTAGGCGGCCAGTTGCTGGCGGCAGAAGGCGCAGATTTCGCCTTCGTCCGGCGCATCGGCGGGTTCGGCTGCTTGCGGGATGATGGCCGCCACGACTTGCTCGCCCCATTCGTCATCCGGGCAGCCGATGACGGCGCAGGCGGCGACTGACGGATGCTCCATCAGCACCAGTTCGACTTCCGGTGGGTAGACGTTGAGTCCGCCGGTGATGATGAGGTCTTTGGCGCGGCCCTTGAGCGTGTAATAACCGTCCGGCTCGCGTAGGCCCATGTCGCCGGTGCGCAGCCAGCCGTCGGCGCTGAAGGCTGCGGCGGTCTTTTCAGGTTGACGCCAGTAGCGCTTGAAGACATGCGCGCCTTTGATCTGGACTTCGCCGATGTCGCCGTCGGCCAGTGGCTGCTCGGTATCGGGATCGACGACGCGCGCCGCGACGCCGGGCAGCGGCAAGCCGACCGCGCCCACGCGCCGCTCGCCCTGTAACGGATTGGACAGGTTCATGCCGGTCTCGGTCATGCCGTAGCGCTCAAGCAGCGTGACGTTGAAGGTCTCTTGGTAGCCGTAGAAGAGGTCATCGGGCAGACGGTCGGAGCCGGAGGTCATGAGGCGCATGCCGCTGAGATCGTAGCGTTGACCGGCGGCCAGTTGGTAGAGGCGGCGGTGCATGGTCGGCACGCCCATGAAGACCGAGAAGCGCCCGGTACAGAGCAGGTCCAGCGCCGTCCGCGCGTCAAAGGCCGGGCATAGAAGGGCGGTGGCGCCCGCGTGCAGCGCGCCATGCAAGGCGACGACCAGGCCATGCACGTGAAATACCGGCAGCGCATGCAGCAGAACATCGTCCCGGCGCCAGCCCCAGGCTTCATGCAGGGAGGCGATATTGGCGGTCAAATTGCCATGTGTGATCTCAGCGCCTTTGGGGCGGCTGGTGGTGCCGCTGGTGTAGAGCATCATGGCGGTCTGGTCGGGGTCGCTGGGCAGGGGGTAGTCGCGCTGCGCTGAGCGGTCTTCGATCCAGTTACCCCCGCTGTCTTGCGGCTGGAAGATGTAGGTGGTCTTCTGATGGTCGGGCAGGTTGTCGGTCAGCGGGTCAAGTTTGGATTGGTCTTTGGCATCGGCGATCAGCAGCCGCGCGCCCGAATCGGCCAGGAAATAGCGCAGCTCGGCCGTGGGATAGGCGGGGTTGAGCGGCAGGAAAATGGCGCCGATCCGCACGGCCGCCAGGTGAAAGTAGATGAAGGGCAGGCATTTGGGGAGTTGGACGGCCACGCGGTCGCCGGGCTGGATGCCCAGGGAGAGCAGGTAATCGGCCGTGCGATTGACCGCGGCGGCGAGTTCGCCGTAGGTGACGGGCTGCCCGCCGATGAATTGCAGGGCGGTTTTATCGGGCTGATTACGGCAGTGGTTTGCCAGGGTGTCGAGGAACATGGTGGGATTCTTTAACCATTTGAAAATTGGCGGACGATGCAATCATTATTACCACAAAGGGCGCAAAGGCACGTAGGGCGCAAAGATTGTTTGCCGCAGAGGGCGCGCAGGACACAGCGGACTTTTACCACCGAGTACACCGAGGGAAGGGAGGAGGCGAGCGCCAAGGCTCGCCCCTAAGGGTTGGGATGTGCGCGAGGCGCCCCTCGGGATTGGACAGAAATGGATTAGCGGCCGACCAGGATGGCGACGGAGCGGGCGCCGACGAGCATGGTCGTCTGGTCTTCGAGGATGATTTCGGCGCCGGGCGGGTAGCAGTCATGGGGCGGTGGCATGCTGGTATTCACGGCGACGTGCCAGGCGATGGTCCGGGGCATACGCGGCAATTCGAATCCGGCAGCTTCCCAGTGCGCGTTTATGATTAGATAAACCGTGTCTTGTGGCAGGTCTTCACCGCGCGCCGGCGAGCCGCAGAAGAGCGCGGCCAGCTGCCGGCTTTCGCTTGACCAATCGGGCGCCCAGGCTTGCCGGCCGTGGAAAGATATGCTGTCGCAGAGTTGGCCGTTGTCATTGGCGCTGGCCTGATGGTTCAAGTATTCACGCCGGCGCAGCACCGGGTGCGCCCCGCGAAACTCGATGAGATGGCGGACGAATCGATACAGGCTCGATTGCGTCCGCAGCCGATTCCAGTCGAAGTAGTTCAGCGGGCTGTCGTGACAGTAGCTGTTGTTGTTGCCGCCTTTGCTCTGTCCGGTCTCGTCGCCCATCAGGAGCATGGGCACACCTTGGCTGACCATAAGAATGCTGAGGAAATTCTTCATCTGGCGCTCGCGCAGTTGGTTGATGGCGACGTCGTCCGTCTCGCCCTCCCCGCCACTATTCCAACTGTAGTTCTCGTCCACGCCGTCGCGGTTGTCTTCGCCATTTGCCAGGTTGTGTTTCTCGTTGTAGGAGACCAAATCGCGCAGTGTGAAGCCATCATGCGCGGTGATGAAATTGACCGAAGCGCGCGGCCCGCGATCGGCGTAGATATCGGGCGAGCCCTGGATGCGCGCCGCCATCGCGCCGACCAGGCCGGCATCGCCCTTGACAAAACGGCGCACATCATCGCGGAAGCGCCCGTTCCATTCCGCCCAGCGTCCATAAGCGGGGAAGCTGCCGACCTGATACAGACCGCCGGCATCCCAGGCTTCGGCGATGAGCTTGGTGTGCGCCAGTATCGGGTCGTAGGCCAGCACTTCCAGCAGGGGCGGATCGGGATCGGGAACGCCCTCGTGGTCACGGCCCATGCTGGCGGCGAGATCGAAGCGAAAGCCGTCAATGTGGAACTCGCTGACCCAATAGCGCAGGCAATCCAGCAGGACAACGCGCACGATGGGGTGGTTGCAATTGAAGGTATTGCCGGTACCGCTAAAATTCTGATAGCTGCCGTCCGGCTTGAGCAGATAGTAAATGCTATTATCGATGCCACGGTAGGAGATTGTCGGTCTGTCTTCGTTGCCCTCGGCGGTATGGTTGACGACCACATCCAGCCAGACTTCGATGCCATTCTGATGACAAGCCTTGACCAGTTGCTTGAGTTCACGCGCCGGTTCAGTTCCAGCGGCGTAAGCGGCTTTGGGCGCGAAGAAACCAACCGGGTTATAACCCCAGTAATTCTGCAGCGGCTCGCCCGTTTCCGGGTCGGCATTGTCGTTGTCCAGCTCATCGAATTCAAAGACCGGCATCAGCTCAATACAGTTGACGCCCAGGTCCAGAAGGTAAGGGATTTTTTCGATCACCGCGGCGAATGTGCCGGGCGCTTCCGCCGCAGCTGAACAATCGGCGGTGAAACCGCGGACGTGCATCTCGTAGATTACGATGTCTTCGAGTGGGATATTCAGCTGTTGATCGCCCTCCCAATCGAAGTCGTCGACATAGACGCGCGCGCGATAGGGATATACGCCGCTTCTGCTGCCTGGCTGCCCCCATTCATCAAGCCCGCCGATAGCTTTGGCGTAGGGATCAAGCAGGATCTGCTGAGCGTCGAAACGGTGGCCGGCGGTCGGCTCAAAGGGGCCGTCCAGGCGAAAGCCATATTCGATTTCGGCCGGATCTAAACCGATGACGGTCATGGCGTAGACATCGCCGGTGCGAAAAGATTCCAGAAACGGGATCTCGACCATGGGCTGCTCGGCGCCCTTTTTGAAGAGCACGAGACTGCATGAAGTGGCGTGGCAGGAGAAGATGGAGAAGTTTATGCCATCAGGCACGACGGTGGCGCCGAATGGATGCGGTCTGCCGGGACGAAACTTGAAGCTGCCCAGCTGATAATTTGGAAATGCGGTCATGACTTGCTGCGGAATGGGTCGGCCAACAATAATCCAATTATAGCTGACATTGCGCGGGATTCGTCGCTAACTTGTAGATTTGGCCGATTCGCGGCATACTTAGTGCGCTGGAATTGATACTCATCGTTCATACCGAGCAGGTTGACGGCATCGTCGGGATGACACAGCAGTGAACAAGGTCTCACAATCCGCGTTGGCGGCGCGCCTCAACAGGCTGATCGATTTTTCGCCGGTGATTATTGCCTTGGCGCTGGCGCTAGTCGTCTCCTCGGTTTTGTTGGTCGCGCTCGATGCCGACCCCTTGGCGGCCTTTTCCGCCATGCTGGAGGGCTCGGTCGGCAGTGAGAACGCCACGGCGGAGACGCTGGTGAAAGCGACGCCGATTCTCTTTGTGGGCATCGGCATTACCATCGCCTTCCGCGGCGGCATGATTAATATCGGTGGCGAGGGGCAAATGATCGCCGGGGCGCTGGCGGGCGTCACGGTGGCGCTGGTGCTGGGCGAGGCGCGCGTGCCGGTTGAGATGGCCAAGGCGCCCGGGGCCTTTGACTTGATTATCGTGACCATGTCGCTGCTGGCCGGGTTTTTGGCGGGCGCGCTCTATGGCGGGTTGGCGGGTTTCCTCAAGGCTTATTTCGATGTCAACGAGATCTTGAGCACCATCATGCTCAATCAGATCGCCGTGCAGATGATGAATTTCCTGCTCAA
>WTGO01000083.1 GCA_011523515.1 Chloroflexota bacterium
TAATCATCAGTGGATCGTTTGTTTTGTTTGTTTTTTTTTTTTTAAAAGAAAAAGGGGAACGCGGTTAATACACCTCTCTTGGGCGCGGAGAAGTGTTTAAAAAGAACGAGGTGTTTTCAAAAACGCTAAACGGGAAGGGAACAATATCCCCCACCCCCCCCCCCCCCCCGCATTTATGGCGCGCTCAAAATCACGTCGGGTAAATCGGTTTGCCATTTCTTGCCCCTTGCCGCAAAGCGCTCTCGCGCAGCTAGTGGCTTCCTCCAGCTTATATTCTTCGAGAGTATCACATTGCTCGGGCGAAATTGAACCCCGCTTTTTCGCTGGTCAGGCGATATACGGGTGATCGTCAGCCAGCAAGCCCTCTTTCTTAAGCACATCCCAGAAGGCGGCGGGTACCCGCGCCGACATCGCCTCGACATTGGTCTTGACGCGCTGCGGCCGGCTGGTGCTCAGCGCCAGCGCCACGATGCCCGGATGCGACTTGCCGAACTGGATGCAGACCTCGGCCGGCGCTTGACCGTGCTGCTCGCACAGAGTGAAAAACTTCTGGCGCCACTGGAATTTCTCTTGATCCTCGGGATTGGCCGGGTCGAGTTTGACATAATTGAAGAACTCGCCGCCGGTCAAGAAGCCGGCGTTGAATACGGCCGAGTTGATGATGGCCACGCCCTTGGCATGCAGTGAATCCATGAATGCGAGCAAATCGGACGGATGCGAATAGAGCGTATAGCTATTGGCGAACATCACCCAATCCAGCTCGACCTGGGCGTCGATCTCCTGGATCGACTTCCAGTTCTTGGCGCCGACGCCGATGCCCCTGGCCTGCCCTTGCGCCTTCAATTCGCCCAAGGCTTGGTACGCGCCCAGGATGTCGTCGAAGCGGCGCTCGCGATCTGCCGGCGAGGCGGCGGCATCAAGGTACTCGTCCGGGTCGTGCACGGAAACCAACTGCGTGCTGTAGTCGCCGCCCAGCAGCTCCAGCCCTTGCTCGAAGCATTTGCGGATGCCGGCATAGCTGATGTCCTGCACCGCATCGTGCTCCAAGCCGAACCAGGCGCCGGGCTCAAAAGTTGGTTCCGGCGTGGTCAGGGGCGCGCGCAACCAGGCCAGCTTGTTGCTGATGACGACCTGGTCATCGCCCACGCCCAGTTCGCGCAGGCAATCGCCCATCACTTCCAGCGCCAGGCCGGCGCCATATTTGCCTGCCGAATCGATGACGACCGGTTTGGGCAGATGCTCAAAGATGGCGCGCATCGTCTCCAGCTTGGATTCGTAGGAAAACTCGCGGAATAGATTGCCCAGCGCCGTCGAGCCGAAGATCAGGGGCGGCGTCATTAAACCCGTATTTCCAAATGCTACAAGCTGCATATCCTTACTCCCGATAGCTCAATTCAATCATTTGGTGCCCGTTGACGCAGGGCGCCGTGAATTCCAATCTGCCGTTACTGACGCGGAAGTCAATGCTGTCGCCGCCGGGCACAAGCTTGACGCTCTGAATCGCATTGTCCGTGCAGATGGAAACAGGCACATCATAGACCGGAATCACATCTTCGATAATATCGATCTGCTGGCTGCGGCGGATGGGTATATAGTGCAGCAAGTGCAATACCAGTCGGTTTTGCGCCGGCTGCTCATTCAGCATGACATCCAGCGTGCTCGGGCCGCCATGCTTTACGAGCGGCTGCGGCAGCAGCATATCCAGCGCGTTCAGGAAGAGCCTGCGGCACCATTGCGGCGCATTGTGATAATACTGCGTGAAGAGCGGGCTCGAGAAGTAGATGACCCGGCCGCGGCGGACGATTGCCGCGCCGGCAGTCGCGCCCGACGACGGGGACTGCCGATGCGAGCAAAAGTGCTCGTAGGTCCGGTCGAAGACGGCCGGGGTAATCTCCGCCAGCACATCAGTATCGGCCGCGGCGCTGACATCCAGGCCGCGAATGTACATGGCGTGTTCGGTGGGTGGCAAGCCGCGCCCGATAGCGCCGGTCGGGATGATGTATTCGGCGTAGTCGGCACGCTCGAACAGCAGGCCGCGCGCCAACTCTCCGAAGCGATCACGCGGTCCCTCGCCGGCCAGGGTCACAGGCAGGGCGTCAAGCGCGAAGCCTGTCTTGTCCGCGTCCATGCCCGATTCGAATGAGGCGATCAAGGCGCCGCCGGCAGCGACATAGTCATTGAGCTTGTCGTTGAGCGCGGCGTCCACCGGGATATCGTCCGGCAAGACGACCACCAGATATTCGCTGAAATCGGCTTGGGAGTCGATGATGTCGAATTGATGGCCCGCCTCCTGCAGCATGCTGTGGGCGCCGCAGATGGAGGGTTGCATGCCGCGGTCATCGACCGGCGCGTATTCTTCCGGCGTCATCACCGCGATATCGCTAATTGCGCGCGCGCCGATGCACCAGTCTTCCTTGGCCTCCACCTGGCGATATACGTTCCCAATTAGTTTGTAAACGTGTTCCTCGATTTTGCCGTCGGGCGGCAGCTGGTCGCCAACGAAGGGTCCCGCGCCCATCGCCATCATACGGAAGCACTCGTACTCCAGCGCTTCCTGATTCTTAAAGGAGTGAAAGTCACCCCAGGCGGTGTGGAATTTGCCGGTGTGGCCGAGGGAGGGGATGCCAAGGGTACGGGCGTAGCGCTGCGTCAGCGGAAAGTGAATGTAGCCCCAGTGCCCGCTGGGCAGGGATTCCAGCTCCCAATGGGTGAAGGCGTCCATGTTGCGCCGGTTGTGCGGCCCGACATGCCCGCGATTGTAGAAGACCGTGCATTCAGCGCTGAATTGCCGCACGTAGGCGGTCATTTCGCTGCGGAAGTTGTCCAGCACGACGCCGCCGTATGCCAGCCGCGCGGCGGGATCGCCGGGATCGAGCCCGGCCTCCTGCATAGCGCGCGTCGTCCAAATTGAGCTGTCGGCGGCAGAATGTACAATGTCGAAGAAGAGGCCGTCCACCGCCGGAAGACACGCGAAGATATCGGCCACGTGCACTTTGAGAAAGTTCATATAAGGCGAATTAAGGGCGATGCGGCGATAAAAGCCAGCTTCGTACATGCCATTGCCCTGATAGCTGCCGTCTTCGTTGACGCACAGCCAGTCTGGGTTCTGCGTCGCCGTCAGGTGATCCCACTGAACGGTCGTATATACCGGCACGCGGATGTCGCGCGCGTGGCAGGCCTCGATCTGCTCGACCAGCAGGTTGCGCTCCAGATGCGGATGAATCCGCTCGGGATGCGTCTGGCTGTCGTAATAGATCCAGCCGTGATGACCGCGCGCGAAACAAGTGATCGAGTTGACGCGCGCCCGCTCCAATGTGTCGGCGAATTCATCCGGGTCGAATTTCGCGCCGATGCCCGCAATGGCTTCCGAGGTGTGAAAGTCGAGGTGTATCTGCCGCATGCGCATGGGAAAATCGGACATGAATTAGTCTCCTGCCGAGAACGGCCGCTCTAAAATACTTTTTACCACCGAGTACACCGAGGACACAGAGAGAAAATGCCTTCGGTCTCCCGCTTGATTTGCTTGACAGTCCAGAGTCGCTAAATTAGACTCTCCGCAACCGGTTACGCCAGCGCAAGTATAGTGAAAGCGCGGGCTCGTAGCAACGACTCGAAATATCGAATACTGCGGACGCAGTCCAGGAGCGCGCAAATGACAGTTGCAAGCGGCAAATATGAACCAACCTGGGAATCGCTGAGCCAGTACCAGATTCCCGACTGGTATATCGATGCCAAGTTCGGCATCTTCATCCATTGGGGGCCCTATTGTGTGCCTGCCTTCCGCAACGAATGGTATCCGCGGCGGATGTACCTGCAGGACGACCCGGCTTTCGAGCATCACCGCCAGACCTGGGGCGACCACCAGGAATTCGGCTACAAAGATTTCATCCCTATGCTCACCGCCGAGAAGTTTGACGCCGCGGAATGGGCGCAATTATTCAAGGACTCGGGCGCGCGCTTTGTCATGCCGGTGGCCGAGCACCACGATGGCTTCCCCATGTACGACAGCGATCTGACCGACTGGTGCGCCGCCAAGATGGGACCCAAACGCGATATCTGCGGCGAACTGGCCGATGCCGTGCGCGAGCTGGACATGGTCTTCGCCGTGTCGTCGCACCGCGCCGAGCACTGGTGGTTCTTTGACGGCGGACGCCTCTTCCCCTCGGATGTGCAGGATCCGGCCAACGATGGCTTGTACGGTCCCGCGATCGTCGCGTCAAAAGACCATTCCAATCGCGATGAGTGGAAAGACAAAGACTGGACGCCGCGCCCGGACGCCAAATTCCTCGAAGATTGGCTGGCGCGCTGCTGCGAGCTGGTGGACAAGTATCAGCCGCAAGTCGTCTGGTTCGATTGGTGGATCGAGCAAGTCGTCTTCGAGCCTTACCTGCAGCGCTTCGCCGCTTACTATTACAATCGCGGCGAGGAGTGGGGCAAGGGCGTGGCGATCAACCACAAATACGATTCCTATCCGGAAGGCGTGGCCGTCTTTGATATCGAGCGCGGCCAGCTCAGCGATGCGCGCAAGTTCTTTTGGCAGAACGATACCTCGGTCTCGAAGAACTCCTGGGGTTACATCAGCGATCACGATTACAAGACGGCCGGCGACATCATCGCCGACCTGGTCGATATCGTCAGCAAGAACGGCGCGCTGCTGCTGAATGTCGGTCCGCGCGCCGATGGCACGATCCCCGAAGTCGAGCAGGACATGCTGCGCGAGATCGGCCGCTGGCTGCAGATCAACGGCGAAGGCATCTATGATACGCGGCCCTGGCAAGTCTTCGGCGAGGGGCCGACGCAAGTGCCGGAGGGCGCATTCACTGACACAGCGCGGGAAGCTTTCACCGCGGCCGATATCCGCTTCACGCAGAAAGGCAATACGCTCTACGCCTTCTTGTTGGGGCAGCCGCAGGGAGAGGCGTTAATCACATCACTGAGTGATGTCAATGTGGCTTCCGCGCGGATGCTCGGTTCGGACGAGGCGATCACAACTTCGCAAGACTCAAGTGGACTGCGCCTGTCAGTCCCCAGCGAGATACCGTCAGCGCATGTCTGCGCCTATGCGATTGAGCTGGGGTGATCCGCATTCTCAACTGTTCTACCCCACCCCCCAAACCCCTCCCCGAAGCATCAGGGAGGGGGCTTAACGCGAGCGAAACTGTCACAT
>WTGO01000134.1 GCA_011523515.1 Chloroflexota bacterium
GAAGTATCCACAGTACACCCCCTATCCGATGGAGTTCTTATATCATTGATATTTATCACTCCCCGGAAACCGCAGATTTGCGAGAATTGGGAGTTGTGGGTAATATGCGCTTGAAGTAATCGACCTCTAACGCACGAATATGTGTGGATAGGGTAAAATTGAGAAAACATACAAGCTTTTCCGCGGTGCCTCGGCCGCCAGTCGCACTACATAACATTTGGTGATCCCACCTTTGGCCCGCGTCCCCGCGAGTTTGTCTTATCAAGATGATGACCACTCCTCGTCATTATACTATAAACTCCTACAGAGTGCCGACGTTTTGCGTGTTAATTTCCTCTGGTATTATGTTAAAAGTCTGTTGATAAAGGAGTCGATGATGTACCGGTTTCGTGTGTATGAGGGAGGCCGCTTAGTACGCGAGTTTCGCAGGCCCGCGGATGTCACGCGACATATCGAGCGTGAGGGCGGGCTCTTCAGTTTTTCTGTTGAAGCGGGCTACGCGACGAGCGATAGTGGTGAATTGGAGGGAGCCCGGCGATTCACCGGCAGATCGTGGCTGAAAAAAGGCGCTGAGGCGCACTACCGGCGACGCATGCGCTTGGAGCGCCAGGCCGAATACGATGCGAAACGGAGGCAAGAAAAGGCGCCTCTCTAGCTACAGGTCGTGTCATCAGACAAAGCTCGAACAATCTTCGGCAGATCACCCGCCAGCCTATCTGGTTGCTGCATTTCGACGGCGAAGAGTGATAGAAGACGTTACCTAGTACAGTGATCTAAGCCTTAGAATGGCAGCAATTACGCTTGAAAACTTGGACGTCTTGCAAGGAGATGGGAGACGGTGAGTGAGTTTGAAGACATCCAGATTACCGGTGGCGATGTCATAGGGCAAGTAGATCTAGCTACAGAGACAGTTCCAGCACAGTGCAAGCTCAATATCCTGTGGATACGGAATGATTCCACGTAAAGGTCGCCGGGTGACGTCACTTCAGTTTATAGCATAACACATTGTATGTCCCTCAGATCGCCACTTTGTAGGGCCATCAAACAGGTCAGAAAGCCTCTCATTTTTGTGTGCTAAATATAGTAGTGTAAATAACTCTTTTACCAATAGATATCCGGCCCGAAAGGACGCGCTTGTGGCCGACATCATCATTCGCTCCAGCAGCGAATTAGGCAGCGAGCTGCCGCTCTTTCATCGGGCGGCGGCGGTCGTCGCCGACAGCCTGTCGCCAACTTCGCGCCGCGTCTATGACTGCACCTTCCGCGCTTGGTGCAAATTCGCCGATGAGCAAGGCTTCAGCAGCGGTGAAGTCACTAACGCCCATGTGCGCGCCTTCATCTATGAAGCGGATCTGGCCAAGACGACGCGCCAGAACCGGCTCAGCCACATGCGCAAAGTGCTGGAGGCGTTGTCGATCGCCGACCGGAAGCGCTATCAGCAGCACTACCAGGGCGTGAAGTCCTTTCTCAAAGTGAAAGTGGGAGAGCGATCTCGAGCGCCCCGATCGGGCCAAGCGCGCCTTGAAGCCGCATGAGGTCACCCGGCTGCTGGATGTTTGGCGGGATGACCGGAGCATCCAGGGATTGCGCAACAATGCCATGATCCGCCTGCTGGTCTACACTGGGCTGCGGCGCTCGGAGTTGGTGGCGCTGCGCTGGTCCGATGTGGATGTGGAAGCGGGAATCGTCACGGTGCGGCACGGCAAAGGCGACAAGGAGCGCGTCGCCGCCATCCTCGACAGCACCGATGGCACTAAACTGGCCCTGGAGCGCTTGCGCGAATCCCAGCTGAGGCAATTCCGTTACCTATTCGCATCCACCACCCGGGGACGCGGCACCAAGTGGCTGGCCGACGTGCCGACTAGCGACGAGGTAGTGGCGCTTGTCGTGGAGAAAACAGCAGCATCAGCCAATCTAGGCAAGCTGGCCTCGCACGATCTGCGAAGAACGCTAATCACGGCCGGCCTGGAATCTGGCGGGCATGTACGCGATCTGCAGGAGCAAGCAGGCCATGCCAATGCGGCCACCACCTTGCGCTATGCGCAGGCTTCGGATGCGCGCGCGACGCGAGAAAATTCGGTTGCCCTTCGCATGAAAGTAGCGCTACGACATCGGTTATGCTGAGACTTGCTGCGTGCTGCGATCCTGAATGCGCCTCTGTCGGACCAGATCATGGTCGCTATGTGGGGTAATGGTCAGTGTCACATCTGATCGTCTATCAAGTCGGAAAAGATGTTGATAATATCGTTACTTGAAACAAGCGAAGTCATCAGTTGTCCATCCTCCTGACTACGAGTTGCTTGCGATAGCCAGTTGCAGTTCTTTATGGTTCCGCGCATATGCTTCAAGGGATTCTCCTGAAGCGACGGCGTCCCACGCCTGCCGCAGACTGGCCGCGCCGCCTTTTGGCCCCATAGGATGCGCAAACACTGCTCGTCCCGGGACGATGCCGAAATCAATAGTCTTCAGCCGCTCATACAGCATGGCTGTGGACGCCGCCCACTGGCTCCCCGCTGGGACAGGAAGGACCGGCTTGATGTGTCCCCAGGGCTTCAGGCATTCCTGCACGCTCTGCAGCACCTCGTCATCCGGGGTCTTCATCCGAGCGCCAAATCCCGGGAAGATGATGACATCAAAGCCGGCCAATCGCTGCAATTTGGTCATCACCTTCGCGTGCACGCCAAAATATGAAATATGCGTAAGCGGCGCGATGAAGTCAAAGTGCGCTACCAAGGGCACCTGGCTATGCTTGCTCAACATTCTGATAGCACTTAATCCCGTTGTCATGCCATTGATCATCAGCGCATTGGCGCCCCGTTCAACAGCAATATCGTGTAAGTTAATCAGCTGATCCACCTCATCCGTGATATTTGCCAAGTAGATTTTCTTTTCACCCGTGATTTCTTCAGCCTTTATACGCGCCTTTCCTGCCTTCTCAGCTCTTTCCCGCAGCGGCGACCAGGGCACATCGCTCAACATCTCGTCATCTTTGGCGATATCCAGGCCGCCCAACCAACTCTGATAAGCAAGCTCAGCAAAATCGCTCGGAGATAACCCGATGTTGGGTTTGACCACGCCAAAGAAGATCGGGCGGTCATAGACTTCCAGCATGTCGCGCAGGCCTTGAATGCCAAATTTGGGACCTATAAAGTGCCGTAAGAAGCTTTCCGGGAATTCAATGTCCATCAGCTTGATCGCCGCGATGCCAGGGGAGTAAAAGGCACCTTCACCGAGGGCCGCCGTCAAGATATTCGGGATTCTGGGACCGAAATTGCCATGCGGGTGAGCGATTTTGACCCGGCACCGGTAAGTCTTTGCAGTCGCAATTGATGGAAGAGGATAACTTGGCTGCTCCAAAACGTCAGTGACCGCCAAGTCAATCACTTTGGCGCCAAAGCGGTCGCGTAGATCTTCATCAACGCCGACCCGCTGCCATTGCGCGGTGGATTGTTCCTGGCATAGATGAGCTGCCGCCTCCTCCGGGTCTATGACGGACTCGAAACAATAGTCGAGCAGAACATAATCTTCCATTTCCAGACTTGCCTGATCGGCAAAGAAACCGCTGTCTCTGCGAGCCGCAACTTTGCTTCCGGCAGCTGCCCTCTCACCGCCGTCTGGAAAAATGATGTTGGATTCATCAGTGTGCGCTGCCGCTTGCGCTTGATATTTGGCGTCAATCTCGACCATACGCTGGACTTTGGGACTGGAGCGACTGCTCGGATCAAACTCCGAGTCCAGCCAGACTTTGGCGATGACCTTGGCTAATTCCGGGCCGATTACGCGCGATCCCATCGTCAAGACCTGAGCGTTATTGCTCTTGCGAGCGCGCTCGGCCGAGTAACTGTCGTGGCAAGTGGCTGCCCGAATGCCCGGGACTTTGGAAGCAGTCATGGCCATGCCCAGTCCCGTGCCGCACATTAAGATGCCGCGATCAAAGCCTTCTTCGGACACGGCCCGCGCCACCCGCTCGGCTACATCCGGGTAGAATTCCGGGTCGTCGGCATTGGGCACGCCAAAATCTGTCACTTCGATGTCAGCATAGTCGTTTTGCAGGAAATCAGTCACCACCTCTTTAAGGGGAAAACCGGCGTTATCACAACCGATAGCAATTTTCATGATTGTTCTCCTCACGTTGAGATGGCAACGGGCGTTCCGGGTGAAATGGACTCAGCAACTGGTCAAAACTCGGTGGTTTAACCGGCGGAAGTTGACATCAACTCCCAAATCCGCTATGCTTTTGCACATACGAGCATAGCATACTCACAAGTGCAAAATCAACGTGCGCTTGTCGGTTTTGGCTAGCGGCAAGGCATTAATGAAATCTGACCGCGGCTTGCACGACCTAGGCAGTTTGTGCGCACAGGTTCAACTAAGGTCAGGCTCTAAGGCAGGATCGGCATGAAGTCATGCATAAATGGGGCGACGACAATGCCCTATTCTTTGGAACAGGACATTGCCGCGGCGGCAGGGGCTGGCTTCGAGGGTTTGGAAATTTGGTGGGATAAGCTCGCTACTTATCTCGAGAACCATTCAACCGACGACCTGAAACAACTGCTAGAAAGCAGCGGTTTGATGCCGGTGAGCATCTGCCCGCTGAGGATTTGGCCATTTCGTGACAGTGAGCCGGCGCGCCAAGAATTTCGTGACGCGGTTCAAATTGCACCTCAGATTGGCTGCGATTTGCTTGCTGTTTGTCCTGATTTTCAGCCAGCGCGCCTTAGCCGTGAAGAAGCGCTCGCTATCCACGCGCAGGAACTGGCGGACATGGCGCGGCTCGCAGCCGAGAACGGCGTCCGCTTGACTGTTGAGCCGATCGGCGGCCATACGCTTGTGCCCGGACCAACCGAAGCATTGAAGCTGATCGAGATGGCCGGCGCGCCCGCTAATGTAGGCATATTGATGGATACGTTTCACTACTTCCGCTCCGGGGTTTCGGATCAGGAGATACAGGCCATTCCCTTGGATAAGCTGGATATCGTCCACGTTAATGACTGTGAGGACGGCGCGCTCAATGAGCTGACGGATGCCCACCGTCTCTACCCGACGCGAGGCATAATTCCGGCTCGGCAACTGTCATTGCTGAAGGACAGGGGCTACGACGGTTATTTCTCGGTCGAAGTTTTCCGCCCCGAGTATTGGGAGCAGCCGGTAGAAGAGATTGCGGGCATGGCCTATTCGATGCTGGCCGAACTGATTGCGAGTCTCTAGCGCAACTATCGCTCCAAACGCGGAGTTGTAAGTCGAGACGGCCAATTTCTATCATCCGAAAAATGGAGGCGAAACAATGTATCTGAGTGCGACAACTTGGACGTTTAGCTGGGGTCCGCCCTACGATGAAGCTCTCAAGACCATCTCCAGACTGGGCTTCAAGGGTGCGGAACTGACAATTTGGAGCGAAGAGTTTTTGCGGGACTACTACACCGCAGAGACGAATAAACACTTGCGAAGTCTAATGGCGGATTTGGGTCTGGTTCTAGCCAGCGTATTTTGCATCCCGGTAGGAATCGGAAGTGTGGAGCCTGAACAGAGGGCTAACGCTGTTGATCATTTCAAGCGGGTTCTGGACGCCGCCGAACAGCTCGGCACGGACAAAATAATCGCGCTTCCGCCTAATCCATTTGACATTGATATCCCAGTGTTGCTGGGCAAAGCAACGTCGCAAGAGTGGAGCGTCGAATTCCCTGAAGGACTGGATTGGAAACAGAACTGGTCTGACATGATCGATGTATTGCGGCAATTTGCTGAAGCGTGCGAAGCAAGAGAGATGCGAGTCGCATTGGAGCCGCATCCGCACCGAATGATGCACAATGCCGCCGGCATGCTGCGAATAATCGACCAAATAGACTCGGAAGCGATCGGACTCAATCTGGATCCCAGCCATCTCTTCCCAATGGGAGAGCTGCCCAACATGGTAGCGTATGAAATTGGCGACCGTATTTTTCACACCCATATTTCTGACAACGACGGACAGACAAACGCGCATTGGCGGCCGGGCAAAGGCAAGGTTGATTGGCGAGCATTTCTCATCGCCCTTAAGAACATCGGCTACGATGGACCTCTTTCCCTTGAGTTAGAGGATGTGCCGGGCGCCGCCGGCTATCCTGGTTTCAACCGCTCGCCGGAATCCACGCCGGAGATCGAGCGGCAGCACATCCTGGCCAAGGACTACATGACACAATTGTGCGATGAAGTAGGAATCGAACTGTGATATCAGCGACCACAGCGCAACTTCATCGACCCAAGTTATCGACTGGCGCAAGACAATGAGTTTGTCAAAGCATTCACATTTGCTGCGCAGCTGCTACTTGTTTTATCACGAGAATATGACAATGCAGGATATTGCCAAGCAACTGCATATCTCTCGTTTCAAAGTATCGCGCTATATCAAGGAAGCCATTGAAAAGGGCATTGTTCAGGTCCACTTCCATGATTCAAATATCGAGCACGAGAAACTAGCCCTTCAACTTGAACGATGTTTCCCCATCCAGCTGGCAGTTGTCGTACCGACGCCCTACAGGTCTGATATCAGTGCCGTAAGGCTGGCAGTCGGGCAGGCCGGGGCAAGTTTATTGGCGGACATCAAGCCGGAAACTTCTCTGAGCATAACCTGGGGACGCACCATTGCTCATCTGGTTGACAACCTTCCAAGCGACCAGCTAAAGGCGCAGCGTGTGGTCGATCTCGCCGGGGGGTTCGGACAAGTTACCGACGAAATCTCAGCGCGGGCTGTAACCTTGCAGATCGCAAGAAAACTGAATGCCCAATGTTTCCAGTTGCCTGCGCCTACCATCATTGAAAACATTGCTACGGCTCACGCATTATCAAATGAACCGATCATTCGCAACACGCTGGAAAAAGCGTCGGAGTCTGACATCGCAATTATGGGCGTGGGGCCAACCGATGTTGACTCGCTTCTATTTCGCTCAGGATACGTGTCTGAGCGTGACTTTGCGCATCTGAAAGACAGCAAGGCAGTCGGTTCGATCTTTGGCAGATTCTATGATTTGAATGGCCGGGAATGCGATACTGAATTCAGAGAACGCGCAATTGCCCTGACATTTGACGACTTGCGAAAGATCCCCGAGCGCATTGCGCTTACCATGGGCGCTCACAGAATTCAGGCCATCCTGGGACTCATGTATGGCGAACTGATCACTACCCTTGTTACCGATAGTGATACGGCATCAGCGGTACTCGAAAAACATGCGGCGCTAACAGGTGACCGGGCGGATCAAGGAACAGGCGCGCCAACGGCAATAGCAGAGATTGATCGGTCCAGGCTTGTGCGGCAAGGAGAGATGTAGGCAAACATGACTCATTACACCATTCGCCTGCTGAACACTGGCTTTCAGGAATTGGACAAAGCCCAATACGCTACGTTCCGAAAGGGTGCCGGGCAAATCATTGAACATCCTGTTTACGCCTTTCTGGTAGAGGGTGGCGGACGCAAGATTCTGGTGGACACCGGCATGAGCGATACGCAGCGGTCTGTGACCTACCACCATGCGGGACGGCAAGAACCGGGCCAGGCTATACACGAACAGCTCAGAAAGATGGGAATTGGCACTGACGACATCGATACGATCATCTTCACCCATCTTCACTGGGACCATTGCTACAACGTCAAGCAGTTTTCCAAGGCCAGGCTGGTGGTTAGCGCGGTCGAGTACGAATTTGCGCTCGATCCGATACCCCCTTACTGGACCTCGTATGAGCATCCCGGCTGCGGACTCGAGCCGCCCTGGGAGGGCTGTGCATTTGATTTGGCGACCGGTGAGGAAGAGATCGTTCCAGGCATCAGCGTTTTTCCGACGCCTGGGCATAGCCCGGGTCATCAAGCTGTCTCGGTTCAGACTGAAGCCGGCGCCTATGTTCTGGCGGGCGATCTGTTCTTTGTACGCGAGAACTTTGCGCCTGATGTCGAGCGCGGCTGGCCGCTAACGCCCATTGGCCGCTTCGCCAGTTTCATCGATCTGTGGCACAGCATGGAAACCGCGATTGAGCGGGCCGACCACATGCTGTTGACACACGATCCATCCCAGCTTGACGGGCAAGTATTTCCTTAGTCCGTAGACGGATACCAGCAGAGTAAGGAGGTGGAATATTGCCGAAAGACCAAACGTAAGGGTCCAACTCAACGAAGTTTCTATTTGCTTCTCGGAGGAATGAAATGACATCCAAATACATACGAATCGCATGCGTATTGTTTGCAGCTGCTGTTTTTGCGCTGCCATTGGGTTCCATATTGGCTCAAGACGACGCGGTCACACTCATTATTGAAAGCTGGCGCGTCGACGATGCGGACGAGTGGAACGACGTGATTCTGCCGGCTTTCGAAGCCCACTATCCGAACATCAATGTTGACTTTCAGCCAACCATTAATACCGAATACAGCGCCACCTTGGGCACCAAGATCGAAGCCGGTACGGCAGGCGACCTGATCATGGTCGAACCCTTTGACTACCGTCTCGAGATGTACCTGAACGGCGATCTGGCGAATCTGGGCGATCTCGGGAGCCTGGCGAATTACAGCGACGGCGCGCTGAGCGCCTGGAGCACCGACGACGGCGAGCTTTTCGGCGTGCCCCTTGCGGCAGTGATTCATGGTTTCATGTACAACGCTGATATCTTTGAGGAACTTGGCCTGGAAGAGCCCGCTACTACGCAGGAGTTCCTTGACCTGTTGGATGCCGTTAAACAGGACGGGCAGTATGTGCCGCTGGCGATGGGAACGGCTGACGGCTTTGTGCCCGGGCTGCTGGGTTTGCAGCTGGCGGGTCAGCCATTCTGGCGTGGCGAGGAGGGTCGTCTCGCGCTTATCGATGGCAGCGGTAAGTTCACCGACCAAGGCTATACCGATGCCTGGGCGTTCCTGGCAGCGTGGGCGGACTACATGCCCGACGGCTATCAGGCGGTCTCTTACCCGGATATGCAGAATCTCTTCACGCTGGGCGGCTCTGCAGTTTATCCAGCCGGGTCATGGGAAATCTCGATCTTCAACCAGTTGGTCGGGGATGACTTTGCTATCGGCGCCTTCCCGCCGCCGGTACCCGAAGCAGGAGCGGACTGCTTCATCAATGACCACATGGACATGGGCATGGGCATGAACACCGATACTGAACACCCGGAAGAAGCGCAGCTCTTCCTTGAGTGGCTGGGCTCGGCAGAGTTCGCTGAGTTATGGAACAATGCACTGCCTGGCTTCTTTGCGATGTCTAACCATGTCGTCGAGGCGTCTGACCCGATGGTCCAGGTATACGCGGGCTGGCGACAGCACTGTGGTTCGTCACCGCGCAACGCCTATGCCATCATTTCGAGGGGCGAGCCCAACACAGACAGCGAATTGATTCGCGTGACGCAACTCGTCATGAATGGCGAGATGTCACCCGAAGAAGCCGGTGAAACTGTCCAGGCTGGCCTCGCGTCATGGTATGGGCCGCAAATGGGGGAGTGAGCCCTAGCATCAGATAGGGTTTGCGGCAAATTCGAGTCTAATTCCGGTGGGCGACTCTCAGAGTCGCCCTTACCGGTGTTGCAGGACAGCGGCAGCATGTTTGGCTGGGTAGCGGGTGCCTGATGGGTCGCCCCAACAAGGCTAATTCGGTGGTGATGGAATTGCCAGAACTGAATTAGGCCAAGGACGACTTCTGCCGAGGAGAAACGCAATGATGGCAAGCCTATCGCGAAGAGGCCAGCCCAAGCACAGAAAGCCCTTTCCTACACATATCATTGTCTTCCTGGCGCCGGCTGTCGTCATCTATGGCCTGTTCATGATTTATCCCTTGTTTGACTCCCTGCGCCTGGGTTTCTTCGTGCAAGTGACCCGTGGCGTCGAGCAATTTGTAGGTACCCAGAATTATGTAACGCTGCTCACTGACGAGGCTATCTTGCAGCCGCGGCTGCTGAATGCCCTAAAGAATAGCTTCCTCTTCTTCGCGGTTAACATGCTGGTCCAGAATCCGATAGCGCTTCTCCTGGCGGCGGCGTTATCGACGAAGACCAGAGGCGGTTTGCTATACCGCGTGCTGATCTTCTCGCCGGCTATCCTTTCGCTAGCGATCGCCGCATTTGTCTGGCGACTCTTGTTAAGCCCGCTTTGGGGTATCGTCTACGACCTATTGAAGGCTTTAGGGTTGGGGGCTTACGCGCAGCCTTGGTTGGGTCTTGAGAGCACAGCGCTGATCACGCTGGCGCTGATCTCCGCGTGGCAGTATCTCGGCATACCTATGATGCTGTATTTCGCGACATTGATCAGCATTCCGAACGATCTGTTCGAAGCGGCCTATGTCGACGGCGCCACAGACTGGCAGATTTTCTGGCGCATCAAGTTGCCCCTGTTAATGCCGATGATCGGCATCGTTTCGCTGCTGACCTACATCGGCAACTTCAACGCCTTTGATGTCATATTCGCGCTGAAGGGCGCAGATGCTGGCCCCAATTACGCCAGCGATACCATGATGACGTTCTTCTATCGCACCTTCTTCGGGTCCGGATTCCAGAAAGCCGATCCGCACATGGGGGCGGCCGTCGCCGGGACGATGTTTGTCATTCTCCTTGTCGGTGTTCTCTTTTACCTGTTCATCCGCCGGCAGATCAAGTCTTATGAGCTATAAGGCATGGCGCGTTATGGCAAGAAGCACTGACGCAGACAAGAACCGATTGCGGACTTACATTTCCGACATCGACTTACGTCATCTGGCGACTAAGGTTCTGAAGCACTGGATGCTGATAATGTTCGCCTTTGTGTCTACGGCGCCTGTCGTTCTGGTCGTACTAAATTCATTTAAGGCACGCCGAGCCATATTCAGAAATCCTTATCACCTGCCTAGCGCTGAGACCTTTGACCTGGTTGGCTACGAGACCGTTTTTGAAAAGTCTCAATTTCACGTCTATTACTTCAACAGTCTGTTCGTAACCCTAACGGCCCTCGCTCTCATTCTCTTATTCGGAACCATGGTGGCTTTTGCCCTTGCCGAATATCCGTTCCCGGGAAATAACCTGCTTCGGCTATTCTTCTTGTTGGGCATCATCATACCGATACGTTTGGGCTCCGTCAGTTTGCTGCGCTTGATCGTCTCTCTGGATCTCATCAGCACTCTATGGGCATTGATTGTGGTGTATATCGCCGGGGGATTGCCGCTCGCCGTCTTCATATTGACGCAGTTTATGAGCCAGGTGCCCAGTGAGCTGAAAGATGCCGCGCGAGTGGATGGCGCCAGTGAATACCGGGTATTTTGGCTCATCTTGCCTATTATCCGGCCGGCGACAGGCACGGTGTCGGCGATTTCCATCATTCCCATGTGGAACGATCTCTGGTTTCCACTCGTCCTGGCGCCAGGGGAGGCGACCCGAACCGTGACCTTGGGCGCGCAGCAGTTCATGGGGCAATTTTCCAACGACTGGAACGCGCTGCTGGCAGCGCTTTCGCTCTCGTCAGTTCCAGTACTAATCATCTATTTCATCTCCTCGAAACAGCTCCTGCAGGGATTGACCGCCGGGGCAATAAAGAACTAGAGCAACGCTGCGATTGGAGACTTATGTTTCAAAAAGGGATGAAAAGCGGCAGCGGGTTATGAAAGACAAAATCAAGCTCGGAATAGCCGGCTGTGGCTTCGCCGGCACCCAGACGATGTATGCCCCCATTCTGCGCTTGCTTGAGAAGGGTCGAGTCACGGCGCTGGTGGACCCGGATCAGGGGGCGCTGGACTTTATGACTCAGAACTATGGCGATTTCGATTGCTACGAGGACTATGATAATTTTCTGGCGAAGGCCGACATTGATGCGGTGCTTGTCGCTTCGCCAGTTTTCTTGCATGAAGAGCAAGTAGTGCAAGCGGCGCAAGCAGGCAAACACATTCTGTGTGAAAAGCCGATGGCTCCTACGATTGAAGCTTGTGATCGCATGCGGCAAGCAGCCGAGACGCACGACGTGACCCTCATGATCGGATTTGTTAAGCGCTTCGACAAGAGCCTCCAGCTGGCGCAGGATCTCATACAGGCCGGTAGGCTGGGCCAGCTGTTTCACATCCGCGCCGAGGTGAGCTGGTGCCACGACCTGTCTCCGCTCGGCTTCAACTGGCGGCAGTCCCTGCGCGCGCTGGGCGGCATCTTTCAGGACAATGCCAGTCATATCGTGGATCTGTGCCGCTGGTGGGCCGGCGAGGTTCAAAGTGTCAGCGGGCAGGCGCTGATTCTTAGACCCGACTGGGAAGTCGAAACGCATGCCCATGCTGCGCTGCGGCACGAGAATGGTGTTGTTTCCACAATTCATGTCAGCAATGTGTCGCAAAAGCCGATGACCGAGTATTTTCTGCTCGAAGGCACCAACGCGGCGCTGGAGCTGCACTTTGGCCCGGCTATGAAGTACAGCTCACCAGAGCCTTTTTCAGTCCGTTTGTGGGAGCGCGGCCAAAAGCAGACGGATCTGACTCTTCTCAACTACGGAAACCTTGACCAGGAATTGCGCGAACGCGGCCCATACAAACGGCAGGTTGACCACTTCTGTGAGTCAATTTCGGAGAACAAAACGCCCTGGATAGATGGTTTAGCCGGGCGCAAGGCGATTGAAGTGGTCAACGCAGTTTATCTAGCCTCGTGGCTGGATAAGACGATTCAGCTGCCGCTGTCCGGTTCGGGCGACCTTGAGCGCATATTCCGCGAGATGCGCATGCAGAACGGAGGCCAAGACGATGCATAAGGTGCGCTGGACCTCGGAAAAAATCTCCGCTCGTCTTCAGTTCCTTTCCGAGGCGGCGATCTACCGGCAAACCCAACCCCTCACGCCCTTCAAATTCCAAGCTGGTTCTCAACCCTTGGTCGGGACTGATATAGACGACGACGCCTGGGCAGTCATCGAGCCGGGGAGCTATTGGGGCGAGCTGCGTCAGGAATTCACGCTGCGGACAACTTTCGCCGTGCCTGCCGATTGGGGTCACCCCGTCGCGCTATCGCTTCCCTTGGGCGTGAGCAAAAGCCTGGAAGCGCTGTCCTTCCTCTACGGGCCAGAGGCATTGGCCTACCTGGATGGCCAGGCCTATCAGGGCGTCGACCCCAATCATCAGGAATTGCTGCTGCCCGACCACATGCTTGACGGGGAGGAACATCAGCTTGGGCTGCATGGTTGGGCCGGCATCAAAGACGAACGCTATGAAATGGGGCTTCCCCGTTTGGTGCAGATCGATCAGCCAACGCGCGACTTCATGACAACTGCCGGCGCAGCGCTCGAAGTCGCCAAACAGCTCCCGGAAAACAACCCTATCCGCGCCAACCTGCTCAACGTTTTGGATGCGGCATTTTTGCTGCTCGATTTGCGTGAGCCATTAGGCGCGGCTTTTTGCGAGAGTGTTCATGCCGCCTATCGCGCAATAAAAGAGGGAATTACCAATGCCGGGCCGCCGCTGGATGTCGTCGTTAGCGGCGTCGGTCACGCCCATATTGATGTGGCCTGGTTGTGGCCCCTGAGCCAGACTCGCCGGAAGGTTGCCCGAACTTTCAGTACGGCTTTGCGCTTGATGGAGCAGTATCCGGAATTCATCTTCACCCAGAGTCAGCCCCAGCTTTACCAGTACATCGCCGATGATCATCCGGAGATTATGGCGCAGATAAAGGAGCGGGTCGCCGAAGGACGTTGGGAGACGATTGGCGGTATGTGGGTGGAGGCCGACTGCAACCTGACAGGCGCGGAAGCGCTTGCGCGCCAATTTTTGCTTGGTCGCCGCTACTTCCTGGAAACCTTTGGCGCGCGTGAATCGCCAGTACTGTGGCTGCCGGATGTTTTTGGCTATGCCTGGCAGCTGCCCCAGTTGATTCAACAGGCGGGGCTCTCCTATTTTGTAACCGCCAAACTCAGTTGGAATCAGTACAATCGCATTCCCTATGATCAGTTCTGGTGGCAAGGATTGGACGGCGCCAGAATCCTGACCTATTTCATCACGACTTCAAAACCCGGCTGGTGGGGCGCCACCTACAGCGCGGACCTGTCGCCTGAAGAGATCATCGCCACCTGGGATGGCAGCCAGCAGAAGGAACTGAGTAACGAGTTTATGATTGCCTACGGACATGGCGATGGGGGCGGGGGACCGACGCGCGCCATGCTGGACGGCAGTCGCGAAATGGCGGCGCATCCCGGCCTGCCCCGCGTTCAACTCAGTACCGCTATAGACTTCATGGAGAACCTCGAACGTCAGGCTGGCGATAAGCTGCCCACCTGGAACGGCGAGTTATACCTTGAATTGCACCGGGGCACATATACCAGCCAGGCGCGGAACAAACGCGAAAATCGCAAATGCGAATTCCTCTTGCATGATGCCGAATTCCTGGCGGCCTGGGCGTCCCTAAATGGCAATTTCGCTTATCCGCATGAGGAGCTTCGCCGCGCCTGGAAATTGCTGTGCTTGAACCAGTTCCACGACATCATACCTGGTTCGTCCATTCAGCAGGTATATGTGGACAGTCTGCGGGATTACGAAGAGATCCGGCGCGTTGGCGAGCAGATCTGTGAGCATGCCTTGATCGCCCTGGATCGAAACCTGCCTTCTGAGTCCGCGCTAGCGATCTACAACCCCACGTCTTTCCCGCGATCGGAAGTCGCTGAGGTCTCCGGCGAGTGGCCCAAGGAAAGGACTGTCGTCGCCACGAGGGACGGAACTGCGCTAATAGCACAGCGAACAAAAGACGGAATGCTCATCAAGTGTCCCGTCGTGCCGCCTTACGGTGTTTTGGCGCTGCGTTTGAGCACGGGTGAGATGCCCGCTAAGGAGAGCAAATTGTTTGCCGGGGGCATAATGGAAGCGCCAAAGGACGAGGGCGCTTCGGCAAACTGCTCAATGGTCATGGAGAATCCCTGTTTGAGGGTCGAGTTTGATCAGTCGGGAGACATCGTGCGGCTTTTTGACAAGCGCGCCAATCGCGAAGTTCTGCTCGCCGGCGAAAGGGCCAATCAGTGGCAGGCATATGAAGATCGCCCATTGGACTGGGAAGCTTGGGATATTGACATCTTCTACGATGAAAAGATGTGGCTGGCCGATCCGGCAGACAGTATTGAAGTCGTAGAGAAGGGTCCCTTGCGCGCTTGCCTGGAAGTTAAGCGGCAGGTATTCAATAGCGACATCGTGCAGCGCGTTTATATGTACGCGGATAGCGCCCGGATCGATTTTGACACCAAGATAAACTGGCGAGAGCGCCGCCTGCTGCTCAAGGTCGCATTCCCGGTGGACATCCTTAGCCCGAGAGCGACTTACGAGATTCAGTGGGGCAACGTTGAGCGCCCAACCCACCGCAACACATCCTGGGATTGGGCTCGATTTGAAAGCTGCGCCCACAAGTGGGTCGACCTGAGCGAGGGGGATTATGGCGTCAGCCTGCTAAATGACTGCAAATACGGCTACGACATCGCCGGAAGTGTCTTGCGGCTGACTGCCTTGAAAGGCGCCATGTTCCCCGATCCCGAAGCGGACCTGGGTGAACACCATTTCACCTACAGCTTGCTGCCGCACACTGGAGATTGGCGCAATGGCACAGTACCGGCTGCCTACAGCCTCAACAATCCGCTCATCGTCCATCTTGTGCAGGACACACCTCAAGGCGCCTCTGAAGCGGACTGTAGATCTCTTGTTCATATGGATGCCCCACAAATAATCATTGAGACCGTGAAGCAAGCCGAAGACGGAGACGGCCTGATAGTACGCCTCTACGAGCACGAACGAACGCAGAAAGTGTTTGATTTGCATGCGGGTTTTCCGCTGGCAGAGGCGAGCAGCTGCAATTTGCTAGAAGAAAACGAGGCTCGCCTGGATGTGACTGAGGGTAAAGTTAGGCTGCGGGCACAGCCGTATCAGATCATGACCCTTCGGTTGAAGCCGGCGACTGATGAGCCTTCGGCAAGTCAAGAGGTCGCAAGGCGATGAAATCTCTCGTTTTTGGGGGTCCGCATGACGTCCGGTTCGGGGAATGGGAAGAGCCGAGTATATTGCCCGGGCAGGTCTTGATCAAAGTCGCGGCCTGCGGCATTTGTGGCACCGATCTACATGTGTACAAGGGTTTACCGGCAGCATGGCCGGTTCCAGGCATCAGGGGGCATGAGTTCGCCGGGACTGTGCTCGCCTCGGCTGATGATGTAGAAGGGTTCCAGGACGGCGACCGAGTGGTCGTGCAGCCATTGGTGTACTGCGGTCAATGCCGCTTTTGCCGTGCGGGCCAAACGAATCTCTGCGCCAACATGTATCTTATCGGTGGCGAGCAGCCAGGTGGATTTGCTGAGCAAGTAGCTGTGCCGGCGAGTTCTCTCTTTAAGGTGCCGGAGAATCTAAGTCTTAAGCAGGCTGCCCTGGTTGAAACACTGGCGACCTCGGTTCATGCATTTGAGCAGAATCAGTCCGGCATCCTGCGCAGTGTGGCCGTACTTGGCGCCGGTGCCCAGGGACTTTTTGCAGTCCAACTTGCCCGGCTGGCCGGCGCGAAACTGATTGCGGTATCCGAGACGGTGCCTCATCGGCTCGCGGTGGCACAGCAGCTGGGCGCGACCAACGCCATAAATGCCGGGCAGGAAGACGTCGTTGAAGCCATACTCGCCTTGACGGACGGCGAGGGCGTCGACTTGGTGATTGAAGCAGCAGGGAAGGTGGCTACACGCCAGGGTGCTACGCAGCTGCTTCGCCCTGGCGGAACAGCGATCTTTCTCGCGCTGGGCGCCGAACTGACGTCAATCGATTTCATGTCTCTTGTTCCCAAGGAACTTCATTTGCGGGGAACGCAGTGTTATACAGACGCGGATTTTTCCTTAGCAATTGAGCTGCTGGCCAATGGGGAAATCATTGTCGATCCACTTATCACCGAGATGTCTCTTGAAAATGGGCCTGCCGCGTTTGAAGCATTAGCCAGCAATCCCGGGGAAATGATCAAAGTAATATTGGAGCCATAGGCTGAACTGTGTCCAATCACATGACCAGCTTGCCAACGTCTGATTTAATCACACAAGTAAAGCATTCGCTTTCGGCCAACGCAAAGAGAGCGTACGAGATCAGATTGCAGACGGGAAACGGGGGCAATCTAAGCGGGCGCATTCCTGGCACTGACCTAATTATCATCAAGGCAAGCGGCTGTTCATTTGATCGATGCACGGCTGAAAACCTCGTCACGGTGACACTCGATGGCGCGCAAATCGATGGCGATGGCATGCCTTCCCGGGAGCTAGCGATGCATCTGTTGATCTACAGATTGAGACCGGACGTACAAGGCATTTTTCACAGCCATTCGCCCTGGACCATCGCATGCGCCAGCCTCGGCGATGCGATCCCGACTGTGACGCTTCACGCCAAGTCGAAGCTGGGACGCATTCCTGTTCTGAGACTCTGCGGCGAAACGACCGAAGCTAATTTGCCCGCTATCGCGGCAATGCTGGCTGCCGATCGCAACCTGCAGGTATACGTCCAAGACCGTCACGGTATTTTCAGCTTTGCCAGCTCCGTTGAACTGGCGCGCCATAATGCTGAACTTGTCGAGGAGACCGCCCAAATCGCCTGGTCAATGGCGCTAAGCGAACAGCTGGCATTGAATCGCGAGCGTGACACATAATCCAGAAAGCGGGTTCACCTATGGTCGATCCCAGGAACAGAAGGATATTCACTATGCCGAAATCTATCATCGTCATTGGCACACTGGACACAAAAGGACAAGAAATTGCCTTTGTGCGAGATCTCATTGCTGAAAGGGACCACCAGCCTATCGTCGTTGACAGTGGGATCCTGGGAGAACCCGCCATTGAACCCGCAATCACGCGGCACGAGGTGGCCGCTGCGGCTGAGACAAGCATAGAAGCACTCCTTGCTGCAGGCAACAAGAACAGCGCGATCAGCGCAATGGCGAAAGGCGTGACTTCAATCTCTGCCGGACTCCACGCCGAGGGAAAGTTGGATGCTGTCATCGCGCTGGGCGGTGTTCAAGGCACTGTCATAGGTACTGCTGCGATGCGCACGCTACCTGTTGGTGTGCCAAAGGTCATGGTTTCCACTGTAGCCAATGGCCAGGCTACGTTTGGACCGTTCGTGGGCACAAAAGATATTACAATAATGCATTCGGTTGCCGATATCCTTGGCTTAAACATTATCACCCGGCAGGTATTGGCAGAAGCTGCCGGCGCCGTAGTCGGGATGGCTGAACTTGCTCTTGGCCCTCAAGCAACGGACCGTCCAACGGTGGCAATGACCATGGCCGGCGTGACCACCGCATGCGTCATGCACGCCCGCGAACTTTTCGAAGCGTGGGGATATGAAGTGATCGCATTCCATTGCAATGGCATTGGGGCAAAGGCCATGGAAGAACTGGCCGATGCAGGACAGTTGCAAGGTATCCTGGATCTAAGCCCGCACGATATAGGCGGATACCTGCGCGGCGGCTTGATGCAGTCTAGTCCAGACAGACTGGAAGCCGTTAGCCGCCGAGGTGTGCCCATTGTGTTTGTGCCGGGTGGCATCGACTTCATCCTGTATGGCCCGCTAGAATCGATTGCGCCTGAGATGTTAGAGCGCAAGTATGTGGTGCACAATCCAATCCACACCCATGTGAGAGCCAATCAAGCAGAGATGAGCGACGCCGGTCGCCTCGTTGCTGAGCGCCTTAGCCAGACCACAGGTCCAGCAATTGTCGTGATTCCCCGACGCGGCTTTAGCCAGCTCAACATCAAGGGCGGCCCATTGTTCGATCCCCAAGCTGATCAAGGATTCATTGAGGGACTGACGGCAGCCGGCACAGGGCACCTGGCAATTGCCGAGCTAGAAATGCACATTAATGAACCAGCCTTTGCAGAAGCAGTCTCCGCAAAACTGCGTTCCTTGATGGAAAGATAGCTGCTTCGAAGATTGAATTTCAGAACGGAACTGGCAGTGCACATGCGGATACAAATGATCGACGGCCAGATAATATCCATAATCCAGAATTAGTCTATGAAGACGTTTTGGCAAATTAACATTGAGTAAGACATTGGCTTCTGAAGTATTCGAAGCGGGCGATAAGTGGATGACTAAGCTCTAATTGTCATACGCACGGATTGCTTCAGGAAATCCTTCTGTGAAGCAAACTGAGCGAGCCCACTGATCATTTGGGGTCTGACAATTGGTAGCGCGCCCATATAGACCATACGTCGGGTATCGAGGTTTCCCTCAATAAATGCGCCAAGGCAGGAGCAAAAAGGCACAAGCCCAATTTGCTTCTGCAGCGAGCGTAAGCTGTGTGACACGAAGTCGCTAGCCGATGATGACCGGCAGCTCTCAAGAGTATTCTTCTGCTACCAGCGTGGGAAATCATCACGTTCTGTTGGTTACATACCATCTACATCGAAAATTGCTACCAACGCATGAGCGTCGACATCGGCCGCCAACTTATCAAAGGCGCGCCTGCTACGCGCAAGCGACACGTCTTGATTCTGAGATAGCTTGGGTATAATCTTGTTAGAAGTGCATTCATCGGGTTCGCATGTACGAGAGTGGCAGGGAAAGGGTGCCTCTGCAATGATGGTCGAGATTCCTGACGAACACGTACAATGGTTGCTTGATACCGCAAACCAACGTGGCATCTCCACAAATAATCTGCTTGCAGAATTGCTTGCTGAAAAGCAGGCCGCCGCTTGCAACGAAGCTTCTGAGGATGACAAGGAAGTGCCGGGTGCTGAGCCTGCTGCTGCGATTGAAGAGCTGCGCGACGAACTGGCGCGGGAGTACCCACCGGGATCGCTGGGCAGGTTCGCACAGTTGGCCCTCATGTCAGGGTTGGCTTCTGAGGAATTCGTTGATACGTCCGCTCGCAGCCGAGAGATTCTGACCACCGAATTTGCCAATCACATCGACCGGCGAATCCGTCGATGACGATCATCACAGACACCAGCTACCTCTTTGCCCTCTACAATTCCAAAGACACCAACCATCGGGCGGCAGCAGCGTTTGCATTCGAGACGGCATCTGAAAAGATGTTGTTGCCGGAGGTCGCGCTCACTGAGTTAGCTTACCTGTTAGTGCGCGACCTCGGTTATGTGGCGCTGCTTACGCTTTTGGAAAACTTGAGGGATGGCGAAATAGAACTTGTGCCTTTGGTTACGAGTGATTTGAGCAGAATCCACGACATTGCCACCACCTACGCCAGCGCCGCCTTTGACATCGTAGACTGCTGTCAAATGGCGATCGCCGAGCGCCTGGAAGTCACCCGAATCGCCACTTTCGACCGCCGCGATTTCAACATCTTCCGACCCCACCATTGCGATTATCTCGACTTGCTGCCGACGCTGTGAGCGCGCTTCACGCATAACCCCGATCTTGTCCGGATCCAGAAATACCGCTGACATCAGCAGAGTGTGCATTTGATAACACGCACGAGGATAAATGTGCCTTAAAGACATGTTGCCCGCGAGTGCCCGGTTGACCGCGGAAGAGCGCCAGAAACTACGCGATAATCTCGATCAGCTGCCTGAACGGGCCTTTTGCCGCTTTTATCGAAACGGAATGTGACCTGCTCGAGTTAAGGCGCGGCGGCCTTCATCCGCGCCAGGACCTCAGATGGCTCATACACGCTCACCGGCGCACGGGTCGCGCCATCCAGCACGCCAATGTAAGTCTGCGTCGTCTTGACATCGACATGCCCCAGGTTCTGTCGAATCACCTCGACAGGAATCCCCGCCAAGAACAGATTCCGCGCGTAGCTGCGGCGCAAATCGTGCGGCGTCGCCGCCTGTAATGCCCCGTCTATCCAAATAGGATAGCGCCGCAACATCCGCTGTATGCTCCGCGTGGTCATGGGCATAGCCGTCGCCTGAGCTTGGCGCATATCGCCCCGGCCTTGTCGCATGCGGGTGAAGACCGGTCCCGACTCCCGTCCATTCAGCCACAGTTCGGTGATCTGGCGCGCCCACAGCATATCGCCGAAGGGCACCATGCGCGCTTTGGCGCCTTTGCCGGCCTTCACGCGCAATGCGTGCACGCCGCCATAGCTCTGGTAGAGGTCGTCAATCACCAACTGTACCGCTTCGCCTTCGCGCAGGCCGGTCGCCAGCAGCAGGGCGATAATCGCCACATCACGCCGCCCGCGCAACCGAGATACATCGGGCCGGAGCATCAAGGCGGCGCCTTGCGTCGATGTCAAGCGGATATGCCGGCTGTCAGCTTCGTCCTGGACGCTCGGCGTCGTCACTTTGGAGACTTGCGGATCAATCGCGCGCATCAGGCGCAGTTCCAGCTCGTCAGCCATCGCCTTGATGGTGGCGAAGTCCGCCCTCGGGTATTCTTGCTGCAGGTAATCCACCAGGGAGGCGCGGTGTTGCGCATTCTCAATCAGCATTTTGTAACTGCGCCGAATGCTAGACAAATGCACGCGGGCGCTGGCCGGCGCCAGCGTCTCCAGCAGCAGGTCGCGGTAGCGTGTCAGATCAGGTTAATGCAGCGCCCCGCCGCTTTCCGCCAGCCAGCGATTGTAGCGCCTGATCTGCGAGACGACGTTCTTGTCCTCCGAATGAGGCGGCAGATGCCTTCGCGAAATGCGCTCAGGAAGTTGTGTTTGGACCATGGAAATAGTCTAGCATAAACTGTCGTATAAATGCTCAAATGCGACACTTTAATGTTCTCAGAAAAGCAGATCTATTTGTGCTGGCTTTTGCCGTCCCTTTGAACGATCTCCGTGCCCAAGAACAGAGGCTCCGTGTTCTTGCTTCTAGTATGCAAAAGATAGTTTGCGCAGATATTGGCCGCTGTGGATGTTGTTTGTCTGCCGCCGGCAGGATGGAGTCACTTGTGAGTGATACAGTTGATGTGTTATAGTCCATATGAGACAGGCGTCTAAATACACGGATGTGGTGCCATGGAAATAACAAAGCCTCTCAAAGACGAGCTGGTGCGCCGATCAACGCGTCGGCATCCTGCAGCGGATGCCGACGAACCAAATAAAGAGGAAATAATGGAAGACATCCGCGTCGGTCTGCAACAGGCAGCGGCCGGCGGAGGCCGCCCTGCGCGTGAAGCATTCCGTGAGATCCGCCGGAAAATTGCAAGCGATGCCAACGCTCGTTAAAACGCTGCCGTAATTTGAAGATCGCCTCGAAGCCCTCGAAAAGAAATACCGCAACACTATCAAGCAAGCTGAGAAGTTCACCCAGCGGCTGGAAAGAGGTGAGCGTCCTGGAGATGTCGTTCCCGGCGTCGGCGCCGCTGTTTACAAAGCGCAGGTGCGAAACCCAGCAGTGCGAGGGGGAGCGCCCAAGGGCTACCGCATCATATACTACGTCATAATGAAGAATCAGGTATATCTGCTCACGATGTACAGTAAAAGCCAGCAAAAGGACATCAGCACTGCTGAACTAAAACGGCTCGTGGCAGCGGCTAAACGGCATCACAGTGCTTGAAAACCGCCTTTGAAATGCCCATCCGTTCTCAACCGTCGACATTTCGTCTGGTATTGACATGTTCTTTCTGATCCCGATTCCACGTTTTCAATCCAGCACAGGCCAAGTCTGAGTCCGGCGCTGAGAAACATCGTCGTTAAACGCAAAATGCGACACTTTATTGTCACCCGAAGGGACGAAGCCTTGGCCCGAGGACGCCGGGCTTGTCGGCGTCAAGGCGCCTCGACACATTAATATATCATGAGCGCCTACACTGGACGTGGTAGGCCGGGCGCGACCGCGCGATACTACAATCTCATGTGAAGGCTGGGGATGCAGAAGCGTCGAATGGTCATTGTATCGTCATTTTTGTTGTGTTGCTCGCCGCGGATTCCCATAGCGCCATACGCCGGCGAACGGACTTTGGAGGCGCCATATGATGCAAGCGCATGATGTGAAAGTCGAAAAGTTCGGCCAGTTTGAAGTGCGCGGCAACGGGATTGAGGTGTTGATCGCGGTGGCGATTGCGGCGCTCAAATGGAGCAGTGCAGACGCGGAAAAGTTTGCAGGCGCTGCATGCAAACGCCATCCCGAATTGAACGGATGCTCATATGAGTACGAGAAATTGCCGGACGATGCGCAGACTTACCGGCCTACAACCGTGGAACGTATATATTTTAGTTGGAGGCGGGAGATAAGGCTCCCTGAGCCACGCGAGAGAGTGGAAGCGGACTTCGCCGCCCTGTGCCTAGGCGCTACTGCCAATGGTCAGCGACCACGTCGGCAAGCCGCGCAGATCATAGCGCATGGTTGCTCTGCCGGAATCCCGGCAGCAGCGTGATATGAGGCCGAGCCGCTTCCTGTTGCGGGGAAGCGGCAGACGCGGTTTCACAATTGACCGATGACAGGAGCGACGCATCATGGGTGAGTGGGCAGATATCACGATCACGGGCCGAGACAAGGAGCGAAGCGAGCAGCCGGCCAACGACGACAGCGAGCTTAGCCGGCAGGTCTTTACCCTGTCTGACATGCCCCCGACGATCTGGGCGCAGATATGCAACGACATGCTGATCGCTGAGCCTGGCAGAGTAGGCAGGGACGGAAAAGTGGTGGGGCAGAGCCTTTGTGTCTGGGACGGCCCGAACGTATTCGCCGAGAGCGACGCTGACCACCTCAAGGAGCTGGTGGCCTTTGTCAACGGGCAATACCGCAAGACGCTGGCGCCGATGGATCTCAGCGGCCTCGATGCTTTCGACCTCTGACAAGCCGCGGAAGGGCCATAGCCTGTTGTTTGCCGGATTGTAGCATGTCTCCCGGGGTGTCCGGTTGCGCCGCTAGCTGCTCTGTCGCATTAACAGAGCGTGAGAGTCGCGGGAAGGCCTGGCAGGTTTGCGATACTACTGCGAATCAGCTGCGCCCAGATGCCGTATGTAGACGAATGGATGTTGGGAGCGATATGACGAAAGCGCAGAGTGTCCAAGTCGTAAACGTCAGTGGGTTCAAGGTGAGGGGGATTCAGGTCAGCGCGACATTTGATGTGGTGGTCGCGCCGCTCAAATGGACTGAGGCACAAGCAACTGAGTTTAAAGAAGTTTTGCGCGAAAGACAGCCGGATTTGTACTGTTACGCGTTGCGCTATGATGAGTCAGCTGGCGATGGCCCAATAATAGCGCCGATCCCTGTGGAGCGTTTATCGATTCGCTGGATAGGCGACCTGCCCGGTCCGGCGCCGCGCGAGAAAGTAGAGGCGGAGTTCGCTTCACGGCGCCAGACGCTGTTGTCGATGCTGAGCGACCGCTCGGGAGAATCCGATGAATGATCAGATTGTAGTGAGCAACCTGTGGGCTGATCTCGATGGCGCGGTTTTGCGGCAAGCCAATGGCTATTTCGATCTCAGCCAGGCGCCGGCGAACAAGAACCATCGCCGACTGGAGTTAATGAAAGCCACCAGGCAAATAACCAATGTGACATTCCGCTGGGAGCATTCGACATACAAAGCTACCATCACGGACACGCAAATCATCCCGCCGCAGTACTTCGGCGACTTCATCGTATTTTATTGGTCGCGCGACTTTACCGAACCGGAAGATCGGGCGGCAGTTGAGGCAGAATCGTTCCAGGCGCTGGTAGAGGCGGCGGGCTTCGCAATTTTGCCACGACCAAGTCCATAGGTGTGGATTTGAGCGTGATGCCTTGGATGCCGCAGCGTCATACGTAGGCGGCTCGGTGTTGGCGTTCCGGAACGTCTGACGCCGAACAGCATCGACGCCGTAACGTGTCCAGCGACCCGGCTGCCAAGCGCTTCGCGTCGCCTGATGGATCACCCTCTTTAGCTCACCTCGGATCGGCCAAGCATATGCGATCAGCTACTGCCGCCGCTAGTATCCTGTGCGCAGTCAGACTTATGCGGAGCGCCTAGCCTTTCATTCCGCTCATCGAAATGCCGCACACAAAGTATTGCTGCAAGAACACAAATATCAGCATTGGCGGCAGGGTAGCCAGAACGGAGCCAGCCATCACCATGCCGTACTGAACGGAGGTCGGACTGCCGGTGATGCTACCCATGACAGTCGCCAGTCCGACGGGCAAAGTTCGGGTAGCGTCACTGTTGGAGACGATGAAGGGCCAGACGAAGTTGTTCCAACTTGTCATGAAGGTGAGAATGGCTACGGTGGTCAGGGCTGGACCCGACAGAGGAACAATGATTCGAAGCAGAATCTGTAACTCGGTCGCGCCATCAATCCGCGCGGAATCGAGCATCTCGAATGGCACTGATTGGAAAAACTGCACGAGCAAGTAGAGACCAAAGGCGTTGGCTGCCACCGGCATGATTAGACTCATGTACGTATCAACCACGCTCAGTTTCGCCAAGGCAATAAAGAGCGGGATCATGGTCGCTTCAACCGGGATGAGCATGGTTGCCAAGATTCCGAGAAAGAGAAAGCCGCGGCCGCGAAAGCGATAAAATGCCAGGGGATAAGCCGCCAGAACATAAAGCGCAACGGCAATTATCGTCGTCAGCAGCGCCACATTGAAGCTGTTAAGTCCCCATTCCAACAGAGGGTACGCATTCACGACCCGCGTGTAGTTCTCCAAGGTAGTATCCGGCAACAGCCACTCAATCGGAATCTGACGTACTTGGCTTTCAGGTTTTATCGATGTGGAGAACATCCATAGCAACGGCACCAGCCACAGCAGCGTAATCGCAATCAGCAAGGGATAGCCTATGAGCGCCCTTTAGTTAAGCCGGCCGACGCTATTGACGGACTGCGGCATGATCCGGATTCGACCCAGGATATTCGTGAACGCGAACAGGCTGTTCAGAAACGTGGAGATGATGTGATGATAGGCTCTGCCAATCAGTTTGAACAGGCGACCAAGCTGTAGGCGTAGGCTGGACTGTCTGCGGCTTTTTTGCTTGACGGTGAAGTCCAATGCGCCAAAAGCGTACAACTGCATCACTGTAAGGAGAAATGTGATCAGAAACAGCATGAGACCGATAGCAGCGGCTTCTCCCTGCCGGAGGTTGATCCAGCCGACAGAGTACAGATTCTGCACCAAGGTGTACGTGCTGCCGATCGGCCCGCCTTGTGTCATGACCAGTACCTGGCCAAAGACCCGCATCGACGAGATCACGGACAGGGGAATTACAAAAATATGGATCAAACGCAGGCTCGGAACGGTGATAAAGAGGAAACGTTGCAAAGCTGTTGACCCGTCGACCTTTGCAGCTTCGTACAAGTCCTCCGGGATTTCCTGTTAGCCAGCCAGGTAGATAATGGTGTTCGTGCCAATTTGCCACCAGACCGTCGTGATCGCAACCGCGATCAAGGTGACGTGCGGGCTCGTTAGCCATGAGACGGGACCAAGCTGAACTTCTCCGAGATAATAATTTGCCAAGCCGAAATTCTTGTCATAAATTCAGCGCCAAAGGATGCCGACAATCGTCACCATCACGGCATACGGCAAGAAGATGACCGTGTGCGCTATAACACGGCCGCGCAGCTTTTCGTTAAACAACACGGCGAATAGCAAACCGCCGACAACCATCGGGATCACCGTCAGCAAGGTAAAGACCAGCGTATTGGTCAGCGCCCGCCAAAACATCCGGTCGCCCAAAATGTACTCGAAGTTTTCGTAACCAACCCAATTGGGTGTTCCCAGGATTTGTCAATCGGTGAAGCTGATGAAAACACCCGACAGTGCGGGCAAGAACAAGAAGAGAAAGAAGACAATCAGATATGGCGACATGAACAAGAAGGGACGCAAGACATCTAGCGCGGCATCCCAACGCGTGGCTCCGGTTGTCGCCCGAGGATCGGTTGCGTCGCCCAAGACTGTCAACGCGCTACCCTTCAGTGTCCGGATGCAGCCATTCGCTCGGCAATACCAGGTTATCAGCCGCGATGTCCAAGTTTACTACCGTCTCATTGCCGTTGGGGAAGATTAGTATAGCGCCGCTGATGTGGATAGATAACGCTTCGCCGGCTTGAATGGCTTCCAGGACAGGCTGTTGTTCTTCGCTGACGTTTTTCATAAGCAGCAGGCTTTGCAGCTCGATCGTCTGCGAGGCGTTCGCCTGCAAGCGCCCGATCTGGAAGTCGGTGGAGGCCAAGTCAGTCCAGAAGACGCCATTGATCTCCAGCTTGAAGCGGGGGAAGCGCACAGCCAAACGCTCGCCGCTAGCGTTATGAAATGTAGTGGATGACATAATGGTGAGCGCAGCCGGGTTTTCAACGGAGGGATTGAATCGGGCTTCGTTGAAGTGGAAGTCGGTAAAGGGAAGCAGGTCGCTATCGCTGACAATACGCACGGCTTTTGCGCCTGTCTCCGCCGGCTTGTCCAGGCTGAGCAGCGCCTGCACCGCGCTGCAGCCCACTAGCAACTGGATGCAAAAACTCAGAGAAATAAGACGAATGAACATGACGGGTCGTCTTGGATAATTGCGAGTGACGGAGCCCGCCGAAACGAGCCCCGTCGCGTCAATGGGTGAGTCTAGCGATCCAAAACTGCCTGGATGCCAGCCTGCATTTCGGCCAGGGCGTCGGCAGCCGACGCCGAGCCCAGCATGACCGATTGCCAGCCGATCACAAGCGGTGTCTGTACGTTTTCGGCGAAGATTTCGGTGCTGACAGTGATAGGCGGCGTATAGTGGATGAAGTCTAGCGAATTCACGAAGGCTTCCTGGTACTGATAGATATCGCTGCCAGTGAAGGTTTCGTCGGCGCGCGCCGCCGCGCTGGCGGGGACTTGACCCGACAGACCCCAGAGGGCGCCGTTGTCGCTCATCCATTTGGCGAACTTCATCGCCGCGACCTGGCTGTCGTGGTCGTCCTGCACCGAGAAGCCGAAGTAGTGTGAACTGGCCCAGACGCCTGGCTCGTCAAAGAGTGTTGGCACCGGCGCCGTGCGGAAGTTCAAGCCGGCGTCAGCGAAGCCCGTGATCCACCAAGGGCCCTGGAAGGTGATGGCGACACTACCGGTCAGGAAGTCGGTATCCGGGTCGGATTGGCCCTCGGGCGCGACGCCATGGACGGCGACCAGGTCGTGCAGGAACGCGAGGGCTTCAGCCGCTTCGTCATTGGCGATGGTGATCGTGCTCAGATCATCGCTGATGAAGCTGCCGCCGTTTTGGAATATCAATCCCCACCACAGGCGGAAGGTCATGACGTTTGTCGCCGGCGCGGATACGCCATATTGGTCAACCGTGCCGTCGCCATCCGTGTCGACCGTTAGCGCTTCCGCCCAAGAGAGTAGTTCTTCGGCATTGGTCGGCGGACTGTCGGGATCAAGCCCGGCCGCTTCGACGGCGTCGACATTGTAATACATGCCGATCGGGTGAATGTCGATCGGGAAGCCATAGAGATAGCCGTCACGCATGGACATATCCACGATGACATCGGAGAAGCCGCTCATATCGACGCCGACTTCTTCGACAAGCATGTCAATCGGCGCGGCAACGCCTCGTTCGGCATACTGCGGCATTTCGTTAATGTGATAAATGACCACATCCGGCGGATCGCCAGCGGCGACCGAAGCCACCCAGCGGTCATAGAACACATCCCAATGGAATACATTGAGCTGAACAAAGATGCCATCTTCATTCGTCTCATTGTAAGTGTTGACCATGTCTTCCAGGAACGCGCCATCGGGACCGGTCAACCCGTGCCAGAAGTCGATCATCGTCGCGTCGTCTTGAGCGGCGACCGGGACGATAAACATCGTGGCAATGATGAACAGAACTAAAACAGACGTGGATTCATATCGGTACTCCTCAACAGACTTATTGCTTTGTTGCGGTGTGGAACAGCCTTCGCTTCACCACCTTGGCTCATTATGAGCATGCTTCATGATGCCGCGTGTTATGCTCGCTTGCCTTTCGATTTGTGCCATGCTTGTGCCGAAACATGACACAGCCGGTGAAACAGCACGTGCTACAATCAGAATGCCTTTGACAATGCCTGCATCACAGGACTCAAAACTGATGAGCGATTCGCTTCCGCCGGAAGTGCCCGAAGCTTACCTGAAACAGATTAAAGAGATATTGGATCATCTCTACGATTACCCTACCTGCAAAACCATGCCTGGGCGCGTCCCTTCCTGGACGCAGGCTTGACGCCGCAACAAGCCGGACAACAACTCCGCCGCCGCTTTGTCGATGCCATCGACACACTTAACCCGGATCGTGTGATCTTCTTTCGCGAACCGGAGGCACGACTTTACAACTTGCTTCACCTTTATTATGTCGAGGGCTTCAGCATTCTAGAATTGATAGAGGAACTGAACCTGTCGCGCCGCCAGATTTACCGCGACTTGAAACGAGGCCAAAACACCGTCGCCAAACTCCTCTATGCGCAGGACGAGGCGCCGACCAAAACTAGCGAACCTGTTACGTCGCTGTCCGATGTGACCTCGCTTGAACAGGAGCTCTCACAGCTGCAGTACCATTTCCATTTGGTCGATATATGCCAATTGATGCGGAATGCCATCAGTTCGGTCACGCCCCTCTGCCGGCAAAAAGACATTCAATTCCGATCCTCGGTCCCGTCCCGCGCTATTCATATCTCGACCGACAAAGCCATCGCCGAGCAGGTACTGGTAAACATCCTTAGCCAGATCATCGTGCAGATCGCCCCGGCCAGCATTGATGTTTCGCTGGAGCAGAGCAAGGACGCGCCGCTGATCACCGCCGCCTATACACCAACGTCAGCGCAAGCTATCGACCTTTCAACGCTCTCCCAACTGACTAAGCAGTTGGACTGGGCGCTGCAGCGCTTTAAACACGGTGAGCAACAAATTATCACTATCCGGCCTAACACCAGCGCCTGCACAATAATGGTCATTGATGACAATCAGGCGCTCTTGCAGCTGCTGCAGCGCTATCTTAGCAATCATCGCTGTCAGGTCTTAACCGTGCCGAATGGCGAAAAGGGCTGGGCACTGCTGCAAGAGACCAGGCCCGACGCGCTCATCATGGATGTGATGATGCCGGAATTGGATGGCTGGGAGCTCTTGCAGCGGATCCGCTCGAATCCCGTCACGCAAGATATCCCGGTCATCGTATGTACAGTATTCAACAGCGCCGAATTGGCTTATGCGCTCGGCGCCACTTATTTTCTGCACAAGCCGGTTGACCAAGGCATGGTCTCAAACGCACTCAAGCAGATTGGCGTGATAAAGGCTCACCGCGGTCGCCGACGAGCCGAGCGGCGATATGCTGGATCATCGAAAGCATCGCGGTGATAGTCGCGCCATCGCGGTCGCCGCCGCTGATATTGAAGTCGCTCAGGGCCTCTCGTCCTCGTTCGCTTTCGTGAGTAACGGACTCTTTTACCAATAGATAGTCGCCACGAAAGGACAAGCCTTGGCCGACATCATCATTCGCTCCAGCAGCGAATTAGGCAGCGAGCTGCCGCTCTTTCATCGGGCGGCGGCGGTCGTCGCCGACAGCCTGTCGCCAACTTCGCGCCGCGTCTATGACTGCACCTTTCGCGCCTGGTGCAAATTCGCCGATGATCAAGGCGCCGCCGGCCACAATCGGGCGGGTGGCGCTGATCAGCCGCTCTTGCGCGATCTGCGCCAGGCGCTGCTGCCGCCGCTCTTCCAGCTCGTCGGCGC
>WTGO01000088.1:0-83824 GCA_011523515.1 Chloroflexota bacterium
TCGCCATAAACTTACTATGGCACGAATTCTCATTACTTACTTGGACTTACTTCTGCGGTGAATTAATGCACAAAAAGCACGGTATTCAGGACATGTCCAGAAATTCTGACACGCCCTGCTGAGCTTGCGCATTGCTTGATAGTGCGCAACTGGACTACAATGACTGCAATCGGAACCTGTTGAATAATCCCATAACCATGCCTTCAAAACGCCAAGTTTACCTGGACTACTCCGCTTCCACGCCGGTTGACTCGCGCGTTATGGACGCGATGATGCCATATTTCAGCGAAGTCTACGGCAATCCGTCTTCGTCGCATCGCTATGGCCGGGCCGCCGAACGCGCTATAGAAGACTCGCGTGAGACAGTGGCCAGCGTATTGAATTGCCGGCCCTCGGAAATCATCTTCACCAGCGGCGGCTCGGAGAGTGACAATCTGGCGCTGCGCGGCGCAGCCTGGCGGGCGCGCAAGCTGGGTAAGGCGGCCAAGTTGATTACCTCGCCGGTCGAGCACAGCGCGGTCATCAGCACGGTCGAGCAGTTGGGCCTGATGATGGATTTCCAAACGCAGATCGTGCCGGTCGACCGCTACGGTTTGATCGACCTGGCGGCCTTTGGCGCGGCCTGTGAGCATGGCGGCGCTGTCGCCAGTGTGATTTACGCCAACAACGAGCTGGGCAGCGTCAATGACTTGCCTGCGCTCTCACGCATCGCGCGCTCGAACGACATCCTGCTTCACACCGATGCCGTGCAAGCGGGCGGACAGATGTCGCTGGATGTCGAGCGGCTGGGCGTCGACATGCTCAGTCTGTCGGCGCACAAATTCTACGGGCCCAAAGGTGTCGGGATTCTGTATGTAAGAGAAGGCGTTGACCTAACGCCCGCCCAAACCGGCGGCGGCCACGAAGCGGGTCGCCGAGCGGGAACGCACAATACACCCTTCATCGTCGGTTTGGCGACAGCGCTGCAGCTGGCGCACATGGAGCGCGAAGCACGTAATGCTTGCTTCCGGCGCCTGCGCGACAGCATTATTGACGCGATCTTGGGACGCCTGCCGGACGCCGAACTCAGCGGCCATCCGCGACGCCGGCTGCCATCACACGCGAGCTTCGTGCTGAATGGCATCGACGCCAACGCGCTGCTGATGCACATGGACATGAATGGAGTGGCTGTCAGCAGCGGCTCCGCTTGCATGACCGGCAATCCCGAACCGGCGGAGACCTTGCTGGCCGCGGGCTACACAACGGAACAGGCCAAGAGCGGGCTGCGGTTCTCGGTCGGTCTTGGCACGACCGAAGCCGAAATCGACTATGCCCTGGACGTGTTGATCGAGGCGGTCCGAAAGTTAAGCCGCTTGCGCCGGGAGCCGGCCTCATGAGCCGCGCCGATACCCGTGTCGTCGTGGCAATGAGCGGTGGCGTAGATAGTTCGGTTGCGGCGGCTCTGATGGTCAGGGCCGGCTACGAGGTCGTCGGCATGATGATGCGCCTTTGGACCGATGAGGCCTTGGGCGGCGCCGAACACAATCGCTGCTGCACGCCCGAGCAGATGAGAGACGCCCGCCGCATTGCCGACAAGCTGGGCATTCCCTTCTATGTGCTGGACAGCAAGGAGATTTTCCGCAGCACTGTGGTGCAGTATTTCATCGATCAGCATCGCGACGGCTTTACGCCCAACCCCTGTCTGGAGTGCAACCGGCATATTCGTTTTGATTGGCTGCTCAATAATGCCCTCGCGCTGGATGCCGACTACCTGGCCACCGGTCATTATGCGCGTATTTCGGCTGATGCGGCCGGCGGCTGGAACTTGCGCCGCGGCCTGGATGAGGAGAAAGATCAGAGCTACGTCCTCAGCGTCATGGGCCAAACGCAGCTCTCGCGCACAATGTTTCCAGTCGGCGAATATCACAAGCGCGAAGTGCGCGCGCTTGCGGAGGAGCTGGGCCTAAACGTCGCGGGCAAGAAGGATAGCCAGGATCTTTGTTTCCTGGGCAACAGTGATTATCGCGACTTCTTGCGTTTGCATGCGCCCGATGTGATGAGGCCGGGGCAAATCGTGAATACGCACGGCGAATTACTGGGCGAGCATCGGGGCTTGGCCAATTACACCATCGGTCAGCGCAAGGGTTTGGGCATCTCGGCCAGCGAGCCGCTTTATGTGCTGGCCATGAATCCGTATAAGAACGCGCTTGTGGTTGGTACCCGCGACCAACTGGGCCGCGATCGACTGACTGCCGACAACGCCAATTGGGTGAGCGGCGCGGCGCCCGCGCGAAACTTCCGCGCTGACGTCAAGATTCGCTACCGCGCCAAAGCGCAGCCAGCCACGATAAATGTCGGCGATACGAATACCTTCAGCGTCAAATTCGATGAGCCGCAGCGCGATGTCACTCCTGGCCAGGCGGCGGTCATTTATCAGCGCGACAACTGTCTTGGCGGCGGCGTCATCGCCAAGTTTGCCGAAAACGAGTTCTCCCGTGATTACGAGGCGTTTGCGGCGAGCGCTGGCTGAATAAGCTGGATGCGAACGCGCTCTAAGTGTGCAGGCCAATGGCGCTTGGGAATAGCATGACAAAATATGTCGCTGCCAGGATGTAGGGTCCGTAAGGCAGCGCCGCGAATCGCCTAATGCGCCCTCCGCGGCGCCGCGTACCTAGCAGGAAAGCCAAGGCGCCGGCGCCACCCAGGAAGACAGCCAGCACGATTGCGGCGAGCACGTTGGGGAAGCCAACTATGAGACCGCCCATCGCCATCACGTAGATATCACCCTTGCCAAATGCCGTGGGCAATTCTCGCGTACGTCCGCGGATGCGCCCGTAGACTCGGCCGCCGATGTACACGAGTCCGAACACACTGCCGCCCACGACCCCGCCTGCCAAGCTGCTCGACAGTCCCGGCGTGTACTGCGGGAACGTGGCGGCGGCGAACAGCGCCAGCAGGGACGCTGCGATTACCGGCAAGAGCAGGATCCGCTTGCGTTCAATGTCGACGACCGCAAGCAACACGAATACGCAACCATAAGCTTGCCACAGAACCTGCTGACCCGGCGCGACTTCCGCTCCCGTCAGAGCCGCTTGGTTGGCGGCCAGCAGCAGGCCCGCCAGCGCCAACTCAACCAGCGGATAACGCCAGCTCAGCTTATGCGCGCTGCCTTCGTTCCCGTTGTCAGGCGGCAGCCGCCGGTTGAAGAGAAACGCGCCCAGCCCCAGCCAGGCCAAGGGCGGTCGCGCCGTGCCATCGCTATAGCGTGGCCGCGCCAGAACGCGCCCCTGCGTCAGATTGTCCGCCAGCGAGTTGACCGATCCGCCCAACAATATGCCGGCAAGCAAATGAAGCACTGTGTCCACCGCAAAAATCCTTGCTGCGCTAGGGCGCCGGCGTGATTTCCGGCGCCGGCGGCAGTAGCGCCAACGCCACCGCCAGCATGAGCAACACGCTGGCGATAGCGGCGATGACGATAGCGACTCGCTTGAATTGGCTCAGGCGGTCGTCGATTCCGACATCGCTGTCTGTATCAAACATCAACGCAATCGGTGTCACAGACGATCTATCCACCCGCCACAATTTCAGCTTGGGCTTAGCAGTCTCAAGCGAGACGATGAGCTGCAGCAGGCTGCTGTCCATCGCCGCCTCAATATCTTCTGGTGATGGAATCGGCGGCGACTGCGGATGAGAATGATATACGCCAATCCAGCGCAGCTCAGCCGCGTCAATGGCCTTCAGCGCCTGAAGCTGGGCGTTTGGATCAAAGCGAAACTGCCTGTCGGGCGCGTCAGACGCGTTGTCCAGCGGAATGGCGCGGCTGATACGCTCTCTAGTGCCGGCCAGGACTCCGCAGGCCTCGTTTGGCGCCGCGGACAGCGCGTGATCGGCAATTTGGCGCGCGACCGCGTAAGCAATCCTGACAGCCATCGTTATGCTTCCAGCGGTGGAATAATGAAGTCGATTTCCGCTTTGTCTTGCGGCGGGTCGCGGTCTTCGTAATATAGCTCGGCGGTCAAATTGTAGTCGCCGGTCGGGTCGTCCAGGCCACGAATATGCATCGTAAACTCGTTTTCAAAATGCATCGTCGCGATGACATCAAGATCGCTCACGGTCAGGCCATCGGCGCGGCGGGCGACAATCAACAGATTAGGGCGCTCTTGAAAGGGTGTCAATTTCAGGTTGACCCGGACGCGAAAGCGGTCGCTATAGGGCGTGGCGACAAAATCCTCGATTCTGACTTTATGCCTCGGCTGCGGTACCGAGTTGGCGTCGTTAAACAGGTTGATTTCCACCGGATCGTTCCCTTATGTATAGCCGGCCTGCAATTCGGACAGCACTTGCAACGCCTTGTCGAATTGTTCTGCTGGCACGAAAATATGATCGCGAGAGAAAGCGGCGTAGGCCAGAATCGGAACTCCGGCCTCAGCCAGCGCCTGGCTTATTGTCGCGACGAATCCCACCAGCGCGGGATCCAGCGCCGCCTCAAATGTGATCTGCCGATAGACCTGCTCGCTGATTTCCGCCGAGCGCAGCCGTCTGCCGAATTCCTGTTGCACATCATCGCGCAACAAAAGCGACATCTCGTCTTTGTCCGCGATCGCGGCGCAAAAGGGTATCCCGCTCTCCGCCAAAATGCCGGCGGCCAGGGTGATGGCGTTGGCCGGCAACCGCAACAGGCGATAGCTGTGCCCGTCGCTGTACACTCCTGTACTGGCCAGCACCTGCTCAAGTGTCTGTGTCACGCTCGTTTACTCGGCAAACTGAAAGGTAGACTCGGCATAGAAGCGCACGCTCCGCTTGGCGTATTGCTCCCGCATCCAATCCTGAAATTGCTGATTCTTCTGCTCCAGCGGCAGGCTGGCGCGCAACCGATCCATGGGATAGTTGACGTTCAGCGCGCGACCGTGAATGATATGCCGGCTGACACCGGGCGGAAGGTACGCCCGCTGCAGCGCCGCGTCGATAATGTCTTGCGGCTCATAGGACGGGAACATCACCAAAGCGAATCCGCTCGGAAAAAGCGACCAAATCTGTCCCGGATCTGTCAGCGGCGTGCGATACAAGGTGGCATGGTTGTGATAATGCGCGACCACCTGGCGCAATGTCGAATTTCGCTCATGCAGGCCGTCAGCGCCCGCATGAATTGATAACACCGGGCCGTCGCGCAGCAGAATTTGCGCCACGGCCGTGCTGTCCCAGCCATCGCGAAGCTCAACCTGCTCGACTTCTTGCAGTTTGGCCAGCAAAGCCTGCGAATTCCAATCCGCAACGATATGTTGCCAAACGCCCAACTCGACGAAATCACTCTCGTAGTCGACCACTTGCGCCAATATATGCTCGAATCCCAGCATGATCATTGATACGTGCCGATTCGAGCCATCCATCAGTACAAATCGGCCATCCGGCAACTCTCCAACCAGTGGCGGATTCGTGAAATACTCGGCTCGACGGATTCGGGCCATTAGCGGTTGCGAACGCTGAACATCACTCTTTTCGTGCGGGAGGATGTCGTTTACATGAACGATACGGAGCGTCGGCGGCGGCGCGCTAATCGGATTCGCAAACATCGACATTCCAAGTAGAATGCTCAACTGATCGCGCATAGCGTATCACGAACCAGGGCGGGCGGCAATTGCGCCGCGCCGTATAGGCAAGCCAGGGAGCAGAGCGATGGGCGCAAAGGAGCAGGGGGCGGACGCAACGCAGGATCGCTGGCTGGTGATGCCGCGCACCTTGTCATTTGTCCTTAATGACGACGCGGTACTCTTGATGAAACGCGCGCCGCATCGCCGGGTATTCCCGAACCAGTACAATGGCCTGGGCGGGCATATCGAAAGGGATGAAGATCCGGCGAGCGGGGCCCTGCGGGAGATTGAAGAGGAGAGCGGCTTGCGCGTGGGCTCGCTCCGCCTGCGCAGCGTTCATAATATCGACGCAGGCGGGCAGACCGGCATTCTTCTTTTTGTATATACTGCGATTAGCGAGAGTCGCGTCATACAGCGGCAGAGCCAGGAGGGCACTTTGGAATGGGTCCCGCTGGGCCGGATTCTGGAACTTGATCTGGTGGAAGATCTGCCCCAACTCTTGCCGAAGATTCTAAATATGGATAATGAGCAGCCGCCGATGCATGGTCATGTGAGCTACGACGATTTGGACCGCGTCAGACTTCGTTTCCGGGGCGAGGCTTGACATGCCGCAACATTTCTCCTGCGCCGACGCCGAGCTGCGGCCGAGCCCAATTCGGTTGCGCATGCGTCTTTACATGCGTCTAGGCAAGGTCAAGCCGGATGAAGCGCTGAACTGCAATTGCAAGCCAGCGAGCGACGCCGGGGGCGATATCGCCGCGGCTTTGAAAGCGACAATGAATCGCTGGCGGTCAGACGGGTTGAATATCAACACCGGCCGGGTTGATTACGAACGGCTGGCGCGCAGTCAGGTCATCGACGAGTACCGTCCGCTTGCGGCCGCGCTGCGTAAATTCGATCCGGGCGAGCTAGTCACTGACGAAGCGCGCAAGGCATTCTGGATCAACATTTACAACGTGCTGCTGATTCATGGCGTCCTGGCCTATCGCGAGGCGAGGTCGCTGCTGAAGATTCGCGGCGCCTTTGAGCGAATCGCCTACGTAATCGGCGGTCATCGTTACAGTCTGGATGATATCGAGCACGGCATACTGCGCGGCAACCGGGCGCATTTCCTGATCCCGGGATCTCGATTTTCGCGCCAGGATCCGCGCCGCCGGCATACGCTTGCGCAGGTCGATCCCCGCATCCACTTCGCGCTCGTCTGCGGCGCCAGCTCCTGCCCGCCGATCGGCATTTACCAGGCGGACGCTCTTGATCATCAGCTCAACCTGGCTGCCAGCAACTTCATCAACAATGGCGGCGTCAAAATAGACCGCAATGACGGCATTGTCGCCTTGTCGCGCATATTCCAGTGGTACAGCCCCGACTTTGGCGGGCGCTGGATGGGACTTGGCAAGCGCGAGCCGGTATTGCGCTACCTCGCCAAGTATCTCGCGGACGAGAAGCGCGACTATGTCCTGAGCTGCGCTGACACGCTGCGTATCGGCTATCAGCATTATGATTGGGCGTTGAATGTCTAAACCCGTCCCGTCGACTGTCGATTCCACCGCGGCGCAGGAAGGCCTGGCCCAGGCGCGTAAGAAGAGTCTGCCGCGCCGTCTCGGCTGCTGGCTGCTGATCGTTTTCTGGTTCGCGCTTCTGTTGACGCCATGCGGCCTGTTTTATCTGGCTGCCAATGGTGAAATTCGCCTGGAACATGGCCGGATTCCCGACCCGCACGCGCACCCGCGGCTGCTGGTCGCGCTGATCAGCGAAAGCGACGATCGCGGCCTGCGCATCGAGAGTTCGACGATTCTGTCGAGCCACAACGATACGGATCTCTGCGTCGAGACGGCGGTGACTTTCTTGCTGTGGGAGTCCAGCGGCGGCAACCAGAATGTTAAGTACTGCGATTGCTACCGGCGCTCGGACGCGGCATCGGCCTGGAATTTAATTTCGACCCATGGCGCCGCCTGCGCGGACGCGAGCTAAGGTAGCTGGAAGCCGTAGAGGGCGCGTAGATGGATTTGCTGCAGAACATCGAGCCGACGCATTTGCCATATGTCGCTGTGGGTTGCGCGCTGCTCTGCCTCGTCGCTTTGGTCATCGGCTTCCTGCTCCAGGCGGTGGCCGGCGTGTTTGATGTGATATTCGGGCTGTTTGAGGTTTTCATAGACTTGCTGCAAGGTGGGCCGATCGCTTGGTGTGGCTGCCTAGTCGTGGTCGTCGGCTTGGCGGCCGCGGCCGGGGGCATCCTGCTCTTTTTCAATGCCCCGGATGCCTGCGCTGAATATCCGACGCGCTTCTGCCTCTGGTTTGGCTTTCTGCCCTAAGCGGGTCCCGCTCGACGATCCGCGCGCAATATTTACTTTGCGTCGCTAAACAATTTCCTGTAGAATAGTTACAGTAGGACAGCCCGGAGACACAGCATGGCAACTACCGCTATCCCGCTTTCCCGCGCCGGCGCGTATGACAACATCGACAAAGGCAGTCTTTGGCTGCGCAACAAGCGCTGGGATCTCTTCTTTCTAACGCTGAGCGTCGTGGTCGTGCCACTGCCCTACGTATTCTATTTGCTCGGGGTTCATCTCGGTTTCGATGACGACGCCAGCCGTAATATGGTCAATTTCTTCGTGGCGGTCGCCATTGGCGGACCGCACATGATGTCGACGTTCCTCCGCACGGGTTTGGATGAGAAATTCAAAGAACGCTACCCAACGCTGATACGCTCGTCAATCATCATTCCTGTCATCGTAATCTCGTTGGCGTTTCTAAATCTGAGCCTGATGCTGACCTTCTTCTTTTTCTGGGCGTCGCTGCACGTCTTGCACCAGGTCACGTATATCGTTGAGCTCTACAACCACAAAGAAGCGAACTTCGTGCGCCGCAGCTCTACTAGCGCCTTCTCGCGACTGACTGACTACGCGATCGTCCTGACCAGCCTTTTCCCCATCGCCATGTGGAAGATCAGCCAAGGCAGTTTCGAAATCGGCCAGAATGACTTGGGCGAGGCCATCCCCGACCTGTTTCAGCAACCGGAGAACCCCTGGTTTTTCATCCTCGTATCGCTGATCTTCGGTTGCGCGCTGCTAGCTTACGTAACCAAGTCAATCTACGAATACCGTCACGGCATACTCAATATGCCCAAATTCGCCTTCGTCTCGCTGACGGTCATCGTCGCTTTTCTGACGCCGCTGCTGCCCAATCTCGACACGGCATTTCAAGGGCTGAATACCTGGCACTCGTTTCAGTACTTGGCCATCACCTTTTACATCATCAAGATTCGGCAAATGGCGGGCGACCTGGATGAATCGGCCCCGCTGGTGGCGCGCTTCAGCCGCCGCACCACAGACGCGCGCGCCCTATACGGCTTCAGCGCGGCGCTGCTTGTCGGGTCGGCCGTGATATTTGTGCTGGTCTACGCGCTGGCGGGCATCGCCCGGCCCGGCATTGATGGCAACAGTCACTTTGACATCGCCTATTACACGGCAATTTTGTCGTTTCTGTGGATTCATTACTACCATGACCACTTCTTGTTCACTGATTTTGAAGCCCTGGACGGCGCTCACAGTTAAGGGTCGTAATTTTCCGGTCTAGGGAAAAACTTCCTGCACCCATTGCAGCGGGTCAACATTCACGCCGTTCAGCCAAACTTCCCAGTGCAGATGAGGCCCGGTGCTGCGCCCGGTCGAGCCTACTGTGCCGATCACCTGTCCCGACGCCACGACATCGCCTAACTGGACCAGCGTCTCTCGCTGGTGGGCATACAGTGTATATACGCCCCAGCCGTGATCGATGATTGTGGTGTTTCCGCGAATGTGCAGTCTGTCGACCATGACCACCGTGCCATCGGACGCGGCAAGCACCGATGTGCCGGGCGCGCCGGCAAAGTCGACCCCGCGGTGATAGCGGTTGTACTCGCCGCCATTATACGAGCGCATGGTTCCGAATACGGCGTTCATGGCCGCGGCGGCCGGCAAGCTAAGCGAGTTCACCCAGTAGCGATCGGGCGTAAAGCCGCTCATTTGCTCGGTGATTCGCTCGATTTCGGCCTCTTCAACAGCGGGCGCAAGCAGTTCATTGTTGTTGATGGTGATGGTCTGATAACCGTAGCCGCCGCCTACGACCTGCAAATTTGCGGCGATCTCCACCGCGGCGCCTGCCCCAATCTGCAGCTGCAGCGTCACAGGATAGATGGCCGTATCAGTGACCATTGGCACGCCGACAATGAAGTTGTGGCGTCGGGCGTCCTCGCGCTCGATGACGTGAAGCGCCTGCCCGAGGAATTCACCGCTGACGCTGGCTGGTTCGCTGGTTCTCAGCTCGATTCGAACACTGCGCCCGGTCTCCAGCACTTGCGGATCGATCGCGAAAGATTCTACTATGTCGGGCAAGTCTTGCGCCAGCCGCGGCAACTGAATGCCCGGGATGATCAGCTGCTGTCCCACGCGCAGCAGGCCGGGATCCAGCAAATTGTTCTCTCGAGTGATGGCGTCAACTGTCTGGTTGTAACGCAGCGCGATCTCGAAGAGCGTATCGCCGCTCCTCACCGTGTACAGGAATGGTTCGACCGGGTCGCCATATCGTGACAGTGCGTTGCCGCCGTCACTGAGCGTCTCGGACGCCGACAAGGGTTGAATCTCAGCGCCAGTCTCGGCCTCGGTAGACGGAATCGTGTTCATAGACGGGTCTGGTTCTGTCTCGCCGGGTACGATCACAAGCTCCTGACCGACATAGATGGCTGCGGCGGATTCGAGGCTGTTCAGCGATAGCAGTTCCGCTTCGGTTCTGCTGTAGGCGGCAGCAATGCTGGCGAGCGTTTCTCCGGCGGAAACGGTATGCTCCAGCTGTCCATCCCAGGCCGCGGTCGACAGCGGAATAATCAGGCGCTGGCCCACAACGATGCTGTTGCTGTCAGTAATGCCGTTGGCTGTCGCCACTTGCTCGGCGAAGAGGTTATATTGCAGGGCTATTCTGAACAGGTTCTCGCCGCGCTGCACAACGTGAACAGTGAATAGCGAGTCGCGCTGGCCTTGCGCGAGCGAGACGTATGACGCAGACAGGAGGCCCGCAAGCAATACAGCCAGAAATCTGAATGCGGCGGATTTCAAGAGACTGCCTCTGTTATTCGCAATTGGTCGCCGATTTCCACTCGCTCGAGGACGCTCGGCTCAGCTTCAAGATAATACATTGCTCGCGCAGCGGGCACATGGGCGAATGTCCACGATTCTGCCAGTTTCTTATCCACTACCCGGAGCTGCGCGTCGAGCCAAACTACGCCGATTGAAGAGCGAAGGGCCAACGTATGGATGGCCGTCCCGAGCCGACTGGGCGACCCGCGAACAAACAGGGCGCCTTCATTGATGGACCTTGATCCCTGAAAATTCAGCCCGATCAGCCGAGATACAAAGCTCGCGCAGACACGCGCGCGAGCCAGTACAACTTGTCCCGTTCGGTCGTTGACAATCAACCGCCGCGAGCTCATCCAGGGATGGTCAAGACTTGTCCAACGCTCAGCTGGTCGTAATTTGTGATGCCGTTGAGTTGCGCCAACTCGACGATGCTCACGCCGAAGCGCGCTGCGATACCGTAAAGGGTGTCGCCTGCTTGAACGGTGTAAGTGACCGGCACTGTGGTGGGAAGCGGAGTGGGCGTTGGCTGCGCCGTCGGCGTCGCTGTATCTACCGCCTGGCCACTCGGCGGGCTGATTGGCGTCCCGGTCGCGCTGGGAATTCTAAGGCGCTGACCAATGAATATCGTTCTGGGATTGGTAATCCCGTTGAGCTGCGAGATTGCGGCAACCGTCGTATTGTGGTCGACAGCGATCTGGCTCAAGGTGTCACCCGCCTGTACGACATAGATCGTATAAGCGTCGATGGTCGATATTGCGTCGGGCGCGGCTGTCAGCGCCAAAGTCGCTGTCGCTGTTGGTACCAGGGTAGCTGTCGCTGTTGGCGGTATAGCGGTCGGAATCACCAGAATGTGGCCAACGTCGATTTGGTGGACATTGTTAATATTGTTCTGCTGCGCCAGCAAATCAATAGTCGTACCAAACTGTCGAGCGATTCGCTCCAAGGTATCCCCTGGCAGAATCTGGTATGTAATGGGTGTGGCCGTGGGTGTTGGGGTGGGCGTAAAGGTCGGCGTGACGGTCGCTGTCGCGGTAGCGGTCGCCGCCTGGACGCCCGCAGGTGTTGCCGGCAAGTTGATCGGAATGATTAGCCGCTGTCCAATGTAAATCAAATTAGCCTCGTTCAAACCGTTTGCCTGGTTGATTGCTTCGCGTGCGCTGCCGTAGTGCAGCGCCAGCTCGCTGACTGTGTCGCCTTCGACTACAACATGCGTGACTGTTTCGGGAAAATCATCGGTGAACGGTGTAAGTGTGCCATCAGCAGTTGCCGTCGCCGTGCTCGTTGCAGTGGGTTGCGCGGTAGGCGTGGCCGTCTCAGTTGGGGACGGAGTAGAAGTGTCGGTTGGCGCGACTGTGTTTGTGGCCGTCGGTTTGCCTTCCTGCCCGCCATCATCGGACCGGTCCAGGCTCTCTGTCGCGGTGGGTGTTTGAGTGGGAGTTGGCGTCTCGGTAGCGCTGCCATCGTTCAACTCGGTATTGGTCTCCGAAGTAGGCGATGCTTCCTCCACGACCGTCGTTTCGCTGGCCACTTCGAGGACGGCATCGTCAAGATAGATGTAATTGTTGGCCCGCGGCTCGCCCACGGTTGATTCCACAAACACGGTAACGGTCGAACTTGCGGCAGTCGCTATAACCGCATATTGGCGATAGGCGTCATAAAAGAAAGTAGCGGCCGAGGACCAGATGATATCATCGCTCTCGCCGTCCGTGCCGCCATTGGGGTCAATGCCCACGCGCACCACCACATCGCCCGGATCCTCGCTGGCATCCGCGTCTTCGAAGCTGGATGACCATACATAGGCATAGATGCTGAAGCGGTATGTCGTGCCGCTCGCGGCCGAGTCAACCTCTTGGTAGATGCCGCCGTGATGAGTCGCGAACAGCGTAAAGTATTTCTGCGCGCTGCCTTCTTCGTCCAGGCGAATCCGGTCAGTTTCCTCATCATAATGAGGGTCATGATTGGCGAACGACGGGCTGGAATCGGACCGGCCCACGTGCCAGGGCGACCAACCCTCGGCCACGTTGCGGGGATCCGACCCGTCCAATTCGCTGAACTCGCCCTCGAAGTCACCATTTTCCAGCAGGTTCGTCGATTCGCTATCCTGGCCGAAACTGACCTGAATTGACAAAAGCAATACCAGCATGAATAAGACAGCGCAACGTAAGTTCATCAGCTTCTCCCGCCGAAGAATCGCATAGTTTATGTTCCCAATCACTACGGTCTAGTCTACTCAGATTCGAAAAAGCGCACACAGCTATATGCGGCGATTCCCAAATCAGCGATTGTCACTTGAGAATGTCGCGAGCGTCGCGTAATCTTGCCCAGTCTGTCTGCTGATTCCCCCTGCGTTAACTGTCGAGTAGCGCCGCTGGCCCCAAATTGGGTCGAGGCGGAAGGCATGAATACGGGGAGTATGGTTGATAGAGCGGCTGATCGTTTGCGCATCAGCTTTTTGTTAGCACAGAATCGTCAAATGCATGACGCATTGGATCGCGCCTCTGATGGATAGTTGCATGTCTTGGTTTCAGTCCGTTCTGGATTGATGCAGTCGCGATCATCAAACTTGCGGAGGTTCAGGATTTGAAGTTGCACGAATATCAGTCCAAGTTTTTGTTCCGTGATTTTGGCATTCCCATACCTTTAGGCAAGGTGGCCGCCACGCCGGACGAGGCCTTCGAGATCGCCAATAATTTGGCCGGTGTGGTCGTGATCAAGGCGCAGGTCCACGTTGGCGGACGGGGCAAGGCTGGCGGGGTCAAAGTCGCCAAGAATGCGGCAGAGGCGCGCCAGTACGCGGAAGACATCCTCGGCATGAATATCAAGGGCTTGCGCGTGGAGAAGGTACTGGTCGATCCCGGCGCCGACATAGAGCAAGAAATCTATCTGGCGATCACCAATGATCGCGGCGCGGGCAAGCCGCTCATCATGACCTCGATGGAAGGCGGCATGGATATCGAGGAGCTGAATCGGCAGCGTCCCGAAGCCATCGTCCGCGAGCATATTGATCCCTTCGCCGGTCTGCAGGGTTACCAGATGACGTACATCGCCAGCGCCATGGGCCTGCCACGCGCGCAATGGCGCAGTTTCGGCAAGATTTTGCGTGGGCTTTACCAGTGCTATACCGAAAGTGATGCCGAGCTGGCGGAGATTAATCCGCTGGTCATTACGGGGGAGGGCGACTTGCTGGCGCTCGACGGCAAGGTCATCATTGATGACAACGCCCTCTTCCGACAGCCAGCATTGGTCGAGCAGCGCGATACCGGCGATGAGCCGGAGTCCGAGCGCCTGGCGCGCGAAGCCGGCATCACCTACATCAAGCTGGAGGGTCAGATTGGCTGCATGGTCAATGGCGCCGGACTGGCCATGACCACCATGGACATGACCGAACTCTACGGTGATGCCGATGGCATCGGTCCGGCCAACTTTCTCGACATCGGCGGCGGCGCCACACCCGAGCAAGTCGCCGCCGCGCTGCGCATCATACTATCGGATGAAAATGTAAAATGTGTGCTCTTCAATATCTTCGGCGGCATCACGCGTTGTGATGAAGTCGCCAACGGCATCCTGACCGCCTACAACGAAGTCGAGCCGAGCGTGCCGATGGTGATCCGGCTGCAGGGCACCAATGCCGCGGCCGGCAACAGCATCATCAGCGAGGCGCAAATCCCCAATCTGATCAGCGCCGATACCTTGACCGAAGCCGCCCAGCGCGCCGTCGCCGCAGTGAAGGAGCAGGCCTAAATGTCAATTCTCATCGACCGCAGCGCCAAGGTTCTGGTTCAAGGCATAACCGGACGCCAGGGCGGTTTCCACGCCAAGCTCATGATGGAATACGGCACCGATGTCGTCGGCGGCGTCACACCCGGCAAAGGCGGCGAGTGGTTCGAAGGCAAACCGGTCTTTGATACCATGCGCAGCGCGGTGGAGACAACTAATGGCGATGTCAGCCTGGTCACCGTACCGGCGCGATTCGCCGCTGACGCCGTGATGGAGGCGGCCGACGCCGGCATCCGGCTGATTATCTGTCTGACCGAGCATATTCCTGTGGCGGATATGATGCGGGTCCTTGCCTTTTGTCGGCGGCGCGGCACGCGGCTCATCGGCCCCAACTGCCCCGGCGTCATGACCCCGGGCCAGGCCAAAGTCGGCATCATACCGGCGATGGTGGCGACGCCGGGGAATGTCGGCGTCGTCTCCAAGAGCGGGACGCTGACCTATGAAGTTGGTTTCGCGATGAAGAACGCCGGAATCGGCATTTCGACGATCGTCGGCATCGGCGGCGACCCGGTTATCGGGACAACTTTCGTGGAAGTTCTGGAGATGTTTGAGGACGACCCGGAGACCGAGAAAGTGGCGCTGCTGGGAGAGATCGGCGGCAACGCCGAGATTGTCGCCGCTGACTATATCCGGAATGCCATGACCAAGCCAGTCGCAGCCTTTGTCGCCGGGCGGAGCGCGCCACCGGGCAAGCGCATGGGCCACGCCGGCGCCATCGTCGACGGTGGCGAAGGCTCGGCTGAAGAGAAGATTCAAGCCTTGGAGGCGGCCGGCGCGCGCGTCGCCGCAAACCCGGAAGAGATTCCCGGTTTGCTTAGCTGAATGCCCGCGTCAGGTCACGACTTGGCCGGCAGCACCTGATGATGCTGGCGACAGCGCGCCTCGTAGGACTCCTGCGCGCCAACCAGAATCGTCGGGTCGTCATAGGCGGCCGGCTTGCCGTCAACCAGCCGTTGCGTCCGGCTGGCGTCTTCGCCGCAAATGACGCAGATCGCGTGCAACTTAATCACTTCCTCGGCGATGCTCAGTAGCTGCGGCATGGGCCCAAATGGCTCGCCGCGAAAGTCTGTATCCAGCCCGGCTACGATGACGCGCAGCGAATGATCATCGACCAGACGCTGCACCACATCAATCAGCCCCATATCAAAAAACTGCGCTTCGTCGATGGCGACAACCGTCGCGCCGCCGTCGGCAAGCGCGAGAATTTCGCTCGATGACTCGACTGCTATCGCCTCCACCGACTGACCCGTATGGCTGGTGATGCGTTCAATCCCGTAGCGGTCGTCGATTTGCGGCTTGAACACTTTGATGGTCTGTCGCGCGATAATGGCGCGCCGGACACGCCGGATCAGCTCTTCGGTCTTGCCGCAGAACATGCTGCCGCAGATCACTTCAATGCGCCCGGCGTCGTGTTTCACAGTGATATGACCTTGTCACTACACGGCTTGCTGCAATGCAGGCGCGGTCGCGCGGTATAGCCTGGCATACAGAAGAGACCAGCCATTGCAAACGCATGACTGTCCGCTGGGGCGCCGCTTCCGTTTAGTTGCTGAGCTGATATCCCCGGCTGCGCAGCGACTTCTTCATATCGCTGACGACTTTGCGGCCGATGCCCTGTATCGCGAGAATGCTGTTTTCATCGTCTTCGTCGCCGAGGCGGTCCAAGACATCGGCGACGATGTTGACGCCATTGTCTACCAGGATATTGGTGTAGCGCGCGCTGATGCCCAATTCGATGATCGGCAGGTCGAGGGGAGTTCGCTCTTCTTCTTCTTTCTCGAGCGTAGTACGAATCTCGTCGCGCTGCTGCAGGCGTTTCATGAACTTGTCGACGCGTCCCTCTGTGTCGACGATGCGCTGTTCGCCGGTGTAAAAGGGATGACAGTTGGAGCAGATCTCAACCGTGAGCGACTCGACAGTCGAGCCCGTGGTCCAAGTCGTGCCGCAGGTCATGCAGCGAACCGGAGTTTCATGCCATGCGGGATGAATTGCTTCTTTCATAATTCCCTCCGCGCATTTGCGGCCCCAAAAGGGTGGCGCAAATGACTTATGAACAGTGCTAGTTTAGGGTCTGTCCCGTCTTTTCGTGGCTGTCGTAGACCGAAACGCGCTTCTGGCCATTGCGACCGCGCATCTTCTCGAAAGTCACAAAGCCTGGCCGCGTCGCGTAGAGCGTATAGTCCTTGCCCATGCCGACGCCTTCGCCGGGGTGGAAGCGGCTTCCGCGCTGCCGTACGATTATGTTGCCGGCGATGACATACTCGCCACCGAAATTCTTGACGCCGAGGCGCTTGGAATTGCTGTCGCGGCCATTGCTGGATGAACCGCCGCCTTTTTTATGAGCCATGACAGTTTGCCTCCCCTTAACCTGCGCCTAGAGCGAAATATCGTCGATGAGGAGCCGAGTATAATACTGGCGATGCCCCTGCTTGCGTCGATAATTCGTGCGCTGACGATACTTGTAGACGATGATCTTCTTGCCGCGGAATTGCTCGACTACGGTTGCGCTAACACGCGCGCCTTCCACCAGCGGCTGACCAATTCTGGTGTCCGCTTCGTCCACGACCAAGAGCACATCCGACAAATCGATCGATTCGCCGACTTCCTGCGGCAGCCGGTCGACGTCGATGGTCGCGCCGACTTCCGCGCGATATTGCTTTCCGCCGCTGCGGACTATTGCGTACATTGGCATTTTCTCCAATCTTCACTTTGTTTCTCCGCGCTCGAGGCCACTACAGACTCGATCCGCGGGGAAAATTGGCGCTACAACAAAAACCCCACTGATACCGGCAGGGCGACAGGAATTATAGAGTATGAGGGAGAGCCGAGTCAAGCGGCAGTTTGAAGGCTGCTGCGCAGGCGGTTTCACACGACAAACATGGCATCGCCAAAAGAATAGAAGCGGTAATCCGCCGCTTTCGCTGTCTCGTACGCCTGTAGCATGGCTTCCCGGCCCGCAAAGGCGCTCAGCATCATCAGCAGCGTCGACTTGGGCAGGTGAAAATTCGTGACCATCGCGTCGACCGCTCGCCAGCGGTAACCCGGCGTGATGAAGAGCCTGGTATGGTCAGCGAGGGGAGCGACCGCGCGGTGCTGGTCGCCAGTAGCAGCAGCGCGCTTAGCCGCGGTCTCCAATGTCCGCGCCGAGGTTGTGCCGACCGCGATCACGCGGCCGCCCGCGCGAATACCGTCGTTTATGATGGTGGCGTTCTCAGTGTCTAGCCGTGCATATTCGCTGTGGATTTTGTGCTCCTCGACGCGCTCAGCTATCACGGGCTGAAACGTATCCAGGCCAATGTGCAAGGTGCAATACGCGAGCCGGACGCCGTGGTCCTGAATCTTGTCGAGCAGCTCTCGTGTGAAGTGCAGTCCCGCTGTTGGCGCCGCCGCCGACCCCTCAATAGAGCTGTAAACGGTTTGGTAGCGTTCGCCATCTGTTAGCGCCGCGCTGATATAGAGCGGCAGCGGCATTTCGCCCTGGTCGCGCAGCAGCGGCTCGACAGGCCGGCTGAATTCAACGACGCGCTGCGCTTTGTCCAGCTCCTGCACGACCGAGCAGGTGAGATCACTGCCGCTGAATGCAAGTTGCAGGCCCGTCCGGATGTTCCGCCCGCCGATCAGCGCTTCCCAGCGGCGCTCATCCAGTCGCTTGAGCAGCAGAATCTCGGCGCGACCGCCAGTCTCCGCCTTGCGGGCCTGCAGGCGTGCCGGGATGACCCTCGTATTGTTGAGTACGACGACATCGTTTGGCAGCAGCATTTCGGCGATGTCAGCGAAAATATGATGCGAAATGGCGCCGGTCGCGCGATCCAGCCGCATCAAGCGCGACGCATCGCGCCGCTCAACCGGCGTCTGGGCGATGAAGCGCGGCGGCAGGTCGTAATCGAAGTCGGCGACATTCATAAAAGGCGCTGTTGGCCCTCGTCTTCGGCAGCGGGAAAGGCGATATCCAGGTGCCGATAGGCGTGCTCGGTACAGGTGCGCCCGCGGGGCGTGCGGTCGATGAAACCCAGCTGTATGAGATAGGGCTCGTAGACATCCATGATGGTGGCGCGGTCTTCGCTGATAGCGGCGGCCAGCGTATCCAGGCCCACCGGGCCGCCAGCGTACTTCTCGATAATGATGCGCAAGAGGCGGCGATCGACATCGTCCAGGCCCAGCGTATCGATTTCCATTAGTTCAAGCGCCTCGCGCGTGACGCCCAGCGTAATCACGCCATCCGCCCGCGCTTCGGCAAAGTCACGTACGCGGCGCAGCAGACGCAGCCCCACCCGCGGCGTACCGCGTGAGCGCCTGGCGATTTCCGCGGCCGCCTCCTCGCTTGTTTCGACCTGCAGCAGTTTCGCCGCGCGCTTTACAATCCCTTCCATAGCCGGCAGATCGTAAAAGTCGAGGCGAAAGCGGGCGCCGAAGCGATCGCGCAATGGCCCGGCCAGCAGCGCCAGTCGGGTGGTCGCGCCGATCACCGTGAATCGCGGTAGATTCAAGCGCAGCGTCTTGGCGGCGGGCCCTTTGCCGATCACGATGTCGAGCACAAAATCTTCCATGGCCGGGTAGAGAATCTCTTCCACAGCTTTCCCCAGCCGGTGCACCTCGTCAATAAAGAGGATGTCGCCGGCTTTGAGATGCGTCAGTATGGCGGCCAGATCGCCGGCGCGTTCAATGGCTGGGCCGGCGGTAATGCGAATATTGCCCTGCACTTCGTTCGCGATCACGTAAGCCAGCGAGGTCTTGCCCAGGCCTGGCGGCCCATAGAAGAGGACATGATCAATCGGTTCGCCGCGCGAGGCGGCCGCCTCAATAATGATGCTCAAGTTCTCGCGCACGCGATCCTGGCCCAGAATGTCAGCCAGGCGTTCCGGCCGCAAGGCGATGTTGTCCCGCTCGACTTTGCGCTGTTGTCCGCTGACGACGCGATCTTCTTGAGGCATCTGTGGCTCGTCCGTGAGATGCGTGATTGGGTTGAGTATAGACTAGCAGATTGCGGTTTCAATGCTTGCTTTACATACACCATGCCAAGCCGTAAACTAAGTGCGACCCTGACAGCGAAAGGACGCCGCCCGATGACAGCCAATCTTCACGTCTCCTCGCATCCATTGGTTAAGCACAAACTGACGCTGCTGCGGGATACCGCTACCGACCATCGCAAGTTCCGTGAATTGGTGCGGGAATTGGCGCTGCTGCTCGGTTACGAAGCCACGCAAGACTTGAACCTGGAGCCGGCTGTGGTCAATACGCCAATGGGTGAGGCAACCGGCTCGCTTACCACTGAAATCATTGGCGTCGTGCCGATTCTGCGCGCCGGATTAGGGCTGGTGGATGGCATACAGGAATTGCTGCCGGCTGTGCAAGTTTGGCATATCGGGCTCTACCGCGATGAAGAGACGCTGCGCCCGGTCGAGTACTACAACAAGCTGCCGGACGCCCCAACCGTGCAATTGTGCCTGGTGCTGGATCCCATGCTGGCGACCGGCGGATCAGGCATCGCCACCATCAACATTCTGAAGCGCTGGGGCGCCAAGCGCATCAAGTTTCTGGGTATTCTGGCCGCGCCGGAAGGCGTTCAGGCGCTGTCCGATGCCCATCCGGATGTTCCCATCCATGTCGCCGAGCTAGATGAACGGCTCAACGAAATCGGCTTCATCGTTCCGGGTCTTGGCGATGCCGGCGACCGTATGTTTGGCACCTGATGCTGCGTATATTCGCTTTCGTCATCGTATTCAATTCCGCGCTGGCGGCGACGCTGCTGGCGATTCCGATAGCGCGCTATCTCAGTTTTCGATTCGGCGTGACATCGGTCCCCGGGGGGCGCCGTCAGGAGCGAGTCGCGATGCCGAAATTGGGCGGGATGGTCATCTTTCTGGGCTTTATGGTCGGTATCATCGTCGCCCAATTCGTGGCCGTTGAGCGCCAAGACCCCAATGAAATCACGCGACTGATCGGTCTAGTTGCCGGCGGCGCGGTGGTTTTCCTGCTGGGGCTGATCGATGACATACTGGATCTGAATTATATTCAAATCTTCATCGGCCAGGCGGTCGCCTCGGGCATTGCCATCGGCTTTCAGATTTTCATCGAATTTTTCAACAATCCGCTCACTGGCTCGCAGACGGATCCCTGGTCGCCGGTCATTACGGTGGCGCTGACCCTGTTCTGGCTGATACTGATGATGAATACGGTGAATCTGCTGGATGGGTCCGATGGCCTGGCGGGCGGCATCGGCTTGATCGCGGGCGCGATGCTATTCCTCAATAGCGCCGTTCGCCTGGCGCCGCCGCAGACCAGTGTGAGTCTGCTGCCCTTGGCGTTGACCGGCGCTCTGCTTGGCTTTCTAATCTACAACTTCTATCCAGCCCGCATTTACATGGGGGGCAGCGCCTGGTTCCTGGGCTATGCGCTGGGCACGTTAAGCATCATCGGCGGCGCCAAAATGGCGACTATTCTGCTGGTTATGGGCTTGCCGCTTATGGACCTCGGCTGGCAGATGTTCAATCGCTTGCGTAGCGGCAACAATCCCTTTCGCGGCGATCGTGGTCATCTGCACTTCCGGCTGCAAGACAGCGGTTTGATGACGCCGCGACAGATTGCCCTGTCATATTATGCCATCTGCGCGCTATTCGGTTTTCTTACGCTCGTGACGACCAGCCAAATGTTCAAGTTTATCGCTTTTGCTGTGATGTTGATTTGCATCGCCATCGGATTTGCCGTGGTTGGCCGGATTTCGGCTTTGGACGAAGACTATAGTTCGTCATTGTAGCGGCCGTCGTCCGGGTCATAGGCGCCGTACTCGTCAAGGTCTTCGTATTCCAGCTCACTCGCGCCTGGCGGATTTTCGCGGCCTGGTTCGCTCGTGATCCGCTGTGACGGTTTGGGCGCCGGTCGCGTTCGACTGGTGCGGCGTTGCGGTAATTCGCCTACTAAATCCATGTCAGTGTCTCCAGCCTCACTGTCTGTTGTAGCGCCTTCCTTTGGGTTCGTATCCAAGCCGTACGAATCATCCGCCGAGACCGGCTGATCAGACCGCGTACTCATCACGAAGGGACGAGCGAAGGGCTCGCCCTTGCTTAAGCCTCCCGCATCATCCCGCGTATCGGGCGCGCTTCCTGGCGCATCGCGCTTGGCGAAAGGACGCGCAAAGGGAGCGGCCGGGTCACGCACCGCGGCGGCGAGTCCGGCATCGCGGCCGGATTCTTCGCTCATCAGGGGCGGCGTCTCGCGCGCGCTCTCTGCCTTGGCGTCCGGCAAAGCCTCTAGGGTACGAATTGACTTCGTCGCCGCGGACAGCTCATGATCCGGCCGGCTATCCGCGGCGGGACGGTCCAGGTCAACGACAGCCACCGCTTGACGGCTGACGGGCTCGCGGCCCGGCGGTCCGGGAATCGGCAGCTTGAGATCGTAGATGGAGGTGGCCGATGCTGCAGGACGCGCAGCAGCGCCAATGGCGGGCCGCGGTCGCGAACGCGCTGGGCTGGCATCTGACATCACAGTCTCAGCGCCGTCGAGCGTGATCATGCGCCCGTCGCGAAAGGTCGCGCTGCGGCTGGTCATTCGCTCAATCAAGGCTTCTATCGCGCCCAACATGAGTACGCAGCCCAAATTTAGGACGGTAATCTGCGCGAAAATCAGCGTAAGCCCGCCCAGCAGTCCTTCAATGCCAAGCGCGATTGCCGGATTGGTTGCATCGGAGACCCGCCACAGGCCGAAACAGAGCGCGAGCAGTACGGGCAACAGTAAGAATTTTTGCCGCGTACTCATCTGCACAGGCAGAGTGGGGAAGCTCCGATTAGCGATTGTGAAGACGACGTAGAGCCACAGCCAGAAGTTTGCTGTTCGGGTCAAGGCGCTGATCGCTGCGCCCAGCTCGGTCACGCCGCTCGGTAACGCCAAAGTCGAAGACGCATCAGTCGGAAATAGAATCGCTGAGATGGCCCAGAGGGCGGCCAGCCCCGAGGCCAGCGGACTGAGCGCCATTAGCATCAGCTTGAACCGGTCGGTATCCGGCGCGAGACGAATTACGCTCAGGCGCAGCGCGCTGATATCCTGTTCTTCGGGAAACTGCAGCGCGCCCTCGGCCCGCACGTTAAGCACGCCGGCCGCAAGCCACAAGGTCAGCTCGTGCAGCAAGATGCCGGGCAAGAAGATGATGTAATAGAGTACAGCCGTTATTCGGAAATCATTCGTCAGCAGCCAGCCGACCTTGAAAATGTGCTGATGCAGCCAGCGTTCGATCTGGCGAAATAGCAGGACGAGCAGCCCCAGACCAGTGATCAGGGCGAGGAAATCCAGGTCTCTCAGTTCACAGTCCCTTGACTCGTGACGCGATTTCGACCAGTGCGGCAAAGTCTGCCGATTGCAGGGAGGCGCCGCCTACCAGAGCCCCGTCTATATTGGGCTGCGACATGAATTCCTGCATGTTGCCGGGTTTGACGCTGCCGCCATATTGAATGCGCAGCGCGTCGGCGCTGGCATCGCCATAAAGCGCGCGCACGGTATCGCGAACGGCCGCGCTTATGATCCCGTCTGCTTGCTCGCCGCTAGCGCTGCGTCCGGTACCAATGGCCCATATCGGTTCGTAGGCGATGACAACTCGCTGCAGCTCATCCGCAGAGATACCGTCAAGCGCGGCGCTGACTTGAGAGCGGACGAATTCGACTGTTTCGCCGGCTTCGTTCTGCGCCAGGCTTTCACCCACCGCAATAATTGGCCGCAATCCGCAGGCCAGTATGGCTTTCGCCTTCTTGTTTACATTGTCGTCGCTTTCGTTGAGGTAGGCGCGGCACTCCGAGTGTCCGATGATGACGTAGTCGACAAAAGGCTGCGCCATAGCCGCCGATACTTGAGACGTATAAGCGCCGCTGGCTTCCCAGTGCGCATCCTGCGCCGCCACTTTCACGACTGAACCCTCCAGCGCGGCCGCGACCGCGCCAAGCGCCAGAAATGTCGGCGCTACCACGCGATCAACGTTGCCGTACGGCTCGATCAAGGGCGCAAGTTCTTGAACAAACGCAACTGCCTGCTCCGGCGTCTTGTGCATTTTCCAGTTGCCGGCAATGATCGGGATTCTGGACATACTCCACTCCTCAGCGCTCAGGCGCATTCAAGCGTATTCTACTGTCGCTGTTTGGTTTTGCGCTAGCTGGCAGCGAGAGTTTTGTGTCAGCGATCGGTCAAAGCCGCGAGTCCGGGAAGGATCTTGCCCTCCAGCAACTCCAGGCTGGCGCCGCCGCCGGTCGAAATGTGCGACAATTGCTCCGCCAGACCCGCTTGCTCTACCGCGGCGGCCGAGTCACCGCCGCCGACGATGGTAGTCGCGCCTTTGGCCGTCTGCTCGGCCAGCGCTTCGGCAATGCCGAAGGTGCCCTTGGCGAAAGCCGGCATTTCAAAGACGCCCATGGGGCCGTTCCAGACGACCGTCCCGGCGCCCTGCAGCGCTTGTCGATAGCTGCGGACTGTGTCGGGGCCGATATCGAGCGATTGCCAACAGCTCGGAACATCGGCGTCGGCCGCAATCACCTGGTGTTGGGCGTCGTTTCGAAAGCTATCGGCAATGCGCTGGTCGGCGGGCAACTGAAGTTTGTCGCCGGCGTCTTTGAGCAGCTCGCGGGCGATTTCCAGCGCATCCGCCTCTACCAGTGAATCGGCCATGTCCCGCCCTTGAGCGGCGAAGAATGTATTGGCCATGCCGCCCCCGACCAGGAGCATGTCGACCTTGCCCAGCAGCGCTTCGATCACGTCAATCTTGCCGGAAACCTTGGCGCCGCCCAGGATGGCGACGAAGGGCCGCCGCGGATTCTCTAGCGCCGTAGCCAGGTAATCAATCTCTCGCTCAAGCAGCAGGCCGGCTACCGCTTCCAGCTGTGACGCCACACCGACATTGGAGGCGTGCGCGCGATGGGCCGTACCAAAGGCGTCGTTGACAAAAATGTCGCCGTTCAGCGCCAGCTCCCGCGCGAATTCGCTGTCGTTCGTGGTTTCGCCCGTATGAAAACGCGTATTCTCAAGCAGAATGACACCGCCAACCGGCAGCGCCGCGATAGCTCCGGTCGCTGCGTTGCCAACGCAGTCATCTGCGAAAGCGACATCGAATTCCAGTATAGCGGATAAATTTGCCGCAACCGGCGCCAGGGACATCGCCGGCGCGCGCTTGCCTTTGGGACGGCCAAGATGCGACATTAGGATCAGCGCCTTGGGTTCGCGATCCAGGAGGTAGCGGATAGTGGGCAAGGCGGCTTGTATGCGGGTATCATCCGTTATCTCACCCTCATCCAGCGGGACGTTGAAGTCCACACGCATCAGTACTCGCTTGCCAGCCAGGTCGACATCACGAACAGTTTTCTTGTTCATGCCTTCTGCTCCATGGATTGCGAGTCGGTTGGGCCGGCCGCGCCCTCGCCAAGCTCCGGCGGCAATTGCCGATCGTCGCAAGGTCTCCCGTTTCGCGACCGAGCCTAAAGTCGGTCCCCGACAAACTTGGTCAAATCGGCTGTCCGGCAGGAATAACCCCATTCATTGTCATACCAGGTGATGACCTTCACCAGATTGCCCGCAACATCGGTGGCCAAGGCGTCAATGATGCTGGAGTGGGGATTGCCGATGTAGTCGGTGGAGACCAGGGGCTCGTGCGATACATCAAGGTAGCCGTGCATTGGGCCGGCTGCGGCTTCTTCGAAGGCGTCGATTAATTCATCCTTGCTTGGCACGCGCTCGACGCTGGCGACAAAGTCGACCAGCGAGCCGGTCGGCGTTGGCACGCGCACGGCCATGCCGTCGAACTTGCCCTTCAGCTCCGGCACAACCAAGGCGACCGCTTGCGCCGCGCCGGTGCTAGTGGGGATCATATTCACGGCCGCGGCTCTGGCTCGGCGCAAATCAGAGTGGGGCAGGTCAAGGATGCTCTGGTCGTTGGTATAGCTGTGAATGGTCGTCATGAAGCCCTGCTGAATGCCGAAGGCGTCATTGACGACTTTGGCCGGCGGCGCCAGGCAGTTGGTGGTGCAAGAGGCGTTGGACAAAATGTGATGGGCATCGGCATCATACTTGTCTTGATTCACGCCCAGCACAATGGTGATGTCTTCGCCTTTGGCCGGCGCGGAAATGATCACTTTTTTGGCGCCGGCGCTGATATGCTTGGAGGCGCTGGCCTTGTCGCGGAAGATGCCCGTGCTTTCGATGACCACATCCACGCCCAGGTCGCCCCAGGGCAGCTGCGCCGGATCGCGCTCGGACAACGCCTTGATCTCCCGCCCATCCACGATCAATGCGCCATCGGCAACTTCGACCGTCCCGGGATATACGCCATAATTGGAGTCGTAACGGAATAGATGCGCCATCGTGTCGAGATCGCCCAAATCGTTGAAGGCAACCACTTCAATGTCATCCGGATAATTCTCGATCGTCGCCTTAAGGACTTGCCGCCCGATGCGTCCGAAGCCGTTGATGCCAACACGAATCGCCATTGTCGCTTCTCCTCAATCTGTACGCGTTTATGCCGCTCATTTATAGCATTAGCTTAGTATAGCGTGAGCAATAATAACATGCTGAACTGCGCTGCGTTTGCACAAAGACAGTCATAAACCAAGAAGTTGTTTCGCAGTCCGATGGTCGTGGCCGAGGCGGCTGCTGATTGCGCTTCGCGGCCTGGGCCAAGCGTCGTCAAGCGCCGCCAGAGTCGTTGGAAAAGGTGAGTAACTCCGATAGCGGAATCGCCTTCATATTCCAATCGTCCAGCAGCTCCAGGATGGAGGGTATCGCCAGCAAGGTAGCTTTCAGCGCATGATGGAGGATAATGGTGCCCGGACGCAAATAGCGTTCATAACTGTTCACAATTTCTTTGACGCATTCTCTGGCGCAGTGATCTTGGTCGCAAAATAGGTCCAGAGGCGCCTGACCGCGCAGGTGCGAGTACATGGCGTATTCGGATTCTTGCGGGCATTCGCAATTGTGGACATCTCTCTGATGTGTGCAGATCGCGTCTTGTGAATCCAAGCCCCATAAGACCAGCGGCATATAATAGCGCGCTGACAATTCCTTGATCGCATCGGTGACATGACCGTAAGGCGGGCGAACGCCAATCGGCTTAAAGTCAGCGCCCAGCGCGCGCCGCATTACGCGAAGCGCGGGCTCCATTTCCTCGTCTATCAATTGCTGCAGGCTGAAGTCCTTGATGACACGGTGCGTGTACAAGTGACAGCCAAATTCGTGGCCCATGTCGCGCAGGCGCGGGTACAAATTCTCGTGGCCTTCGGTGGGACGTTCCAGGTTGTTTTGCACGACATGGCCGACCGGGAACAGCGTCAGGCGGATATTGCGCTTGTAAAATGCACGACAGATCTGCAGCGTATAATACTCGCTCCAAAGGTCGTCGATGGTCAGACTGATTCTGCGCGCATTGGTGCGTACACCGCTGATGACGTAACCGGCGCCGCCGGTGAATTGGTCGCCCTCATCGCCGGAATGCGCGGACAGCGACAGACTGCTGCTCAGCAGCGCGCCCGATGCCGCTCCCAGCCCCATCCGCAAGAGGCGGCGGCGGGAGATCATGCTGGATCGGCTGTGGTTTGATTTGGCCATTGCTTAACCCTGGATGTCGGCTGCTTTAGCGATCCTTGCGTACTATGTTCTTAAGCGCAGGGGACGGACATTGCTTGTTCATGAGGCCCGCTTATCGGCCACAATAATCCACTAGTCTATACAGTTTGCGGGGCAATTGCGAATCCGAGACTGAAATCGCTGCCACACTCGAGCGTTGGACTGTTCGGTCATCATCTGCTCTGCCATTCCCAAAGCGACGTTAGCAGAAGAATCACGACCGCGCATAGTGCGCAAAACCCGCCAATTACCAAACTGGCATCAACAAACAGCTGCTCCGGATAGAGTCGAATCAGGCTGTCGCTAAAGGGAAAACGCCAGGTGCCGGCCGCAAAGAACAGCTCGTGAAAGCGGTCGAAGGCGCTGTCCCAGGCGGCCGCCGCCAATACAGCCAGCGTCAGAATCGCAGCCAGCGTCAGATGGGCCCCGCCGCGCAAGCCGGCCCGCAGTTGTGACTGGAAACCAGGCCGCGACCTTGAAGCCAAAAGAGCGACCGCGATCGCGATCCCAAAGACGACAGCCAAGGTGAACATAACCGATACGATTTGCTTCACGTCCTGCAGATGGCGCAGTTCGTTCGTGTTGAATAATGGGCAATGCGTGGCGTCGTCAGCCGGCTGCCAGCACTTTTCGCTCGGGATTAGCAGCGTTGCCAAGGCGGAAGTGTCGCCCGCCTGAAAGAGAAAATCGATGGCGTGCATTCCAAATTCAAGTCGATCTTCAATGGTAAATCCGTAGGGCTCCGCAGGAAAGCCCGGGCGCTGATATTCAAACCGTAGAAATGCGTGACTCAGCAGCAGCCGAACACTCGCGGCCAACAGCAGGTAGGGAAGGGCTAAAGTGATCAGCCAGCGAAAGAGAAAACCGTAACTACGACTTCTATTCATCAGCCAGCTGGAACTCGGCGGCGCGGCCCGCCAGCAGAAAGTCAAGCACGATGGAATCAACCAGATTCTCCACCGGCGCCAGGTCATCCGTGAATATGATCTCGCTGTACGCCAGCGGCGCCAGCGCGCCGGCCGCGTCAGCCAGAACGTCGTACAGGCGCGCGTCTACGCTGTCGACTCGAAACGCCAGGTTCGCTCTTATGTTGTCTGCTTCCGTGGGCTGCCTGCTAGCAACTAGAATGGTATTGAACGACTGCGGCACATCAAGCGCATGTACGCTGGGATACACCTGCAAGAGCGTGCTGCTCAGCGCGTCCACCAGGCGCCGGTCGGTGTCAGTGCGCCCGACGTTCACGGCAACCACACCGTCTTCTGTAAGGCGCGCTTTCACTTCTTCAAAGAATTCCACGGTCGTCAGGTGCCAAGGGATATAAGGCGGCCGATAAGCGTCGATGCCGATCACACTGAATTGGCGATCGAGCTGATTCAGAAGAAAGCGCCCGTCACCGACCTGTGTCGACAGACTGGGCATTGATGTTTCGTTCATGTCAAAGAATTCCGCTCCCACCGCGAGGATCGCCGGGTCAAGCTCAATGCCGACCATGGGGATATCACCGTAAATCTCAATGTGCTGGCGCGGAATCGTGCCTGCCGCCAAGCCGATCAGCAGCAGCGAAGCGACTTCGTCGGCGCGAAAGGGCGGCTCGTTGAAGTAAGGCGCCGCCAGAAAATAATCCCAGGTGCCGCCATAGAAGATTTCAGTTTCATGCCACTGGCTGTGAACGCCTTGGCCTTCGTTCAGGTAGAGGTAGCGATTGCCGGCTGCGTCCTCCTGCACCTGGATATAGTTGTAGGCGCTCTCGCCGTCGTAGCGCAGGCGCGCGTCCGCGGCCGGCTGTCGCAAGGGGCCCTTGAGCGCTGCATACGCCAGCACCGCGACAACAATTGGCATCGGCAGATAAAGCAGGGCGCGGCGCCGATTTACTTTCAGAAGCGCGATGAACGCAATCATGAAGAGTAGACCGGCAAAAAGCAGGAAAGTTCGCGCAGTACCAATCTGCGGGATAGTGATTAGCACCGGCAGGAAGGTCCCAAGCAAGCTGCCAAAGGTGCTGATGGCGTATACTTGCCCGGCGATGCGCCCGCTGGTCTCAACGTCGGTCACTGCCAGCCGAATGACAAATGGCGAGACCATACCAAGCAGGGTCACCGGTACAGAAAACAAAACCAGGATAACAAAAAAGGAACCCAGCGCCAGCGCGGCTTCGGCGCCGAAGACCGCGCTGGCGGCGCGTGTTATGATGGGGCGTCCAACAAGCGGGATCAATGCGCTTAGGAAGGTGGCCCACAGTATAATTTGCAGCATCACCGCGGCGCGCGGCATCTTGTCCGCCAGACGCCCGCCGGCGAAATAGCCGACCGTCAAGTAAAGCAGCATCAGGCCGATGACATTTGCCCAGACCAGATTGCTGTTGCCGAAAACATTGCCCAGCAAGCGCGACGCCGACAACTCAATAGCCAAGGTCGTCATGCCGCTGGTGAATGCTATCGTGTACAGGAATCGCTTACTCATCAAGACATTGGCTCGCGCTGCGGTCAAAGGATGGCCATGACGCGGCAACAAGTGGCGGCTAACATGACCGACTCATTATGCGGCTGCGAAGGCGAAAAATCAATGAAGGTACGTATAAGGACTGCGACGGCCGACCATGCGCCCGAAGTCGCGACAATCGCTTTCAAAGCGCTCTCGATGCGAATCGACGCTGACAGCCCACGCGTGCAGCGCATCCTGGAAGATGGCAACACCTTTGTAGCGATTGTGGAGGGACAGGTCGCGGGCTTGGTCAGCAACTTCATAACCTGTGATGCTCAGGGCGGCAGGCGTTTCGAGCTTGATCTGCTGGGTGTTGCGCCGGCGTGGCAGGGACGCGGAATCGGCGCTCTGCTTGTTGAGAGAAGTCTGCAAGCTGCGAGCGAAGCGGGCGCGATTACGCTTCGCGCGCTGGTCCGCCGCGACAATAAACCCATGCAGCGTACCTGTTCTCGGACGGGCCTGCAGCGATCAGCGCAAATTTATCAACTTTGGGCGAGCCAAGCCGGACTGCCGCTTATCAAGCGCGGACGCAACGCGGCAGCGGGGATTATCCCGGTCGACACCTTATCCTACAGCGGCTATTGGCTCGAGGGCGCGCTCAGCCAGAGCATTATCGACGAAACCCGCGCGCTGTTGCGCGAAAACACGGAGCGCGCGCAGATGGGCGCCGTCGTCCCCGAATGTGACCGGGCGACCATCGAACTGTTGCGCGCAAATTCATTTGACCGAATCGGCGACTTCCACTGGTGGACGCTTAGGCCAGGAAGCGCTCAATCTTGAAGAGATTGTCGTTGTGAGGCGTCGCGCCATCCAGCGAAATATCAGCCAACATCTTGCCGATGGTAGTACTGAACTTGAAGCCGTGGCCGCTAAACCCGGCGCCGATCACCACATGATTATGCGCCGGGTGCCTGTCCACGACGAAGTGCTCATCGGGAGTCTGAGTATACAGGCAGATGCGGCTCTCGCGGACCGGCGCGTCGGCGATGCCGGGAATGTGCGCGCGCATAAAGGGACGCAGGGCGGCGACATTTTCCGTATCCGGTTCGCGGCTGATTTCTGATGGATGCGAAAATGGCGGGCCGCCATGGAAGGCGATCTTGAACCCGGAGCCGCCGTGCGAGGGAATACCGTATATCGCTTCCGGATACAGGCTGCCGACGTGGGCGATCCAGACCGGACAGTTGCCGGCCTCGTAAGGCGGCAACTCCGTCGGCGCCATGAAATTCAGTTGGCAGCGCAAGGGGGAGAGCGGCAAGTCCAAGCCAGTCTGCTCCAGAAGACGCTTCGCCCAGGCGCCGGCGGTTACGACCAGCGTGCCCGCTGAATACGTTCCCGTCGGAGTCGAGACCTCGACGCTATCGGCGCGCAAGTTTATCGAGGTTACGGTGGTAGCATCCTTTATGGCGGCGCCATTGGACGCAGCCAATGTGATATGACCCAGCACTGCCTTCGAGGCTTTGACAAAGCCGCTGTCCGGCTGGTAGAGCGCTCTGAAATCGTCGGTGAGTTGGAATTGCGGGAAGCGGCGCATGGCTTCAGCTGGCGCGAGCAGCTCGTAAGGCAGTCCGCTCGCCTGCATCGCCGCGATGGTGGCTTCAAGCGAGGCTTCGCCGGCGGGCCCGAAGTCAATGCCACCGGTCCGAACCACGAGCTGATCGCCCAGTTTATCTTGAAGCGCATCCCATAAGGGAAATGTGTCTTTTGCCAGCTCCACGTATTCGAGATGGTCATAGGCATAACGAATAATGCGCGAGTAACCGTAGGAGCTGCCTAGGCGATGATCGAGCTCGAATTGCTCGAGCAGCAGAACACGCTGTCCGCGCTCGCTCAAGTAGTAGGCTGCGGCGCTGCCCATGGCGCCGGCGCCGATTACAATGGCGTCAAATACTTCGGTCATCTCGCGAACTTGCTGTCGATTGCCGGTCAAATGGGTCGCTCTTCCAAAGCGGCGGCAATGTCATCATCCTTGCGCACCATTAGCGTTGGAATCTTGGCCAATTGTAGCATGCCGCGCAGCTCGCTTGAGTCCAGCCGGACATTAAACGATTGCGGATCAACGAAGACGCAGATCGGCCGAATGCCGCGGCGTATCAGCACCTGCGCTTCATTGATCCAATCCATATCCAGCGAGGAAGTGATGATCATCACCGTGGTGCCGCGCGTAAATTGGTGCGTCTCCAGCGACAGCATTTCCCGCAGTGTATGGATGGATGTGCTGCGCGCTACCGCCAACGCCTGCAGGACACGGGTCAGCTGTCGATTGCCGCGGTCGGGCTGGAATACTTGACGATAGGGCGTGTAAGCAGCGTAGCCAACAACGCGTTCATCGTCGATGAAGTGCTTGGCCAGCGAAGCGGCTATGATGGCGCCGTACTCCTCCGTTGACGGCGGAATGCGATAGGTGGAGGGCGCCATCCCGCCGCTCTGCCGCATGCGCTGCGCGGCCGGATCCTCAACCAGCGAGCTGGCCGAAAAGTCGCTGAACAGCCAGATATCCACCAGCGGGTCAAGCTCAAACTCCTTGACCATGATATCGCCGGTGCGCGCGGTCGAGCGCCAATGGATGCGGTTGATGCTGTCGCCGGGCACATAATCGCGGATGCTGCTGGCATTCGTGGTGATCTGGTGGGTCAACTGCCGCTGAGCATCACCACCCGAAAGGAATCCGACTGGCAGCTCAACCCGATTCAATTCCACCGTCATCGGATAAACCATCAGGCGATCGGTCGCGCCGATGCGGCGGGGAGAGCGAAAAAGCCCAAAAGGGTCGCCTGATACCACCGTAATTGGTCCCAGCTGGAATTCTCCACGGACGGCGCAGACGGTATTCACCTCCCAGGCATGTTCTCTGCCGCTGACCAATGACGGTACGATGTGACTGGCTTTATGCCCGGGCAAATCGGAATGATCGCGGATTTCCAGCCACAGCTTGGGGAAAAGCCCCGTCTTGCGAACGCCGAAGGACTCCTGAAAGACTCGGCCTACTTGCGATCGGCGCGTGCGGGTGGTGCGGCGCAGCGCGATGCCGCGCAGGGAGAGCCAGGTCCAAACAAACGACAGGCACATGACTGCGCCGATAACATAGGCCACGTTGAACAGCTCAGCGCGGCCCGTAAACAGACCAGTGAGCAGGCAGATGATGGTCAGAAGATATAGCGCGTTGCGGCGGCCGGGCATGGGACCCTAACGAACGGATGAACCCGGCACGGGCGTGTTTTGCAGTATGTCCTGGACGATTGTGCGTGATGTGATGTTCTTGATGCGCGCCGCCGGTCCCACGATAATTCGATGCGCCAGCGTGACCTCGGCCAGCGCCTTGACATCGTCCGGAATCACAAAATCGCGACCCGTCATGGCCGCGCGGGCTTGCGCTGTGCGGAAGAGCGCCAGCGAGCCACGCGGGCTGCTGCCGAGATAAACATCGCCGTGGCGTCGCGAAGCCGTGATCAAACTGATGATGTATTGCTGCACTTCGTTTGCGACGTAGACATCCTTAATCTGCTGTTGAGCAGCCAGCAACTCCTTTAAAGAAACCACCTGCTGCAAATTCTGAATCGGATGCTGATACTGCTGTGACGAGAGAATCTTGAGCTCGTCGGCCGGCTGCGGATAGCCCATCTGAATGCGAACCAGAAAGCGATCGAGCTGCGCCTCCGGCAAGGGAAAGGTGCCCTCATATTCAATGGGGTTTTGCGTGGCCATGATCAGGAAGGGATTGCTTAGGCGGTAGGTGACGCCGTCAACGGTCATCTGCCCTTCTTCCATGGCTTCGAGCAGGGCGGACTGTGTCTTGGGCGTGGCGCGGTTGATCTCATCGGCTAGCACGATCTGCGCCATGATGGGACCGGGACGAAACTCAAACTCACGCGTTTTGGGATTGTAAATCGAGACGCCGGTGATGTCGGACGGCAGCATATCGGGCGTAAATTGTATGCGGTTGAATGTGCAGCCCACGGCGCGCGCCAGGGACTTGGCCAACATGGTCTTGCCCACGCCCGGAATATCTTCCAGCAATATGTGCCCGCGGCACAGCAGGCCCAGCGTCGTCAGCCGAATCTCATTCGCCTTCCCCAGGATCACCTGGCCGACGCTGTTGGTTACCCGTTCCGCGATCTCTTGCACGGTTGCGGTTGTTTGCCGAACTTGAGCCGTCCGCCTTGTCGTTGGGTATTGTTCGCCCATCAATCAGAATCCACTTGTGTCCAATTGCACAATCGCACTGCGTTTAGTATAGCTGAATACGGAGTCATCGTAGCCCACGGGTCGCCTTCGTTTGGGATTCGACATGCCGACCGCTTGCCGATTAGCCTTCAACAAGTATAATGAAACGCAGGCAGAACCAATATGGCAACTTTGTCCTGACAGAGGTTCTGTTGCGCATTACCGGCTCTCACAGCAAATAGCACGTAACGCGATAGATGCGGCGCACCCCCAAAGCGGATAGTTTTGCGCTTGCTGTAGAGCAATAGCAAGCTGGCAGGGACGATTGACGTGAGTATGCGCTTGGAGACAATCCGTCGCTGTTACTTAGAGTTTCAGCTTTTTGCGCGCATCCAAAGCAAGAGGGCAAGGCGTTGATAGCATCGCGCACGGAAAGCATCGAAAAACGGCTGACCGGCTTGCGACTGTCGGGATCGGACATACAGGCGGCCGCGGTGATCAGCGTGGATGGTCTGATGATCGCCAGTTCCCTGCCCGATGACCTGCCGCAGGATCTTGTCTCAGCGATGTCGGCGGCGATGCTGGCGCTCGGTGAGAGAATTGCGCAGGAATTGGGTCGCGGCGCTCTCGATCAAGTTTTCATAAAGGGCGATAATGGGTACGTACTCATGATGGCTGTGAACGAAAGTGCCGTGCTCACGGGCTTGGTCGGGGCGGAAGCCAAACTCGGCCTCGCCCTGCTGGATATGCAGCGGACGGCTGCGGGATTGCGCGAAAACTTGTGAACGTTTGCATACTCGTTTAGACAGCGTGGCGGGGACGCCGCGGATGTCATCATGATAGGATGGAAGAGTTGACGTGAAACCGAAATACATCTTCTGCACGGGTGGCGTTGTCAGCTCCGTTGGCAAGGGTTTGACAGTCGCGGCAATAGGTCGCATTCTGAAGGCGCGCGGAATGAAAGTGGCCATCCAGAAGCTGGACCCCTACCTAAACGTAGACCCGGGCACGATGAGCCCCTACCAGCACGGTGAAGTCTATGTCACCTCAGATGGCGCCGAAACTGACCTCGACCTGGGGCACTACGAACGTTTTGTTGATGAAAACGTCAGCCGACTTTCCAACGTCACATCCGGCCAAGTGTACCTGACGGTTATCGAGAAAGAGCGCAAGGGCGATTATCTCGGCGGTACGATTCAAGTCGTGCCCCATATTACTAACGAGATCAAGCGCTGCATCAAGCTGCTCGGCAATCGCACGAATGCTGACGTGGTCATTGTCGAGGTCGGCGGAACCGCAGGCGACATCGAGAGTCTGCCGTTCCTGGAGGCGCTGCGGCAGCTGCGCACTGAATTCAAGCGGCGCGATACGATGTACGTGCACGTAACCTTTTTGCCCCATATCGGCGCGACTGACGAGCTAAAGACTAAGCCGACCCAGCATAGCGTGCGGGAGCTGCGCGGAATCGGCATCCAGCCGGATGTGATTATCGCCCGCACCGATTATCCGGTGAATGACGAAATCGTCAATAAAATTGCGCTCTTTTGCGATGTAGACAAAGACGCGGTTATTCCGCTGCAAACAGCGGATAATATCTATGCCGTCCCGCTCATGATCGAGAATACGGGCTTGGGAGATTATATTCTGGAACGCATGCAGCTTGAATCGGGACCGCCCGATTTGCGCGAATGGGAAGCTATAGTCGGCAAATGTCACGCTGTCAAAGAAAAACTGCGAATCGGCATTGTCGGAAAATACGTCGAATTGCACGATGCCTACATGTCCGTGAAGGAATCCGTTTTCCACGCAGCTGTGCAGCGAGACCAGGATGTGGATATACGCTGGATTCATTCCGGGGAATTGGAAAAGGGCAAGCGCCTCGAAGAACTTGGCGAACTGGATGGCATCATTGTGCCGGGTGGGTTCGGCTATCGTGGCATCGAAGGCAAAATCGCAGCCGCGAAGTACGCTCGCGAGAACAATGTACCCTATTTGGGCTTGTGCCTGGGCATGCAGGTAATGTGTATTGAATATGCCCGAAACGTTTTGGAGCTGGACGACGCCAACAGCTACGAGTTTGACGTCAGCACGCCGCACCCCGTGATCGATCTGATGCTTGAGCAGCGAGCGATTACGGACATGGGCGGAACCATGCGGCTGGGCGAGTATCCCTGTCTGCTTCAGCCCAATTCGGCGGCGGCGCAAGCATACGGGACGGAGCAGATACTCGAGCGCCATCGACATCGCTTTGAATTCAACAACGACTATCGCGAAGTTTTCTCCGCCAACGGCGTTTACTTCAGCGGTTTGAGCCCGGATGGCGTATTGGTGGAAATCTCCGAGCTGCAGGATCATCCCTTTATGCTTGGCTCCCAATTCCATCCGGAGTTTCTCAGTCGGCCAAATCGTCCTCATCCGCTGTTTTCAGCTTTTATACAAGCATCTGCCGAGTACCGGGACGAAATGGGCCGCTTCCGAGAAGCGCCCGCTTGGGGCGTCGACTCGGCTTAAACGGTCTGTAGCAATGTGCCTGGCGGCATGGCGGGCGGCGGCTGCAGCGACGCATAGCCCTGAGGGCGAGGAAGGTCTGATGTCACTGCGTGACTTTATCACGGCGATTCCAAAGGTTGAGCTGAATCTGCAGCTGACCGGCGCCTTGCGCAGAGAAAGTCTGCTCATGATCGCTCATCAGAACGGTGTCTCAGCGCAACAGGAAGACTTTGCGCAATGGCTTGAATTGATCGATCGCCCCGACTATGCGCGTCTCGATGAAATCGCGCGCGCAGCCGGCAGCTGGGTGATGTATCCGGAGGACATCGCCCTGGTTGTCTACGACATGGGCCTGGCGCTGTCCAAACAGAATGTCCACTATGCTGAGGTTGCGGTGGCGCCACCGGATTTCATCGGCGCCGCCCACATGAATTTCGACACCTTCTTCGCGGCTCTCAACGACGGACGAGACCGCGTACTGCGGGCATGGAATGTCGACATTGCGTGGATTCTCTGCATTCCCTGGGACAATCCGCGCTCGGGGGATGATGTGGCTCGTTGGGCGACCGGCGGCGCCGCTCAACTAGGCCATGTTGTTGGCATGGGTCTCACGGGACCTGAAGGCGCGCAGCCAGTGGGGCAATTCCGCCGCGCCTTCGACACGGCGCGCAAGAAAGAAACCTACACGATTGTCAATGCCGGCAGCAGTTTAGGCGTAGACGGCATCAATGCTGCGCTAACTGAATTGTCGCCGCATCGCTTGACCGACTCGTGGGGCATCGCTGGGCACAGCGCAACGCGCGACCTGCTGGCGGAAAACGGGATACCCATCGTTGTCTCCTTGCATCGGGCTCTGCGGCTGGGGCTGACCAAGACTGCGGCGGACTACCCCTTGCGACAGCTTCTGGATAGCGGCCTGCAGGTGCTGCTCTCGTCGGGCATGCCATCGCTGCTGGGCGCCAATTTGATCGACGAATACGAGCTGGCGCGCACGGCCTGCGGGCTGGAGACCGACGCGCTAATTCAGCTGATGCGCCAATCTATCGAATTTTCCTTCCTCGATGCCGAGCGCAAGGAAAAGCTGCTGCTGCGCTTCGACCGGGAAGTAAAGACGGCGCGTCGCATGCTGCTCGCGGATGATTAAACCCGGCAATTGGCTTCGGTTCAGCTTGTCGTTAGCCTAATCAACCGGCGTGACGGTAATATTGCCGAAACCGCTGTCGTCGATGGGCAGCGTAATCAGCAGCCGACTGCCGCTGTCCACCTTTGCCCGCGCCTCGTGTCCCTTGACCGGCACGGACAGCTCAATATGACGCGTCACCGGACCGAAGCGGCGCTCCTGCAGAAAATAGCGAGCGTCGGTCGGCGTCGCCTCGGGTTCAGTCTGCATCGACAGCGTCAGCACATTGGACTCCAGGCTGATCTCGATAGTGTCCTTGACCAGCCCGTCGATTGCCTGCGTGCAAATGTGGAGGATTCCATCCGCCTCGTACATATCGAGCGTGAGCTGTTCGGAATTGCTGGTGACCGTGCGGATGCCTTTTTCAACCGTCTTGGTGATCTGCTCGCCCAGATTCTGCAATTCCTTCATCGGGTCGAAACGTGATTCGTTTGTCATGGGGTCTCCCAATGCCTTGCCATTCTTGAAACATTATACGTATCACCCCGGATTTTGTCGCAAGGGAATGAACTCTGCGCGCGACAATGACGCCGAGGCCGTCGTAGTGCTCAGCCGCAGACTGGGCGCGGCAAACTATACGGTGGATCGAGTCTTTGACATCGGAAATCTTTTGGTTATGATTCGCCGGAATACAGCGGAAAGGTGAGGCGGCAATGCCCAGAGTCGCATACCAGGGGATACCTGGCGCCAACTCGGAAATCGCGGTGCGGCAGCACTTTGGCGACGATGCGGACGCCATTCCCTGTCAAGACTTCAGCCACCTCTTTTCAGCCCTGCAGGCCGATGAAGTCGATTTCAGCTTGCTGCCGGTCGAAAACGCCTTGGCCGGTTCCGTCAGCGGCGCCTACGAATTGCTGCTGGATCATGACGTTCGCATCCAGGCGGAGGTGATCTTGCACGTCCATCATGCGCTGCTGGCCAACCCGGAGACGACGCTTGAAAATGTGACCACTGTGCGCTCGCATCCGCAGGCCTTGCTGCAATGCGAGCGCTTTTTGCAGCGACACGATATGGAATCGGTAGCCTGGTATGATACCGCCGGCGCCGCGAAAGACTTGTCGGAATCGCCCCAGCCCGGCGTGGCGGTGATCGCCCCCAAACTGGCTGGCGAACTCTACGGTTTGGAATTGGTCGCGGCCGATATCGAAGACGAACGCTTCAACTATACGCGTTTTCTCGTGATGGGGCACGGCGATCCGGAGCCGTCCGATTACAACAAGACTTCGATCGTCTTTGCGACGCGTCACCGGCCGGCGGCGCTCTATGAATGCCTAGGAGAATTCGCCAAACGCGACTTGAATTTGACCAAGCTCGAATCCCGTCCGCGGCGAAATCGCCCCTGGGAGCCGCTGTTTTATCTCGATTTCGAGGGTCACTGGCAAGAACCGCGCTGCCAGGAACTGCTGACGCAATTGCTGCAGCTGACCTCTTTTGTGAAAATGTTGGGATCGTACCCGGCCGTCCGCTCCGGTACTGTCGGCATGTAAAGGTAGACTTGCGCGCGTCAAAGCCACCACCCACGTAAAATACCTTGGATCACGCGGTTTTTTGCTCCCCTCCCTGATTCGTCGGGGAGGGGGCGGGGGGTAAGCTGCCCGCAACGTAAAGCAGGAGACAGACATGCAGAAGCTCAATGTCGCGATCTTGGGCGCAACGGGCGCGGTGGGCCAGCGCTTCATTCAGCTGCTTGAGGACCATCCCTGGTTCCAGGTGGCCGAAGTCATCGGCTCGAGCCGCAGCGCGGGCAGGCGCTATGGCGATGCTGCTCATTGGGTGCTGGACGACAACCCTCCGGCGCAAATCACCGATATGGTCGTAGGCGCCCTCGACGACGAAATTGAATCGCCGCTGGTCTTCTCGGCGCTGCCCAAAGAAGCGGCGCGCCTGCGCGAGCTGGAGCTGGCCGCTGATGGACACGTTGTTTGCACCAATGCCTCCGCAAATCGCATGTTGGACGATGTGCCCCTGCTGTTGCCGGAAGTGAACGCGGAACATGTCGATCTAATCGCTTTACAGCGCGCCCGGCGCGGCTGGAGCAGCGGCGCCCTGGTCGCCAACTCCAATTGCACCGTTATGCCGGTAGTGATGTCGCTGAAACCGCTGTTGAAATACGGCATCAGCAGGCTGCATCTGGTCAGCGAGCAAGCCGTGAGCGGCGCCGGCTATCCCGGTGTCTCGTCGATGGATATGATTGACAACATCATTCCCTACGTACCGGGCGATGAGGACAAGATGGAATCGGAATCGCGCAAAATGTTGGGCAGCTTTGATGGCGACGGCATCATCCGCTGGGCCAGCACGGTGAGCGCGACTTGCACGCGGGTGCCGGTACTGGACGGGCACCTGGTGAATGTCTCGCTCGAACTCGCCGCACGGCCCTCGCTGTCTGAAATCATCGAAGATTGGGAGACTTATCAGGCGGCGGCGCCCGTGCCGGAATTGCCCAGCGCGCCTGATTACCCCCTGCAATACCTGCAACAGATTGATCGGCCGCAGCCGCGTCGGGATCGCCAGGCCGGCGCCGGCATGATGACGAGCATCGGCCGCTTGCGCGAGTGCCCGGTGCTCGGCTACAAGTTTGCCGCTCTGTCACACAATACCGTGCGCGGCGCCGCCGGCTGCAGCATCCTGAACGCCGAACTGATGGCCGTAAAAGGGTATATTGACGACTTCGCTGTGAGGGAAGCGGCTGCGATCGCGCAGTAAATCAACGCTCTAGTCGTACTGGCCGCTCGAGTAGACGTACACCGCCGGACCCACGTAATCGCCGTTGCTCCAGTCATATTCGCTGCGCGCCCACTCAAAGAGCCAGTGGGCGTCGGTGATGGTCATATTGACGCAGCCGTGACTGCGGCGGAAACCGAAACCATCATGCCAATACGCGCCGTGCAGCGCGATCTGGTCGTCAAAAAACATCGTCCAGGGCACTTCTTGCAGGTAATAGAAGTCCGGTTGATTATGCGCGCCGCTCATGAGCTTGCGGGTAAAGCGCACATAGACATGGAACACGCCCTCGTTCGTGGGCCACTCTTCCAGGCCTGATGAGATCAGCGTGGCGAATACCGGCACATCGTCTTCGTAGGCGATGGCAACCTGTTCATATAGATCGATGCTGACCCACTTGTGCGTGTCCACATCTTCCGGCCGCTCGACCGGCAGGATTTTCGCGACCTTGAACTGATGCACCCATTGGTCAACACCAATCTGATACCAATCATAGCCGTTGACAGTCACGGTATCGTATATGTAGACCCGGGTGTAACGATAGCGGAAGGGGTTGTCCGGCGATTCAGGCCCGCCGGGAGTCTTGGCGCCGCGCAAATGGCGCAGCGTCCAGGCCACGGTATAGGGCAGGGCGTCTTCACCGGTCGGCAGCAGCGCGCCGGCAAACCGCGACGGCGACACGCTTTCACTTAGCAACTCGGTCCGTAGCCACTGATTATCGCCTATGCGCGTCCAGTCGCCTTGCTGCTCAACTACGGTGACGAAGGTGTAACCCGTAGCGTAGCTTTCGCTTTCTTCGCTGTTTGGCGACGTATGGATGGAGAAGGCGCCCGAGATTTGGCGATAATCGCGGTCGCCAATCAGACTCTCGTCAATCTCAAGTTGACGTACGTTGGGCCAGCGATTCGCCTCAATCGTGCTCGCGTCAATGCCGCAGCCATCCGGCAGGCAGGTGGTCTGAGCCATTGCGCTGGATGACAAATACCAAAGAAGAATGGCACAAATCAGGAATTCGGCTCGCTTGCGCATATACGACTCTCGCCCATACCGGTCTACAATCAATTTAACTCGAGATTAGCGCGGTGTTCAAGCGGGTTTTCCTTAGCGCGCCCTGATCATATGTGAATCGTAGGCTGACTCCAGGGGCGAATGATTCATCTCCCCGTATTCCGCAATGCTGATCATTATGCCACAGGATCAGCAATCGTTATGGTAAAATCGCCGCCACTACGGATGACGACAAAGGACTGGTTATGGAAATGCTGGGCATTGATATCGGCGGCTCGGGCATCAAGGGCGCCATTGTCGACACTGACGCCGGCGAATTCGCCAGCGAGCGACTGCGCCTGGATACGCCGCAGCCCGCCAAGCCAGCGCCCGTTGCGGAAATCGTGGCCGAGATCGCTGCTCGATTCGATTGGCGCGCCGCCATCGGCTGCACGTTCCCGGCCAGAGTCCAGCACGGCGTGACCAAGACCGCCGCGAATGTCGACGATAGCTGGATCGGAACGAACGCCAGGCAGCTTTTCGAAAGCCAAACCGGCAATTCGGTCATCGTCTTGAATGATGCCGACGCCGCTGGTATCGCCGAGATGAAGTTCGGCGCCGGTCGCGGTCACAAGGGACTGGTCGTAATCTTGACGCTGGGCACTGGCGTTGGCAGTTCGCTGTTTATCAATGGCCGTCTCGTGCCGAATACGGAATTTGGCCATTTGGTGATTCGGGGCAAGGCGGCCGAATTGCGCACTGCCGATCGCGCCCGGCAAGCCAAGGGCTACAGCTGGAAACGATGGTCAAAGCATCTTTCGGAACACCTGTGTTATCTTGAGTTTCTGATCTCGCCGGACCTCTTCATCATCGGCGGAGGCGTCAGCAAGAAGTCGGAGAGATTCCTGCACCTGATCGACTGCAAGACGACGATCGTCCCGGCCCAACTTCGCAACCGGGCCGGAATCGTCGGCGCCGCCTTGGCCGCGGCGGATATGAAGTAAGTATTGGTATCCGCGGCGGTCTATTTGTCTTCGGTTGGCTGAAAAACACCCCATTGCCGGTTGTGGTAGAGTAGGGGAAGTTTATCGTCGGTCCAGCCGCCTTGCACGACTTTGCCGATGAACATCGTATTTTCGCCAACGTCGATCGAGTGTTCGACCGTGCACGACAGCCAGGCCATCGCATCGGGCAGGATTGGGTCTCCCAGGTCGCTTAGCGCACAGTCCAGGCCATCGAAGCGGTTCTCGAATTGGTCGTCAAAATAGCCGGCGAATCGCTTGCCCAGCTCAAGCTGTCGGTCTGACAGAATGCTGACGGCGAAATGCCCTTCGTCAGCCATGTAGTGGCGCGTATCCAGGCGGTTGGCGATATTGAGGCAGACCAACGGCGGAACCATGCTGACGCTCGCGAAGGAGTTAACCGTAATCGCTTGCCAGTCGCCCTGCGATGCCACGCTTACCACCGTTATTCCTGCCGTCCAGCAAGCGAGAATGCTCTTGAAACTTTGACCATCGATATCGCTCATCACACCGTCCTTTCCGACAAAGCCATTCTAATGGGAAGAGGCGAGATTCGCACGAGTTAAACGCTCGAGACGCGCGCAATGTATCGCATCCTGCAATTGCGCAATCCTGTGATTGAATGAAAGAAGGCCCTAATATGCAATCGGAAGTCCCAGCATTCCGCCGCGTGAAACGAGCATACGCGGCTCGGCTGATTCATAGCGCCCTCGCCAATGAGCGCGGCTCCGCTTTGCTTGAGCTGATCGAATATGACGACAATCACTATCGTGCTGTGTTTGCGGAGAGCTATTTTCTGCTGCGCGCCGACAATGAAACGCCGAGCAAGTCGCAGTGGAATACACTCAAGAAGAAACTAAAACGCCGCGACCGCTCAATTTTCATCTTTCGCGCTCATGGTAAACTCGAAGCGGCGGACGCTCAGGCAAAGGTCAAGTATTATCTTGAGTTTGGCTTCATGCGGATGTGAGGCAGATCATTTCCTGAAATCGATGAAACGATAGCCTACGCCGCGTTCGGTAATGATGTAATGCGGATCTGCCGGATCCGCTTCGATCTTCTCTCGCAAGTAATTGACGTAGAGGCGCACGTAATGGGCCTCGTCACGGTATTCGTAGCCCCAGACTTTCTGCAGCAGCTGATCGTGCGGTACGGTCCAGCCGGCGTTGCGAATCAAATGGTAAAGCAGACGATACTCTGTCGGGCGCAACTTCACGCTCTCGCCGGCGACAATCACTTCTCGCTGATTAAAGTCGACGCTTAGGCGATCGTCGATGCGGAGAATGGCATCCTCGGTAGTCGGCTTTTCCAGTCGACGGAAAATCGCCTTGATACGGCTGGAGAGTTCGCGCGGGCCGAATGGTTTGGTGATGTAGTCATCGGCGCCCAGCTCCAGGCCGTAGACCTTGTCACTCTCCTCGCCCTTGGCCGTCAGCATTATGACGGGAATATCCGAGAACTCGCGCAGCATTCGCAATGTCTCGAAGCCGTCCAGTTCCGGCATCATGACATCCAGCAGCACCAGATCGGGCAGCTGCGTGCGGACGGCATCCAGCGCGTCCAAGCCGTTGTGCGCTTCGACGACCCGATGATCCTCCAATTCCAGGTTCATGCGAATAAAGCCAATCATGCGCGGCTCGTCATCCACGACCAGGATGACTTTGCCTTTGCTCTTTGGATTTACGCGAGCATTCGGAATCATAGCGCGCTCCGGGTTCTAGTGGCTACTGACGGCGCTCAAACCAGGCAAGCGCCGCGGGGTACACGCCGGCTAGACGGATGAGCCGCCGCCGGGCGCCTGAAATACGATGGCCGATATATTGTCCATACCGCCACGATTGTTGGCCGCCTTAACGAGATTGTCGCAGGCCTCCTGTGGCGAAGACGCCTGCAGCGCAATCTGCTTGATGATGTCGTCTTCTATCATATCCCACAGGCCGTCAGTGCAGATTAGCACCAGCCCAGAGGGCGGCAGCGTTCGCACCAGGCGCTCCATTTTCAGCTCTTCATTCTGGCCGATGGCCCGGTAAAGCACATTCTTCTGCGGATAGTTTTCCGCTTCCTCGGGCGTCAGTTCGTTCATCTCGATCAAGCGTTGCACCAGCGTATGATCCGTGGTGAGCTGTTCGATCTTGTTATCGTGGATGAGGTAGGCCCGGCTGTCGCCGACGTGCGCCAGATAGGCGAGATTCCCGATGACGGCGATGGCTGAAAGTGTAGTGCCGCCGCCCGGCACGCCTTTGATCACGGCGCGGTTGGCCTTTTCTGAGGAGGAAACCAACGCCTCGAGCACGGTGGGGCTGTCCCCGGCATTGAAGTTGCGCAGCAGCGGCACATATATCTTGTCCAGCATTTCCGATGCCAAAGTTTGGATGGCGATCCCCGCTGCCCGTTCTCCGTCCAAATGCCCGCCCATACCATCGGCGACCGCAAAAAAGCCGAAATCGGGGCGGTTGTCGACGGTGATCGAATGCCACTGCATACCGAAGCAAGCGTCTTCATTATTGTTGCGCATCAGCCCGACATCGCTGGCGATACCATAGGTCAAGGCTTGACGCTGTCGGGTGAGAATCGGTTTGGGAGCGGGCGGAATCGCACGTTTCGGCGTCGGCGGCGGCCCGGGCGTCTCTTCGAGCGCTGGCTCGGGCGCAGGCGTCGCCTTCGCTGCCGGCCGTGGTCGGTCCTTTACAGCTGCGTCAGGCGCCAACTCCTCGTCCGTTTCCGCTCCAACCAGATCTGTTGGCGCCACAGCGACGGTTTCGGCCACCGGCGCCGCGGATAATTCGTCAAGCTGTTCCTCCACTTCAGGTTCTAGCGGTGGAGCTTCTCGGATAGGCGCGGCCGACCCTTGCGATCGCGTGGGTGTGACGTGCGATGAGCGGCGCGAAGCCGCGGTTCGGCCTGGGTCTTGGCTTGGCCTGCCAAGTATCCTGCGAAGTAGATTCATTAAACTTGCCTGCCGGGAGTCGGTGCAAGCACAAGCGCGCTTACCCTGCCGATAGCAACTTGCACAATTATATTTTACCAAGTAGATTGGCGCAATCATTGCCCTGAGCGACTGGCCCCTGAATGCAACTCCCAAGCTCGCCGTTGTCGATATACCTTCACATTCCATTCTGCAGTACGCGCTGTAGTTACTGCGCCTTTAATACCTTCACCGATCTCGCCCACCTTGTGCCGGATTATGTGGATGCCCTTTGCCGCGAGATCAGAGCGGCCGCGGACGATGGTCGCAAGCGCGAAGCGCATACGATCTATTTCGGCGGCGGGACGCCGTCGCTGCTGACGCCGCGACACTTCGAGCGCTTGCTGGAGTGTCTGCGCGATGCGTTCGACATGGGCCCGACTTGCGAAATATCGCTGGAAGCGAATCCGGACGACCTCGCCGCCGGCTACTTGCAGTCGCTGCGAGCGTTGGGATTCAACCGCCTGAGCATTGGCATGCAGTCCGCCAATCCGGACATTTTGCGCCTCTTCCAACGGCAGCATGATGTATCCGCAGTTGCGGATGCAATGGACGCCGCGCGCCAGGCAAAGTTTGACAATGTCAATTTGGATGTCATATTCGGCGCGCCCGGCGAGTCTCCCCGGGATTGGGCGCGGACTGTCGCCGCAGTGCTCGACTTCGCGCCCGATCATATCTCGATGTATGGACTGGAATTAAAGGGCGGCACCGAACTCCGCGAGCAGGTGGATGCTGGCACATTGCCCCAACCGCAAGATGATGACTTTGCTGATATGTACGAATTCGCGTCAGAAGCGTTGGAGCGCGCCGGTTATTTGCAGTATGAAATCAGCAACTGGACTCGCCCAGCAAAGGCATGTCAGCATAATATGCAGTATTGGCGGAACTTGCCCTACCTGGGGCTGGGCGCCGGAGCGCATGGATTCGCCGGCGGTTATCGCTATTCGACCATCACATCACCACAGCGCTACGCGGAATCGTTGCGAGCGCGGCCGGCGACAGCGCTCGACTTTCCGCTGACGCCAGCCGTAGCCAAGCACACCCTCGTTGACGAACCCAGCGATCTCTACGATTCGATCATGATGGGCTTGCGCCTGACCTGTGAAGGGATTGATCGTTCACGCTTCGCACGTCGCTACGGCCAGGACTTTGTGTGCATGTTCCCCAATGAGGTCGACAGGTTGGTGTCGCTGGGTATGCTGGAAGCGCATGCCGACCGCGTGCGCGTAAGCCGGGCCGGACGTTTACTCAGCAACGGTGTCATTCGCGAGTTTGTGTCTGCGATTACTGGTTAAGCTGCAGTTTAGCCTGGCGCAAAGCGGCTATATCTGCCGAGGCAGTGCAGAGCATCGCCACCCGAAGCTGGGCGTTCAACTCGCGGATCAGTTCATCGACGGCTGCTGCCGACTGGCTCGCAGATCTTAGAAAGGGGCTGGCCAAGCCGGCCAGGTCCGCGCCCAAAGCGATGCATTTGGCGATGTCGATGCCGTCCCGCAAGCCGCCGCTGGCGAATACCGGCAGTTCGGGCGCGGCCGCGCAGGCGTACTGAATCGCATCGGCCGTGGGAATGCCCCAATCGGCGAAGCTGCGCGCGACGCGGGCGTGAAAAGCGCTGGGCGCGCGATGATATTCGACCTCGCTCCAGGATGTGCCGCCGGCGCCGGCTACGTCTATCGCCGCAACCCCCGCTTGCGAAAGCGCGCGCGCGGCTTGTTCAGAAAAGCCCCAGCCAACCTCCTTGGCAATGACCGGCACATCCAGCCGCGCGCAGACGTCTTCCACTTTGCGCAGCAGCCCGGCGAAGTTGATATCGCCTTCCGCTTGCACCGCCTCCTGCAGCACATTGAAGTGCAAGATCAGGGCGTCGGCGCCGACCATTTCCACCGCCTCTCGGCACTGATCGAGGCCGTATCCGTAGTTCAACTGCACCGCGCCCATGTTGGCGAAGAGCAGAATGTCAGGGGCGATGTCGCGAATGGCGTAGCTGTCGGCGAGGGCGTCGTCTTCAATGGCGGCGCGCTGCGAGCCCAAGCCCATCGCGATGCCGTGCTCCTGCGCCGCTTGCGCGAGATTGCGATTGATCGCCCGCGCCATATCCGTGCCGCCGGTCATGGACGAAATCAGAAGTGGAGAAAGCAATCGCTTGCCAAAGACGCTCGCCGTGGTGTCGATTTCGTTCAGGTTCAATTCCGGCAGCGCCTGATGCGTAAATCGATAGCGCTCCAACCCGGTCGTCAAGCGTGGAAACTGCACATCTTGCTCAAGGTTGATGAGGATATGATCCAGTTTGCGGCTCTCGGTCGCGCTTGCTTTCGTCACTTTTGTCATCGACCGGTGTTCCTTTTGTCAGAGTGACTCGCGCCAGGCAGGGATGCCATCGTACCGACAAGCGTTCGCGGTGTCAATCATGGCACTCCGTCCAAACAGGCTAGCACGGTCACCGAATATCGGTATAATTGGTGGGCGTAAAGTGAGAAGCAAGATTCCCGCGGGAAGGGTGGTTGGACATGGCATCAATTGAAGAACGCGTGACAGGAATTGTGGTCGAGCTGCTTGGCGTTGAAGAAGAGCGCGTTGTCTCTGGAGCAAACTTCCGTGAGGACTTGGAAGCGGACTCGCTTGACCTCGTTGAATTGATTATGGCCTTTGAAGAAGAATTCGGCGGCGAAATCAGCGATGAGGACGCGCAGCGAATTGAAACGGTCGGGCAAGCGGTGGAGTATATCCAGTCCAATATGGAATGATTAGTCTCGCCTTACATTAATTGCACGTTGCCAGAGGTAGCGCCGGCTACCTTTTTCTTTTCCCGCGCCAGGCCTTGAAAGGCCTCTCATGGTTAAACTCGTCGAGAGCTTTCTCGGTCGTGCGTGTATCCCAGTGAAACCATTTGCCAACACAATATTTGAAGCTGCCGCGTATGTATGGCTTATACCTGGCCCGGAGTTTTGCATATACGGCCGACATAATCAGCCAGCAACTCAGCGAGATCAGCCGCGAAGACAGCTTGCGTCAGCCGATCGCCGGTGAACACAGCATCAACTGGCTGACTGGCCATATCATCTCGTCGCGCTCGACGCCGCTGAAGTATGTGGGCGCCGATCCAGTTTGGCCGGATGCGGCGCGCGATCGCTATCGAGACGGCAGCCCGCCCATCACAGCGCCGGACGCGCGTGTGCTGGAGCTAGCAGCGCTGATTCGACTCTTCGAGCGCTCACAAGATCGTCTCATTGCCGGGCTTGAATCCCTGAGCGATGCGGAACTGACGCAGCCTTCCGGTTATGGACGGCATACGCTGGCGGAGAGTCTGCTCTACTTCCACTTTCACGAAAGCTGCCATGTCGGCCAATTGACGATGGTGGCCGAGTCGCTGGGCAGCAAGGCAAAATACCTCAGTTCATAGCGTTTGATGCACGCGGCCCAAGCGCCCGCAGGCAAACGGCAGATATACCGACATAACTGGCCGTCAGCAGCCAGGGACCCAAACCTGTGCTCGCTATCGGCAGAAGTTGCCGATACACGTCGATTGCCTGGGTAAACCCGGTGAACGCTGTCACAATGCCGACAATTGGCAGCAAGAACAAGAGAATCCAGGTGACGCGTCGATGTCGCGCGCGCAGCGCGACCAGTCCGCCGATCAAGCTGACGAGCGCCAGCAGGAATTGCTGCCGGTAGTTGACGTTCGCGATGTCGTAAACGTATTCAAATGGGGGCAGTTGCGCCAGCGCCAGCAGAATCACTGCCACGGCTGAGATCACCTTCCAGGGGCGTCCTGATGCGGCCAGCGCCAGGACCAAGGTCAGGAACACCAGCTGCGCGCGCAGCAGAAGCGGCGCCAGAAGTGGTGGCGAAGTATGGCGTTGGGCCGGGTGCAAAGACGTCCATTCGGCGAGGTCAAAAGCGTTGAGCGTCATTGGCGCCGAAGAGGCTAGGGTCCAGGGCGACAGGAATCCCAGCAGCCCTAGAAGCGCCAGAAGCAAAAGCGGAAGCGTATGGTCCTGGATGGGTTCAACGCGGACTCGCACTTCTTTGGCCTCCCATCGTTTCCATTATTTGCGCCTGCATCCACCTGGCAAGCAACCTAGGCTTCCAGCAAGCGCTTGTATACGGACAACAGCTGAGCAGCAGACCGCTGCCAAGTGAACTTACGGGCTTGCCGGTAACCTTGCTCAATCAGCCGTTTGCGCAGCGCCCGGTCGGAGTCAACTGCGAGCATGGCCTGGCGCAGCGCGCCAATATCTGTCGGGTCTATAAGGATCGCGGCATCGCCCGCCACTTCCGGCAGCGATGAGACATTGCTGGTGATCACCGGTACGCCGCAGGCCATCGCTTCGAGGATCGGCAGGCCAAACCCCTCGTAAAGCGAGGGCATGAGTAACATTCGCGATTCGCTGTAGAGCGCCGGCAGATCTTCATCAGCCACATGTCCCAGGCGATGCGCGTAGTCCTGCATTCCGGTGCTAACGATCGTGTGCTGCATTTCTTCCTCGAGCCAGCCTTCGCCGCCGGCTATCGCATAGTGCAGATCGAGCCCGGTCGCGCGAAGCTCCGCCAGCGCCCTTATGACCCGGCTGTAATTCTTGCGCGGCTGTACCGTGCCGACCGACAACATATAACTAAAGCCAGCAAGCCCGTATTTCTGACGCATCGACTCGAGAATTGGTCGATCGCTGACTCTCTGAAAGCGGCTGTCGACGCCGCTATAGAGCACCGTAATCTTATCGGCGGGCGTCTGATACAAGTCCACCAGGTCGTGTTTTGTAGCCGTGGAATCGGCCAGCACATGGTCAGCCCGCTTTACCGAGCGCGGCACGACCGTGTCGAGGTACGCCTTGAGTGGCGGGCTGGCGGCTTCCGGCACCCGTACAAAGGAAAGGTCGTGCACGGTCAGAAGCGTACGCGTTGCCGGCCGGGTGAACGGCAGCGTAAAGTCGGTCGCGTGAAAGAGATCAACCGCCCCGGTGAATAGCTCGGCGGGCAGCGGCAGCCCGGCGCGGTGCCAAATTCGCGCCAGCCAGCGCGGTGAAATCACCGTTGGCCGCCACCCAAAATTATACGCCGGGGCGGGCGGCAATGCGTCAGCCCTGGCGCCGGATACAAACAGACGGTAGCTGTTCTCATCATCAAGCGCTGCCAGGGCCGCGGTCAGCTCGCGCGCATAGCGCCCGATACCTCCGCTCTGCTCAAAGGCAGGTGTATAGTCGATGGCAATTCGAGGCACGTTAGTCGACGTCGTTATAGGTCCAGTAGCGATTGGCGAGGAAGTTCCAGAACATGACCGCGATGACTCCAAAAAACAGCGCGACCATGGTGCCGATCTTATGCTGATCAAGCAGGGCAGGCGCGTAATCCGTACTCAGCTGGGAGAGTACGCTGGTTGAGAAACGGCCGAAGGGTTCGTAGCTCAAGGCAATCCAAATAGTGCGAATCACCCAGCCGATGGCGCTGACGATGACGAATTGAGTGAGCTGGCGCTGGGCCGATTGTGAACGCGAATCCGGGTAAGTCCATAGTCGATTCCACACAAAATTGCTGCATACAGCCAAGAAGAATGCGATGCTTTGCGTAAGCGCGACATTGGTGGCCAGCGCTTCGCCCAGTTCATTGACCGGCGGCAGTACTGTATTCTGCAGTACCAGAACGGCGCCTGCATCAATAAGAAAGCCCAAGGCGCCAACGACGGCGAATTTGATGAAGCGTTCGTATTCCTTGGCTTTTTCACCGCCGATCCGCAAGGACAGCATCACAATGAAGCGATCAAAGGGCGTGGTCACTTTGTGGTATTGGCGGCCCGACTCCTTGGAAGCGGTAGAAATTGTGTGTGACATGCCTAGTCTAGCTCCAGCGCCTGGGTCAGACGCCGGTAAAGGATTGCCAATAACCCCAATAATACACCGATATGCAAAAAGAGGTTGTTCACATAAAGATTGTCGAAGATGCTGTGGACCGCCACATAAACCCACGAGCCCAGCAGACCGATGGCGATACAGCGCGAAAAGCTATCTGGCTGCCGCCGCAGCGACCAGGTCATGCGAAAGACGACAACCCAAAATGACAGATAGGCGATCAGCCCGATCAAACCAGTCTCCGCTAACTTATTCAGATACAGGTTATGGGCATGGCCCAAGGGCTCGTCCCAGTTGATCAAGCGAAAGTCATCGTAAACGACCTCGTAGTTGCCGAGCCCGACGCCAATGAAGGGCGCATGCTCCGCCATATACAAAGCCGCCTGCCAATGGGCAAGGCGCTCGATAACTGCGTAGTTTACCGGTGTGATTTCCACGCCGCGTACATCTGACGCCGTGATGAGATCGGTGGCGGCTGTCGTCAGCCTAAGCACGATTGATCGCGGCAACAGGCCGATGCTCCAGGTCCCTGCGAGCAGCACGGCGATAGCCGCGGCCAGAGCCAGCCCGTGACTGAGCCGCCTTGGCAGCGCGATCAACATACACATGACTGCTACTGCGGTGCCGAGCCAGGCGCCGCGGCTCCATGACGCGACCAGCGCTGCGGCGAGAATGAGCGACGCCATTCCGCTGGATGAGAACACGAGAGCCGGTAGCAGCGGCAAGCGTCGCTCGCTGCGCACGCCTTGCCAGATGCCCGCCAGTTGAGCCCAGGCAGTCATCAGAGCCAGCGGCAGCGCGATGCCCATGAATCCACCGAACGGATTCGGTTGGCCGAAGGTTCCAAACGCGCGAAAGTACTTCCCCAGGATAACAAGATGGTCGGCGCCGCTGCCGCCCGCAAAAATGTAGAGCCCGACCAGGGCGTTGGCGAAGGCGCTGACCAAAATGGCGAATACCAGCCAGCGCCAGGAACCGTCGACACTGGCGGTCAGCGTCCAGATGATGAGCGCAATTGCCACCCACTTCAGCCATTCCGCGAGCCAGCCAGCCAGCGACTGGCTATTCCAGGCGCCAATTGAAAAGATCGCGCTCACGCCCAGCGCGGCGAGCAAGACCGGGCCGGCTCGCGCCTGGAGCAAGGTTTCGCGCCGCCACATTCGCTGCGCCAGCCATACGCCCAAGTACACCAGCAGTAGAATCTGACCAATATCGAGCGGCAGCGACAGACTGGACTCCGTGCTAACCAGCGTGCGCAGCGGCGCCAAGGTCAGCGTGATGACCAAGGCAATCAGCGGCGAAACCGGCAGCAGAACGAAGCAAGTGATAGCGAGCGTCGCTATCACGAGCAAGGGCATGGGCGCGGTCAGCGTTGCCGCGGACAGCACGAGCCCGGCGATAAGAATTGTGGTCGCCAAGGGGTTGCTGGTCTGCAAACCGAACATGCTAGACCGGTTCTGACAATACAGTACGGAAGTAGCGAATGGTTCGCTCAAGCCCCTCTTCGAGCTCGATCTGCGGCCGCCAATTCAACACGGATTGCGCGCGCGCTGTATCTGGCTTGCGCGTCTGCGGGTCGCCCTCTATGCGTGATCCATCGGAGTACTCGATGCCGGCTTTGCTTCCAGCTGCCTGATTCACAATCAGCGCGAACTCTTTTACGCTGATTTCACGCGTGGTGCCGATGTTCACGGGCGCCACATAATCGCTTGCCAGCAGGCGAATTATGCCCTCGACCAAATCATCGATGTACTGAAAACAGCGCGTCTGCGAGCCGTCGCCATAGACGGTCAGGGGTTCGCCGCGAATGGCTTGACCGATGAAGTTGGGCACGACCCGTCCGTCATCAAGGCGCATGCGCGGTCCGTATGTGTTAAAGATGCGCACAATGCGAGTCTGCATGCCATGCTGCCGGTGATAAGCCATCACCAGCGCTTCCGCATAGCGTTTGGCTTCGTCATAGACGCCGCGCGGACCCACCGGATCCACATTGCCGGCGTATGTCTCGTTTTGCGGGCGAACCAGCGGGTCGCCGTATACCTCAGACGTGGAAGCGAGCAAGAAGCGCGCCTGTTTCGCGCGTGACAAGCCGAGCGCGTTGTGCGTGCCGAGCGCGCCGACTTTCAAGGTCTGAATAGGGTACTTCAGGTAGTCTATGGGACTCGCGGGCGAAGCAAAGTGCAGTACCGCGTCAACCGGGCCGGGTACATGAATAAAGTTGCTGACGTCATGATAAATGAACTCGAAGTCGCGATTGCCGGCCAAATGCGCGATATTGTCCTGCGAGCCGGTGATGAAGTTGTCCATGGCGACCACGCGATGTCCTTCGCGCAGGAATCGGTCGTTCAAATGTGAGCCGATGAAGCCGGCGCCACCGGTGATTAGAACTCGCAAAGTTACTCGCTTTCACCTTGTGCTACTGTCAAGAGTCTACCACAGCCCCGGCCGCCTTGAATGCAGCGCCCGCGCAGAGACGCGGCGCCGGCATCATGCGTCCTGTTCGCTGAGTTCCACCAGCCGCATGAGCGCCGCCAGCTGGAACATAAAGATAAAGGCGAGGTCTATCACGAACACGCTGTTGTCGATCAAGCCATGAGCCAGCAAGCCGGCCATACTGCCCATCAAGCCCAGCAGCATGGCGAAAAGCAGCGCGTCCCCGCTGCGCAATCGCCTGCGAATCGCTATCGCCCGGCGCCAGAATAGCAGCTGGATCAAGAGAAAGGCGAGCAGGCCAAACACGCTTAGCCGCGTCCAGAAGTCAAGCAAGAAATTATGCGGATGCGACTGATCGCGATCCCAAACGGCGTCTGGCTTGAGATACTGCCCGCCGACAACGTACAAGAACTGATCCATTCCGATGCCCGTTATCGGGTGCTCGCGGATGATCGCCATCGTACTCTCCCAGAGGCGCAGCCGAAAGAAATTGGTGCCGCTTGAGAAGTCGATGGCGTTGGCAAAGCGGGCGGACGCGCGCGTCAGAATTGCGAAAGCGACGCCACCCAGCACACCAGCGCCTAATAACGGAACGAACGATCGTCGCTCGAAGCGCGCCACGGCAATGACGATTATGCCCGCTGGCACACCGAGCAGAATCGCGCCGACGCTCTGCGTAAACAGCATCGCCGGAAACATGATAGCCAGGCTCAAGCCGGCAAAGGCGCGCATCCTGCCGTCGGTAAGAACCAGCAGAAAACCGATGGCGATCGGGATCGTGCGCCCCAGCAGCAAGGCGACATTGTTGGGCGAGCCGTAAACGCTGTACAGGCGCTTGGCGCCCGCTTCGGCAGTGATGACGATATCTCTGAAGAAATACATATAGTACCCGATCAGCGAAACGACGACGCCGGCGACAAGCAGCGCCGCGAATAGCCGACATAGTGTGCTTCGGCTGGGCCGCAAAGCGCGCAGCAGCGCGTAGAAGGCCAGGGGCTCGAATATCAGCGCGCGCAATTCGGTTTGCGCCGTGTCTAGGCGCCCCGTCCAGAGCAATGATATCAGGGCTAGCACGGCCAGGCTGGCGACAGCGATGTCCATCGGCTGAAGCGACTCCAGCGATCGGCGCGAAACGATTGGAAAGGCGCGGTTCCTCATCTGCAGTTCTCTGCCGAGCGCAACCATAAGCTTGACGAACCCAGCCGCCGCCGTGACCAGAATCATGACCTCGACCATAGGAAAGGCGAAGCGATGCAGCTCGACCGGGAAGAGGAAGAAGGGCGCCCAAAATAGCGTCAAGATCAGTCCGGTCTCCAGCCTATGAAAGAATAAGACGAAGAGCGCGCCCAGAAAAACTAGCGACAGTAAGAGGCTGGGAGACAGGTAGAGCGCGCCGCCGGTCAGCAATGCCAGCGCGATGTTGACCTCGTCGCGCATGAGCAGGGCCGGGCGCGGCGAATTCCAGGTCCAAAGCATGGCCAGCATCATGAGGACGGATGTGACGCCGCTCAAAATCAGATGGACTGACGCGCTCATGCCGCTAGCCAGCCGGGCCAGCGGCGGCAACCAGTCTGACCAAGGCGCGGTAACAAGCGAGTGAACAAACAGCAGGCTGGACAAGACCGTGGCGACAATACCGAGACTGATCTGTCGATCGTAGGCTTCGGCCAAATTGCCCGAGCTGACGGCGTAGCCCGCTATCGCCCAGCGATCCCAGCCTTTATCCGCTACAGCGCGCAACGTGTGTCGCTCAAGTGAGAGATCAGTTGAGACGGGTACCAGGTTTAATTCCGGCTCGCGCGAATTGCTGCGAAGAAAGATGTAGGCATTGCCGCTTGAATCTCTCTGGGTGGCATTGGCCGGGGAGTCATCCACCGTTGGATAGAGGAAGGCGACATAGTCATCTTCGCGCAGCAGCATTGCGACATCCGCGCCCTGGAAGTCGAACTCCAGGCGGCTGTCGGTGGGCGTCAGCCAGCCAATGTCAGCGCCCAACTCGCTGAATTGCCACGCGCCGCTGTAACGCGCGTAGGGGTTGAGGGCGTGATACAAACCGTTCTGTGCCGCTACGGGGTATCTGTATTCCTCCAGCGCCCGCAGTAAAGGCGATGACGCGCCATCCTGACGCAGCAGGGCAAAGCCCCACTGCGGGTCGTCGGTCTCGGCCGCCGGCTGCCAGTGATGCAAGAACATGGCGCCCATCCAGGGCCATTCGCGATGCGCGCGATCCAGCGCCTGCAGTGAGTATTCTACCTGCTCTGATTCACTCACTTCGCCCCAAATCGATGCCGCGCCCGGCCAGTCAGACGGCAGCGAATTCCAGCCGAAATTGCTGGCCCACAGCGGCTTCCTGGCATCGCCGTGGCGCGTCATCACTTCGCGCAGGGCAATGACTCGGGAGAAATTCAGAAGGGTCTCATCGACTCGGCGGTCGAGCGGCGAAGTCGAGAATCCGTAGGGTTTGCCGACAACGACGTCCATAAGCGTTTGCGCGCCCTGGGCGTAAAGGGCATCAAGATAGCGAATGTCGCTGATATTGCGCCCGGCGGTCTCGCTCGTTGGCGCCAGGCCGGCCGCCACGATAGTCGCCGAGGCGTCAACTTGCAGGATTGCTTCGCGCGCGGTTTCCAGCAGCGCGGCGTACTCGGCCGGGCGCGGATCCATTCCGCCCCAGGCGTCAGCCAGATTGGGTTCGTCCCAAATCTGATAGTAGTCCACCAAGCCGCCATAGCGCTCGGCGAAGGCGCCGGCGAAGGCAGCGAAATCTGACAAGTCTTGTGGCGGTCCCGTTTTGCTCGGGACGCCTGCGCCGCGCTCTTGACGTGACCAGGCCGGTGAATTCATAAAAACCATCACGGGTTCAAGCTGCGGGAATGATTCCAGCGCCAGCGCCAGCTGATCCCACGCGTTCCAATCGACCAGGCCGCGCTCGCGCTCAAGCTCGTCCCAATAGACGAATTGTCGTATCCAGCGGAATCCGGCCGACTGTATGCGGGACAAATGACCCGGCAAATCGGCGCTATCGTATTGGAGCAGCTCGACATTTACGCCAGGCTTTGCCAAAGCAAACGGGAGGTTTGGATCGGTGGTCGGATTCACATAGCCGCGCAGCTCGTAATCGCGTACTTGCGCTGTGCCCAAGGTCGCGACCAGGCTGCCGCTCAGCAGCAGTACGCTCGCCAGCAGCACAATTAACTTGCGCATCAGCGGGTCCATACCGGGTTCGATGAGCCGCCGTCAAAGGTCAGCTGATGAGCCTCCGCAGTCTGCACATCGATCAGCCACAGCTCGCCCCGATTCACGGCCGCAATGTGGCGCGCATCCGGGCTCCAGGCAAAATCCTTTGGCGCCAGCCCGTGATCGTGCTTTCGCATGCCGTCCGCGCCCGGTGGCGGAAACAGGCGCCGTTCATTGCTGCCGTCGCGATCGGCTACCATGAGATCGTATTCGCTATTCATGCTATTCTGCGGCTCGCGCGCCCGCAGCCAGGCCAGGAATCCGCCGCCATTGTCGCCATTACTGGGCGAAAAGGCCGGCGCCGCCCACATGCCCGCCGCCGATTCGAACTGCGCGGCGAAGCGGCCATCGGCGCTGGTAATCGTCACATCAAATATGGGGCTGGTTTCCGCCGGCTCGTCAGCTTGTGGGGAGCCGTGCACGACTGATGCCAGCAGCTGGCCATCGTGCGACCAGGACAGAGACGAGAGCCAGACCCAGCCGGTCGTACGGTTGAAGACAGCGTAATCCGCCAGGGCCGTCAAGCGCCGCCGCTCAAAGTCAACCAGGCCAAAGCCGTCAGGGCGCGTCCACGCCAGCTGATTGCCCAGGGGCGACCAGGCATAATGCATTCCCCACCAGCCGAATAGCCCACCGCTCGACTCCGGCACCGCCTCCTGGATTGTCAGGGTTCTGCCGCTTTCGAGGTCTACCGTCATCAGCCAAAGATTGTTCAGCGCTTTCCAGCCAGGTGAAGAGGCGCTGCGCTCGCCGGTGGAGTAAGCAATCGCGTTGCTGGCGCGCGGTCTCCACGCTGCAAACAACACGTCAGTAGGGGTGAGGCGCTGCGGTTCTGATTCGCCCTCGGTCGCGACCAGCCACAGTTCGTTGAAGAAGTCGTCAGTGGCGTCGGTTTCGCTGCTGAAGATGAGCCAGGCGCCAGCCTCATGTTGATGAAAGACGAGTGAGTCAAGATTGTGGCCGGTCGTAAGCTGCCGTTTATTGACCGTATTGCCTTCAATTGTCCAGGCGCTGCTGTTGTTGATATAGCTCAAGCGTCCGGCAATCGCGACTGGCGTAACCGAAGCGGTGACTCCGATATAGATGATCTCGTCAATTGGCGCCTGCACGATCACGGGATCCTCAATCAAAACGCGTTCAACTTCTTCATCGTCTTCCAGCCTGACTCGGTAACAGGCTTCCTCCAGGCCGGGCCTGCCGGTCTGTCCCACTCGCTGCCCGCCAGCGGGCACACCCTCTTTCGGCCGCGCTAATCGCTGAAAGGCAATTTCTCGCTGCTCACAGACTTCTTCTTCGCGCACCCGTCTGATGGTGATCATCATGTTCGCTTCAATCTGAGCCACCAGCGGATGACTGACCCGGTCCAGCGGGTCCAATTCGATCTGGGCGCTGGCGAGGAGTTGGTCAACCGACACAATTCGCGTCAGGCTGAGGTTTAGCGTATTGCCATCGACGACAACAGTCACATCGATCGAGGGCGTCTCATCGCCGGGCCGACAAGCGGCTAGCGCTATTGCTGCGACGCCGATAAGTAGAAGCCGTCTGATCATCAATCAGCTTTAATCAGCTTTGGTCAAGTGCGCTCAAGTCAATCTATATCCTAGCTGAGTTTTTCCGCAGCACAAACAGCCGCGGATGCAGACCGCTCAGGTTGATAGTCGTTTCGCTGCATACGCGCCAGCTGGATGCGCTGATGGCGCGCGCCATCAGCCGTATTTCGTGAGACAGCAGCACAAAGATAGCGTCCGCTTTCGCCAGCCGTCCGGCTTCTCGCAGCAGCGCAGGGTAGAGCGCCACGTTGTCCGCGTGCGAGCCCAGGTGATGCCCAAAGGGCAAGTCCGCATAAATAATATCCGCTGAGCCCGCGGCCAAGGGCGCACTCACCGCATCGGCCAGCAGCTGATTAATCCGATGACTCCGCTGCGCGCGCCTGGCGTTCTGCCTGCCAATGCGGATCATGTCCCGGCAATTGTCGACCGCTATCAGCGTATCATTCGGCTTGGTCCCGGCATGCTCGATAAGTATTGTAGACGTGCCGCTGCAGAGATTGAGTACGATTTGGCGTTCCGCCCGTCGGGCAATCTGTGTCATAGCATAGGCGACGGTGGCGTTTAGCGCGCCCGGCACATCAAAGGCGCGATAATCTCGCTTGGATATGGGACTTGCGCTCGTGCGAACGAGCACTTCCCAGCCGGCGCCAGCGGCCGGCCTGGCCAAGCGCAGAAACAGTTCGCCCTTGCCGTCTGCGGCCAGTTGCAAGCCAAGGGCCCGGCTGGTCGCTTGCCGCAAGCGATGCATGACCGCTGTTTGCGATCCGGCCGCCGCGATGCCCATCGTTTGCGGTGACGAAGTAAAGGACCGAGCGGCGGCGCGCAGAATGCCGAGCAGACGCATGAAATGCTCATGGCCGAGCAGCGACTTCGGTCGCGGCACAGCAAAGTTGTGAATCCGGTAGACGGCGATTACAGAGCGCAGTGATTGGTCGACGGATTCATCGGCAGCCAGCCGAAAACGTACGAATCCCGCTCTCGTTTGACGAATCTCGCTGGGCGCGTCCGGCTGAAGTTGGCGCAATTCCCCAATCGCGAACGATTCCAGTCCAGGAATTATCTCAGCTTCGTATTCAAAGCTCATAGCCGCCATATTGCCGCAGAATCTGGCTATTTCATTGTGCGCAGCGCGCCGTCATTATCGGCCAGACGGGTGGAGATTGCGAGCGGCGATGTACCTCGCGCTTGCCGGCTGTTTCATGCGTCGCGCGCCTTCCGTGTTCTGGCGCTAGAGCTGGATGGCCACGTCGTGTAAAATACCTGGCTGTTGCCGCAAGAAAGGCCGAGCCATTAATGCGAATATTTTTGTTGATTCTTGTCATCCAGTGCTGCATGACCAGCTGGGCGCAGGAGACCGGGTCGGCATCCGAGTCGGATACCCTCGAAGCGCCGACCGCCTCGGCTGTTGCCAGCCTGGACTTGCCGAGCCCGTTCCTGCAAGGCGACCTGGAGCTGCTGGTTGGCAATGTGCAGCGACCCAATGGTTTTGTGTGGCACAACGGCAGCCTGTTCACAATCTGCAACGGCGACTGGACTATCTACAAAATCGACGATCAGACCGGCGACACAATCACGTTTGTATTTGGTACGCGGGATGGCAATACGCTGATCCTCGAAGACACCGACGCCGGCTTTGACATCTGGGTGCCTGACCCCGAAGCGGGCATGCTTTGGAAAGTCGATCAGAAGCGCGCCGCGCCGGCCCCGATCACGGCTGATCTGGAATCGCCCTGGGGCATCGCGCGGCTGGACAGCAGCCGGTTCCTGATCACCGATACCCGAGTCAACGCCATTGTAGCCGTGGCGGAAGACGGAGCGCGCAGCGACGTCCACAGCCAGTTGCGCGCGCCGACCGGCATCGTGAAACGGGGGAACTTCGTATATTTTGCCAACGGCGGCAGCGCCAGACGTGGCATCGAATATTTTTCGGTGGACGCAAATGGCGAGTATTCCGACGTCAAGCCGCTGGTATCGGGATTGCAGAATACGACCAACCTGTTGATGGGCGGCGACGGTAAGCTGTACTTTGCCTATGCGCTGGGTACGCGCGGCGTCATCGGCCGGATTGATCCGGCGATTTGCCATGATTCCGGCTGCAGCGGCGATGACGTTGAGCTGGTCGTTTTTTCCGATATTCCGGCGCCGCTGGCCATCACGCTCTCAGACGACTTGCGCCTGTTCCTGCACAGCCGCTTCCGCCCCGAGATTTACTGGCTGCAGCTGCCAATAGCATCGACTTAAGCAGTACGCCGCCTCACTTCGATTCTGCGCCAACAGCGAATGGCTGGTAGATGTCAGCATCCGCCAGGGGCAGTCGCAGGCTCAACTCCCAGCCCGCTTCGCTCGTCCGCTCGGACTCAATATATTGTTTGTCGTTCAGCTCGGAATAGACCTGGCCCGCCTGATACGGAATGACCACGTCGAGCCGGGTCCGCTGGCACGCAATCGCAGAGCCTATCGCGCTGAGCAACCGATCCAGCCCCTGACGGCGGCGCGCGGAAATCGCGATCATTTCGACATAGTTGTCGATATGCCCGACTTCGGGGATGGCGCCGGTCAGGCTGTCAATCTTGTTGAGCACCAGCAGTCGCGGTATGTGCGCCGCATCGATTTCCGCCAGCGTGTCCTCGACGGCTTCAATCTGTTGCGCGACGTTTTCGTGGCTGATGTCGGCAACGTGAAGAATCAAGTCGGTTTCAATCACTTCTTCCAGCGTGGCTCGGAAAGCGGCGATCAGAGTAGTCGGCAATTTCTGGATGAAGCCGACGGTATCGCTGAGCAAAATCTCGCTCCCATCGGGCAGCTCGACCCGGCGCGTCGTTGGGTCGAGCGTGGCGAATAGCTTGTCAGCGGCGTACACATCGGAGTCCGCCAGGGCATTGATCAGTGTCGATTTCCCGGCGTTGGTATAACCAACCAATGCGACTAGCGGCAAGCCCGATCGCCGCCGCCTGGCGCGGTGCAGGCTGCGGTGGGCGCGCACCTGTTCCAGGTCCCCCTTTAGCTTCGTGATCTTGCGCGCGATTTCGCGCCGATCTACTTCCAACTGCGTTTCGCCGGGCCCGCGCAGCCCCACGCCGCCGGAACCGCCGCGCGCGCCCCCGCCGCCGGCTTGCCGAGCCAGGTGCGTCCATTGCCGCGTTAATCTTGGCAGGCGATACTCATATTGCGCCAACTCGACTTGCAGCGCGCCTTCGCTCGTGCGGGCGTGCTGGGCGAAGATGTCCAGGATCAGCGCCGAGCGGTCCAGCAGCCGTATGTCTTCAGCGAGCTGCTTCTCGATTTCGCGCTGATGACGGGGCGACAGCTCATCGTCAAATATCAGGACATTGGCATCCAGCAGCGCGAGCTGTTCGATAATCTCCGACAGTTTGCCCGAGCCTATCATAGACTTCGGGTTGACTTGCCGAACGAGTTGGCCGCTGCGACCGACAACGTCAATGCCAGCCGTTTCCGCCAAGAGCTCCAGCTCGTTCAGCGAGTTGTCAACCGAGAACAATCCGCGCTCCTGGCGCAGCGCGACGCCAACCAGGAAGGCTCGTTCCGAATTGTCATCGTGAGCGAAGCGGAATTGAGACATTAGTTTTCGGCGTGCGTTGCCAAGAATTGATCATTGATAAGTCGATCGTCGAGCTCACGAAGCGACTCCAGCATGGCGCTTGCGGCGCGCTCGGCATAGGCGCGCTTCCGTTCCGCCTTGTTCTTGATTTTCATCGGCAGCGGCGGCAGGATGCCCAGATTCGCCTTCATCGGCTGAAATCGCTTGGGTTCCGTATGGGTGACATAATTTGCGAGCGCGCCAAGCATGGTATCGGCTGGCGGAATCCAGGCGCCTGTGCCGCAGAGCTGGCGCGAGAGGTTCAGCGCCGCCAGCAAGCCGGTGGCAATATTCCCCACGTAACCCTCGACTCCCGTGATCTGCCCGGCGAAATAGAGCAGATCCTGGCCGCGGAAGCGCATGGTTGGGTGCAGCAGGGCGGACGCATTTAGAAATGTGTTGCGATGCATTTGGCCCATACGAACGAATTCAGCCCGCTCCAAACCTGGTATCAGTCGCAGTACCTCTCGCTGCTGTTTCCAGCGGATATTCGTTTGGAAGCCAACCACATTGTACAACTCGCCCGCAACATCATCCTGCCGCAGCTGAACGACAGCATGCGGACGCCGGCCCGTGTGCGGATCCGTCAGACCGACCGGCCGCATGGGACCGAAGGCTAGCGTGTCCTGGCCGCGCCGCGCCAGCTGCTCGATCGGCACACAGCCCTCGAAAAAATTGGGGTCCTCGCGCTCAAAGTCCCGCAGCTCAATTGTCTCGGCGCTTGCCAGCGCTTGGACAAAGCGATCGTATGCGGGTTTGTCCAAGGGGCAATTGATGTAGTCGCCCGCCGTGTCCTCGCCACGGCCGTAGCGATTGGCTTGAAACGCCCGGCTCATGTCAATGCTGGCCGCCTGCACGATGGGCGAAATCGCATCGTAGAAATACAAATAGTCTTCGCCGGTTAATTGGCTTATCGCGTCAGATAGAGCAGGGGAAGTTAGCGGTCCGCTGGCCACGATCGTCGGCTGGTCCAATGCCAGCGCTGTGACTTCCTCACGTCGGAGTTCTATGTAAGGATGGGCGCCAAGCGTCTGGGTCACGCTTTCAGCGAATCGGTCGCGGTCGACAGCCAAGGCGCCGCCCGCTGGCACCGCCGCGTCGCGGGCGCAGCGCATCAACAGCGAACCCAGCATGCGCATCTCATTCTGTAGGATACCGGTCGCGCGGTCCGGCAATTTTGAGCCGAGCGAGTTGCTGCACACCAATTCCGCCAGGCGATCGCTGACGTGCGCGCCAGTCGTCTTCGCGGGGCGCATTTCATACAAGCGAACTTGATGACCGCGCTGCGCTAGCTGCCAGGCCGCCTCGCTGCCGGCCAAGCCTCCGCCAATAATCGTCACCGCTTGTGCCATCGTGCCTCCAAGCGCCTATAGTTTGCGCAGAACCATAGACGCGTTCTGCCCGCCCAGGCCAAAACTGTTGGACATGACCGTGCTAATCCCAGGGACGTCGCGCGCTGTATTGGGCACGTAATCCAGATCGCAAGCGGGGTCCGGCGTACTATAATTGACGGTCGGATGCAGCACTTCCAGCTGCAAGGTCATCAGACAAGCCGCCAATTCCAGCGAGCCGCAGCCGGCCATGGCGTGGCCGATCATACTCTTTGTGGAGGTCACGGGTATGCCATAGGCCGCCTCGCCGAACACCGCTTTGATGGCCGCGGTCTCTATGGCGTCGTTGGCCTGCGTCGACGAACCATGCGCGTTGATGTACTCGATGTCTTCCGGATTAACCTGGGCATCATCCAGGGTCCACTGCATGGCTCGTTTCGCGCCGCCGCCTTCGGGATCCGGCGCGGCCACATGATAGGCGTCGGACGATGCCGCGTATCCTAAAATCTCGGCATAAATCGGCGCGTTCCTTTCCAGAGCATGCTCGAGGTCTTCGACGACGAAGATGCCGCCGCCTTCGCCCAGCACAAAACCGGAGCGGTCAGCGTCAAAGGGCCGGCTGGCCTCTTGCGGCGCGTCATTGAATTCACGCGTGAGCGCGCGCGTGGCGCTGAATCCAGCCAGGATATAGTCGAACATGACTGCGTCCAGCGCGCCGGCGATCGCCAGGTCGCACTTGCCCAGTTGAATCAAGTCAGCGGCTTCGCCCAGCGCCTGGATGCCGGTCGCGCAGGCTACGGACGGCGTGATCAGGGGACCAAGAGCCGCCAACATTTTGCTTACATAATGAGCTGGCATGTTGGGCAGGGCGTTCACGATGCTCATGGGATTGGCGCGCTTGTACCCCGACTCGCGCCAGCTATGAATGCCTGACTCGCCGATTTCGTAGCTTCCCAGCGTCGTTCCGATGATGGTCGCCACACGATGGCCGATCTCGCGCAGCTCCTCAACAGTCAAGCCGGCGTCTTCGATCGCTAGCCTGGCGGCGACGATGGCGAATTGAGTCGCGCGGCCCATACGCCGCGCCTGTTTGCGCGGAATGTAATCGGAGGAATCAAAGCCACGCACTTCGCCGCCGATTCTCACATCGAGGTGCGCAGTTTCAATATTTTGCAATTTACGTATGCCGGACTGGCCCGCCTGGATCGCCGCCCAAAAATCGGACTTTGCGCCCAAGGGGGAGACGACGCCCAAACCCGTAATCACCACGCGTTTGCGGCCCTTCCGCCTTAATTCCATTGTCTTGCGCTCCGGATCACTGCGACTCCTGCTTGATGCCGCTGCGGATGGCGCCGATGACATTCTCCTGGACGGCCTTGCGCGCCTGCTTAATGGCATTCTTGATGCCAATGGCCGAATTCTGACCATGCCCAATGATGACAACACCATTGACGCCCAGAAGGGGCGCGCCGCCGATCTCGGAAGTATCGACTTGCCGCCGAATTCGGTTGAACGCGGGCTTAGCCAAAGCGCCGCCGACCATGGAAAACGCGTCATTGCGGAATTCCTGTCGAATCAATGTTGCCACATAGTGCGCCGTCGCCTCAAACATCTTGAGCACGATATTGCCGACGAAGCCGTCCATTACGATCACATCAGCAACCGACGACATCAGCTGAACCGGCTCAACGTTGCCGACGAAATTCATCTTGCTGCGGCGCAGCATATCCGCCGCCTCGCGAATGAGCAAATTGCCCTTGGTGGCTTCAGCGCCATTGGAGAGCAGCGCAATCCGCGGCTGGGGGCAGTTTAGCACCAGCTGCGCATAGATGCTGCCCATCAGAGCGAACTGCTGAACCCATTCTGGCTTGACATCGGTGTTGGCGCCGACATCAAGAAAGATCATGCGATGATTATTCACCGGAAACAGCGCCGACAAACCCGGGCGCTTTACGCCGGGGATGCGCCGCAGGGTCTTCAAGGTGGCGATCGCGTGCACGGCGCCGGTGTTGCCCATGGTCACAAAGGCATCGACTTCGCCTGTCTTCACCGCATTTAGCGCTACGTGTATTGACGAGTTCGGCGCTGCTTTCAAGACTTCAGTGGGCTTGGCATCCATGGCGATTTCGGCCGGAGCATGCAAAATTTCTACATATCCGGCGCTGATTTCGTGATTTTTGAGCTCGGCTTCAATCCGCGCCTGATCGCCAACCAAAACGATAGTGTCGCCAAACTCGTTGGCCGCCAGTACTCCACCCGCTACATCGCTGAGAGGGCGTCTGTCGGTTCCCATCGCGTCAAGGGCAATACGCATCGATTCCAGGCCTTCGGCAGTGCGTCAACCATTTTTAACCACGCCGTATCATACGGCAGGAAGGGCGCTCGCTCAAGGCGGATTAGCTCCGGCGAGCATTGACAATCTCAGCGAAGAACCTATACTTGTTTGCCGATAGCCCTGATGGCGGAACTGGCAGACGCGCACGGTTGAGGGCCGTGTCCTTAACAGGGTGGAGGTTCGAGTCCTCTTCAGGGCATGTTACAGAAGCTTACTGCGGTTGGTAAGCTTCTTTGTTGCGCCCTGTTTTATGCAGTTGTACACTGCCTAATGGAAATAGAGCAGCCCTTTATTAAGCGCCGCCCGGGCAAGTCTTGCAGCGTCGGTTCACGTACGTCAATTGGTTTAGGTCGCTGACTTGTTTCCCAGAAGGACCGGTATGAGTGATTCGACGAATACAGTTCTGCAGCGCGCCTATGAACTGATTGAAAATGACGAGCTGGAACAAGCGCAAGAATTACTGGCGCCGCTACTGGAAACAGATGAAAAGAATCCGTCGCTGTGGTGGGTGTATTCACACGCTCTGCGCGATCAGTCGATCGGGCAGTTGGCGCTCGATCGCGTGCTTGAGTTAGACCCGTCATATCCGGGCGCGAATGAGCTCAAGGAAGATGTGCTGGAGATTCAATCGCGGGATCCAGACTTTCTTCAAGTCGATTCCGCTGAGGGTGTTGCCGCGCAAGAAGCAGTCAATGTCATTGATGATTGGGATGATTTGCAACCAGAGCTTGAAGACCCTGGCGACTCCTCGAACGGACGCGTCGGCACAGTGGTGCTTGCGGTCATTCTCTTCGTTGTGGCGGCGGGCATCGCCCTGGTTGCCTCCGGCGCGATTGACATTTCGGAGATACTCTCAGGTATTTTGCCGACGCCAGAAGCGGAAGTCATCGTAGTCGCGGCGCCCACGGCGTTACCGGCGACTTCAGATGCGGAACCGGAATCGTCAACGCCGGAAACCACGCCCGAAGCTACCGCGCTGGCTACTGAGCAAGCGACCACCGTCGCAAGCGTTGAGCCAACACCAGATGCGACGGTCGCTCAAGAAACAGAAGGGGCCATGCTGGAGCCAACTGCCGCAGCGTCCGAAGCGGTGACCGCCGACGCTGAGGGCAGCCCCGCGCCTGACCAGTCATCGAAACGGCTGTCGGCCTTCGTTGGCGCCGTAGCGGATAGCATCAGCGAATTTGAAATCGACCGCCGCGCCAGCGCCGCGCGCAACACACTCCTCGGCAGGACGATAGTCATCCAGGTCTGCGCCGTGCCCGGCACGGAATTCAATGCCCGGCTAAGCCGCGTGATCAACACGATGGTCGATCTGGCGGAGTCAATCCCCGAAGGCACGAAAGCGGTCGCCGCTGGCCTGCTGAACTGCAACGACGAAGACGCCACATTGCGCATCATTGGCGTCGCGGTCGAGACCATTCAGCAGTACCTGGACGAGGAAATCGACTCCAAGGCATTCCAGCGGGCCATCCAGCGCCTGTCTTGAATCATACGCTTCACAATTGTATGCTCACTCCTGCAGGAAACCTTGAAGCGGGATCGTTTTGATCGCCGTGAATCGAAGAGACCATGAGCAGCAGAAAAGTCATCGCCAAGAACCGCAAAGCGCATCGAGACTATCATATTAGCGACCGCTATGATGCCGGGTTGGTGCTGCTTGGCTCCGAGATTAAGTCAATTCGCAATCACAATGTCAGCATCGGCGACGGCTATGTTCAGGAGCGAGAGCAAGAATTGTGGCTGCTAAATACGCATATCGCCCCTTACAAAGATGCCCACAACTTTGGACACAGGGATCCGCGTCGGCCGCGCAAGCTGCTGCTGCATCGGCGCGAAATAAACCGGATCATCACCAAACTGCGCGATAACGGCATGACCGCCATCCCGCTGCAGATTTATCTTGAGCGGGGTCGCGCTAAGGTCGAGATCGGCGTCGCCCGCGGCAAGCGACAATATGACAAGCGCGCTGACTTGGCCAAGCGGGACGCCAATCGGCAGATTGAACGCGCATTGAAAGAGCGCTAGGGCAGACAGTTTTATTGTTGTAGCGCTCGTCGCGCGGTGCTAAAATCTTCGCGTCTCATCGTTCCCGAACGAGTAGGGAGTCAAGATGACTGAGGTCACCAATAGCAAACCACGCGTGCTTTCCGGCATTCAGCCCTCGGGCAACCTCACAATTGGCAACTACTTAGGCGCGCTTAAGCAGTGGGTGGAAGTCCAAAGCGACTACGATTGCTTCTACTGCGTTGTCGATTTGCACGCGATTACCGCGGAGCAAAATCCGCAGGAGCTGCGGCGCAAGACGCGGGAAAGCGCCGCCATCTACATCGCTGCCGGCATCGACCCGGATGTCTCAACAGTATTCGTGCAATCGCATGTGCCGGCTCACTCCGAATTGGCCTGGATGCTGACCTGTATGGCGCCACTCGGTTGGCTGCAACGGATGACTCAGTTTAAGGACAAATCGGCCAAGCAGGCGCAAGAGTCCATCGGAGCGGGTTTGCTGAATTACCCCAGCTTGATGGCGGCCGATATTCTTCTGTATCACGCTGAATTGGTGCCGGTTGGGGATGACCAGCGGCAGCACCTCGAATTCACCCGCGACCTGGCTCAGCGCTTTAATCATCTTTATGGCGAGACCTTCACCTTGCCCTCGGTGATGACCCCAAAAGCCGGCGCTCGCGTCATGGGCCTGGACAATCCCACCGCCAAAATGTCCAAGAGCGAAGACTCGGAAAATCACGCCGTCTATCTGCTCGATGATTTGGCGCGGGCGCGCAAAAAGATCATGCGCGCTGTCACCGACTCGCATCGCGAAATCCGCTTTAGCGACGACAGCGAGCGCGCCGGCGTGAATAATCTGCTGACGATTTATCAAGCCATAACTGGTGAAACGCGCGAGGAAATCGAATCGCATTTCGCGGGCAAGGGCTATGGCGATCTTAAGCGCGGAGTCGCAGATTGTGTGGTCGCCACGCTGGAACCGCTTCAAGCTCGCTACAACGAATTGATGAATGAAGCGGGCTATCTGGACTCCGTCCTGAAGGTCGGGCGCGAGAAAGCCGCTGCCATCGCCGAAGGCACGCTTAAGCTCGCGCAGGAGCGGATCGGATTTCTGGCGCCGCTTTGAGCGTGCGCCGCATTTGCTTTGCTCTCTGCGCAAGTGAGACGTGGCGTCAGCATGCGCTAGCAGCACGCGAAGTGTTGATGCTTAGTTGGGCGGCCAGGCTCCTTGTTTGACTATGAGGGCAAGGTTTGCCATAATTGACCGCAAAGGAATTGGATACAGGAACCAGAAATGTACAACTTACAGTTGCTTTTTGTGGTTTTGGCATTGGGCGTATCAGTGGCGTACGGGCAAGATTGGGCGCAAGCAGGCGCAAGCGAGATTATATACAATTGTGATGCGGTGCGTACCTTGATCGCAGCGCACGGCGATCTCGAGTATTTCCGTATAGACGACACCGTCTTCACAGTAGAAGAGTATCATGCCTCCGCCATACCCGGCTGCATTTCGTCGTCCGAGACCGATACTGCCGTCAAGGCTTCTGAAGTCGGCGCGCAGGCCGGCAAGACCTTGGCCAGCGTGGATCCGAGCGGGTCAATGTTCCAGATTACCGTCGATACGGTCATCAATCTACGCGCATGCCCAGGCACGGCTTGCGAACGGCTGGGCAGGGCGCGAGCGGGCGATCGGTTTGATGTCCTTGGCGAGGACGGCGGTTGGTATGAAATCGCGTTTGAAAGCGGTACGGCATACATTGCCGCCTGGTTGACGAGAAAGATTGTCGACCCGCCAATAGGACTGCTGGCGGATTTCCAGTTTGCAGCGCTCAGTCCCAACGATTACCACTCAGATATCCTGCATGGGACCACCACCCGCAGAGGGACGCACTGGCTGAACCTGACGCACGCCGATGGTTCGCCGGCGGCATACGAATTGCAGGCGATGAATTGGGCCAGTAGCGACTCGGCCGCAGCCTACAGCCAGCCACGCTTTTTTGGCTGGGGCAAACAGGATTGGACAGCGCTGCCGCAATTGCTGCCCGAATCATCATTCTACGTGTATTTGGTACGCGAGCAGGAAATCCACGAACTTCCCATTTCGAACTACAGCCATGTGGACAGTTACAATTTTGGCTTCGAAGCGCTCGAGCGCCCGAGCGGCGTTGTCGCGGGCGCGCAAGTCCGCATACTTGTTGCTGATAGCGGGCAATCCGATCACATCCACGATTGGATTGAGGCGGGCAATAAGCCGGAGACGGTCCCGCCGCCAGCTCAACCCGCGCCACCGAGCTTGAGCGCCGGAGATGGCAGAATCTCCGTGTCTATAATTTCGCCGCCGGGAGAGGCGTCGGTTTTTTCCTATGAATTGGGATATCGCGAGGACGGTAGCGGTCGCGGTATCGATTGGACGCCAAACATTAGCGGCGAGGGCGACCACACCATTGAATACCCGAGCAATGGCGCCCGCTATGAGGTCACTGTAGTGGCGATTGGCCGCGGCGGACGCAGCACGCAGTCTCGCTTCGCCGCGATTGAGCTTCCGAAAGTACTGGCCAGCGGCTAACCCGGCATGTGAAGTACAGACGAAGCTTGTGGGCTCAATCAACGACAGGCTTCCATCTTGCCCAACTTGTAGGACTGTACTACAATTTCCAGTAAAGCCCCATTCGTCTAGCGGCCTAGGACGTGGCCCTCTCAAGGCCAAAACAGGAGTTCGAGTCTCCTATGGGGCAACGAGACCTCAGTCGGTATTGGGCTGAGGTCTTTCCGTACCGGCAATTTGTAAAGATACCGATCACGCAATCATGTCGAACCGGATCATTATCTCAACCAACCGCAAAACCCAGGTGCTTGACGTAACATCGGAGTGCCATTCTCTATTGGAAGGGGTCGAAAGTGGTGTAGCTGTCTTCAATGTCCTGCATACCACAGCGGCCTTGCTCATTGGTGAAAATGACAGCGATCTGTTCGAGGATATGGAACGTGCAGCGGATAACCTGCTGTCTGGCCAGCGCCCGTTTCGACATGGGCGGCACAGCCAACCGAATGCCGAAGCGCATATTCTCAGCGCCTTTGCCGGGTCTTCATTGACCTTGCCAGTCGCAGACGGAAAACTGGTGCTTGGAACCTGGCAGCGGATCTTGCTCCTGGAGCTTGACGGACCGAAGCGGCGGAAACTAGTATGTACCACCGTTTCAGCGGCTTAGCCGCGGCGCGGACACTTTATGACGCTATCACAAGCACAAACGCTCCCGACAGGTGCTTCGTTGACGCTAAATTTAACCCTATAGAAACAGATGTATAAAGAGTTATATTTCTATCGACTCTTATTCCACTTGCGATTTTTCCGTCTCGCCCTGGATTCGCGTCTTGGGTGGCCGTCATACAGAGCGCCGGCTGCGTGAACCCGCCCTACTTGATCCCCGCTGAGTCCGCGCGCGCCGAGATAATCATCAATAAATCGCGCTTCCTGACGACCGTCAGTTTGGCCAAGACGGTGGACCAAGCTCGTGAAGCCATTGCAGCCTCGCGCGCCGAGTTTCCCAAGGCCAATCACCATGTCTATGGTTTTCGCGTCGGATTCGGCCGCACGGTCACAGAAGGCATGAGCGATGACGGCGAGCCGTCCGGTACCGCCGGGCGCCCGACCATGGCAGTCCTGCGCGGATCGAATGTTGGCGATATAGTCTTGGTGACGGTACGCTTCTTCGGCGGCATAAAATTGGGCGCGGGGGGATTGGTGCGCGCCTATACCGAGTCAGCCCAGGCGTCATTGAGCTTGCTAAAGACGGAGCTCAAGGTTGAAAGGCAAGTGGTCGGCATCGAGCTGCCCTACTCGTTCTACAAAACGGCCAAGCTGCTGATAAGCGCGCATGACGGTGATATTGTTGACGAAACATTCGCAGCGCAGGTCACGATTATCGCCAGGTTCGCGAGGCCGGACCTGGCGCGGTTCAGCGCCGAGGTGGTGGATCGAAGCGCCGGGCAAGTCACGCCTATAGTTCTGGACTGACATTACTTAGCCATTTTCTGCGCCACCAAATGGCGGATTTGCCAAATTGCGCGATGCGACGGCGCGATTGTCTCGGCGCGCACGATATAGGGACGCGCGTCTTCCAATTGGTCATTGGCGATGAGGTAGTTGGCCATTTGCGCCAGCAGGTTGACATCGCTGGGAAACGCCTCCAACCCGGCGTTGAGCTGCTCTATCGCACCCTCACGTTTGTTTCTGGCCCAAAGAATCCGCGCCAGTCCTAATTCGATCTGCGGCGCCTCCCCCGCCCGTTGTCTGGCATCATGCAGTACTTCCCGCGCGCTTTCGTTGTCCTTCCAAGACAGATAACAGCGGGACAACACGATGTACAGATCGATCATGGCCGGCGCGATCTCGACAGCGCTCTCCAGCAGGTCAACTTGTTCTTCGGTGACTTGGCCGTTGCTGCCCAGCCGCAGCTTGATCTCGGCAAAAGACGCTTCGAATCCCGGCAATTTCGCGCTGAGCTCCAGCCGCTGCAGCTCCGATTCCAGGCTATCGTCGACTTCAACCAACTGTTCGCGGCAAGCCTGAATGGTTTCATTCGCGCGGGCGTGATCTTCGTCCGCCAGGGCCAGCTGAGCCAGATAGACATGGGCGTAAGGATTCGCATCGGTAAGGCTGCTGAGAACATCATAGGCGCGGCTATGATCGGGCAAATCCAGCAGCCGATCGATAATGTCGCCGGTAAGGTCTCCAAAGGCATCGTTCCGCGCCAGCCGCTCGAAGGTTGTCCACAGCGCCACATCATCGAGTTCAATCATGTACGTAAGCGCCAGCTGAAGCGCCCGCAGGTTATCAGGCGCAAGCTCGATATGCGACTTCAGAGCGTGCATGATCTCTGCCGGAATCTGGGCTTCATCAGCGATCGCATCAGGATCGACGAGCAACAATTCTTCGACATCCCATTCGTGAGTTTCGGCATTTATCAGAATTTGGGCATATCGCCAGTAAAGCGCAGGATGCTCCGCATCGCTCTCCAAAGCGCGTTGGCAGGTATCGATTGCGTTTGGATACTGGGCTGCCTCCAGTTGTATCTCGATGGCGCGATTCCATACACTCGCCTCAACTTCCTGATCGAGGTATTGCTCCAGGATGCCGTTCGCGCGGTCAATGAATCCGAGGTTGGCCATGCCGCCGGCCGCCGCGGCCGCTCCTCCAGCCATTCGCGGGTCGCCAGCAAATGTTTGAAGGACTTCCGGCAGAAGTACTTCGCCGAGGTCTTCCAATCTCGCTTGCATGACTTGCTTCGCCATCATTCCCAGGCACCAGGCAGCGAATTGGCTCTGGTGGGCTGTCGCCAGGTCGGCGACTTCGCGAAACTGCTCCAGGCGCTCTTCCGATTGCCATTCGACGCCCCAGAAGCTCAAATAAACATCGAGATTCCAGTAGAACACATTTTCCAGCAGACTCTGCATTAACCCTGGTTCCAGGTCGGTGGCCGCATACTCAATGATGGCGCGTTCAAAGTTTGGTCCCGCCAGGGACTCCATCAACTCCGCGGCGACACGCGGCAACTCCAGTGCAGTCTGCTCCAGCGAATCAACTTGAAACGAGTAGGCCTGGGGCTCACGCTCATCAAACAGACCGCTGTCCAGAGTCAGGCTCAGATCGTATCCGGCGGATCCAATCTCCAGCTGCCCGCAGAGGACGACATTGTCAGAGAGGCCGGCCAGTTCCCAGTCGGCGATCTCAAACTGATAATCGGAATCGGAGATCTCGCCGTCGTCATCATCGGCGTCAATTCGGGCGAAACAGCGAAATACCCGGGTATCGGGGTACTGATCCAGGAGGTACGCCAGACATGATGCGAGCCCCATGGCAATTTCAGGCGCCTGGGAGCAAACGATCGGATAAACGCTGATGCGGAATTGCTCGTCGGATTCAATCGACTGCGCCAGGCCGGCTGCGCTGCCGAAGATTGATGTGGGCGCGCCGACATCCTGCTCAGGCTTACCGACCGCTTTCATCCGCTCAACAGCGTCTATCATTGACTGCTCCAATCAAAACACCCCGCCGTGTCGACAGGGTGTATTGTAAATCTGAGACTGCGAATTGAACAGAAGCGCCCTTAGCCGGCGACTTGAACCTGACTGTAATCGCCGCGGAAGGCCACATAGAGGTTCCGCAGCCAACCCTGTCCGAAGTCGCCTTCAACCAGGAACCACTTGCCATCAGCCGACTTGCCGAGCACCGCCAGCGTAGTGCCGCCTGGTACATCAGTAACGATGCTGTGGCCAGCGCCGGGTCCCGTACGGATATTCAGATAGGAAGTGTTGACCAGCGCGCGCGGCGTGTCGCCCCGAAGCGCGTCCTGATAGCGCGTAATGTTGGAGAAATCGCCGCGCCCAACTGTATACCTTGAGTGAACCCAGCCGTTGCCTGCCGAGGTGACGACCTCATACCAGATTCGGTCCGGAGCGATACCTATCGCCGCCAGTTTTGCGCCGCCCGGCACTGTGGTCAGTATGTCGTGACGCGCGCTCGGCCCCGTCCGTACATTGAGGTACGAGGTATTGACCACCAGGTGCGGGGTTCCGGCTGGGATTCCCGGTTGTTCGACGCGTTCCGGGCCACCGACGGTGGGAACAGCTGAGAAGTCGCCGCGGCCGACAGTGTAATTTGTATTGACCCAGCCGTTTCCGGCAGAGGTCGCTACCTGATACCATACGCCGCCGTGGTCTCTGGCAAGGGCAGCCACTTCAGTTCCGCCTCGCAGCGTCGTAAGAATGCTATGCCCGGCGCCCGGTCCGGTTCGTACGTTCAAATACGCGGTGTTCACGACCAGGCGAGCTGCACTGATCGCTACGTCAGCCGTGCCGCTGCCGATATTGGACGGCGCGCCCGCCCAGGGAACTGTCGAAAAGTCGCCTCGAGGAACGGCATAAGCCGAATGCAACCACCCCATGCCAAAGTCGCCCGTGACTTCATACCACTTGCGATCGGCGGAGAGCATCGTAACCGGAAGCGTCGTGCCGCCGGGCAAGTCGGTAATTATAGCGTGGCTAGCACCCGGCCCGGTACGTACATTCAGCCGATACGTATTGATAACGACATGGGCATCTGCGCCCTGAGCAAGCGCCGCCAGTGGATTCAGCGGCGCCAAGAAAATGCAAGTAATTAGCAGCAATATGTGAAACCTGTTTATCCCGAGCATTCGTACCTCCAAGACTAATTCATGGTTGCCGACATTCACGTGATTATCGTTCGTCAGTATAGTGTCCGCGTACTATTCGGGCAAACGAAATGCAGTCGAGTTTGCAAGGGTTCTCTGTTAACGCGCGGCTAGTGCGGCAGCAGTCGGGCAATCTTAGCGATTTTGCGGCGTCACATAACTCGCAGCTGACCGTACCGGCGATGCGTAACAATGCTGCATGAAAAATTGACACGCTCCGCTGTCTGTGCTAAGATTGCGGCAGGTCGTGAAAGACGAAGGGGATCATGATGGTATTAGCTGAACAGCAGCCAGTTGAAGTGATGACAGACGATTCCATATTGACTGTCACTCCGGCAGCAGTTTCGATCATCCGCAATTTGCTTGAGGAACGCAATATTCCGAGTCATGCGCTACGTGTTTTTGTTACCGGCGGCGGCTGCTCGGGCTTGCAATACGGCATGGCTTTTCAGGAAATGCCGGAAGCCGGAGACACCGTGGTGAACAGCGAGGGCGTACGCCTGCTGGTCGACCCCACTAGTCTGACGTATCTGCACGGAGCGCGCATCGACTATGTCGACAGCCTTATCGGCGGCGGCTTCCAGATTGATAACCCTAATGCAGCCTCCAGCTGCGGCTGTGGCCACTCGTTCAAATCGGGCGATGAGCAGGCCGCGGACGACAGCCAGGGTTGCGGTACCTGCGGCAGCTACTAGGCGCGTCATCTCAACCACAGTCTATGGTCTTATCGCGCTGATCAAGAGACCTAGAAGCCCTAATCCTCCCATTACCGCGATCGGCAGAAGTGGCGGGATGTTCGGAAATGGATTCTGATTCCCCGCTTCGATCTGAATATGCTGGGTAACTGACGCCGGCGTCGGCGCGGGCCGAGTAAATGTCGGTAGCGCGGTAATTTCGGCTAGCTCAACCAACAGCGCTAAATCAGCGCGCACCGTGGAAATCGCGATCGTGCGCTCTGACTCGGCGTCTGCGCCGCCACCTAGCAGGTTTTGAGCTTGTCCCGGACGTTCAATATCACTGGCGTCGTCAATGACTTCAATGAGCGAGCCGTCCCCTATGATTTCGACCAGATCGCCATATACCCAAGCCCGTCCATTTGGCGACGCATCGTAGCGGAATTCATACCAGCGATAGTAGTTCCGCAAAACCTGAAACTCGGTAGCGTCGACGATAATGCCCAAGATCTCGCTCTCGAGGTTCGGCAGCGATCTGACATTTATGTTGCCGGCTGTCGACCGCGCCCGCAGGCGTACGGCCGGCGACGGGGTTGGGCTGTTGGTAGCAGTGCTGGTTGGCGGCAGCGGTTGCTGCCCCTCCGGCGTCGGCGTAATTATCACCGCCGCGACGGGCGTGGCGGTGGCCCGCGCCTGCGCCATAATCGGCACGGCGTGACTCCATAACCATACAATCCCGGTCAGAATCAGCAGCATACGAGGCAAAACGCGACCCCAATAAATTTGCCGGCAGCGACGCTACCATGATATTTCATTGACTGCCGTGTATCTACCCTGCTCCGCGACCGCGCTGCGATTATCCAGTTGATGAACCATGAATCCCTGATAGAGCTGGCTAGCCAGGCCGACGACCTTCCAGTTGCTCATTACAAAGGGCGGAACCGCGACACCGGCGGGACAGCGATTGCAATCGGCAGGCAACCACTCGCCGTTGTAGCGCCGAGCGATGTGCAGGTGCGTGGCGTTGGTGACGCCGCCAAGACATGAGGCGTAACCCAGGATATTACCCGCTTCTACCACTTGCCCCTCGCGCAGCATATCACTGTGATCAATGTGCAAGTATAGAATTGACCAACCAGTCGCTTCATCCGAATCTTCGTCCAAATCAAGTATGACAATGCCTTCGTCCAGTCGAGCGATCGTGCCGCGCGCCACGGCCGTGGTGGGATAGGCGGAAGTGTAACAGAGTCCGCCCTGCCCGGCGTCCCGCGGCGGCGAAAAGTCTACTGCCGCCCATGCGCTGCCTTTGCCCCAGCCGCCGTGGAAGCCGCCGGTGAAACGCCACACGTCCCCGCGCGGAAACGGCAGCGTCAGCTCAGGCTGCTGCAGGCCACCCGGGACAGTTTCATGCGCCAGCTTCGCCGCGTCTCCAAAGAGCTGCCGATAGGTCTGGAAGATGCCCGTGTCGCCACTGGCCTGACGCCAGTCCGCTACGCTCGGCATCTGGGCCAGCACTTTCTGAAGGGCGACCGTGCCTGCATTAAGGTTTGGTTCATAATACAGGCGGCTGCCATCAGCCAATTCAAGTATCACCTCGCCTCGATATTTCCAGCCGTAATAGCCCTGATTGAGCTGATCAGCCAGCCAGCTAAGCTGATTATAGAGTCCCGCCCGTCGTAAACGGTTGTATGCTTCGGCCGGGCGCAAAGGAAACAGCTTCGTCTCCTCATCTAGCTCGCTTTGAGTCAGCATGCCCGTCGCATATTCGAGAATTGCAATGAGAATGCGGGGATCAACGCTGTATTCCAGGGATACACGCTCAATGATTTCGCCGGCGCTGAAACGTCCTGACTCGGTGGTCCCGTCAAAGCGGGTTTTGGTCAAATGCACGGTCAGGTCCTTGAGGACGCCGCTATGCGAATTAACGAATACCCCAGCATCGAAATCCGCAGCCGTCAGCGACCGCACCAGCAAGGAATCCGGCAGAATGTGAAAGGCCGGCGTGTAATCGATCGGCGGCGCCGGCAATGTGATAATCTGCCCGACTCCCAGCAGATTGGGATTAGGCAAATCGTTAGCCCGCAGCAGCGAAGCCACCGACACGCCATATCGTTCGGCGATCTGCGTCAGGGTGTCACCGGCTACCACCCGGTGCGAAGAAATCAGCGCCGTCGCTTCCGGTTCCGGGCCCGTCAGTAACTTGCTTGAGGGCTCGTTGAGTGCGGCGGCGCCCGTCAACTGCGGTTCAGCCTCCGAGTCTGATGCTGGCGGCGCGCCTTCGCGATCATTGTCTGCGGAATCACTCGCCGTCTGATTTGCCCCTACTTGTTCGGTAACGCCGGTGTCTCCTGACCCTGCCTCCGGCTGGCTCTCGACTTGATGCGAGATCGTGCAGCCCGAAAGCGCAACACCGCAAAGGCAAATGGCAGCAATCGGCCGAAGCAGACGGCCGGTCAAGTTTAGCGTATTGTGAAGTTTAGCAACCATCTACTTGGGACTTCCCGTGAACAACTGTATACTGACTCCGTATCCATATTCGCGACATCATTATCAGGAGCTAATCATGGCGACAGCTAACGAAGTAAGAAGCATATTTCCGGCGATGGTGGACCGCTTCTTACCCGAAAAGGCCGATGGCATCAATGCTACCATCGCCTTTGATTTGAGCGGGGAGAATGGCGGACGCTTCTGGATAAAGGTCGCCGACGGCGGCGCAGAAACGGGCGAAGGCGCGCAGAGTGATGCCGCCATGACCGTCAAAGCAACGGCGGACGACTGGCACGCGGTCGCCACCGGGCAAATGAATGCGATGCAAGCCTTTATGACGGGTAAGTTGAAAATCATGGGCGATATGGGTTTGGCAATGAAGATGCAGACGATATTCGCGCTGTAGCGCTTTTGCCACGGGCGCTAGTCTTCGTCAAAGTCTAGCCCCAAGGCAGCGAAAGATCTGCTGAAGCCCGCGGTGTCGAGCGCCTCGTCAACTACGGCGGCTGCTTCTTCGTCCTCGATAAACTCCTCAAGGCTCGTCAATATCTCGAAGGCATGGTTGCCGCCGATCTCACCGAGCGCCCAAATGGCGGCAAGCTGAACCTCGCGGTCATCGCTGGTTACCAGTTCGCCAATACGCCGCACACTCTCGCCCAGTTGAATCTGCCCGCAGGCGGTAACCGCTTCAAAGACAAGCTCATTATCGCCACTATCCAGTTCCTCCAGCAAGATGTCGCGCCAGACCTTGCTGCAAGTCCGCCCCATTGCGAAGATAGCGCTTATCTTGAGATCATGATTGCCATTGCCGTAGGCATCACGTATCAAACGCTCTACCGCGGGGTGGCTCGAATTGCTCAGGGCTTCCAGCGCCCGCCGCCGGGCTTCCAGTGGTTCACTGCGATCTTCATGTACCCGCAACGTGAGTCTTTGCGCTTCGACTGCGGCTGCTTCCGGGATATCGCCGTATTCTCCCAGCAGGATGAACCGTCCCAGCTCCTTCAACGCGGCTGTGCGAACGCTGGACTCTGGATCAGCAGTTGCGAGCGCCATCAGACGGCGCATGGTCTCTTCCGTCTCGTCCGTCCATAATAGCTCAATGGCGGCCACCCGCGCCAAGACATCCGCGTCATCCAGACCGAGCAATGCGATTTCGCGGTAATTCAATTCAAACATGGCTTCGCTGGCTTCGATTAGCGAACGCAAGACACGCCGCCGGGAATCCGGCGCAAGCTGCCGCCACTCAAGCTCTGCAGTCCGCCGTTCCGAAGCGGACAAGTCGCTCAAACCGTAAACGATTGTGGCCGAGACCGCTCGCTCCGGCGCGGGATCAACCTGACGCAAGGCCAGGATGACCTCGTCTATAGCGGGTTTCTCGAAGGGTTCTTGGTCCAATGCTGTCAGATGTTTGTCGGTTTCAATCATGAGATGCTCGGTGGATTGATTAGATCGTAGATCATAACCAGGCTGCCCAAGATTAGCAGCAATATGATGCCGACCTGGTGCACACGCGCTTCTGTCTTGGGATCTACCGGTTTGCCGCGCAGCATCTCAATGAGCACGAAAACAATTCGGCCGCCATCCAATGCCGGAATCGGCAACAGATTGCTTATACCCAGGAATATGCTAATCAGCGCCACAAAATGCAGCATCAAGCTGGGACCTTCGTTCAGACTGCGCTGCAGGAACTCCCCGCCAATTTTGCTGATGCCGATAATGCTGATTGGCCGCGCATCCTTGCCGCTTAGCGAGCCGTCGAGCAAGCGACCCGGAATCGAAGCGATGACGCTGAAGGTCTCGCCGGTCGTCCGCAAGCCGTACGCAATCGCGTCGGGTATGCTCTGCGGAACCGACTCGCGTACAAAGCCCGCATTGGCGAAGCGCGTCCCCTCGCCGGTTCCGAATTGCGAACGAATCGCGATGCCCAGCCTGCCCTCGCCTTCCGGCGGATCAACGCGCGGCCTTGCAACTACCACTTTGACTTCGGCGCTGCCATCGTCGTGCTCGCGATAGATGGTCAGCGGCAGCAATTTGCCCTGCGCTTCACGCGTGGCTTGCCTGAGCGTTTCGGCTGGGTCGCCGGCTGACGGAATCGACACGCGGCTGATCTGCGTCACCAGGTCACCGGGGAGAATGCCGGCGAGCGCCGCCGGCGATTCTTCCAGTACGCCGAGCACCTGAACCGCGCCGACGCGCCTCGCGAAATTCGGTCTGACGGTTACGATATACGATTCTTCCGTCTCCTTGCGAATCAAGGAAAAGTTGATCTTCTCGCCGGAATACGCCGCCAGAGTGTCATGGAAGGCGCCAAAATCGGCAAAGCGCTCGCCGTTTATGCGCTCGATAGCATCGCCGACCTGCGCGTCCGTCCCGGCGAACACTGAACTCGCGGGAATGGCCGCGATTTGGCTGAGCCCGCCCACGGGCAGCGACAGTCCAATCAATGCGGCGAGAATGAACAAGAGGACAGCCGTGGCGAAATTGGCCAGCGCGCCAGCCGACATAAAGAAGATTCGGCCGACAGCGGGCGCTTCATTCACAGACATCATTTCGTGATCGCCGACGCCACGCCGGCGCAACGCCTCGCGCTCGTTAATGACAGGAGCTGATCCCGCCTGACGCGCTTGCAGATCGGCACGGTCGCGTTTCACTTTGTCTTCCGTAGCCGGGCCAATCATGTCCTCGCCCAGCGGACGCACAAAGCCGCCGATGGGCAAGAGGTTGATAGTGAATTCCGTCTCACGCCAGGTGAATAGACGTCCGACGCGCGGCGGGAAACCAATGCCGAATTCCAGCACGTTGATTCCCACCAGTTTTGCGGCGATAAAATGCCCCAGTTCATGAATGATTATCGCCGGAAACAGGACGATCACAAATGCGGCAATGGCGAGCAATATGTCGTTTGTGGCGGCGGCTGGTATCAGCATTGGCGATCACCTCTGGCTTGCATTCAATATGCTCACATTATACGGGGCATTATTCATCTTGCGCAAGAACGCCTGGACTCACACAGGTATCGTTGGCGAGACGCAAGCGCCAGGTCCCGCGCCCGATTGCAGAATCTCGATCTGTTCTGACAAATCTTTTAATCTGGCAATCACCCCCGCCGCATCCGCCGCTTCGCAAATGCAGTGAACATTGGGCCCCGCATCCAGCGTGTAGCAAACGCTTAAACCGTCCACAGCGCGCCAATTGCGCACCGCCTGCATCACGCTTAAGGAGAGCGGATCCCAGTAGAATAGCGGCGGCCGGCTGGTCATCATCACAGCGTGCATCAAATTGCTGTCCGCTTCGACGATATCGGCGAATAATTCAAAGTCGCGGCGCCTGATGGCAGCTTTGATATCGCCAAGTCTCTGGGCGACGCCGGCCACTCGCGCCGGTTGCAGAACGCTTGAATCAGCCTCGCGGTGCCCCGCGCTTGAGCCAATATGCTTGTGCCGGCGGCTGACAACGGCAATGACATCCACCAAATCCCAGTAATCGCGACGGACAAACGTCTCCGCGTACGAAGTCTCATGAGCATCGCCCGCGTGCCATTCCACGAATCCTGCGGGAATCGACCGCGCGGCCGAGCCGGAACCCATCCGCGCCAGCGCCGACAGCTCGCGTTCGCTCAGTTCTCCGCCCTGCGCCGCCACCGCCGCCAGCGTTAGCGCGGCAAAAGCTGAGGCGGAAGAGGCGATGCCCGTGCCCATCGGGAAATTGTTCGTTGACGCCACCTGCGCTTTGGATTGAATGCCCAGTCGTCGGCGAATGACATCCAGGTGAGCGCTCGCGCGGTCAAGCGCTGCCGAGTCCGCCGGACGACCATTGATCTCGAGTGTGTCGGCTTCGGCTGCCGCAACCCACGCCACCGTCGTCGTGGTATGTAATTCGTTGAGATTCATGCTCAGGGAGGAATTCGCTGGCAGGCGCAAATTGTGGTTGCGGTTGCCCCAGTACTTGATGAACGCAATATTGGAATGCGCGCGCGCTCTTGCTATATTGTCTGAACTTGGCATCATCGGCGTGACTTTCCCTTGGACACGGCAGATCTGAAGCAGCCGGTCATTTCCATTATCGTCACTGCGCGGCCGCTGTCCAGCGGAAACAGTTTGGAGACCAGCTTGCGTCTCATCAACGGTTTGTTTCTCTCGATGCGCCCGCGGCAATGGACAAAGAATGTCCTCTTTGTCTTCCCGGCCATCATTTTTGACGCCGGGCTATTTGATCTTGAGGCGGTCGGTCGAGTTGTTGTCTGCAGCCTGCTTCTGATATTGACGGCAAGCTCTATCTACCTCTTCAACGATATTATCGATATTGCCGCTGACAGGAAGCATCCCGAAAAGAAGAATCGCCCCATAGCGGCCGGTGTGGTGCCCACGCCCGTGGCCGCTTTCGCCGCTGCGATATTGGCCACTATCGCGCTGGCCGGCTCAGCAGCATTTGACCGCGATTTGACGCTCATCTTGCTGGCATATTTTCTGCTGCAGATTGCCTATTCGCTGTATATCAAACAGATCGCGCTGCTGGATATTTTGGCGGTATCGGCGGGCTTTGTGCTGCGCATTCTGGCCGGTGGCGTCGTTGTTGACGTAGAGCTTTCGCCCTGGCTTACGGCTTGCGCCGGATTGCTGGCGCTTTTCCTCGTCATCTGCAAACGTCGCCAGGAGCTGCAGTTGCTGGGCGATGCGGCGCCTACCGCTCGCGCAAGTTTCAGGCATTACAATCTTCCGCTTCTGGACGATCTGCTGCGCATCGTCACCACTTGCGTACTGATCACATACGTCATATATACGGTAGAATCCCCAACGATGATTCGGCATGGCCAAAACTTCGGTCTGCTTACGGCGCCAATCGTGATTTACGGTATCTTTCGCTACCTGTATCTGATTCACGTTGAAGGCGAAGGCAGCGCTCCGGACGAAGTCCTATTGACCGACCGGCCGCTGCAATTGACGTTGGTCGCGGCCGGTCTGACATATTTCGTCATTCTTTACGTTATATAGCGTGTTATGTTGAGCATCAGCAGCGCCCCCGCAAAAGCGATCCTGGTTGGCGAACACGCCGTCGTCCACGGGCAGCCGGCGATAGCCGTCCCCTTATCGCAACTCCGAGCTTGCGTCGATGCTCGCAATTCCGCTCGCCCCCTTACCGTAAGCTCGTCCCATGCGGTCAGCGCATCGTTTCGCTGGTGTAAGGGCGAGTCAGACTCGACCGACCCGCTGAATCTAGCAATAGACTTGACCGCACGATTTTTCGCCGTTAACGCACTTCATGGCGAGTTGATGATTCGTTCGGAAATCCCAGTCGCCAGTGGTTTGGGCAGCGGCGCCGCCGTCTCGGCCGCCCTGGCCAGAGGCGTGGCCGCCCTGCTTAACCGCGGAATCCCGGATGATGATTTGAGCTCAATCGTCTACGAAGTCGAAAAGCTGCACCATGGCACACCCAGCGGCATCGACAACACGGTTATCGTGTACGAAAGGCCGCTCTACTTCGTGAAAGACCGATCCGTTGACTTTATCGCAATAACTAGACCACTCACGCTGGTTGTCGCGGATACCGGCATGCCTGCTCCGACAGGCGCTGTTGTCGCTGATGTGCGCGACCGGCTGAAGCGTCAGCCCAGCCAGACGCGGGACTTATTCTCCCGCATCGGCGCGCTCGCGCGGCGGGCCAGGATATCCATCGAGGCTGGAGATCATGGCCGGCTCGGGCAGCTCATGACACAAAATCACGAGCTGCTGCAAGCGCTGGACGTGTCTTGCGCCATACTGGACCGGCTGGTGCAAGCGGCCTTGAACGGCGGAGCATTCGGCGCCAAACTCTCCGGTGGCGGGCGCGGAGGAAGCATGATTGCGCTGGTGTCTCCTGAGTCCGAAGCGTCAGTAAGCGACGCGCTGCGACGGGCGGGCGCGCAGCGCGTCATCGTCTCCGCTGTCAGCGGCGGTATAACAACATCATGACTGTACTCATAAAACTCGGCGGCTCGCTGGTAACGGACAAGGCGCGCGCGCGCTCGTTCCGCCGCGCCACTGCACAAAGTCTCGCGCAGCAGGTCGTTGAGCTGCGCGCGGCCCGGC
>WTGO01000088.1:83924-102816 GCA_011523515.1 Chloroflexota bacterium
CGCGCCACTGCACAAAGTCTCGCGCAGCAGGTCGTTGAGCTGCGCGCGGCCCGGCCTGAAATCGATCTCGTAATCGGCCATGGCAGCGGGTCGTTTGGCCACTTTGAAGCGGCGCAACACGGTACGGCCAAGGGCGTCTATTCAGCCGACGATCGGTTGGGACTCGCGAAAGTCGGCGCAGTCGCCGCGGAGCTCAGTCAGCTGATTCTCGGCGAGCTGCTGGCAGCTGGCTTGCCCGTCATCCGCTTTCAGCCCTCTTCCTTGCTCACCACCCGCGACCGTCAACTTTTTTCGCTGACTGTTACGCCGCTGACGCTGGCGCTGGAGCAGCAACTTATCCCCTTGGTCCATGGCGATATCGCGCTTGACAGCAAGATTGGCGGCACAATCATATCGACCGAAGCGCTGTTCGCCGCTATGGTTGAGCCGCTGCAAGCGCGCCAGATCATTCTCCTCGGCGACGTAGATGGCGTGCTCGATGAAGACGGCGCGCCGATTGCCATTATAACACCGGAGTCGTTTCCGCAGATCGCGCCGCTTCTCGGCGGGTCCGGCGGCGTCGATGTTACTGGCGGTATGCTGCAGAAAGTATCGGAGATGATCAGTTTGGTCGAAGCGCATCCCGGCCTGGAAGTCATCATTGCTAACGGCAAGGTCAATGACATCTTGCTGGCCTTATTGGTTAGCGGCGCCCCTATCGGTACCAGGATATGCGCAGAGTGATTGACTAGCCGCCGATTAGCGCTACGTTGTACAGCAAGGGATAGAAGCCAAAGGCGTCAAAGCGCAGCCGGCTCAAATCGGCCCGCGCTGCCGTGAGACGAACGGCTTCGCGAATTGGCAGAATCAGCACATCATCCATAATCTTGGCTTGTATGTCATAAACCAGTGTTCGACGCATTTGGCTGTCAGTTGTGTGCCGAGCGCTTAAGAGCAGACGTTCCAATTCTTCATTCGGCAATTGTGATGCGCCGAATAGCGAATCTTGAAGAAACACGCTGGATATGACATTTGGATCGATTCCGTACTGGTCAACAGGTATGAGATCGTAACTTCCGCTTTGGATCAGGCTGCGCAGTCTCGACCGGCCGGGGACCGGCTCGATGACAAGCGCGACGCCAAGGGCTTGCCACTGACTCTGCAATAACGACGCCACTGCCGGCAATCCGCCCCAGGGTGGCACCACCGCCGCTAGCGTCAGCGGCTCGCCATCCCGGTCGATAACCCCGTCAGCGTCGCTGTCGGCATAGCCGGCCTCCGCCAGCAAAGCCTGTGCGGCTGCCAGGTCATGCGCGAACTTGTCGACGTAGCCGGTATGTGAGAAGCCTGTACTGGTCGAAAGCGGCGCCCAAGCGACCGGCGAGAAGTTGAAATAAACCCGGTCGCTAATAGCGATACGGTTGGTCGCCAGCAGCAAAGCCAAGCGGACCGATCGCATGTCGATGTGCTTGCGCCTGGTATTGAGCAGAAATTGGGCAGCCAACCCGGGGATCTCCACCGGCAGAATCTGCACACGGCTGTTGCCGGCGAGGTTCTGCGCATCGATCGGCGACAAGTCGTCTAGTACATCAAGCGACTCGCTGAGCGCCGATAGCGCATCGACGGCGCGCGCGCTGCGCAGCACAAATTCGAGGCGGGTGATCTCGTCTCCCGACAGCGGCAGGTATATCTCCGGCGACACTTGGTAATCGTCGAATCGACGCAGCACGATCCGCTCGCCCGGCAAGTAATTCTCCAACCGAAAGGGACCGGTGCCGACTTGATGAAACTGATAACGCAAGGAGTCGTGTGTTCCCAGAGCCGCCGGGCTCGCGATTCCAAGGTAGGGCTGCGACAGACCGTCGAGTAAGCCTGGAAACGGCGACGCGAGGATTAGTCGAATTGAAAAGTCGCCGATTATTTCATATTGCGTCAAGGGGCCGAGCAAATCGCGCGCCCGCGATTCCGCAATGTTAGCATCAAATATACGCTCGATATTGTGTCCCAGCGCGGCGGCGTCAAAGCGGCTGCCATCGTGAAACAAAACATCGGCGCGCAGCGTGAATGTATAGACCAGACCATCGGGGGATACCTCCCAAGCCCTGGCAAGACCGGGTACAAACTCCTGGCTTTCGCCCCCGCGATACACCAGCGTATCGTATATCTGTCGGAAGATCATGCCGGCTTCCGGCGCGTCGGCATAATGAGGATCGAGAACAGGAATATCCGCCGCCAATCCATAGCGCAGACAGCGCGGATCAACCTGGCAAGGCTGTTCGTCCAAACTTGTGCCGCAGCCGGACAATGATAGGACCAGAATAATCAGCGCCCGGGAAAGCCAAACTCGATTCGCGTCGTACCGTATATTCCAATTACGTTTCATGGACCCCGCTTTTACCAGATGCCTGGCGCTGACGCACCGGCCCGCTGCCCGGCGCTACTGTCCTGCTCACATCGTTTCCGCTTGCCCACAGACACTGTACAATTGATGTGTGCTTGCGTAGTTTTACATTATATACGGTAGCCCGTCTGGTGATTAGGCAAGCGGGACGAGAGATGGTACGTGTTCCTCAATTCAGCGAGACGAGCAGCGCCGAGACTTTCGGCGTTCTGCCCGTTTGGAGACGCTTCAGCATACTTGTCGCTGTAGTGTCTCTCGTCTGCGGCGCCTTCGTCCTCGCGGGGGAATTGCTGCCGGTCACGCCCAATTTTGAGGTCGATCGGCTCGCTTCATTGACGTTGGCGGCGCTGCCCGCGCTTGTCTGGCTGTTGCTGTCGGTTCTGCCAGAATTCCGCGTTGACCGTCCCCGTCGCCGCCTGATCGGAGTCGCGGTCGTGTCAGGGTTATGCGCGTCCGCCATCGGGCTCCCACTCGCCGAGGCTTTCTTCGTAATCGATCAGTGGTTGCCGCTGCAATCGGTATTTCAGCGCATAGTCGGCTATACCTTGACCGCTGGCATGATCGACGTTGGACTCAGATTCGTCGTCTTGCGTTATCTGATTTATCCGCAGGCGCTACGAATCCGCAGAGATGTCGTCGCCTACGCACTGGCTGCCGCGATCGGCTACAGCTTCTATTTCAACCTGGTTTTGGTCTGGCGCCTGGAGCCGACCTGGAATAACGCCGCCATTTACGTTTTGTCCAGCTTCACGATTCAGGCGACTTCAAGCTTATACATCGCGCTGGGAATCATTGAATCGTATTTTGCGGACGCGTTCCCGCTGGTCTTGCCGGTTAATCTCGTCGTAGCCGCGTTGGTCGCGGGCGTCATGCAGGCGCTTCTGCCCGGCCTCTTGAGCGGGCCGCTGAGCCAGGCGGGCAGCGGCGATCGGCCGCTATTCGGTCTGGCATTCCTGCTGGCCGCTACAATTGTGTCGATAGGCGCAGCCTACTTTCTCTTCTCAAATTCTGAGCGGCGTGAACGCGAAGCCTATGTGAGCCAGGGGGACGGCGATGGCGTTTGAAACTGGGCGCTCTCCCGCCGTTCAAATTACCCAGCGCCAACGCTGGTCGATCGCCTTCAGCTATATGTTGATTATCGCGGGACTGCTGCTGGGCGTTAGTCAGCGGGATCGGCTACTCAATCAAACCAGCGTCTACACCAATATCACGGCCGGCATTACGGCCAGTTACCCGGCGCGCTGGCTGCTTGATGAGTCGGACGAGAATGTTTTTCGTATTCGCGATACGTCCCATCTCGGCTTCAACACGACCATCGAGGTGCGGTCGCTGCCAGTCGGCGCCGACGGCGCTGAACGCAATTTGCTCGATCATCTGAGTTTGCAGCGGTCTCAGGTTTTCATTGACTACTCCGTCCTGGGATACGATACATTCCGCTTGCCAGACGACTCGCAGGCCATCAGCATGGCGTATACATTTGTGTCGCGAGACGCCAGCCCATTCCTCGAAGGCGTGTCTTCCATAGTAAACGGCCTGGATATACTGGCAATCCGGCGCGGGCAAGCCCTCATCGTGTCCTTCCGCGCCGAATCAAGCATCTATCAGCGCGAGCTGGCAACCTTCCATCGCTTTATTGAGAATCTTGAATTCTGATGAAGACGAGCCTGATCAGGATTGTAAACCCCCTCTTGCTTACCGCCCTACTGTTAGCGGTCTTCGCGCCGTCGTCCGCACAAAGCAGCCTGGATCGCAGCCTGGAACGGGTCAAGCGAGCAACCGTTTTTGTCTATCAGGCCGAAACTCATGGCAACAGCTTGATCGTCACCTGCGTCAGTACAGGAACCTTGATTAGCGCGGACGGACTGATAGTCACCAAAGCGAACGGCATCGTGCCGAGCCAGCAGTGCGGAGGCGATACGCTAGTCGTCTCGCTCAACGTAGACCTGGCAGAGCCTCCGATTCCCAAGTATCGCGCGGACGTTGTTAATGCCGATGTCGGGCTGGACATTGCGCTGATACGTATCGCGCGCGAGCTGGACGGCCGGCTCATCGCCCAGGGTGAATTGCCCGTGCTGCCATTTGTCGCGGTGGGAGATTCTAATAGCGTTGCCTTAGACGACAACTTGATCGTGGTTGGTTATCCGAATATAGGCAACGAACCGGTCGCCTTTTCCCGTGGCACGATAACTGCTTTCCTGTCGGAACCGCTCACCGGGTCGCGGACCTGGTTCAAAACACGCGCGGAAATCCCGGGCGCAATGGCCGGCGGCGGCGCGTACAACACGGCGGGCGAGTTAATCGGCATCCCAACCAATGCGCCATTGGCTGGCCCGGTGGCTGCATCCAACTGTCGCTATCTGAATGACACCAATAGCGATGGCTTGGTCAATAGCAGCGATCGTTGCGTGCCCACCGGCGACTTCATCAGTACAATTCGGCCAATTGCTTTGGCGCAGCACCTGATTCGCGGCGCGCGCCTGGGCCTGCAAGTCGACGTAACAGACGTCATGGGCGATTCCGAATCCCGCCGTGGAGCGCCCGTTGTATCGCGAGTTTTCGTTGCGCCCTCGGTGCGCGGCGCCATGCCGTCAACAGTGGTTGGCTCGCTGCCGTCCAACACGCGGAATCTCTACCTCTTCTTCGACTACAATAACTTTTCCGCGGAGACGGTTTACGAATTGCGCGTCACCCGCGATGGTATACCCGATACGACTTTCAGTTTGCCGCCCGTACGTTGGAGTGGCGGCGAACGTGGATTATGGTATATCGGCGCGAGAGAGCAAGCCTGGGCCAACGGCGCGTACGAATTCACGCTCCTTGTTAATGGCGCGGGGGCCGGCAGCCAGAAGATCATCATCGGCGGCACAGCGGAGGACAGAGCGCATTTCAGCGATATTGTCTTTGGGACGCTCGACCATGCCGGCAACCTGATCGGCAACGGATCAATCGTCCCGCTCGGAAGCATCGCCTACGCCCGCTTCCTTCACGCTAATATCGCCGCGGGTACTCCCTGGTCGGCCATTTGGTACTACGCCGGCACGGAATTCGCCCGCACAAGCGACACCTGGTCAGAGGACGCCTTTGGCTCCAAAGTCATCAGTGTTGATCCGGCAGGTGGATTGCTGCCGGGCGAGTATCGGCTGGAGCTGTACCTGGATGGCGCGCTTTCGGCTACCTCCGATTTCTATGTAGCCGGTCAGCAGGGTTCGCCGCTGCCGCGCGTATTCAGCAACCTGCGCTTCACCAGCGCTGAATCGCTGGCGGACGCTCGCGAGAGCTCAGCCGCGTCCAGCACCCCGTCGTCGATTCCAGCGCTATTTGCTCTGTTCGATTGGCAGCAGATCATTACGGGCACGCCCTGGACCGCGAGCTGGCTGGTCGACGATCAGGAGTTTTTCCGTTACTCGCAGCCCTGGCGGGCGCCAGAAGCCGGTTCCGACTTTGCGCTTGCCCTGCCCAATCCGCCGGACGGAAATTATCATTTGAAGCTGCTGGTGAATGAATTGCTGCTGCTCGAGCAGTCGGCGCTGGTCGGTATCGGCCAGTTGCCCATCGACCGCTTTGCGGAATTCAGTGGCACAATTCTGACTGGCAAAGTCGTAGACGCGGCAACGCAGCAAGGTATTTCCAGTCTAACGATTGTCCTGATCAGCGAAGACTTTGACGCCAGCGAATTCGTCTGGAACGAGGAGCAAGTCGTTGCGCTGGCGACCACCGATCGCAACGGGGAGTTTCAATTCGCGCGCCCGCTTGCATTTGATACGCCCTACAGCGTGGTTATTGAAGCGGACGGCTATATCCCCAACTTCGCTGATGTATTTCGCTTCGACACCAACCAGCCCAGCGCCGAAATTACCATCGAAATGGTGCGAGGCTAGCGATGGCCCGCAAGCTGCGCCTGGATGTATTGCTGGTGGAGCTTAACCACCTCAGTTCCCGCAGCAAGGCGGCGGCGCAGGTCATGGCGGGCGAAGTCTTTGTCGATGGCAAAATGGTCGATAAGCCCGGCAGCATGGTCCGCGCTGACGCGGAGATTACAGTAAAGTCCAAACCACGCTATGTCGGGCGCGGCGGACTCAAGCTGGAAGCCGCGCTGACGGGTTTTCCCGTCGCCGTCGACGGCGCGATCTGCGCCGACATCGGCGCGAGCACGGGCGGCTTTACCGACTGCCTGCTGCAACATGGCGCGGCGCGGGTGTACGCCATTGATGTCGGCCGCGGCATTTTGGATTATCGCTTGCGAAGAGATGAACGCGTTTGCGTGCTGGAGGGCACAAACGCGCGCCATCTGAGCTGGCTGCCGGAGCGGCCGTCGCTGGTGGCGGTTGATGTTTCTTTCATCTCGATCCGCTTGATTCTGCCGGCGGTTAAGCGCTGGATAGGCGCCGATGGCGACATCATCGCGCTGGTGAAGCCGCAATTTGAGGTCGGCAAAGGCGAGCTGGGCAAAGGCGGCATCGTACGCGACGCGAAACTGCGCCGCCGAGCGCTGCGAGAAATCGTTGCTTTTGCTGCGTCGCTCGGCATGTACAGCGCCGATGTCATGGCCTCTCCCATCACCGGCGCCAAAGGCAATGTCGAGTATCTGTTATGGTTGCGGCTTTCAGCGCCGCACGACAATAGCGCGCAGGTCGTCAGCAAGATTGACGCGCTTGACGAGCCGCAGCAATAGCTTGCCCTACTCCAAGTTCCTCTCATGCTTCATAATGGGTTGAATACAGCGCAACCACCGGTGGCACGATGACGATCGAGCACATCCGCAATTTCTGCATTATCGCCCATGTCGATCACGGCAAGAGCACGCTGGCTGATCGTCTGCTGGAATTGACGCAGACCGTGAGCAAGCGCGATATGCAAGAACAGCTTCTCGACAGCATGGCGCTGGAGCGCGAACGCGGCGTCACCATCAAGGCATCGGCCGTGCGCATGCTCTATAGCGGGAACGACGGCATCGAATACACCGTCAACCTGATTGACACGCCCGGCCACGTTGACTTCACTTATGAGGTCAGCCGCGCTCTGCAAGCCTGTGAAGGCGCCGTACTGGTCGTTGACGCCAGCCAGGGCATCGAAGCGCAGACGCTGTCGAATGTCTACCTGGCCCTCGAGCAAGATCTCGAGATCATTCCCGTAATCAACAAGATTGATCTGCCGGCAGCGCAGCCCGATGAAGTCGCGAACGAGGTGGAAGATTTGTTGGGCGCATTGGTGGACGATCTGCCTCGGATCTCTGCCAAGAATGGCATCGGCATTGTCGACCTGCTCGAGACGATAATCGCTCAGGTGCCCGCCCCTGCGACGGATGCGCAGGAAAGTCTGCGCGCGCTGGTATTCGATTCTCACTACGACTCCTACAAAGGCGTTATCGCTTATGTGCGCATTGTTGATGGCAGCGTCAATCGCCGCGATCTGCTCCAGCTATTTGCCACCGGCGCGCGCTTTGAGCCGGTAGAAATCGGCGTCTTTGATCCGGTAATGCGCACTGTGGACAGCTTAAGCGCGGGCGAAGTCGGCTATATTGCGACCGGCTTGAAGACTGTGCGCGAATGCCGGGTCGGCGATACCATCACGCTGGCGCGCGGCGGCGCCGAGCATGCCCTGCCCGGCTACAAGCAGGCCAAGCCCATGGTCTTCGCCGGTATCTATCCCACCCATAATGAAGATTACGGCGACCTGCGCGACGCGCTGGAAAAACTGCAGCTCAACGATGCCTCGCTTACCTACCAACCGGAAACATCCCAAGCGCTCAATTTTGGTTTCCGGGTGGGCTTTCTCGGCCTGTTTCATATGGAGATCATTCAGGAGCGCCTGGAACGAGAATATGATCTCGACATTCTGGCGACGGCGCCCAGCGTCGAATACCGCGTATTGCTGCGCGATGGCGAAACACAGCTGATCGACAGCCCCGCCCTTCTGCCGGACGAAAGCATCATTGAAGAGATTCACGAGCCCTGGATGAAGATTCAAATCTACGTTCCGCAGAAGTATATCGGCGCAGTGATGGAGCTGGCGATCAAAAAACGCGGACTATACGACACCACCGAGTATCTTGACGCAAACCGCGTGATTCTACACTTCGATATTCCACTGTCGGAGATCATTATCGACTTCTACGACAAACTCAAAAGCGTGACGCAGGGTTACGCCAGCCTCGACTACCACTTCTATGAGTACCGAGTTGGCGATTTGGTCAAAGTCGATGTGCTCGTCAACGACGACCGAGTCGACGCATTGGCGATGATTTGCCATCGCGATGACGCTTACCACCGCGGTCAACGGCTGGTAAGCCGGCTCAAGGAGTTGATTCCGAGGCAGATGTTTGTGGTGCCCGTGCAGGCGGCTGTCGGCAAACGGGTCATATCGCGAGCGAATGTGAAAGCCATGCGCAAAGATGTGCTGGCCAAATGTTACGGCGGCGATGTAACCCGCAAGAAGAAACTTCTGGAGAAGCAGAAAAAGGGCAAGAAACGGATGAAGATGATTGGTTCCGTGGAAGTCCCGCAGGAAGCCTTTATGGCGCTGCTCAGCTTGGATGATTAGAGCGGCCAGTCATTCATCAGCCGGCCCTCGCAGCATTTTCCAAAGATTCGCCAATCCCCAGCGCGACAGCCATTCGCGCGCCAACGGCGACCGAGCCCCGAATCCATATACGCGGTAGCGCAGATCTCTAGCAGTGGATATGGCGATCGCGCTACCCTGCTGGACATCGGCGTTTTCCGCCACATCCGGATAACACAGGACGACCACGCTGGCTGCGACATTCTCGCGGCGCCGTACACGCTCGGCTAAGTCGGCGGCGAATTCACGCAGCGAAACATTATCGGCATCTGCCGCAAAGTAATCGAATGCCTGCTGCGGGTCACGGAAGGCGGTCGTAGTTAGCAGGTCCGAGCCGGCATCCCAGCTTCCGCTAACGGCGCCGGGCAGACCGGCTTCTATCACATGAACGCGAAGCTGAAGTCGCTGCACATGCTGCCAGACCACATCTTCCAGTGTGGCACCGTCGACGCCAAATACATGCTCGCCGATCTGCGCTTCCAGCCTGCCCTGCATATCGTCCAGCAGTGTGGTCGCTGCGGCCTTGGTGGCGGCCTTGGCTGTGACACGGATATCCACACTGCCGTGATGGGCGGCCAGTCCGACGCTGGGGTTGGTTTCGCTTAGAATCTCGGTCCCAATCTGATCGTCTAGCGAGCTTTCGCCGATGCCGGCAGTACGCAGAATGCGCGCCACGATGATGCCAAGCTCATACTTCCGCAGCAAATAGGGAACGACCGATTCAGTAATCAGGAATTTCATTTCTCGCGGCACGCCGGGCACGCTGATCACCACCCCGCGGTCCGATTCCACGATGAAAGACGGCGCGGTTCCCACCGGATTTTCGACCAGGATCGCGCCTGCTGGCAGGTAAGCCTGTTGGCGATTGTTCTCGGTCATTTTGGAGCCAAAACCGCGAAATCGGTCGGCGATATGGTCATAGAGCGAGCGATGAAACTCCAGCGGCCTGCCAAGCGCATCGGCTACCGCTTGCCGCGTCATATCGTCTACGGTTGGCCCGAGGCCGCCGGTGGTGATGACAATTTCAGCGCGATCTAACGCATCGGAAATGGCGTCCTTAATTCGCCCCAGGTTGTCGCCTACGGTCGTCATGAAAAAGATGTTTACGCCGATGTCACGCAATTGCCGCGCCAGAAATACGGAGTTGGTGTCCGTAATCTCTCCCAGGAGCAGTTCGGTTCCGATGGCGATGATTTCCGCATTTGGATTATCAGGCATGCCGTTCCCATCTTCAGAGCGTCTGCGACGGATTCTGGTTCATCGCGACGAATTCATTGCAATTTCGAAAATAGCCGATATAATGACCACTATAAAAGTATCTTGCTGTCAAGTAGGGTATTTGTGCAGAATTACCAATCTTTTAGTCTGTGAATTCATTTGAATGGAGGTTCTCGTGGCTGGCGTTACTTTCAATCATGTTTCAAAGGATTTCGGTGATCAACGCGTTGTATCCGATCTGAACATTGAAGTCCAGGACAAGGAATTTCTAGTCTTCGTCGGGCCGTCCGGCTGCGGCAAGTCCACCAGCTTGCGGATGTTGGCTGGTCTGGAAGAGATCACCGAGGGCGAAATCCTTATCGGCGATCGTGTGGTCAACAATGTCGCGCCCAAAGACCGCGATGTGGCCATGGTGTTCCAGAGTTATGCCTTGTATCCGCATATGACCGTCTATGATAACATGGCATTCGGCCTAAAGCTCCGCAAGACACCCAAGAAAATCATAGATGAGCGTGTGAACGAGGCTGCCAATGAATTGGGCATCGGTCACTTGCTGGATCGCCGTCCCAGGCAGTTGTCGGGTGGGCAGCGTCAGCGTGTGGCGGTGGGGCGCGCCATCGTGCGCGAACCGGCAGTCTTCCTCATGGATGAGCCGCTCTCGAATCTTGATGCCAAGCTACGGGTAGAGGCGCGGTCCTTTATCAGTCGCTTGCATCAACGGCTGGAGACAACCTTCATTTATGTGACGCATGATCAGGTCGAGGCGATGACAATGGGAACGCGCATTTGTGTTCTCAACGAAGGCGAGCTGCAGCAGATTGATTCGCCCTTCAACCTGTACCATAACCCGCACAATGTCTTCGTGGCCGGTTTCATCGGCAGCCCGTCAATGAACTTCTTTGACGCTGTGCTCAAGGAAGACGGCGACTCACTGGTGGTGGATACCGGCGCCTTTTCACTGCCTGTGCCGGAGAGCAAGGCGGATTCCTTCCGCAGCCACGCGGGTATGGAAGTCATTTGCGGCATTCGCCCCGAAGACATCCACGATACGAATTACCTGCCGCAGGGCATCATCCCGGCGAATCTCTCGACCAGTGTCGAGGTCGTGGAACAGATGGGCAACGAGGTAATCATCTATCTGGAATCCGGCGGCAAGAACTTCATCGCGCGCACTGATCCGCGTACGGGCGCGACGGTCGGCCAGGAGATGGGTGTTACCTTCAATCTCGACAATATGCACATTTTCGATTCCAACACAGAGCAGTCGCTGGCTTACGAATCGAAAATCAAGGAAGGCATGTAATTCGCTCGCAACTGAGCGGACAGGACAATCGAAAAGAGCCACCGCGTGTGGCTCTTTTTTTGACTCTCCAATATCAGGTTATGGTTCGGCGTTCATTTGACAAGCGGTCGAAATTTGTAGCCGTAGACGATGACGCCCCGCGCGCCGTCAGCGGTCAGCTTCCGCGTCACCATCTCCACCGGGTCGCCAATTTGCAGCTCAGAGGCGACGTCGGTTAGCTGCGCGGTAATCAGCGTGCCATCATCCAGGCGAATCAGCGCCAGATAATAGGGTGCCTGCGCCGCGAAACCCTCGGGCGGGTCCTGCAAGACGGTATAGCTGTAAACTTCGCCCAGAATTGACTCGGCGTCAGTGCCGAGCCGCTTGACCAATGGGCTGCCGTCGTGGTCTATTGTCGTCACTGAAGCAGCCTAGCCGGCTCGCGCTTGGACCCCTTGCGTCCGTTTCGTTCGGCATCTTTGTCTGCCTGCGGCCCTGCGATCGCACGCTTGTCTTGACGCGCCAATCCCTCAAGCCGATAACGCAGTCTTTTGTTTCGCCAGTACTTTGCAACCTGCATCGGATTTCTCCTCACCCCGGGTCCGCACCGCCTGCTCTGCAATTCAATCTAGGAATGGCAAGCTATCAGAAACTATCTTGATAGGACTTGACACTTTCAGAGACTATCAGCTTATTCCGGCATAGCGCGGAGAACGTGCGTGACCGCGGTTGACGCCAAACCGCCCAAGTTCTGCACCACCGCGCTCGCGGCGTTGGCGACCTGGTTATCACCGGCCGCATCACGCAGCTGCAGGGTCGCTTCGGCTGCCTGATATACGCCGGTCGCGCCGCTGGGATTGCCCCGGCTCTTCAATCCCCCAAAGGTGCTTATCGGCAGCTCGCCCTCCAACGACAGCTGTTCGCCATCGGCTTGCGCCCAGCGCCAGCCCGCGCCGCGCTCGCTGAAACCCATCGCCTCGAGCGCCAATGCCGTCATGATTGTGTAGCCATCATGAACTTCCGCCATATCCAGGTCGCCAGGCGTCAAACCGGCTTGGTCCAGCGCCTGCGATGTCGATCGACTCACCGCCGCGAAGCGCAGCGGATCAGCGCGCTCTTGCAGCATAAGCGAATCTGTGGCTACAGCGCTGCCGGCTAGCAGTACTGGTCTGGGCACCAGGTCAACGGCTTCGTCCGCAGGCGCCAAAACCAGAGCCGCGGCGCCATCGGCGTCCGGCGCGCTGTCAAACAGGCTGACCGGCTCGGCAATCATCGGCGCCTTGCCGAACGCGCCCGAACGCAGCAGATTGCGATACATGGCGTTTGGGTTGCGCGAGCCGTTGCGATGGGCATTGACGCTGAAACCTTCGAATTGCGCCAGCTCCACACAGTGCTCGACCATGTAACGCCGCATCAGCAAAGCCGCCATGGCGGTCAAGGTCGCGCCGTTGACTGTTTCATAGTCGTGATCCAGGCTGACGCCACGAGCGGTATTGCGAGCCAAGCCCACTAGATCGGTTGCCTTCTCGACGCCGACTACCAGAGCTGTCTGCGCCGCGCCCGCCGCCACCGCGAGATAACCAGCCCGCAGGGCCACGCCGCCGGATGCATCGCCGGCCTCACAACCGAAGCTCTCAATCCCGGCAAGACCGATTCGCCCGGTGATCAAACTTCCCAATTGCGTCTGTTGATTGTAGGTGGCGCCGTAGGCATTGCCCACGTAGAGCGCATCCACCGCCGCCAGCCCGGCATCCGCCAGAGCCGCACGGCCGGCCGCTTCGCCCAGCTCGCCGATGGACAGAGTCCAATGTTCACGTACCGGCGTCATGCCGACGCCGACAATCGCTACAGGTTTCATACGTCAGTCCTTCAGTTTGTCGCGATAGCGCACGTAAGTTGCGTAGTCGATAAGCGTTCGCCGCGCGATGTAGTCGGCCGTGGAATACATGGCGCGCGGATGGCGTGCGATGCGCTCGGTAACGCGCAAGTCGAAGGCATCCGAACCGGCGCCGCTGCCGTAGCTCACCATTAAGATGCGGGCGCCGGGGCGCGCCGTATCCAAGATCGCGGTCAATCCGATCATGCAGGAGCCGGAGTATACGTTGCCAATCTCGTTGGCCAACAAGCCGGCTCGTATCTGCTCGGGAGTAAATCCGAGCATCTTGGCGACGCGAGCCGGAAACTTGACATTCGGCTGATGAAAGACGGCGTGGTCATAATCTGCCGCTGTCGTATTCATCATCTCCATAAGCGCCGACGCCGCGCTTATCGTATGCGCAAAGTACGCCGGTTCGCCGGTAAAGCGGTCACCATGGCTGGGATACGATTCGCCGGCTCGCCGCCAGAAATCGGGCGTATCCGTGACGTAGCTGTAACTGCCCAGAAAGGCCGCGTAGCTCTCTTCAGCCGGGCCCAGCAAGAAGGCCGCCCCGCCGGAGCCCGCCGTGTACTCCAGGGCGTCGCCCGGCCTCCCTTGCGCCGTGTCCATGCCAATGCTGAGGATGTACTGCGTCATGCCACTCCCGACCAGTCCAATGGCAGCTTGCACTGCCTCCGAGCCCGCCTTGCAGGCGAATTCCCAATCGGCCGCCTGTATGTTGGGCGATGTGCCAATACTCTCAGCGACAATCGTACTGGTCGGCTTGACCGCGTAGGGGTGACTTTCGCTGCCTACCCAAACCGCTCGGATAGATTCGGGATCAATATTGGCGCTGACAATTGCATTGCGCGCTGCTTCTATCGCCATGGTCACGACGTCTTCATCCAGGCCGGCCACCGCCTTCTCTTTGACCGGCGATCCGCCGTTTCCGCCGGTCCATATACGCGCGATTTCGGTGCCAGGCAGTCGATAACGAGGGATATAAGCGCCGTAACCGACTATGCCAACCGCGCGATCCGGCTGCATCAACCACTTTGTTTCTCCAGTCATGATTCTCGCTTCCGTTCCTTCACGATTTCTTTGGCGCGCTCCAGACGAATGCAATCCTCGTCGATCAGCTGCTGCGCAATCAACTGCGCATCTGCTTCGGACCCGCCGGCCGCTAAGGCCAGTTGGCGCGCATGCAGCCGCATGTGGCCCGCCTGAATACCATCGGTCGCCAGCGCGCGAATGGCGGCGAAATTCTGCGCCAAGCCGACGGCCGCGGTAACTTCCGCCAGTTCTCGCACCGACTCAACACCTAGCAGCTTTAGCGCGACCTGGGCGCCTTGATGCACGCGGGTAGCCCCGCCAACGATACCGGTCGCCAGCGGAACTTCGATCGCGCCCTGAAGATTGCCGGCATCATCCTTCCGCCAGCGCGTCAGGCTCCGGTACTGCCCATCCCGCGCGGCGTAAGCGTGCGCGCCGGCCTCCACTGCTCGCCAGTCGTTGCCAGTGGCCAGCATGACCGCATCAATGCCATTCATGATGCCTTTGTTATGCGTCGCGGCGCGATAGGGATCAATCTCGGCGAAAACCGCAGCTTCCACAATAGCATCGACAACTTGCTCGCCTGTTGCCCGGTCGCTGGCCAGCGCCTGCGCCGGAATTGACCCGCTGGCGCGCGCCAGGCGGCGATCACTGAGATTGCTTAAAATGCGCAGATTGACGCGGCCGCCGCTGATGCGCTCAATCAGCGGAGCAATCGCTTCGAGCGCGCTGTTGATGGCGTTGGCGCCCATCGCGTCGCGCGTATCATAGAGCAGATGGACGACAAGCATATCCCCGGCCAAGGTCCCGGGAAATGACCGTACTTCCAGATCAAGCGCTCCGCCGCCGCGCGCAGCGATGCTTCCGCCCCTCTCGTTTACAGCGCGTAGAATCTGCTCTTTGCGAGATAGAATCAGCGCCCCGGCACTCTCGAACGCCGGCAGGTCAAGCAGCTGAATCTGCCCGATCATGATCGATTCGTCGCTGCTCGCCGTAAATCCACCGGCTTCCCGGAATAGCTTGGCGGCGTAGCTGCAGGCGGCAACGACAGAAGGCTCTTCGATGACCATCGGCGCCAAGTAGTCACGCCCGTTGATCAAGAAGTTGGTCGACAGCGCAATTGGAAGGCTGTAGCGCCCAATGACATTCTCGATCATCAGATCGGCCTGCGCCAGCGAAAGCCCGGAATCGCTCAAGGCCTGGAGATCATCTCCGTTCAACTGTCCCCAGGCCTGGGCGATGGCCTGCCGCTCCGCAAGAGGCTTCTTATAGAATCGCCCGATTGACGAGCGCTTTACTTCGTCCATGCTCTCAAGTTAGCAGTGCGAAACTTGCAATTGCTATCAGCGCTGTGCGCGCAACTCTCATTTGCTCGCGCCTTGCCGACTCGTCGTGGTTTAACCAAAACAAAAATCCACCCGTAGGTGGATTGCTGTTTTCAAATTCTTGGTCCAACCTAGTCCGGCAAGATACGCGTATCCATGAAAGCATCCAGCCAAATGACGAAGACCAGTCCGATGGGAATTGACGTAAACAGGAAGTACTGGATGCCGTATTCCTGCAGCGAAACGCCTTGCGGCGACTTTATGCCTTCAAAGAGAAAACCGACCAGGGGGATAAGATGCAGGAGCGGCAGCATATCGAAAACGACCGTAATAATGCCGTAGCCGACGATGAAGCCCAATATCATCGAGACGACCCAAACGATGATTCTGCGTACCGTCAAACTTGACATGCGGCTCTCCATCTTCGTCTGACTGATTCCCTCGGCATTTTACACTTAAAGCACGGGTCTTCGCAAGTGAAGTTTGTCACAGACGGCGCCGGGGAGAAATCAAATGATTATTGTTAAAGAGTATAGCTGCTGATAGACTCTGCATGGGGAAGCGCGCGCGGTCAGCCGCTCCGTTAGGTTGAGCCGTAATCGCGGCGCCGGGCGTCGCAACCGACACAATGCGAAGGCTTAGCCACGCCGCAGCGCGCCAGGCAGTCGCTGTCAATGGCAGCCATTCCTCACAGGCCGAGAGCGCTTTTCGGGAGACAATTGTGGCAGATTTATTTGACAAGCTGTCCGACTATACTGTCGCCAAAGAAGCCATGGAAATGGGAATCTATCCCTTTTTCCGCGCGCTAAGTGACTCCGAGGGAACCACAGCCACCTTCGAGGGCAAAGATGTAGTCATGCTCGGGTCCAACAATTACCTGGGCTTGACCACAGACGAGCGTGTTCAAAGGGCCGCGATTGAAGCGACGCAGCAATTCGGCACCAGTGTGACCGGTTCTCGCTTCCTCAACGGCACGTTGGAATTGCACCTCGAAGCCGATCGACGCTTGGCCGAGTTCGTCGGCAAGGAAGCGGCCCTGGTCTTTTCCACCGGTTACCAAACCAACCTGGGAACCGTATCGGCCCTGTTGGGCAAGAATGATGTGGCCATTCTGGACAAAGACGCGCACGCTTGCCTGGTCGACGGCGTGGCGATGTCACGCGGTACGCTGAAGCGCTTTCGGCACAATGATATCGATGACCTGGAACGCGTACTGAGCCGCGTCCCCGACGACGCCGGCAAGCTGGTCATCGTGGACGGCGTGTACAGCATGGGCGGCGACTTCGCGCTCTTGCCGCAGATCGTAGATGTTTGTCAAAGATATGGAGCGCGTCTCCTGGTGGATGACGCGCATGGCATTGGCGTAGCCGGGGGCGGCCGCGGCACCTCAGCCCACTTTGGCTTGACCGATCAGGTCGATTTGATCATGGGTACGTTCAGCAAGAGTTTCGCTTCGATCGGCGGCTTCATCGCCGGTTCGGCTGATGTCATTCACTACGTACAGCACCACGCGCGCTCGCTGATATTCTCCGCCGCGCTGCCCGCGCCCAATCTCGCGGCCGTGCTGGCGGCGCTCGACATCATCGAGAACGAGCCAGATCATGTGCATCAGGTCTGGAAAAACGCGGAATACATGCGCAAAGGGCTCAAAGCGCTGGGCTACGACACCTTCAACAGCCAGACGCCCATCATCCCGGTAAAAATCGGTGAGCAATTTCGTACCGGCTTGACCTGGATGGCGCTAATTGAGGAAGGCGTCTACACGAATCCGGTCGTTCCGCCGGCCACGCCGCCTAATCAGGCGCTGCTGCGAACCAGTTATATCGCCACCCATCGCCAGCATCATCTGGACCGCGCCCTGGCTGCTTTTGAGACGGTAGGCAAAAATCTCGACTTGATTCCCTAGCCGCGATCGCTTACGTGGCTTCGGCCCGCACCAGGATGCGCCCGGAACCTTCGATGACCTGCCCGAGCGCGAATGCGGCCTCGCCCTGCGATTGCAGCGCGCTCAACAATGCGCCAGCTCTTTCGTCCGATACCGCCATCAATAGCCCGCCTGAAGTCTGCGGATCGTAGATTAAGCCGCGCGCGAATTCAGGCAACGGCGACGCCTCACCAACCCACTGTGCGAAGTATTCCAGGTTGCGATCCATGCCGCCGGGGAATACGCCCTGCCGCGCAAAGGACTCAGCGCCGGGCAAGAATCGGATCTGATCGAAGTCCAGCTCAAAGTCGACCCCGCTGAGCCGCGCCATTTCCAGCCCGTGGCCGATCAAGCCGAAACCGGTAATGTCGGTCATAGCGGAAACTTGATGCTCCTGCGCCAGGGTCGCCGCAGTTTGACTCAGACGCGACATTGATCGCACGGCGATTTCGACTTGCTCCGGCGCGGCGATGCCGCGTTTTAGGGCGGTCGTGATCACGCCGGCGCCCAAGGCTTTGCTCAAGATCAGCTGGTCGCCCGGAAGCGCGCCGGACTTCTGAATGATCTCCCCCGGTTTGACCTCGCCAGTCACCGACAAGCCGTACTTGGGTTCCGCATCGCTGATAGAATGTCCGCCGGCAATAACCGCACCGGATTCTTTGACTTTGTCCGCGCCGCCGCGCAGGATTTCGGCCAGTAGCGCTTTGTCCAAATCGTCGGGCCAAGCGACCAGATTAATCGCCATCAGCGGACGCCCGCCCATGGCGTAGACATCGCTCAAGGCGTTAGCCGCCGCGATGGCGCCAAAATCGTAGGGGTCATCCACCACAGGCGGGAAAAAATCCGCCGTCGAGATGATGGCGCGATTCTCGTCGATCCGGCAGACTGCCGCGTCGTCCGGCTCAGCCAAGCCAACCAGGATTTGCGGATGGGCGGTGTTAGGAAATAGCTCGCTCAGTGGGCGCAAGACTTGCGCCAATTCGCTCGGGCTGAGCTTGGCAGCTCAACCGGCGCAACTGGCCAGCGCCGTTAATTTGATCGCCTCTTGCTGCATATTCTGGTCCTCCCTAAATAAAAGACTCACCTGATGGTGAGCCCGTCTTGGTTCTGTCGGGGTACCCGGATTCGAACCGGGGACCTCTTACACCCCATGCAAGCGCGCTAGCCGGACTGCGCCATACCCCGATATGGGCTATATGATAACACAATTCCTTCGATTCGCCAATAAAGTAACCAATTGGGAGTGGTAAATATCAATGATATAAGAACTCCATCGGATAGGGGGTGTACTGTG
>WTGO01000063.1 GCA_011523515.1 Chloroflexota bacterium
ACCGATACCCCCGCGCCCCCGCCTGCGCCGACAGGCTTGACCATCAGCGGCATCACCGTGAGCAGCCTGAACCTGAACTGGAAGCGGGCGCCAGCGGCGACCAGCTACGAGGTGATGGGCGGAACCATCACCCGCTGGACGAATATCGGCGATCGCGATGCCTTTACTTTGGCCGGCTTGACCGCCGCCACGACTTATACCCTGCAAGTGCGCGCGCTGAACGCGCACGGTGTATCGCCGCCCGCCGCAGCTTCCGCGACCACCTTGACGCCCACCGACACCCCGACGCCCACCGCTACGCCAACGGCTACGGCAACTTTCACGCCGACGCTCACGCCAACGGACACGCCCACGCCAACGAATACGCCGACCTTCACGCCCACAAATACCCCTGTGCCGACCGATACGCCTGTGCCGACTGATACCCCTGTGGCGACTGATACCCCTGTGCCAACTGACACGCTCGTGCCATCCAATACGCCCGTGCCGCCCACCAGCAAGCCAAAGCCTACGGAGGACCAGACCTGCAAGAAAAGCAGCGAGACGCGCACCGAGACCAAAAAAGAGGGCGAATGCACCTTGACGCGCACATGCACCGTAACCGAGCGCGTCTCTGGCCGCTGCGACACCAATCGCAGCGAGAATTGCACCGACTGGAATCAGACAAGTTGCGTCCCGCCGCCAGTAACCTGCTCAAGAAAACCTGGGACCAGCGCCTGGACGGTTACTGAAGACAGAAACGAGCCGGATTATAATCGCGGTTGCCTGTTTACCATCACATATCAGCGTGTCCTGGAACGAATTGCTTGTTCCGATGGCCGGGAATACAATCGAGTCGTCAGTGATTGGGTGAAAATAAGCGCTTCGGGACCGCACTCTTGCTTTTAGCGATTGGCGGAGCACCCAATAAGTTCTGCGAATCTAGCAGTTGGCGGTTGATAGCGCCTACACAGGCTCCCGCCGCCGCAGCAGGTTGACCAAGATGGCCAGGATAACCTTGATCATGTAGTACACAGAGCGCCCGGCCGTGATGGACGAGCGTCCGTGCTGGCGCGGGATCATGCGCACGGGCGCTTCCATCTGTCGCAAGCCGCCGCGGTGAAGAATGAGAATAGCTTCCGGCTCCGGGTAATCGTGCGGATAGATCTTAGCCAGCAGCTTGATGGCGCTGCGATTGTAGACCGAGCAGCCGGAAGTCGGGTCGGTGACGCGCTGGCCGATGATCGCTGACAAGAGGCGCGCCAGGATCGCGCTGCCCAGGCGCCGCAGCAGTGGCGTCCCGTAGTCGCCTTGCGCGCTGATGAAGCGAGAGCCGATGACGACATCCACATCGTGGGCGCCTAGCGCAGACAGCAAGTCGCGATTGCTCTCCGGCGCGTGCTGCCCGTCGCCGTCATTGCGCAGGACGATGTGGTAGCCCTGCGCCGTGGCAAATTGGAAGCCGGCTTGCACGGCGGCGCCGATGCCCACGTTATAAGGCAAGTTCAGCACGAGGGCGCCGGCATCCCGCGCGGTGGCGGCGGTCGCATCAGCGGAGCCGTCATTGACAACCAGGATATCCGCCTGCGGCAGTTCGGCGCGAATGTCGTCAACCGTTCGCGCGATGTTGAGCCGCTCGTTGAAGGCGGGCAAAATCACCAGGATGCGCGCGGAACTCATCGTTGCTTGTTCTCCTTCTACGACGATGGTAAACGACAAGCGCCTGGCTGCAAAGACAGACCCTTGCCCGGCCACGGACCGGGGACCAGCCGCGCGCCCGCTGAAAGTCTCGCTACACTTGAATTCTGTCAGGGCAATCCCTGGTTCGTCCGCCACACAGTGCAGACCTGACGCCCCCCCGCTTGTCGCGCAAATGCTTGCGATGACGGCAACTGCTGTTGTAAGCTGATAATGAGCAATGCGTTTGACTGCGCCTCGAAGTCGGACAGCGAATCATTCGCTACAGAAAGACGATTATGCGAGATCAGGTATCGCTTAGCGCTGGCATCGGCAATTTTTATGAATGCGTCGAACTTGCCTGCCAGAGCGGGCTGGGTATAGAATTCATGGCCTTTTCCGTGCCGCAGGTCCTCGATGGCGACTGGCGCAAACTGGACAAGGAATACAAAGTCGCAGTCGCCGATGTGCCCGGACCGCTGACGATGCATGGCCCCTTTATGGACTTGACTTCGGGCAGCCCGGACGAGCGCATCAATATGGTGTCATACGGCCGCTACGAGCATGTCATCCGCATCGCCGCCGGCCTGGGCGTCAAGCAAGTCGTCTTCCACGCCAATTACATCGGCCTGCTGCACAACGACTTTTATCGGCAGGGCTGGCATCAGCGCAATGTCGATTTCTGGGGCCCCCTGGGCGACTACGCCAAGGCCTATGATGTCGTGGTCGCCATCGAGAATATGTGGGAATACGATCCGACCATCATCGGCAACCTTCTGAGCGAGCTCGATCATCCCAACTTAAAAGCCTGCATCGATGTCGGGCACGCCACACTCTTCTCCGATCCCGGCATCAACTTGGAGGACTGGCTGGATAGCATGCGGACCTGGATCATCGAAGTACACATGAATAACAATAACGGCGTCATGGATGAGCATTACGGCTTCGACTGGGATCAGGGCGTGCTGGATTACGCCGAGATTCTGCCCCAAGTGCGCCAATTGCCCGCGCAACCAGTGCTGGTCCTGGAGATGGATCGCGTCGCCGATATGCGAGCCAGCTTGCAATATTTCGAACTGGGTGATTCCGGCTAGATTGCTTGTCTGCGCTTAGCCGTCGTCAGTAGCGGTTTCGCGCTGCGCCGTCGCCGCCCGGCCGACAAAGGTCGGATCGCATTGGGGGATGACCGTCTCGATATCGGCGGCGAACTGCTGATAGCCGCCTTCCACCGCCAGGCGCAATCCCGGCTCAAGATAAGCCAGCGCGCGCGCGCAATTGCCCAGCAGAATCTGCGAGAAACCCGCCCAGTAATAATGCTGCGGGTTGACGCTGCCCAACGCTATCGCCTTCTCAAAAGAGAGGGCGGCTTCGTCGACTGAGCCTAATCTGTTCTGCATATAGCCCAGCCAAAACTGGCAGTTGAGATTCTCGGCATTGAAGTCGACGCAATCTTGCAGGTAACGCTGCGCCTGGGCCGGATTGCCGTAAGCGCTCCAATGTCCCTGGCCGATGAGCAGCAAGGCGGCTTCGTTGCTGGGGTTGGCCTCCAGCACGTCGTTTAGGAAGTCCAGCGCCACTTCGTAATTGCGCAGATTGCTCTCCAGGATGGCGATATCCACAGCATACAGATTCATGTTGTCCGCCATGTTGTAAGCGGTCTGGAAGTCTTGGCGGGCGCCGTCAAAATCGTAGCGGTATTCCTGCCGGATGAGGCCGCGAGCGCGATATGCTTCGGCGCTTTCGGGGTCGTTCTGCAGCAATGCTTCCACCAGCGCTTCGCCGCGTTCGGCTTGCCCCAGGCTGAGGTAGATCTCGGCCAGATAGGCTTGCGCGCGGCTGTTGTCCGGGTCGAGCTCCAGGGCGTGCAGGGCGCTGACGAGCGCCGCTTTGGCGCGCCGCTGCCAATCCAGCGCCCAGGCGTGAATGGCCCAGGCTTCGGGGTTGAAGGGATCGGCATTGATGGCGCGCTCGGCGAACTCGGCGGCTTCGGCATAGCGGCTGCTGTTGATCAAGCCCAGGGCGATGCGGCGGTAAATCTCCACCGAGTTGGGCAGCGAGGGCGCGATTTCCCGGTACAGGCCGGTCGCGTTGCCCAGCGCGCCCCGCCGCCAGTAATTGTCCGCCTCGCTCAGCTGGTTGCGCGGATCGGCCGTCGGCGTTGGCTCGGGCACGGACATGGTGGCGACGCGATCTTCCAACTCGCGGATGGCGTCGTAAAGCGCCCGCTGCACCACCGGCGCGAAGACCTCCCGATTCAGCGCCAGGCCGATGCCGATGAAGATCAGGGTGATGATGAGCAGGTAGAAAGTCAAGCGGCGGCAGCTGAGGATGCTGCGCCGTTGTACCCCGCGATACTTCTTGGGCGTGCGAATCTGCACCCGTCACCTCGCGCCTTACTTAAGTACAGGCAAGTCAGGCAAATCCTTAGCACAGAGACCACAGAGGATACACAGAGGGCGCCGAGTAAAGCAATGAAATGGTTTAAGGCCAGCGTAAGTCTTCATATTTAGAATGGCCGCCTAAATTGCGGCAGTTTCAAAGCAATACAATACCCTCTGTGTCCTCTGTGGTGAAAGGCGAGCTTCTTGAGACGAGATTTGCATAACATTCTTAGTCCCACTCAGTTCATCACCAATTCCATAAACGCGCTCAAATCAGCCAGCAAGAAATCGGGGTCGCTGCCGATCAGCTTGTCGCGCGCCGCATAACCGGTGCAGACAGCCACCGCCACCGCGTCGATAGCCCGCGCCGCCTGGATATCCGCCGGCGTATCCCCGATGACGATCAGCTCGGCGCCATTGAGATCGCGCCCCAATCGCGCACCCGCCCGCTGCCGCGCCAAGCGCGTCAAATCGTCGCGATGGGGCGATTCATTGCCGTAGGCGCCGACGACAAACCAATCCGACGCGAAGCCGGCCATCTCGAGCTTGATGGCGGCCGTCTGCGAGGTGTTGCCGGTCACCAGGCCGATGAGCGTATCGTCGCGCTCGCGCAGCGCCTGCACCAGCTCCATGGCATGCGGGCAGGGTTCGGCCACATAGTCGCCGCTGATCGCGCGCATATGCCGCGCCATGACCGCTTCGTACCGCGGCATATCGCGGCCGATATCGGCGCTGGAACGACCGTGCGACGCCAGCAGTTCCGCCAGAATGCCCCAATCGGTCTTGCCGCCGAAGACGTGGCTATCGAGGTCGCCGGTTGTGCCGAAGCACTCCAGCATGGCGCGGCGCTTGGCCTCGCGCCCGATGCCGCGGCTGATCAGCAGCGTGCCGTCAATGTCGAACAGGATGACTTTCATTTACCCCCCATCCCCCAGCCC
>WTGO01000062.1 GCA_011523515.1 Chloroflexota bacterium
ACGCTACCGTTGAGCCAAGCGCAGTTGACGCAGCAGCAAGCGCGACGGCCGTCGCAGCCGTGGCTGGCTCGCCGACGCCGGCAGCGTCAGCACCGGTCATCGCCAGTTCAACTAGCACGCGGACGGTGCAGGCGACGCAAACAACACCGACGCCTGAGAAGACGGCGACCCCGGCAGGTACCGGGACGCTCGAGCCAAGCGGTCCTGTTGCGGCGACAGCCACGAAGTCGGGCGTCGCGGAGGCTCCCTCGCTGACGGCAGTGACGGGCGTACCAGTTGTCGCCAGCGCGACGGCTTCCGCGGCAGCGCGAATTACGCAGACAGCGGAACTCCCTACGCTGACGACGACCGCAGCGTTTCAAGCAACGCTCGAGCCTGTCGCTCTCACGGCAACAACGCGAGCGACTCACGAAGGTACTATGATTAACTTGCGGGCGGCTGAATCAACCGCTCGCGCGATCCCTGATGCGACCGGAGAGGCGGAAGCGCGACCCACACGCGAGCGAGATGTCCCCGAAGCGACGGTGACCACGACTCTGCGTGAGACTGTCGAGCTGATTGCCCCGAGCGAGACAGCCGCAGCGACTAAGATCCACCTGCCGCCAGCTGATGCGCCCGCCAGCGCAACTGCTGTTGATCTCGCCACCGCGGTGGGGCCTGCGACATCTAAAGCTGAGGGCCCTCTGGAAATAGCCACAACGGAGATCCCGGCGACTGTCGTGACTACGTTGTCGGTTGCAGTTACTAGCCAGCCGACCATAGCTGACGCGACCGTTATGCCGACGCTTGAGTCCACCGTCCGAGCTGCCGCCAGTGTCACGGCGACGGCGCAAATGAGCGCGACACCCACCGCGGAAACGCCAGCGCTGACGGCGACTACGATGGCTGAAGCGACTGGCGAGCCTAACGCGACATCAATAGCAGCAAGCGAAACGATGTTAGTACCAAAGACCGACCCGACGACGGCCACTGAGGTGGCAAGGATTTCAACAGCCACAAAAATGGCGTTCAGCGAGAAGCCGACGGAATCTCCGGCCCTTGGCTTATCAGCTACCGCCACTTCTACGGCGGGCATCCGTGAATTGAGACAAATGACCACTGAACCGGCTTTGGCCAAATTTTCGGCGACACCTCCGCCACCTCTTACGGGTACTGCTGAAGCTGACGCGACTTCGGCCGCCGGTGATATTGCGGCGACTGCGGCTGTTCGCGTCAACGCCACAGTGGCCGCCCTTACCGCGTCGCCATCGGCGGATGGCGACCAGGCAGCTGCGCTGAGAACCTCTACCAAAGTTGCGCCATCTGCCACATCGCCGGTATCGGCAGCCGAGCAAGAAACGCGCTCGCCGACACCAACGCCGCGCGCCATACTGACTCTGTCACCGACCGGCCCGGCGCGCGATCAATTGACCGTGAAACGGCCGGTATTCCCGGACGACTTTCCCTATGCCGAACGCCGCGAAATTGCGATTCGCGGTTATTCTGGCTCAAACGGCTGGCCCGGGAGATCGGCGCCGACAGCTGAACAGTCGCCTCAGGATCTTGGAGGGACCGCACAGCCTGAGGATGTCGACGCGGTGAGCGCCAGGTCGAGCCCGGCGCCGATTGACAGGGCAGCGCCGGACCCTGGCGTGACGGTCACCAAAGACGAGGCTGTGGCGAGCGCAACTGCTCTTGGCGCGGGCGAAGTTGTGGCTACGTCAACGCAGGCGGTCGAACACGTTGCGACAGTCATGGTTGCCGAGCCTTCGCCCAAGGCTGACACAACCGCTAGGGGCGCTTCGCCAACAGCGCGGACCGCGCCCATGGACAGAGCGGTAACGAGCGTGGTCACGGTGACGATGGCGCCGACGCTTCCTGCAACCACAGAGACTGTGGCGGTTGCGCCCACGCAAACAACGGCAGGCCCTGCTGACGCGCGCGCCACTGGAGCGACCTCGCCGACAACCAGCGCGGATTCGGCGGCTTTGGAACCAGCCACTGTAGCTTCCAGCGTGACGCCTGCGGCTTTCGACACCCAAATTACGGAAGTGACGAGCGAACCGGCCGTGGTCATCACGCCCACCGCGGAGACGCGCGCCAGTCCCGCGATCTCGGAGGCAACTGCGGGCGGAAATGAGACGCCCATCGGAACTGCTGAGACTGAATCGCCGACTGAGGCGGCAAGGGACATCGGCGCCTCAATGCCCACAGTGACATACACTGCGTCACCGACTACTGAAGCAGCGCCGACTGCAACCGCGAGTGGAACCGAGCAGCGATTAGCAATCGCATCCGACACACAGGAAGCAGCCACACGCGAAAATGCGGCGACGGTCTCCGAAGCTACCAGGCGCAGCGGAGACCGGGCTGCCAACACCCTAACGCCGGCAGCTGAGACCGAGGTAACGTTGGCCCTGTCCAGCGCCACGCATTTGCCTGATACGATGCCGGTAGCGGTCGAGACGCCTGCGAGAACGACCACTGAGCCTTTGCCTAAAACCACGATCGTGACTGAGACTGCTGAAATCGTATCTACCTTGGCATTGTTTACGACGGCTGACCTGACCCATAACCTCACCCGGGACGCTGCAATTGCCACACGCCCCGCGCCGCCAGCGACAATACCCGCGGCCGCCACGGTTGCAGTCGCGCCCGTTACCAGGACGGCCACGCCCTTGCCGGCAGTATTTGCGCACCTTATCGCCACGCCCACCGCCTTCGGCTCAGTTGAGGATGACGCGGACTGTTCGGTCGTGGAGAGCTGGCTGCCCTACGAAGTGCGGGAGGGAGACTCGCTGCTAGCATTGGCGCTCGCAACCGGCAGCAGCCTGATCGAATTGCGCGAGGGCAACTGTTTCGGACCCGTAACCGGAATCATCGTTGGCGAAACCATCGCAGTGCCGGCACTGCCGGCACTGCCAATTGAACCCGCAAGATCGCTGTTTCCGGTGTCCGATGCGGAATATCAAGTTGTCGGCTGTGATTCGATGCGCGCCATGATAATTGAGCCACTGCCAATGACCGAGCTTCAGGGCATATTCGCCCTGCGCGGTCGGGCGCTGATTTCCGATGACGGCATCTATCGCATTTCTGTAAAACCCGCCTGGTCGGGGGATTATCATCGTTTCCTGGATGTTGAGCGATCGGTCAGCGATGATATTATCGGCCTAATCAACACCGAGATCTTTGGGCCCGGGTTGCAACGGCTTCGTCTCGAAATAGTTGACAGAGACGGCAATGTTGAAGAGGGGAGCTTGTGCGAAATACCGGTAGTGTTCCACGCGCCTTAGACAGCGATGAATGGGCGAAGACCCGATCCTTCGGGTTTAAGGGCGAATAGATGCTGATCCCAACGCGCTGGCTCGGTCGCCTGTTTAGGTTGTTGCTGTTCGGCATACTGCTTGCGCTGCTGATTGCGCTGGCGTGGACGGCGCTGCAGATCGCGTTGATAGCCGATGGCAGCGCCGCGCTCGCCGAAACTACCGAAGCGCGCCGGTCGGCGTATCGTGCGACAGCGACGGCAATCCACACCGAAGACAAGGAGGCCAGCCTGGAATACAACCCGGGAATCGTGCTTATGCAAGACAGTGTCGCGGAGGAAACCCCCGCGGCTGCCGATGCGCCCGCTGCCGCGTTCGCCGCTACAGCTGCGCCGGACGACTTTCACTTGCCGAAGCTACTGATACCGCGCGACCCCGAAGAAGGAAAACGGCTGTCAGGTATGTTGGCGCCGCGCCGTGTCGCGCCTGTGAAGCGCGAGCATCGGCTGGTCAATATTATGTTCTTGGGCAGTGATGAAGAACTGACGGAAGACAACTTCATCCGCACCGACACGATAATAGTCGCTTCGCTCAATGTCGAAACCGGAACGGTGTCAATGATGAGCCTGCCGCGCGATCTCTTCGTGTACATCCCGCACGGCAAGATGGGGCGCTTGAATACCGCCTTTGGGATCGGCGAAAACCTGAGCTGGGATCCCGGCCGCGGCTTCGGTTTGTTGCGGCAAACGCTATTCTACAATCTGGGCATCAATGTTCATTATTATGCGCGCGTAAATTTTACGGGTTTTGAAAAGATCATCGATCGCTTGGGCGGCGTTGACATCGCCGTCGACTGCGCCTACCGCGATTTGTACCCGACCCGGGACGGCGAATACCGCTTGCGCACCTTGCCGGTTGGCCTGCACACCTTTGATGGCTTCGACGCGCTTTGGTTTGCGCGGACGCGAAAATACACAGATGATTTCGACCGCGGGCGGCGGCAGCAATTGCTCCTGCGCGCCATGTGGCGTAAAGCGCGCAGCGAAGGGATTATCGCGACGATTCCGCGTTTGTGGAGTGAAATGACCGATGTCGTCGACACGGATCTACCGTTTGATCTGCTTCTGCGCTTGTTGCCGCATCTGGTGAACCTGGACCTGGCGGATGTCGAGAACATCACGTTTAAGAGGAATTATCACACAACCGAGTGGATTGCGCCGAGCGGGTCGGAAGTGCAGCTGCCCAACGCAGATGAAGTCGCTGCGCTAATGCAAGACTTCTATACGCCACCCTCGCCGTATCAAGCGTCTATCACTGGGCCCAGTATCGGCGTGTACAACGCGTCTGGCCAGGACAATTGGGATATCGTGGCGAGCGAACGGCTGCGCTGGGATGGCTACAATGCTGTGGCGCTCGGAACGCCGGACGATGGCGCAGACCTTGAGTCCAGCCAGCTAGTCGACCACGCCGCCACGGAAAAGGGCAGCTTGACGCCGGGAATCCTGCGCGCCTTGAATATGACCGACAAGCAAGCAATGCAGGATGCCAAAGCCGACCGAGACTTCGATTATGTTGTCAGTATCGGTCGCGACTACGAGTCCTGCACTTATGGTGTACTGCCGCTCGATGGCTGAGCGCGTCAACGTCAATTGGTTGGGAGTGGTGAATATTGCGGATATGAGTAGACTGGGTTTATGATTAAATGTCCG
>WTGO01000056.1 GCA_011523515.1 Chloroflexota bacterium
ATGGGGCGATGGCAACCCTCATCCACTAATTATCGGACAAGCCTTGTAGGGGCGATTCCGTGAATCGCCCGACGTTATACTCTTGAGTGTTTGGGTGACACACAGTGTCGCCCCTACAACCGACTTGAATCCAGTTTCTCATTACTTTGATGGACCCACTGAGGGCACAGAGAAAGACACTCTTGACTCTGTGTACTCGGTGATAAGGTCCATTATCGTCGCAGCAAGCCCCGCTCGCGGTAGATATCGGCCGCTTCCCTGATGAAGGCGGCGTTCTCCCGCGCGCCAAAAGTCGTCTCCAGGTAATCCGCCAGGCGCGCCAGCTCATCGTACGAAGCGCGCTCCGGCCGCAGCGTTTCGTAGATCTTGAGCATCTCCTCGTTGGGCACATCGGTCAATTCGGCAGCGCGCAGCAAATTGGACGCCAACTGCGGATAGCCGCCGGCGCGCGCGATCTCGGCCTGCCGCCGCAGCGTATCGGCATGGGTGCGCAAGTCGTCCCCGTTCAGCTCGCCGGCCGCCAGCGCTTCCGTCGTGATCTCGCCAAGCTTGCGCCCGCTGTGCGCCCGCAAGCTGTCAGCGGTATTCTCGCGCAGCGGATACGTGTTCATCACGTCATACATTAAAGAGGCTCCCAGTCATAACGCAATTCCTGCGGAGGCCGCGCGGGATCGACTTCATCGGTCTCGCGGCGATGCAGCAGCGCCGTCTTGACGATCAAGCGCAGACGCGCGCCATTATCGATCTTGACTGCTACGGGCACAGTCGCCAGACCCAGGGCATAACGCGCGGCGTTGCGCCCGATATCTTCGTAGGTCGCCAGCGTCAGGCTGGGCGACTGTGGGAAGAGCTCCAGATTATTCAGCGGCGCCAGGTCTTTCTGGTGGATGACGGCGGTGCCGCGCGATTGCAAGCCGATGCCAATGCCGCTGCCGCTGAGCCGCGCGCCGACATAGCCGATGGCCGCGCAATCCGAGGAGTGATAGACGCGCACGATGCGCGCCACCAGTCCCTCGCCGGCGATGCCCGTCAGAATAGCTTGCAGCACAGCTTCCTGCTCCAGCCCGCCGATCGTTTTGCTCAGCGCGCGACCGAAGGCCGGCCCCAGCGCCAGCACCACTTCCCGCTGGCTGCCTTTCGCTGCCGGGCCGATCTCGACCAGGCGTGACAAGGGTTCGCCCGCATGCGGCTCGACAAAGCCCTCAGGCGACTTGGCCTGCGGGATATCCGCGATTTCGGCCCAGCGCGCGCCCTCCAGGCGATAGCCGCTGCCCGGCCCGGCATAATCGTTGCCGTCATTGATGCCGCTGAGCACTTTGAAGTCGGCGTCGAATATCGCCGACGGCTGCAAGTAATCGGCCGCGATGCGCTGCCGCCCCATCTCCAGGATATTGTCGGCCACTGCACTGAAGCCGCTCGTCTGCAGCGCGCGAATCACCGTCAAGAAATCGCCATCCCCGGCCATGAAGGCGTCAGCCGCTTCCAAATCCGGGACGATATCGCGCTCCGGCATGTCATCGCTGCTATGCGCCACAACCGCCGCCTCGACTTCTTCATCCGTGATCGCCGGCAAGTCCATTTCGCGATAGACCGCCTGTATCGCGCGGGCGGATTTGAGCCTTATCGCCAAGGCTTCGTCTTCGCTGATCGGCCGTACGCCGCCGTCAATCTGCATATCGCGCTGCAGGACGTTGTAATCGTCGAAATCTTCGGCATCGAAATTGCCGCCGCCGAAAAGGTTATCGCGCTTGGGAATGGCGCTGTAGCCGCTGAAAATGAAATCCGCGCCGGGGATGAATTGCAGCATCAGCTTGGCCGTCTTGCGGATGCTCGAATGCGAAGCCAGCGCGTCGTTGCCGGCCGCCACTTCCAAGCCCAACATGGACGCCAGCAGATTCTCCGCCAGCACCGCCCGCACGCCACCCGGCAAAGCTTCCGGCAGGGCAATACACGATATCGAGCCATTCTGTACGCCTTGGCTGCCGGCGCCTTTGACCACCAGCAGGCAGCGCGCTTCCAGATAAAGCATCGACTTCTGCTCGGCGCGCCCCATCAGCGCTTCCGAGCCGGTGCCGGAGGTGAAGCGGATCTTCACCCCGCGCGAGGCATAAGCCGAGGCCAGAAAGGCTTTGGACCAGGGCGTGTCATCGCCATCGACGAAGGTCATCTCCGTGCCATACACCGAGAGCGTCTCGGCGTAGCTCGTCAGCCCCTTCATCGCCAGGCGCAGTCCCAGCGCTTCTTCGACCGAGCATTGCGTCAGCACGCCGCCGCGCCCGGTCTGCGTCCCGACCAGGATGGCCAGCGCATTGAAGGGGGCGAAACGCGCCACCCGCACCGTCGTCTCGACCTCGGCGAAGCCGCGCAGCGCCGCCTCCGCCGCGTCCGCCGCCAGCAGCGCCGGATGCTCGCGCCAATTGGTCACATGCGCTTGATTGGCCGGCGTCCGCCGCACACGCATCTTGGCCAGCGCCATCATCATCTCGAGCACATTGAGATGGCGCATGATGTCGGTCAGCTTCGCCGGGGTGCAGCCGGCGATCAAGCGGGCGATCTCGGCACGCCGCACGTTGATATCCGCCAGCATGCGCGCGTACTCCGCCGACGGCAGCGCCATGGCTTCCGCGGCTACATCAAGGTCCAGGGCGTGTGAAACGATGAAGCGATCCAGCGCGTCGAACTCAGCCGCGGCGACGCCGTCCATCTCAAGGACATGGCCGTCCTCCAGCGCGATGCTCGGCTGCGGGTCGTAGGGGCTGTCGGCCACCATCAAGCCGGCTTCGGGCCAGGGCTCGACGTAGGTCTCTTTGTTGATGTCGCGCTGTGCTAGTAGCTCAAAGCGCTTCGAGCGTTCTTTCAGGGACATGTGGCAAATCTAACACAAGGTGCAGGCGCTGTCTAATGTTGGGTAGGACTGGTAAGGTTGCGCTTGTACGGTGCTGATTGGTCTTTGAAACTATCTATTTAGTCGGATCGCATCCAAGAAACCTTGATCGAGCTCAACCCGTTCATCGGCGACTTGCCACAATTCCCTGGCATGGCTTTGCGGCTCGCCGGCAAATAACCAAACGGCAATCCCTTCCTTCTTCGCCTCTTCAATGGCAGGCACCATATCGCTATCGCCGGTAACGACCGCGGCATGCGTGATGGAGCGCTTGGCGCTCAGCAAAGCGAAATCCAAACCTAACAGTAGGTCGACTTGCTTTTGTTGGTAGATCGGCCGACCTTGATTATTCTTGCCACGATACTTAACGACACCCAATCTTACGGTAAAACTAGGCAGCTGCTCTAGCTTGTCGTAGAACCGACGGCGTTTCTGGAAGTATTCTTTTTCGGCCTCAGTGGGAGGATTACTTTGGTGGAGTCTGCCATTGTAATAATAAGTACGCAACAGATCAATTGTTACCGATGGAGTTCGCGCGCTTACCCGCGCAAGTATCTGGTAAGATAGTTTTTCGTAATCAACCCATACGTCATTCTTCTTGGCGACCTTCTCCAAGTACGCACCGTCAACAAAAATAGCCAACCGAAATATCACTAATCCTTAGCATTCACTAAATAATAAACCGGGAGGCTAGAAAATCATCCTAGCCTCCCGTAGATTGCCTGACGAGCTATCATAAGGTCGCCAGGGGGTATTGTGACCCCAATTTACCTCAATAGACCGTCTATGTCAAGCGCAACAGTCAGACCGTTTGTTTGACCAACGCTGTGCAATTCCGGCGGCTGGCAGGTGAAGGGCAAATGCGCGCGTCTAGCCGTAGCGCTCGCGCAGGATCTCAGCCGCCACGGCCATGGCGCTTAACTTCTGATACGCTTCTTCCAGCGAGATGGGGTTGGTGCTGGTCGGTGCGAAGCCGCAATCCGGGTTCAGCGTGATCTGCTCCGGCGCCAGATACGCCAGCGCCTTCTCAACCCGCTCCACGATCAGTCCGGGCGTATCGGCGATTTCACCGCGCACATCGACCACGCCCAGCCCGATCTCCTTGTCGGTGGGGAAGGCGCCGAAAATAGAGACATCGCCCGCCTGCGAAACCGCGAATTCCATCGCCAGCTGATCGACATCGGCGCTTAAAAGAAAAGGCATGATCGGCTCGTAATCGCCGTTGGCGTAAACCGTGCGCGCGCGGTTGCCGCGGCAGACGTGCAGCGCGGTCTTGATGCCATCGACGCCGGCCAGCACGCGATTGAGATCGTCAATAGCGCGCCCAACCTCGGCATCGGGGTCGTCAAAGCGCGCCCGGTGCTCCGGGTCCACGAAAAAGCACAGCCAGGGATCGTCGAATTGCACGACATCGACGCCGGCGTCACGCAAAGCCAAAACCTCGGCACGCAAAATGGGGATGACCGCCTCGATGAAGTCGCGCCGCGTGGCATAGGCGCCGCCGGAGTATTCGGCGTGCCACAAGCGACCGCCGACCATATGCGGCGATGGCAGGGCTACCTTGATCTTCCGCTCCCGCCGCGTATTCCGCCGCAGGTAGGCCGCGCCACCCGCCGCGATGGGCCGCGAATACGTCATCGGCGCCACCACCAACGCCTGCTGGAACTCTTTCAGCGTCCACTGCTGCGGCGGCGACAAACCTGTATCGGGCAAAACCTCCGGCGCCAGCGCCTGCGTACGATACACAGCGCGCTGAAAGCCCTCGACCCGCTGCGCGAAGACTTCAAAATAGCCGATGCGCCGCCATTCGCCGTCCGAGATGATGTCGACGCCGGCGCTTTCTTGCAGACCGATGGCGAAGGCGACCGCCTTGTCCATGGCCTCATCCAGCCCGTCGTCGCTCAAATCGCCGCTCTGATGCCGCAGCAGCAAATCAATCACCCACTTCGGGCGCGGCAAACTGCCGATGACGCTCGTGGGAAACAGTGTATCCG
>WTGO01000007.1 GCA_011523515.1 Chloroflexota bacterium
GGGGCCTCACGGACCCAAACCGTGCGCGCTACCGGGCTGCGCCACGCCCCGAATGTTCGCTCATCATACTCTCCATCGGCGCCAAAGTAAAGGAATGATCGCCGCAGCGCAGGGTTTACTCCTCCGCCTCGTCAGCCCCGAAAAGGCCCATGAACTCATCCACGTCGTTTTGCGACGGCGCGGGTTTTTCGTCCTCGTGGTCAGCATCTGACGCTTCATCCCCACGCTGCAATTCACGCGCAAACGCCTGCGCCGATATGTGACGCATGCGGCGGTCGCGGGCACAAGCAACAATTGCCTGGTCAGAGGACACCACCGTCCAGCCCTTGACATCGCGTATATTGCCGATGCGCCGCGCGAGCAGGGCATCGGCGTTGGTATGCCGCGCCGAAGCGAAGATGACTGTGACAGACCGGCTGGACATTCTTGACGCGCCGCCGGGCAAACCGTGGTCGAATATAACCGTGCATTTGGTCCGCTTGCGCGCCACGAAACCTCTGAGCCTGATAATCAGCTCGGCTTCGTCGTTGGGGTCGTCGAGCTCGATATCGGGCAGCGCGCCGATCAGATTGTGGCCGTCTATCAAGTAGGGCATGGTCGTTGCAGTCGACTGTTGCGCTCGGCTTTTATCGCGCGCGGGGGCCGCCCGGGAAGACGGGCACGCCCATGGTAAAAATGCTGCCGACGCCTTCGCGGCTCTCGACCTGCAGGTAGCCGCCATGCGCCTCGCAGATGGCTTTGGCCACGTAGAGCCCCTGCCCCAGCCGGCTCGGCGCGGTGTCAGCGACATGGGCGCCGCGGTAGAAACGCTCGAAGATATGCGGCAGGTCGACCGCGCTGATGCCGCGGCCGTTATCACTGACGCTGATGACGGCGAACTCAAGGCCGTTGCGGCTTTCGCTGCGCGCCGCCAACGCCACATAACCGCCCTCCTGATTGTAATCGGCGCCGTTGCGCACGAGATGGCCCAGCGCCCATTGCAGACGCGACTCGTCGCCGCGCACCTGTACGCCGGCGAAATCGCGCGTCATCACCAGCAAGTCGATGCCGCGGCTCTTGATATCGGCGCCGATGCCGTTGACCACCGACCAAACGACGCCCTCCGCCGACAGCGGCTCACGCCTTACCTCGAAGCTGCCGGCGTTCATGCGGCCGATATCGTGCAGCTCCAGCGCGAGCTGATCCAGGATATCAACATTGTTGAGCAGCTTTTCCAGCAGCCGCTGGTTGACGGCGCTGTCTTCCGGCTGCCCGCTGAGCAATTCGGCCGCCAGCCTAATGACGCTGACCGGACTCTCCATCTCGTCGGCGATATGGCGCGCGAAGCCGTCCTTGAGCCGCTCGGCCAGCGCGTCATAGGTGACATCGCGCAAGATGATGACCGTGCCGATGCGCCGCCGATTCTCGTCGCCGACCGCGATCAGCTGCGCCCGCACGATGCGGTTATTGAGCGGCAGCTCGTCCGACTCACCCAGCGGAGTCAGCTCGGCGCGGGTCTCCTGCACATCGCGATAGCGCTCAAACAGCGTACCCAGCGCACTGTCCCAAAAGGCCTTCTTGCCGCCCAGCATGGCTTCCGCCGCCTGGTTCATCATGGTGACTTTGCCGTTGGGGTCTTGGGTGACGATGCCTTCTTCCAAGCTGCCCAGCACGGCTTGCAGCCGCTCCAGTTCGCTGGCGCGCCGACTATGGTCAGTCTGCAGTTGCTGGTAGCGGCGCTGCAGGCTTTCGTTTTGCGCGGCTTGTCGCCCGGCGTGAGCGCGCTGCCGGCGCAATTCCGCTTCCAGCTGCTGACGTCGATTCAGTCCGCGATAGAGCCGGCGAAACAGCGACTCGCTGACGCTGCCAAAGCGATGAATCTCGCCCAACCCGGCGTTCAACTCTCCATTCGTTTGGCTTGGCGCCTGGTTCATTCTGGCTCGGCTCATACCCTGAAGCGACCATAGCTGGCATCCGCCGGACGAACCTCAGTGTTTCAGCCGCGCGGCGCTCTACCGTTTGATTATAGTCAAGGTCAGATTCCCCCGCCGACTGCGGCGGGCGCAGATTGCATGCGCCGCTAGATGGGCTATCATCGTAGGAGAGTTGGCGCGAGCCGCGAGCAGAAGTAACATCAAGCAAGTCACGAAAACATTCACCACCGAGGGGCGCGTAGACACTGCCCGCCTACACCGAAGAACAAAGAGGACGCCGAGAAAAGCTATAAAGTAAAATACTGGCTGCGAAAGCCAAATGAAAGGGCAGCGACATCCGTTGCGCAAGCGTCAGGGCAATATCAAATCCTCTGCGCCCTCAGTATTACTCGTTGTCCTCGGTGGTGAAAAAAGCATCTTTTTCATTGACGATAGATTCGCATCACTGAATTGGATTTACTGAGATCGATGCAAAATGTAGCCCCAACGCGCAGCCTGACCCGGCGCTCCCGCGATCTGCAGATCGTAGCGGCGCTGGTCTTTCTGCTGGGCGCCGCCCTGGTCATGGCCGGAATCGCCTTGCATGTATTCAACCTGGTGGTGCCCTTCAATCGTGGTTATGAAATCTATGATTTGACGCGCAAGGCGCTGCTGCTGATCGGCGCCGTACTCAGTCTGGCGTCGCTGCTGCTGGCGCTGCGGGCGGTCACCTGGCGCACGGACAACGCCAGCGCCTATGAATTGGGCGAGCAGTTGGCGGCGCAGCTGGATCAGCGCTATATCTTCATCCGCAACATCAGCAAACGCACGACCGGCTATGTCGACGCAGTGCTCGTCAGCACGCACGGCGTGCTGTCGCTGCGCATCACGCGGCGGAAAGGCGAGTTCTTCAATGAAGGCGGCCAATGGCTCAAGCGGCGGCGCAAGGGCAAGTGGCGCCCAATGCGCTGGAACCCCACGCGGGAAGCCGTCGCCGCCGCCATCAAACTCAAGGCGCACCTGCAAGACTACGAGCTGGCGCAGATTCCGCTCTACGCCGTGGTGGTCTTTATGCGCGACGCGCCCGAGGTCCAGCTGAAATTGCAGCAGCCGGCCGTGCCGGTGGTCCACGCCAGCCGGCTCATCGCCGAATTGAGCGAGACTTACTTCGCCGAAGATAGGCTGTCGGCGCGTACCGTTCAAGAAATCGTCAATTTGTTGTATCACTAAGAGCAGAGCAATCGCAATAGATCTGTCATTGGCCGCGATCGCAGAACATGGACTGTGATTTAACCACCGAGGACACAGAGTGATTTTGAGGGCACGGAGGATCTCATATGGCTTCGACGCTCACGCAGCGGATGTCGCCGATCTTGAGACTTTGCTCCGATACCAGAATACTTCAAAATAATTTACTCGGTGTCCTCTTTTTCCTCGGTGTACTCGGTGGTAAAGGATAAATCAATGCGCTTGCCGTGTCACTAGGAGCCGGCTTTGACCGCTACCCTGCACCTGGCGCCGGTCGGGCGCGACAAAACCGAGCGGACGATCACGCTGCTGCGCCAGTTGACGCGCGAGCGCGGCGGCGCGCTGCCCAAGATTTGGGTGCTGCTGGCGACGCGCCGGCAGGAGCTCAGTTTTCGCCGGCGTCTGATCGAGGCCGATAGCAGCCAGCGCGTCTACTTCAATATCGAGTTCTTCAACTTTTATTCGCTGAATGCGCGCCTGCTCAAGATCGCCGGGGCGCCCGTGCGGCGGCTGGACCGGTTGACGCGACACAGCCTCTTGCGCCAGCTGCTGGCGGATATGCTGGCGGGCGGGGAGTTGAGTTACTTTCAGCGCATCGCCGAAACGCGCGGTTTCACGTCGGTCGTGGCTGATCTGATTGACGAGCTCAAGCAAAGCCGCGTCGATGTGGATGACTTCGCGGCGGCGGCGCGCAGCGAAAAAGACCGCGAGCTCGCCGCCATCTATCGGCGTTACCAGGACAGCTTGCGGCAGAGCGAACTGGCCGATGTCGAAGGCGAAGGCTGGCTGGCGCTGGCCACGCTGAAAGAGCGCAGCGACATTATCGACGCGGTCGATTTGCTGCTGGTCGATGGCTACGATCAGTTCACGCCGGTACAGGCGCAGCTGCTGGCGGAGCTTTCGCGCGCGCGCGCCCCCGTGCATATCACGCTGACAGCTCACGCAAGCGACGACTCGGGCCGCTTGCCCCAGCGCAGCAAAATCGCGCGCGAGCGTTTGCAGGGCGCATTTGCCGCCACCGGCGTCGACCTGGAGCTGCGAACGATCGCCGCGGCCGCCGACAATCGTCACGCGGACTTGCAGCATTTGGGCGCCAGTATCTTCCGCGATCCGCCCGTCAAGCGCAGCGGCGAAGCAGTCAAGCTAATCGCCCTGCCTGACCCGGCCGCCGAAGTCAAAGCCGTCCTGCGAGCGGTCAAGCGTCTGCTGCTCAGAGGCGCGCGCGCCGATGATATTCTCATCGCCCTGCGCGATTGGGAGCGCTACGCCACCTATTTCGAATCGGGCCGACGCGAATATGAGCTGCCGCTGCTGCCGCACTACGAAGGCGCGCACTATCGCGCGCCGGTGATCGCCGCGCTGATTGACCTGCTGGGGCTGGCGCCGCGTTTCCGCCGCCGCGACCTGCTGGATGTCTTGCGCTCGCCCTATATTGACTCCGGCTTGTCGCTGGAGCAGATTGACCTCCTGGACCGAATCAGCCTGGAGCAGCAATTTCTGGGCGGGGGCGACGCCGACTGGCTGGAGATCATTCGCCTGGCGCAGCGACGCCCGGACGACGCCCGCGACGAGGCCGACCGGATCAGGCTGAGCGCCGAGCAAGCGCAGGGACTGGCGACGCGTTTGTTCACATTCCTCAGCGCGGTCAGCGCGCCGCCGCAGGCCGCCCTGCGCGAGTACATCAGCTGGCTGGCGGGGCTGCTGGGCGCGGACCCGCAGAGCGATAGCGAGGCCGATGGCACGACCTTCTCGCTGAACATCATTCGCCGGGCTTGGGAGCACGATCGCGACAACTCCGCCATTGTCCAGCGCGACATCAACGCGATCAACGGCCTGAAAAGCATCCTGCGCGATTTGGACGCCAGCGACGCCGTCCTGCAAACGACCCAGCTGCGGAATCAGCCGCTGGAGTGGGAGCGATTCCGCGCCGACTTGACCCACGCCCTGCAGACGCAATCCGATCAGCGCCCCGGTCTCTCGCGTCAAGGCCAGGTGCTGGTGACCACCGCCAGCGAGGCGCGCGGCTTGCCCCACGCGCATGTCTTTATACTGGACTTGGCGGAAGGCGTCTTCCCGGCCGAAGCCAGCGAAGATCCGCTTTACCTGGATTCAGAGCGCGAGCGTCTGCAAGCGCGCGGCATCAGTATAGAAACGCGGGCTGAGCGCGTTGACGACCGCGGCTTATTCTACGAGTTGATCAACTTGCCGCGCCGCAGCCTGACGCTGTCGCGGCCCACTTTTCAAAGCGGGCGCCCCTGGATCGAGAGCCATCTCTGGCGCGCGGTTGAGGCCGTCTTCACGGATCTGCCGCTGGAGACGCGGCCGGTCGGCGCCGTGATTGAGCCGACTGAGGCCGCCAACCAGGCCGAGCTGATGCTGGCCGTGGCCGACCAGCTCAGCCAGCCAGACGCCTGGGTCGGCGACGCTGCGCTGCGCGCGCGCAACTGGCTGCTGGAGGATGCGCAGCGCGCGGCGAACTGGCGCCGCCTGGAATCGCGCCGCGGCATCGAGCTGCCGCGCTTGTCCAACGCGCCCTTCGACCACTACAGCGGCGTGCTGTCTCACCCGCGGCTGCGGGCGCAGACGGCGCGGCTGCTGGGCGCGGAGCGCCTGTGGAGCGCCTCGCGGCTCAAGGATTACGGCTTGTGCGGCTTCCGCTACTTCGCCAAGCGACTCTTGCGGCTGGAAGAAGCGGCCGAGCCGGAAGCCGGCGTTGACGCCCTGCAGCTGGGCTTGCTCAACCACGGCATCCTAGAGCGAACCTACAAACTTATCGCTGCGCGCGGTCTGGCTGTCACCCCAGAAAACTTGGAAGTGGCGCTGCGGATATTTGATGAGGTGGCGGATCAAGCGCTGCAAGAGGCGCCCGCCGATCTCCAGTTCCGCGCGACCGCCACCTGGCCGCAAGAGCAGGAGATTCTGGTCAAACGGCTGAAGGCGCTGGTTGAGAAAGATTTCTCGGCCGAAAGTCCGCTCAATCAATTCGGCGAAGCGCGCCGCGTATACGAATTGGAGCACAATTTTAGCGAGGTTTCGATCGACTTGCCCGCTGGCCTGGAACCACTGCGCGTCAACGGTTTCATCGACCGCATTGACCGGGCTGACGATCAGCTCGTCGTGGTCGACTACAAAAGCGGGGGCGCCAAGATCAATCGCGACGAGATGGAGATCGGCCGCGATTTTCAGATGATGATCTACACCGAAGCGCTGACCAAGGCGCTGGCCGCGGCCGGCAGCCAGGCGCACGTCGCCGGCGGGCTCTTCTGGCATCTGCGCGATCTCAAAGCCAGCGGCGTTTTTGAGTCGGGTAACGAAGACGATATGGCGGCGGTTGAAGCGGCCAAATCGCATATTGCGCAAAACTTGCGGCAGGGGCGCGCTGGCCAGTTCCCGGCGCACGCCAGCAAACTCGAAAACGGCAAATGCTCGCGCTATTGCGAATTCTCGCGCTTGTGTCGACGCCAGGTCAGCGGCCGCTACAAGACCCTGCCGCCTGTCGCGCTGGACGAGGACCGCTAGATGCAGTTCACTCGCGAACAGCGCAAGGCCATTCATATTCAGGACAAGAATCTGCTGGTGGCGGCCGGGGCCGGCTCGGGCAAGACGCGGGTGTTGGTGGCGCGCTATGTTGAGCTGCTGGCCAGCCACAGCGATTGGCCCATCGGCGCGCTGGTGGCCATCACCTTCACGCGCGAAGCCGCCTTTGAAATGCGTCAGCGGCTGCGGCTGGAGCTGGAGCGGCGGGCGCAGGCCCACGATGGCGAGCGCTGGGCGCGTCATCTGGCGCAGATGGACAGCGCCCGCATTGACACCATACACGGCCTCTGCGCCGACCTATTGCGCGCCAACGCGGCCCAGGCCGGGGTCGATCCCAAATTCGAGGTGCTGGACGAAACCGAAGCCGCAATCTTGCTGGATGAGGTGGTGGCGGATGAGCTGGCGGCGCTTGACTCCCCGGCCGCGCGGCTCTTCGCCATCTACGACGCCTGGCGTATCGACGCCGAATTGAAGCGGATGAACCTCGTCAACGGCAATTATCCGGCGCTCGAGCTGGACGCCGAGGCGCAATTTGAGCGCTGGACGGAGGGGTGGGCGGAGACCGTCCACCAAGAGCGTCTGCGTTTACTCGATTCGAATGCGGCCGCCGCGGTCGAGGCTATTGACTACCTGCCGCCGAATGACAAACTGGCGGATGTGGCGATTTTGTATCAGGACTACTTTAAGCGTCTTGCCCAAGACGACATTGAAGCAGTAGAGATTCTCAAACTGTTGCAGACCTTGCGCAAGGAAGGCGCCGCGGGCAACAAAGGCTCCATAAAGACATGGGGCAATAAAGAAACGAAAAACGAGGTCTCGCAAACGATTAAGGGGATGCGCACGCGCATCAAAGACACGCTGGACGCGATCGGCGATCCGCCCGGCGAGATAGACCGGCAGACGGCCGCGGTGCTGCCGCTCTGGCATGAGCTATTGAGCCAGGTCCGCCAGGCTTACGATCAGCGCAAAGCCGCCGACGCCCGCCTCGACTTTGACGATCTGGAGCGCCTGGCCGCCGAGTTGCTTTGCGACCCAGCCGTGCGCGAGCGTTATCGAGGCGCCGAATTCAAGCACCTGCTGGTGGACGAATTTCAAGACACCAACGCCCCGCAATGGCGGATTATCCGCGCGCTCGCCGACTTGAAGAGCGGCGGGACGCTGTTCGCGGTCGGCGATCCCAAGCAGAGCATCTATCAGTTCCGCGGCGCCGATGTCAGCGTCTTCAACAGGGCGCGCACGCAAGACTTTCGACAGGAAGCCTGCCGCGAGCTGCCGCTGTCGACCTCCTTCCGCAGCCACCGCGCGCTGGTCGAGCTCCTCAATGCTCTGTTTGCGCGCATCCTGAAGCCTGACGCCGATAGCCCGGCAGGGGACTACGAGGTCGCCTTCGATCAGCCGATGGGAGCGTTCCGCGCAGACTCGCCGGCCGCGCCCGCGCTGGAGCTGCAGCTGCTGGATTATTACGCCCGCGACGAATCCGGAGAGTACCTTCGAGACAAACGCGGCAGGAAAATACGCTATGCCGCTGACGACATGCGCCGTTGGGAAGCCTGGGAAATCGCCGGGCGCATTCAAGCCATGATCGCAGAGGCGCGTCCCGTTTTTGACAAAGATAGCGAACGCTGGCGCGGCATTGCTTATCGCGATATCACCGTGCTTTTTCAATCGATGTCAAACGTGAGTCTCTACGAAGAAGTGTTTAAGTCGCGGGAGATCCCCTACCTGACCGTGGCCGGGCGCGGCTATTACGATCGCCAGGAAGTCTGGGACATGCTGGACCTGCTGCGCTGCCTGCACAATCCCGCCGATGATCTCTCCCTGGCATCTGCGCTGCGCTCGCCGCTCTTCGCCTGCAGCGACGACCTGCTCTTTGCCCTGCGCCTGCTCCGCGACGCGGACGGCGCAACGTTGCCGCTGTGGCGCGCGCTGCATTTGGCCGCGGACGCGCCTGCGCCGGGCATGGTCGAATCCGATCTCCCAACCCTGCAATTTGCGCGAGATGTTTTGACCGAGTTGCGCCGACTGTCGGGCCGTATCACGATATCCGAGCTGTTGCGGCTGGCGCTGGACAGGACCAACTACCTGGCGCTCCTGACCGGCCTGCCCGATGGCCATCGGCGGCGCGGCAACATCGAAAAATTGCTGCAGCTGGCGGAATCGAGCGGCAAGATCACCCTGGGCAAATTCACCCAATACCTGGACGATCTCACAGCTCGCGAAATCCGCGAGGGTGAGGCGCTGCTGGAGGCCGGCAACGCCCTGCGGCTAATGACCGTGCACGCCAGCAAGGGCCTGGAATTCCCTCTAGTCATTCTGGCGGACGCCGCCTGGGAACGCGGAGGCGGCGGCGCCCCGCTGCTGCTCGCCGACCCCCAAGACGGGCTGAGCTGCCAAGTCTACGATGCCGCGACCAATGAATACCAGCAGGGTTTCGCCTACCGCCGCTATGCCAAGCTGCAATCGCTAAAAGAAGCCGCCGAGCGCAAACGCCTGCTCTATGTCGCCGCGACCCGCGCGCAAGATTATCTGCTCATCAGCGGGCAGGCCACGCTCAACAGTAAAGGTGGCTGGACGTCAAAAGGCTGGCTGCGGCAATTGCTGGAAGCGCTGGAGTTCGACGAAATAGAGCGCCATCCGCAGCAAAATCGCGAATTCGCCGACCAGCCTGTATCAGTCTTGATGCCGCCGGCGCCGCCGCCGCTGGATCGGCTGTATCAAGCGGCCAATATCGAAGATGACTTGTGGGACTTTGAAGCGGACGCGCAGACGTATAAACCGCTCGAGCCCCCGCTGCTGCAGCCGCTGCCGCCCGCGCCCACGCCCGCGCTGAGCCATATCACCGCCACGCAAATCGCGCAGCTGGGCGCCTTTCGTCATGGCTTGAGCAAGCGGCAGCGCCGACTTTCCGGGCAACGCTTTCGCGCCGAAGCCCTGCAAGGTCTGCCGCCGGATTCTGGCGCGGCGCTACGAGGCGGTAATCGGGCGTCGCCGGTCGTCATCGGCGAGATCGTGCACGAGCTGCTGCGTTACGGCGGCTTCACGCAGGTTCAGCCCGGGGGCGATGAGATGATCCGGGCCGTCGCCTGGGAGAAAGGGGTCACGGATCCGACGCTTGTAGCGTACACGCGTCAAGAAGTCCGCGGCCTGCTCGAGCTTTACGCGGTCAGCGATGTCCGCCGCAGGTTAACCAGCGCCCGCCAGCAAAAGCGCACGGTCCTCACCGAGCTGCCCTTCCTCTACCGCCGCGACAAACGCGTCATTCACGGCATCATGGATGTGCTGCTGCAGCTGCCGGACGGCGAGTGGCTGATCATCGATTACAAGACCAGCCAGGTCATCGGCGACGCCTACGAAGCGCATGCGCGCCGTTACCGGCTGCAATTGGGCGTCTACGCCGAGGCCGCGCGCGAGCAACTGGGATTGCAGCGTCCGCCGCAGACCTGCGTCCATTATATTCGCGGCAACCGCACTATTGAGCTGGCGAGCGCGGACTGCCAGGCCGAGCTCGACCGGTTGGAAGCGACCATCGGCGAATTGGCGGCGCTCGATGATTAGCCGCCTGCGCAATTTGCTGCCGGCCCCGGCGCAGCCACGATTGGGAAATCCGCTGCTGCAATATGAGCTGTCCAAGGCGCAAGGACGCGCGGCAGGCCGTAACTTCGCGCTGCAGCTGACGGCGCTAATGCTGCTGCTCGCAATTGCAGCCGCGCTCTACGCCGGCGCCTTCGGGTTGGACGACGCCGGCAACCTGTCCGGCCGGCTCTGGGGAAGTCTGTACTTCCCGGCACTGGCGCTGCAAACGATCACCTGGAGCCTGGCGCTGGCGCTGGGCGCCGCTTCGGTCCGTGCCGAGCGCAGCCGCAAGACCTGGGACAAGCTGCGCGCCACCGCTGCCGGCGCGGGCCTGGCCCTGCGCGCCCGCTGGCTGGGCATCTTGTATCGGCTGCGCGCGCCGATCGCCGCCATTTTACTCTTGAGGCTGCTGCTGGCGTTGGGCGCACTGCTTGATGTGACGGCTTTTGGCGGGCACTATGTCAAAATGCTGAGCGCCGCGGCAGCGCCGCCGCTGGTCGACTGGCGCGTCGGTCTGCTGCTGATCGCCCTTAGCGCCGCGCTGAGCCTGGCGCAGCCGCTCGTCATGATCGGCTCGGCCGCGGCCCTGGGTCTATTCCTCTCCGTGACGGTTGCGGAACGCTTTTACGGCGCCTTGCTGCAAGTGGCGCTGGTCGCGCTAACTGTGGTATTCGTTGTGCTCGCGTCGGCCGGCGTCAACGACATCCTGGGCGGCCGCCTGATTATCTCGGACGCGGCGCAGTTTGTGCTCATCCTGGCTTACAGCAGCTATGGCGACTGGGGTTTGCTGCTGGCGCATTTGGGCAGCCTGGGCGCGGTCTGGCGGGTGGCGCCGGCGGGCGCTTACGTCTGCGTCGGTATGGCGGCGCTGCTGTTGCTGCAAGCGCTGTTCGCCGACGGCTTGATGTCGCTGGCGGAGCAGACCTCGGAGCGGCGGGGATAGCGCGCCGTGAGCGTGTCAATTCACTCGCGCTCTTCTTCAGCCAAGAGATATTTGCGGAAATTGCCGCTCCACAAATCGTAAAGCAGAAACGCGCTCATCGCCACAGAAGCGATAAATAGAAAAACCAAGTATACAAACAGAATTACGAGAATTGGGGAATTCATGAGTCTGCGTCCTCAGCATTCCTACTATAGCGAGTGTAGCCGATTATTGTTTGCAAGACAACAGTTACAAGTGCTATCGACACAGCCAAAATACCCACAAAGAAGAACTTAGTGTCAGTATCGAATTGCATGTCAATGACGTTCGCGTCAACATATATCAGCGTCAACAACACTATACTTCCGACGCCGAGAAGAATCAGAAGCAGTCGAATGAAAAAGAACGTTAGCGGACGTGCCGAGCGGTCAAAAACTGTTCTAGAGAGATCAATTCCGGTCGCAGTAATCAGTCCCAACGAGATTAGCAGTAACTCTACACCGTTGAGCAAATCCAAAAGAGAAACCTCGACCAACTGCAGCGTGGCAATCAAGATCCCAAGGCCAATTGGCAATAGAGGCAAGAATATGCTAAGGCAAATCCACGTAACCAAGTGAATAATCAAACTGCTATAGGCTCGGTCCAAAGTCCCCCAATCCTGACAACATATCGTCTACCATAGGGCTCCTTCCACAATACAAAACGTTACCGATCATCGCAAGTACGTCAAATTGAAAGTCTAACTATTCTAGGCGCATCAATGCCACTCGACAGCCGCGACTACAAAAACATGACCGATTACTTGCAGCATCTGTATCAATGCGAGCCCTATACCCGCGCCGGCATTGAGCATCCGGTGACGGTGTTCTATCCGACTGACCGGCAGATTCACGATGTGGACAGCCTGCTGGACAGTACGCCGCCCACGCCGGAAGCGCGTGATTTCGCCGTCTACGACTACAGCTACTTGCACAATCTGCAGAACAGCAAGCCAGGCCTGCACAACGGCGCTACCTTCACACTGAAGACGATCCGCGAGCGGCCGCTGAAGCTGCGTGGCGCCATCGGGCGTTACTACGACATGCTGGCGACCTGCGCCGCGTTGGAGCGGGAGTTGCGCGACGCCGTCGCGGAGGGCTGGATGCGGGCGCCATCGCGCGCCACTTACCATCGGCTGGTTCAGCCGCCCGAGGCCTTGCTCCGCGGCGCCATGCGCAGCGCGGCCATCGGCATCGGCACGCTCACAGTCTTCAACGACGCCGGCCGCTACAAGGCGCTGCTGGCGCGGCGTTCAGCTGCCACTGCTTTCGACAGCGGCTTGTATCATGTGCTGCCGGCGATGATGTTCGGGCCCACGACAGCCGGTTTCGCAGACGCGCGCGAATGGAGCGTCAAGCATCAAGTGCTGCGCGAAGTGCTGGAAGAGCTGTTCAACATGCCCGAGCAGCGCAACCCGGCGCGCTGGGATTTCTTCTACGATCATCCAGCGCTGAGATACCTGCTGAGCCTGCTGGATTCCGGCGGCGCGCAGCTCTGCGCCAGCGGCATCATCCTCAACTTGCTGACTTTGCGCCCCGAAATCAGCACACTGCTGCTGATTCGCGACCCTGACTGGTACGCGCGCATAACTGCGCCTGAGAGCGATATGCCTCTCACGACGGCTGACGAGACCCTGAGCGAAAGCGTGGTCGCCGCGCCGATAGAGGACGACGGTGAGTTCCTGTCTCATTTTCCGCCCGATTTGCATCTGCTGATGCCGGCGCAGGCGACCGCGTCCCTTTGGCTCGGCATCGACCTCGCCCGCCGGCTAATCAGCGGCGCGCCCACCAAAGGCGAAACGCCCGTGCCCTAATCCGCCCGAATGCGCTAGAATGCGCGCATGTGACGAAATTGTTGCCCGTCAGCGGCCAGGAGACGACCATGCCCCAAACCGGAGAAATGGCGCCCGACTTTGAATTGCTCAATCAGAAGGGCGAGTCGGTCAAGCTCAGCGACTACCGCGGCCAGAAAGTTCTGCTTTTCGCCTATCCCAAAGCCGGCACCTCGGGCTGCACAGTGCAAGCTTGCGGTTTCCGCGATAATTTCGCCAAAATCGAAACCGCCGATGCCGTTGTGCTGGGGCTGAGCCCGGACGAACCGGCGGCGCTGGCCAAGTGGATCGAAGACGAGTCGCTGCAATACGACCTGCTTTCCGACCCCGATCATCAGGTGCTGGAAGCCTGGGACGCCTGGGGCGAGCGGTCAATGTACGGCAACAAATATTGGGGCGTGATTCGCTCGCACTGGATCATCGGCGAAGACGGCGCCGTACTCGACACGCAGCTCAAAATCAGCCCCAAGAAGAGCATCGAGAAGGCGCTGAAGTTTTTGGCCCAAGCCTAAGAGCGCGCTGACTGACGCTTAGGCAACCATTGCCCTGCGCCTCTTCGCCTGTCGCCGCGCGGCTCGCCGCTATTCTGGTATGATGGCGGTGATTGACGATCTGTACTGAGCTGGGCGATCCCCTATGAAGGCTCAAATGGCGCGGCGCCTGCTATTGTGCCTGCTGCTGACCGCCTGCCGCAGCGGCGACGCGGCGCAAGATATCGCCGCTGCGGAACAGCAGCCGACCTACGATATTGTTTACGTTACGCTGACGCCGGCGCCAACTTTAGCGCCGACGCTCGTGCGCTTCCCGCCCACGGCCACGCCAGGTTCAGCTGCCGCCCCGGCCGGCACACCCATCACGGCTGAAAATTGCGCGGCTGCGTTGACCGAGCACTATTCCGCCGCCAGCGATCAATGCCTGGCCGGGCCGACCGGCTTCTTCTGCAATGGCGGGCTGCCGCCGCTTGTCGAACCGGCGACTGACGCGCTCGGCGAAGACGCGCTGGCAGAGGCGGACACAATCGACCGCCTGCACAGCCGTCCGCTGTCAGCGGCGAAGGGCGGCGGGCTGCTTTGGCTGCGGCTGGAGAAGGACATCTTGATGGACGCCCTGATCGTAGGCAACCTGAATATCAGCAATCGTGTATCGACCGAAACCGGCTTGGCGCGCTGGCGCTCCATCACCATCGAAAGCGGTCCGGCCGCCGCCGATTGCCACGCGATGCCGCCGCTTGGCGCGCTGGTGGTGCAGGGATTGTACGGCCAAGGCGCCCGCGTCTTCATCAACGGCGTCGCCACCGAAATCAACGGCACCTTGATCGCGCTGACACACGCGGATTACACCAAGTTCATCGCCATCGAGGGGCAAATCATACTGGTGGCCTTCGGGCAGACGGTGCGGCTCAATGTCGGCGAACAGTTGAATCTGCGTTATGCCCCCGGCGATTGGACCAAACCGGCGCAGCTGCCCGGCCAGCCGGTCCTGCTCGAATACGAATTAATCGAGCACCTGCCGATTCTGCTCTTCGACCGTCCCGTGCCCATCCCGCAGCCGGGTTTCGCGCAGACGCAAGGCGGCGTGAATATGCGCGTCGCGCCTGATATCAATTCGCGTCTGCTCTTTCAGGTGCCCGCCGGTGAGACCATGGGCATCCTGGGCGTCAGCAGCGATGGCGAGTGGCTGCACATCCGCTTCGGCAATGGCGAAACCGGCTGGATGAGCGCCGAATTGCTGGCGGGCCGGCACGGTCCAATTCACTCGGTGTATGATGTGACGCCGGAACCGCCGCAGCGTTACGGCGCTTACGGTTACCGTGCAGTGGTCAGCGTACCGCGCGGCGGCAACCTGCGCGAGGCGCCCGATACCGCCTTCCGCGTCAAGCGCACGCTGCCGTCAGGCATGGAAGTGAAACTGCTGGCGCGCAGTCCCTACAGCCCCTGGGTGCAGGTGGACGCCGATGGCGACATTGGCTGGATGGCGCTCTTTACCCTGCAGACGGAAGCCGTGATCAGCTCGCTGCCCGTTGATTACGATGTGCCGCTGCCGCCGCGCGCCACGCCGACACCGTCTTTCAGTTACGGTGGCGGGCACGCCTACCCCGATCCCGCGGGCGGGTACTAAGACGCCGCGACTCGAATCGTAGCGATTGCCGCGCTGCCGCCGAGCGAAGCGCCCGCTGCGTCAGTCGCCGCGCAATCGTCCAACCGAGCGCTGGCGCAGGCGGCCAGGCCGATGATCAATTCGTATTCTCCGGTGGGCAAATCAGCGGGCAGATTCACCTCGTAACTGTCGACCATGTAGCCATCAGGACCCCATAATTCACTCGTCGGCCGACCGCCCGGATGTGGTTTAAGAGCCAGAACCTGCCGCGCTTCGCCGGCCGACAAAACCAGGAAGCTGGAGTAGTCGACTGCCGGCCGCGCAGGCGCGTACCAGTAAGCCCTAAAGACGAGCCTGTCGCCCGGAATGAATGCCTCCGCGTTCAAGTCGTAACCCAGCAGCTCCACCTTATCGCTAATTGTATACACGCGCTGAACTTGAGCCGGCAACGCCTGGCCCGGCGGCGAATTGATCCAGGCAATGCCTTCGCGATAAGTAATCAGCAGGCTGAAGAGCGTGATCGTCCCGCCCATCAGAATACCGACGACGCTCCTCCGCGAGAGCGCCGGCGCCGTCCAGTAGGGTCGCGGCGTGAGCTGCCAATTGCGCAAGCGCCAGACGGCGACAATGGCCAGCAACAGGGCAACGCCGGCAGCAAGCCCGCTGATCTGCCCGGCCGATTCGCGCAGCTGCGGCGCCGTCTCCAGCGATGACCGCGGCGCGGGTACATAGAGCAGCGGAATGACCGTCACAATTGGCACAGCCACCACAACCGCGATCGTGCTGCTCTGATAGCGAGCTTTGAGTCGCCGCAGCCAAAGGCCGTTCATACTCGCCAGGATCGCCAGGCAGGCGGCCGCCGGCCCTAGCAGGCGCCGGGCCGCGCGCAGCTGCAGGGGCGAATCACTCCATAGATCAGCCGCGGCCGGCTGCATCAAGGCGATGAGCAGAATGGCGAGCGCGCTGAAGCACGCCGCGCCCAGGAAGGCGTTCGGGTGCCGCGTGCGGTAGCCGCTGACATAGAGCGCAAGCGCCGACAGCGCGCCCAGGCCAGCCAGCGCCCATTGCGCCAGGCCCAGGCTCGACAGTTCGCGCAAACCATTAAGTGCGCCGGCATCCTGGATCGGCGGCGGCGACAACAGATCTTCCAAGGTCAGGAAGCCGACGCGCCACTCAGGCGCCGCTGATTTGTCTGCCTGCGCCATCGGCAGCCAGATTGTGGCGCTGGCGAGCAAACCCAGCAGCAGCGCCAGCGCCGCCAATGCGCCAGAGCGAGCGCGCATCTGACTGGCTTCGCGATTGAAGAGCTGAATCAGTGTCTCGACGCCTAGCCAGACGACGACGATGCCGGTCAAAACCAGCGCCGTGACCAAGCCGGTACTGATCAAGGCGGCCTGCAACAGGCAGGTAAGCAGGAAGCTGAGCGGTTCGGGTCTGTCGCGCAGAGCGTCCAGGCGCCAGAGCAGCAGCGGAAACAAGGCCAATGCCAGCAGCTCGGCATACGCGGCGCGAGCGTAGGGCGCGTCATGCATCAGGTAAGGGCTGTAGACGTAGGCGAGGCCGGCGATCAGCGCGCCCAGCCGGCCGCTGCGCCGTTTGCAGAAAGCGTACATTCCGCCGCTGCAGAGCGCAAAGTACAGAAGCAGCAGCACGTCTCCGCCTGCTGGCAGTCGCGGATTCAGCGCCAAAGGCAGCGCGAGAACAAGCGTCAGCAGCAAGCACAGGAACAATCCCGAATCCAAGGCGGGGCGAAATGCGATTCGATTCATTGATTAAAAGTTCGCGACTATTCGTGCGGGGGACTTGCCCATGCTGTCGAGCCCGCTTATCCAGCGCATCAGTATACCTCGCGCCGCAGGCCCCTTCAATTTGAGATCGGCGCGCCGTCAGACTGTGCCGACCCGCCGCTTTCAAGTTATCTTTAGTATAGGCGAACGAAGCGAAACGAGGCGAGCGATGGCTGACGAGCGCGAGAGAGATCAATCCACATACCGGCGGCGCATCAACGCCTGGGCCATGTACGACTGGGCTAATTCGGCCTTCGCCACAACTATCCTCGCGAGCTTGCTGCCCATTTACTACAGCACGGTGGCCGGCAGCGCCTTGCCCAGCGAAGCCACCGCTACGGCTTACTGGTCGCTGACCATCAGCTTCTCCCTTTTTGTGCTGGCCATCTTGTCGCCTATCCTCGGCGCCATTTCCGATGTCATGCGCAACAAGAAGCGTTTCCTGTCGATCTTTATCGGCGCGGGTGTGGTGGGCACGGGCCTGCTGGTTTTCGTCGGCACGGGCGACTGGCTGCTGGCGTCGCTCTTCTTCGTGCTGGGCCGCATCGGCTTCGGCGGCTCGATCGTCTTTTATGACGCGCTGCTGCCGCATGTGGCGCGCGAGGAAGACCGCGACTGGGTATCGTCGCGCGGCTACGCGCTCGGTTATCTCGGCGGCGGCATCTTGCTGGCGATCAATGTGGCCATGTTCTTTTTCATCCCCGACAGCCTCTTCGAGAATGCCGGCATTCGCTTGTCCTTCCTCAGCGTGGCGTTCTGGTGGCTGATATTTTCGCTGCCGATTCTGCGCCGCGTGCCTGAGCCGCCTTCGCTGACCGCTACCCTGAAGCGCGGCGAAACCGTATTGGGCGTCAGCCTGCGCCGGCTGCGGGGCACACTGCGCAACATCCGGCAATATCGCGAGCTTTTCAAGTACCTGGTCGCCTTCCTCGTCTACAACGATGCCATTGGCGCCATCATCGCGGTGGCGGCCATTTATGGCGCCGAGCTGGGATTTGGGCTGGAAGAATTGGTGCTGGCCATCTTGATGGTGCAATTCGCCGGCATTCCCTTCAGCATCATTTTCGGTCGTTTGCCGGCGCACAACGACGAGCGCGCGCCCTTTTACCTGGCTTTTATTCTGATCAACGCCATCGCCCTGCCCGTCCTCGGCATCGCGCTGGTGAAGGCCCTGCCCGCGACCGTGACCGGCGCGGCGCCGGCGCCCTACGTCAGGCAAGGCGAGCACGTCGGCGAAGGCGTTTATGCGCTCACGGACGAGGCCTTCCTCGCGATCGGCGATTGGCAGACGGAAGTCGTCGCCGGCGATGCGCTGATTGGCGAAGGATTCATGGGCAACCTAACCGCCCTGCTAACAGGCGTGCCGGAGGATCTGCGCTTCCTCAGCAGCAGCGACCCGGACGCGACCCAGACATTCACATTCAACGGGGGCGCGCTGGAGCTCGGCTATCGGCTATCACCCGACGGCGGCCTGATCGGCTTTATGCTCGACGGCGAGGTCCTGACCGAGGGAGACGAAGGCGCGCCTCTGCTCATCAATACATTCGGCGCGACGCTGCGTTATGGCGAAACCGCGACAATTGAGATCGCCGACGCCGGATTGCACAGGCTGGAAATCGTAAACGCCAGCCAGCAACCGGATGGCGAAAGCGGCGGCGTCATCGCCGTCTCGCAGCTTGAAGTTCTCGCGCCGGCGCGCCAGAGCAGCCTGCCGACCATCGCGCTGATCATCCTCGGCTTTGAAGTGGTGGCGTTGGCGCTGGCGCGTTTGCTGCGCTCGCGTTTCGTTTCTCTGTCCAACTGGCTCGACACGCGCCGCAGCATCTTGCTATCGCTGCTCGTCTATAGCATCGTCGCCTGCTGGGGTTTTGTGCTGGACGCCACGCTGGAATTCTGGATGCTGGCGCTGATGGTGGCCATGGTGCAAGGCGGCAGCCAGGCGCTCAGCCGCAGCCTGTACGCCAGCTTGTGCCCGACAGCCAAGAGCGGCGAATTCTTCGGCTTCTACGCCATCATGGAGAAATTCGCCTCGATCATCGGCCCGCTAATTTTCGCATTCGCCGGCATCGCCCTGGGCAGCAGCCGGCCCGCCATTCTGAGCCTGATTCTGCTGTTCCTGCTGGGCGGCTATCTGCTCAGCCGCGTCGATATCGCCGAAGGGCAGCGCGTCGCCCGCGAAGAAGACGCCGCGCACGGGGTCGCCAGCGGCTGAGTGGCAAGCCGCCAGTCGCCGGCTGATATAATGGAATCAAGAAGACACTGCGAGACGAAAGCGGAAAGCCATGCCCACAGTTGGACAAGCGGCGCCGGACTTTGAACTGCTGAATCAAGACGGCGAAACCGCGCGGCTCAGCGATTATCGCGGGCGGCGCGTGATCATCTTCGCCTTCCCCAAAGCCAATACCATGGGCTGCAACAATCAAGCCTGCTCCTTCCGCGATGTCTTTCCGAAGATCGAAGCGCAAAACGCCGTCGTGCTCGGCGTCAGCTCGGACAGCGTCGAGACCCTGGCCGCCTGGAAGCAGCGCCAGCAACTGCCGTACGACTTGCTCTCCGACCCCGACCACGAAATGCTGGATGCCTGGGATGCCTGGGGCTTCAACCTGTTCATCATCAAGCTGCCGATTTCCGCAACCCGCTCCTACTGGGTCATTGACGAGGACGGCATCGTGGTCGACCAGAAAATCGGCGCGCGGCCGCAAGAGAGCGTCGATAAAGCGCTGGCGGCTGTGGACCGACTGGCGGCTACAGGCTAGAGGCGCTGCCTGAAACAGGCACTACCCCTCGGCGACAGCGCGAGTATTATTGCGCCTGAAAGCGGCTGAAAATCAGACGGATACGATCATGAAATTACTCCTCATCGGTTTCGGCGTCGTGGGCCAGGGATTGGCCGAGATTCTGCGCGACAAAGCGGCTCGGCTTAAACAAGAGCAAGGCTTCTCCGCCCAGATCATCGGCGTCGTCACCGGCAGCAAAGGCACGCTTTTTCTCTCTGACGGGCTGAAAATCGCCGGACTGCTAGAAGCAGCTCGGAGCGGAAGCTTCGTCGACTATCCCGAGCAGGCCGGATTGCGCCGCGGCCTGTCCGCTAGCGAGATGATCGCCGTTGGCGCCGCAGATGTTTTGGTCGAAATGAGCCCGACCAACCTGGAAACTGCGCAGCCTGCCCTTTCCATTTGTCATCAGGCGCTGGACGCGGGTTTGCATCTGGTGCTGGCCAACAAGGGACCAGTGGCGCTCGACTACTCTAATCTGCGCGCGAAAGCGCAGGCCAAGCGCGTGCAGATGCGCTACGAAGCCACAGTCATGGCCGGCACGCCAACCATGCAGCTGGCGGAAGAGGCGCTGGCCGGCTGCGCAATTACGTCGGCGCGCGGCATCCTAAATGGCACGACCAACTATATGCTGACACAGATGGAAGGCGGCCTGTCCTACGCCGAGGCGCTGGCGCAAGCGCAAGCCCTGGGTTACGCTGAGACTGACCCTACTGGCGATGTCGAAGGTTGGGACGCGGCGGGCAAGGTCATCATCCTGGCCAACGCCCTCTACGGCGCCAGCCTGACCATGGCCGACCTGGACGTCAGCGGCATCACGCAAATTAGCGCCGATGACATGGCCGCGGCGAAAGCTGCCGGCGAGCGCTACAAGCTGATCGCCCAGGCGACGCCCGGCGGCGGCTCGGTCAAGGCGCTGCGCCTGCCGCTCAGTGACCCGCTGGCAAGTGTGGCAGGCGCCGCCAACGCCATCACCCTGGAGACTGATCTGCTGGGCGATGTCACGCTGATCGGCGCCGGCGCGGGCAAGCTGGAAACCGGCAGCGCCATCCTGTCCGACTTGCTGGCGGTTCAGCGGAACCGGGGCCGCTAGCCGAAACTGTCGCGTAAATTGTTCGTAAACAATAGTGACGCTACAGACACAGCTTTGTTAATCGATTTATACCTATGCTATACTGGCTGCAATCCGTTGCCAGATGACTGCCTAGAAACCTAGCTCAGTAAGGGGATATTCCGAAGATGCCATCCATATTACAGAAGGTCCAAACACTATTCAGCGCCAATATGCATGGCATGATTGACCGCGCGCTGGAAACCAATTCGCTCAAGGTTATGGACGAGTACATACGCCAGGTCGAGCGCAACCTGGAAGCGCTGGATGACTCGGCGGCGACCGTCGGCGGCTCCGTGCGCACGCTAAAACGCAAATATGAAGAATTTTCCAATCAATCCGACAAGTTGGACCGCGACATTGATACCTTGCTTCTGCGCGGCAAGAACGACCTCGCCGCCGCCGCCCAGGCTGAGATGAACACCAAGCAGGAATTGGCGCAGGAATACTACGAGCAGTGGCAAGCCCAGGAAGAGCAGTACCAAAGCATGCTCAATATGCGTTTGAAGCTGGAAAGCCGCCTGACCACGGTCAAGCAGGAACGTGAGAAGATGCGCTCCCTGATGGAACTGGCCGAGACCAAGAAGGTCATGACCAAGACGCTGAAGGCGATGGACAAACTCGACACCTCCGGCGACCAGGAAATCGACAACCTGCTCGATTCCATCTATTCCAAGATCGACGAAGAAGACGCGCGCGCCGAATTGGCCAGCCGCAAACTCTCCGACCAGATTGAAGACACCGTTGGCATCGGCCAGGTCGAGCTGCAGCTGGAAGAGCGCCGTCAACGTCTGCTCGGCGACAACTGATTGCCGTCTTTCGGCCTTGATGGATTCCCCAGGAGCTGTAACCCGCCATGTCAATCGATCGTGAGGCTCGCCAGAAGGTCATAGGCGCGCTCTTCGCCAATGCGCTGCTGCGTTGGGAAACGCTGGTCACGCTGATGATCACGGCTATCCTGTTCATCTTTGTGCAGGATGTCAGCCTGCCCTTTATGGAATGGCAGCCTTGGTACTGGCTGGTGCTGGGCGGCCTGGCTGAGACTGTGCTGGTCGCTTCGACGCTGACCGACCCGGAAGCGACCGAGCAGGCGCTGGCGGAAGATTTCGAGCGCGAGTACGATTTGCGCAATATCCGCAATCGCGTCTCGCGCGAGCGGCTGCGCGACGCCTTCGAGTATCGGCGCAATATGCTCAAGCTGGTGGATGCTTCACGCGCCGCCATGCGCGCAAATCAGCGCAACCGCATCAACGCCATCAACGACTGGGTCGCCCATATGTATAGCCTGGCGAACCGCATCGACAATTTCGAGAACAACGACCTGGCCGCGCGCGACTTGCAGCAGGTGCCGCGCAAAATCGAGCAGGTGAAAGCGCGCATCGCTACGGAAAGGCACGACGCCACGCGCCACGACCTGAACCAGCAGCTCAAATTGCTGCAGCGGCAGTTGGTCAGCCTGGAAGCCAGCGCCAGCATTATCAAACGCGCCGAAATTCAGCTGGAAAGCACGCTGTCGGCCCTGGGCACAGTTTACGCGCAAATGTCCTTGCTGGGCACCAAAGATGTCAACAGCATTCGCGGGCAGCGGCTGGGAGTCGAGATCCAGGACGAGATCGACAAGCTGCAAGATACGATCGACGCCATGGACGAGGTGCACTTGCACGGCCAGAATCTGGGTTTCGAATTCAACGAATCGCTCTATCTGGACAAAGCGGACGCCATTGACCGCGCCGAGCAGAACTCGCGCGATCGCCTCGGCGAAGCCGCTGGTGAAGCGCCGGAAGACAGCGACATCCTCGCCGCGCTGGACGAAGCCGACGAGCAGGACGAGCGCCAGCGCTAGCCGTGCTGGTGACGGTTCCCCAACATAAGCGACAATTGTAGGGGCGATTGACGGTCTGTGTTTACGCGACCCTGTGAATCGCCTATCAAACTGAAGGCGCCTATTTTTCGGGCGACACACAGCCGCGCGTAGACACTGCGGTTCCGTCGCCCGTACATTACTAGTTTGCAGAGTAAGGAGGAAATCATGACGGTAATCAATTGGTTCGAAGTGCCGGTCGCTGACTTTGAGCGCGCCAAGACCTTTTACGAGACCGTGCTGGACAAGCAGCTATTCGTCAATGATCAGCGAGAAACCATGGGCAGCATGTTGGGCGTTTTTCCGCACGATGGACAGGTGGGCGGCTGCCTGGTGCACAATCCGCAATTCGGTTATAAACCTTCGACTGAAGGCACTATGGTCTACTTTACGATCTCGGGCGATCTGGATCTGGCGTTGGCGCGCGTGCCCGCTGCCGGAGGAGAGGTGCTCCTGCCCAAGACAGAGCTGGGCGAAAACGCCGGCGGTGGATTCGTCAGCTGGGTGCGAGATACCGAGGGCAATAAGGTCGGCTTCTACTCGGAAGAATAACTCAAGCGAAAGGCCGCTAGTCGAAAGACTCGACAACGGGCTCGCGTTTGGTTTTGCCCGGGCGCAGCGCCCGCAACTGCCGCACCAGACGCGGCGTCTCGCGCTCGATATTGATGGTGTCCTCGAGCAAGTTGACCAGCGTCGACGCGGTGATCACAAGCGTCAAATAGATGTAGGCAGTCACGGCGTAAGTTTCCACGTAGCGGAACGAGCGCCCCGATGACAGCTTGGCGATCTGCGTCACATCGCGGATTCCCAAAAAGGCCAACAATGACGAGTCCTTGATCATGGCTACGAAGTCGTTTCCCAGCGGCGGTAAGACATTACGAAAAGCCTGCGGCAGTACGATGGAGCGCATGGTCTGCCAGTAGGTCATGCCCACGGAATAGGCGGCTTCAAACTGACCTTTGGGAATGGACTGAATGCCGGCGCGGATCGTCTCCGACATATAGGCGCCGTAGGTCGCGCCCAACGCCACGATAGCGGTCATGGGCGAGCTGCCGCGCCAAATGATATCGGGGATATCCGAATTGCCGATCATATCGCGCAAGCTCACCAGCACCACATCGTTCAGCGTATCGCGCATGGCCGGCACCACGATAAACGCGGTAACCAATAGCACGATCAAAATCGGAATGCCGCGCATGACATTTACGTAGACCGTGCAGATGTTGTACACGGCAATGCGCACGACGCGGAAAACCGCCCGGCGCAGCGTCTGTCGTGATTGCGGCGGGTCGGGCGGGTTTGAGCGGATAATGCCGACTATCACCGCCACGAAAAGCGCGGAAGCATAAGAGGTCGCGCTGACGAAGAGCGTCATGATCACGCCCTCGATCAGCTGATTGAAGATATTCGAGTAGACCGAATCCGTCAGAATGCTGATCGCCAGCAGCACACCCAGCAACACCAGAAAGAGGAACCAATAGGGAAAGGTATAAATACGCGAAAAGCGCATGACGCGCCCGCGCGATTCGGCGATGATTTCGTCCAGATCCGGCTCAAGCGGTCGCGAAGACATAGGCATTCCTCAGCGCATTTCCCGCCAAAAAAAGAGGGACAGGGCGTACCCTGTCCCAATCGATTCAGCATTCAGTTGTCGAATTCGACAGGCGGTCAACCAACTCAAGCATCTGCGCCGAACCATTTGGCGTTAATTGCGCCCAGCGTTCCGTCTTCGCGCATGCTGTCGAGCGCAGCGTTGAATGGCTCGACCAACTCCGAATCTTGCGCGTAGATGAAACCCAATTCATCCGACACCAGTTCGTCGTCCAGCAATTTGATGGCTTCCGAGTTGACACCGACATAACCTTGGCCGGCGACATCATCCATCACGACACCGTCAACATCGCCAGAAATCAGCGCTTGCACGGCGAAGCCGAAAGAATCGTAGCCGGCGATGCGGTCCTCGCCCACCAACTCTTGCGCAGCGATATAATTGGTCGTGGCCACTTGCACGCCAATGGTATAGTCGCCAACGGCGAATTCGGCGGCATTGCTGAAGCGGTCTTCGCCCAGCCGGACCATCAGACGCTGAATGGTGCTCATGTAGCCGTCGGAAAAGGCGACTACTTCCTTGCGCTCATCGGTAATGGTGATGCCGCCGGCAGAGACATCATACTCGCCGCGCGAAACCGCGATGATCAACCCGTCCCAAGCAGCCTCGACCCATTCCGTGACACAATTCAGCCGGGCGCAGATTTCGTCCAGGACGTCATAGTCCCAGCCCATCGCTTCGCCGGATTCGCTGTCGATGAAGCTAAAGGGGATGTAGGCGTTGTCTACCGCCACAACCACCGTCCGCCCGCCGAGATCGGCCAGCATCATGTCTGCTTCCGCGTCATCGCCGAACCACTTGTCGTTGATGGCTTGCAACGAACCATCGGCCATCATGCTCGCCAGCGCCGCGTTGATCGGCTCGACCAAATCCGAGCCTTGCGGGTAGATGAAGCCCAGCTGCTCTTTGGTCAGCTCTTCCGGCAGCAGTTTGATGGCGTCAGCGTTCAAGCCGGTGTAGCCCTGCCCGGCCACATCGTCAATCACAACGGCATCGACATCGCCGCTGATCAGCGCTTGCACGGCAAAGCCGAACTCGCCGTAAGCCACGATGCGATTCTCGGATACCAGCCCCGAGGCGGCTTCAAAGTTGGTGGTAGCCACTTGTACGCCGATGATGAAGTCGCCGGCGACGAAGTCTTCAACCGTGGTGAAACGATCTTCGCCGACGCGCACCATCATCTTCTGCGACAGGTCAATATAACCCATGGAATAATCGACGATCTTGGCGCGCTCTTCGGTGATGGTGATGCCATCGGCCGCCATGTCGTACTCGCCGTTGGAGACGGCGACGATCATGCCTTCCCAACTGGTTTCGATGTACTCGGGCACACAATTCAGTAGCTCACAGATCATGCCCAGCGTGTCATAGTCCCAGCCGACCGCTTCGCCGGTTTCCTCGTCAATGACGTTGAAGGGCATGTAGGCGTTCTCGACGGCTATCGTGACCACGCGGCCCTCGAGATCGGGCAATTCGTCTTGCGCCATGACCGCCGAAAACGGCAGCGCCAGCAGCAAAACCAGAATGAACATAAACACTCGCTTAGCGGAATTCATAAGTGTCCTCCATGAGTCGCGGGAAAGGGAATGTGAAGTTTTACAGGTAAAACTATTGTAACACCCAATTGCTTCGACTCCCATAGCGCCATAGATCTTGGCGCTGTCCGACACGACGGATTTGACAAACCGCGCTAGCCGTCTATTATCAATATCAAACTGCCACGCATTGCACTAAGACAAAATGGACAAGGTAAGCAATTTCCATTTGTTCCTGGATCGTTTACCGTGCCATTGTCGACAGTACGGACGGCGAATAGGAAACATATCTTTAGGCGCAGAGCACTCTTTGACAGCGTACTGGATCAAACAACATAGGTTGGGATAGCGAATGACTAGATCTCGAATTGTTGCCTTAATCGAGGAAATCTCCAAAAGCGATAATGCCTTTGACACCTTAGAGAAAGCAGTGGGCGAGTTTTCAAACTTCGAAGTCGGTGCGGAACTACTTCACTGCGGAATTATTCCAGAACGATACAGGCACGACTCATCAGAAGAGAAGCTTTGGGCGAAGTATTGTGATATTTTATTGAGCAGGGCTTTCAACTCTCTTGACATTCCCTCAGACGTGATACGTGTACGTGGTGACTCGGCCGACATTCGCGGTAAGGCCGTAGAGTATTCGATAGTTGCCGACGCAAAAGCATTTCGTTTGAGTCGGACAGCAAAGAACCAAAAGGACTTCAAGATCACAGCACTGGATGATTGGCGACGAGGCGACACTTATGCCTGCCTGGTTGCACCAGCCTATCAGTATCCTAGTCATACCAGCCAAATTTATGCACAAGCGGAAGAAAAGAATGTTACTTTACTGTCGTATGTTCATGTCAGATTCTTGACTGACCATATGCCTAAAGAGTCTCTTTCACGGCTTTGGAACACGGCTGGCGATCTGCCCCCTTCAAAGAATGCTCGAAGGTACTGGGAAGCAATTGACGACAATGTGGTGTCCCTTACGAATACGAGTTTTGAAGAATTGCGACAGTATAAGCGGCTTGCGATAGATACCATGAGCGAAATCGGAAAGGAAGGTATTGTATACTGGGAATCAGTGAAGCGTGACTATCATCGGTTGTCCAAAGAAAAAGCTATATTGCGACTAATAGAGGCGGAGAAAATCGATCAGAAAATTCAAGTGATTCGCAAGTCAATTGATAAAGTGAGTGAATATCTCGATGGATGATTTCATAAATAATATCACTACTGGAGATGCATTGGCATTGATACCACAATTGCCAAATGACAGCTTGCATTGCTGCATTTCAGATATTCCGTATGGCATTAGTCTGGACGACTGGGATGTACTGCACAGCAACACAAATTCTGCTCTGTTGGGACAATCCCCTGCACAGCGAGGGAAAAGCGGATTCAAACGGCGAGGAAAACCGATTCGAGGCTGGAGCGACGCGGATCGCTTAATTCCGAGGGAGTATCAAGAATGGTGTAGCAAATGGGCAAATCTGCTTTACCCAAAGATGAAAGACGGAGCGAGTCTCTTTATTTTCGGCGCTCGTAGGACATTACATAGAGCTATAGTAGCGCTTGAAGACAGCGGATTTCTGCTCAAAGATATTCTGGCGTGGGAAAAGCAGAGTGCCCATCATCGCGCCCAGCGTATAAGCATCGTCATGTCAAGACGTGGAATGGACGCCGAGGCCGAAAAATGGTCTGGATGGCGTCTAGGGAATCTTGCGCCTATTTGGGAACCGATAGCTTGGTTATTCAAACCATATCCACACACGATAACGGATACGGTACTGGAAAATGAGGTCGGCGCAATGAATGTCGCGGCGGTCCAATGCAATGGGAAACATCCCAACAATCTAATTAGGCGCTGGTTTGCTGAGGAAGAAAAGCGCTGGCATGAAGCCCAGAAACCGGTCTCGATACTTGAGTTTCTAATCAAACTGTCGACTCGCGAAGGCCAGGTTGTTATTGACCCATTTGTGGGAAGCGGCTCGACAGCTGTCGCCTGCCAAAATCTTGGCAGAAGATTCATTGGATTTGAAATCAACGGCGAATATGCTCAGATTGCAAAATCGCGCCTGTTTCCAGCATCGAACAACATTCCAAAGCAATTCCAAATGTTTTAGTGCAATTTGCAGGCAACGAACGACAAACGTAAATGACCGTTTCCCACTGGCAGCGCGCTGAACAGCAAGAACGCGAGGTTGATTTCCTGGTGGTGGGCGCCGGTTTGGCCGGCTGCAGCGCCGCGTACTTCGCCCGGCAGCTGCACAATCGCGATGTCGTCATCACGGAAGCGCGCGATGTCGCCCTGGGCGCCAGCGGCCGCAACGCCGGCTTTATGATCAGCGGCCTAGACACCTATTACCACCGCGCCATCGAAGAGTACGGTCACGATGCGGCGCGCGAAGTCTGGGGCATGTCGCTGCGCAGCTTCGGGCATTGGCGCGCTTTCATCGAGAGCGGTCCCTTTGACGTGCCGCTGGACGAGTGCGGGTCCCTGCTGCTGGCCGAAACCAGAGAAGAAGCACAGGAGCTGGAGCTGGCGGCGCGCGCGCTCGACGCCGACAAAATTGCAATCGAGTACTACAGCCGCGATCCGCTGGAGCGGGGCTACTACGCCGCGATCGAGCAACCGCTGGACGCCGGCGTACAGCCCTACTTGCTGGTGAAGGCCATCATGGCGCAATGCGGCGCGGAGCTGGTAAGCAACAATGAAATTTATCGGCTGGAGCAAGCGGGCGATTGGGTGCGCGTTTACACGCGCAAGTATATTTTCAAGGCGCAGCATGTCCTGTTGTGCACCAATGCCTATTCGCCGCTGAGCGATCCCTATTTCGTCGGCAAGGTCGTGCCGACGCGGGCGCAGTGCCTGGTGACCGAGCCGATCGATCATGTGCCGGTTCCTTACTGCGGCTACAGCGACTACGGCATGATGTATTACCGCAGCACCTTCGACGGGCGCTTTCTGCTGGGCGGCGGCCGCCAGCATTACCGCGCCGACGAAGGCGACACGACTGAAGATCGCATCAACCCCGGTGTGCAAGCCTTTCTGGACGAATATCTGAAAAAGTACTTTCCGGATGTGACCGCGCCGGTAGCGCAGCGCTGGAGCGGCATTATGGGCTTCAGTTGCGACGGCTTGCCCCTGGTGGGTACGCTGCCCGGTCGCCCGCGCATCGGCTTCGCCGTGGGCTTCACCGGGCACGGCTTGGCGCTGGCGGGCGCTACGGTCGAGCGGGCGGTGGACAAACTGATAACGGGCCGACATGCGGGCGCGGTAGATGTCTCGCGGCTCGACTGAGGGCCCATGGCTGGCTTGATCGCGCCGGAGGCTATTCCGCGCGCAAGACGTAACCGACGCCGCGCCCGTAAAGGCGTGTTACCACTCTGCCACAGAGCCATCATGGCGGCGCCAGCCTGGATTTCGCCAGGCGAAATCGTGGTCGGAGGCGGCGCGCACTTTATCTTCGTCGATCTCAATGCCCAGCCCGGGGGCGATCGGTACGCTGACATAGCCGTCGTGATAGTCAAAGATCGAGCGATCCGCCAGGTAATCGAGCAAGTCCGTCTGCGTATTGTAATGAAGGCCCAGGCTCTGTTCCTGGATCAAAGCATTGGCGATTATGTAGCAAAGTTTCCAAATTGCCCTTGACAGACTAATCCCAATCGGC